>JAJDDT010000063.1 GCA_029260165.1 Phycisphaerae bacterium | reverse complement strand
TGATCGCCTATCATCGCCGCCGCAACACCGAAGCCAAACTCAGCCACACCAAAACCATGCGAGAAACTCTGTCCAAATCAGAGATCGACATGGACCAGATCAGGTCATGCCTGGAGAGTAACTTTGCGCTGTACTGTTAGTTGCGCCCCGCCGGAACTGTCATGCACCTGCGAATTCTTCAAACTGTCAAACGGGCGGATCCAATCGAATGCAGAATGCTTCCTGAATATCATTTCCCATGGTGGGTGGATTTTCCAATCCGGGGAGATCACCCGAACGCGTGATGGCCAACAATGGGATGAGCACATGCCGTTGTTGTCTGATATCCGGCGAGGGCAGGGTCAGCTCCGGAGAATTCAGCACGACGCCGACATAGTGAACCAGGTCCAGATCAATCGTCCTCGGGGCGCATTTGTCCCCGGTTCTGACCCGTCCCAGGTCGGCTTCGATCCTGCGGAGTTGGTCACGCAGTTTCAGCGGTGGTGTGTCGGTTTCGATGGCGACGGCGGCGTTGTGGTAGTCGGGTTGTCCGAGGGGTCCGACGGGTTTGGTTTTGTAGGCGGGTGAAACCGCGATCAATCGCCCCAACGATCGCAACCGTTGGACAGCCTCGGGGATATAACGTTCGGGATGGATGTTGGACCCAATGGCGATGAATGCTTTTTCAGGCAAGGTCGCCCGCGTTCCGTTCGATTTCGACACCGACGGTCTCGGCGAATCGCACTGCCCCCGGTTTTTCGACGCGGACCCGGCAACGCGTCACACCCGACTGATCGAGGCAGATGCGGGCAATGTCTGTGGCGAGTGCTTCGACCGTCAGCCTCTCGGACGACTCGACGTGTGCGATGACCTCCTTGGCGACCGTGCGATAGCTGACGGTGTCGTCGATGTTGTCGGATTTGCCGGCGGCGGACAGGTCTGTGAACAGGCTGATGTTGACGAGAATGTCCTGCCTGATCCTGCGTTCCCAGTCGTGAACGCCGATGACGCCTCGGATGAGCAGGTTCCTGATTTCGATGCGGTCGTCAGACATTCGGTTTCTCGCACGCTCCAGGCAGATGTTAGTCCGACCGCACGAAACTGTCGATAAGTCGGCTGGCGCGCTTGAGTTACACCCGAATGGTTCATAGAGTATCCGGTCAACGAGAACACGGTTGAGGAACGACAGTGGAACTGGATCAATTACAACAGACGTTGGACAAACTTGAGCGGGAGACGACGGCCAGGATCGCCGGTGTGTCGTCGATCGATGAGCTTCGGCAGATCGAGTCGCAGACAACCGGCAGGAGCGGCGTGCTCGGCGAGATGCTTGGAAAAATCAAGGAATTCCCGCCGGATCAGCGTGGACAGGTCGGGAAGATTCTCAATCAGGCCAAAGGCCGTTTGACGCAGGTTTTCAAGCAGGCAGGCGAGAAGATTCGTCAGGCGGAGACCAGCGCGGAGGCGAGTAAATCGTCGAGTTTCGATCCGACGCTGCCGGGAGTGCGACCGCCGCTGGGAACGGCTCATCCGGTGACACTGGTGCAATGGCAGGTGGAGGATGTTTTCCAACGGCTTGGGTTTCTGGTCGAGACCGGGCCTGAGATGGAAAGCGAATACTACAACTTCGAGGCGCTCAATATTCCCGCGTTGCATCCGGCGCGCGACATGCAGGACACGTTCTGGATGACCAACGACATGTTGCTGCGGACGCACACGTCACCGGTGCAGATTCGGGCGATGGAACGTCACGGTCCGCCGCTGCGGTTGATCGCACCGGGGCGATGTTTCCGATACGAGACCATCGACGCGTCACACGAAAACACGTTTCATCAGGTCGAGGGATTGATGATCGACAGGAATATTTCGATCGCCAATCTTATCGCGATGATGCGATTGCTGCTGCGCGAGGTGTTCGGTCGTGATGTCAAAGCCCGCCTGCGTCCGGGATATTTTCCGTTCGTCGAGCCTGGGTTTGAACTTGATATGAGCTGCCTGATTTGTAATGGGGTGGGCTGTCCGACGTGCAAGCATTCGGGCTGGATCGAGATATTGCCCTGCGGCATGGTGCATCCGAATGTGTTGCGATACGGGAAGATCGACCCGCACGAATACACGGGTTTCGCCTTTGGGTTGGGTTTGACGCGGTTGGCGATGATGAAATACGGCATCGGCGATATTCGCGTTCTGACTGGTGGGGATTTGCGGGCGATTGTTCCGACGGCGCGTTTGACAGGCCCGACGATTCTGGCGAAAGGTGAGCGGGCGTCATGCTGATATCGCTAAACTGGATTCGCGAGTTTGTCGATCTGCCTTCGGATTTGTCGGCTGACGCGCTGGCGGAGCAGTTCACGCTGACGACAGCTGAGGTCGAGGGCGTGGAGAAAATCGACGTCGGCGCGCGCGGGCTTGTCTGCGCTGAGATTGCGGCGATCAAGCCGGTCGGCGGAAACCCGGGCACGAGTGCCGCGACGTTGAACGTCGGTGACAAGACCGTCGATACCGTGACGAACGCACCTGATTTGCATGTCGGCGACAGGATTGTGTACGCCCCGACCGGTGCCCACGTCAACGCGCTGGGCGACATCAAGGATACAACCGTTGGCGGCCTGCCAAGCGCCGGCATGATCCTGCCCGGTGACGCACTGGGTATCGAACCGGCTGCCCGCGAGGCGATTTTCCTGTCACCCGGCGTCGCACCCGGTACGGAGCTGCCGGGCGAATGGTTTGACGACTGGGTGATCGAGGTCGATAACCATTCGATCAATCATCGACCCGATCTGTGGGGACACTACGGCATCGCACGCGAATTCGCCGCGATTTTCAAGACCAGACTGAAGCCCTGTCCCGTCGTCTCGACGGAAGAGCTGACGAACGTCGATCTACCGGAAATCCCAATCACGATCGACGATCCCGACGCAAGCCCACGCTATTCCGGGTTGCGCATGAAAGGCGTCACCGGACAACCGGCTCCGCTGTGGATGCAACTGCGATTGGGACACGTCGGTATCCGACCAATCAGTTGCCTCGTCGATCTGACCAACTACATCATGCTCGAACTGGGTCAACCCATGCACGCGTTCGACAGTGACGCGGTCACCGGCATCGAGGTCGGTTTCGTCGAACCCGGAACGAAATTCACGACACTGGACGACGTGGGACGCACGCTTCCCGACAAGGCGCTCATGATCCTCTGCGATCGAAAACCGATCGCCCTCGCGGGCATCATGGGCGGGGCTACGACCGAAATCTCCGACAGCACCGAAACCGTCCTGCTCGAGTCCGCCAATTTCCATCCACACATCATCCGCAAATGTGCAGCCACCCTGTCACACCGCACCGACGCCAGCGCACGATTTGAAAAATCGCTCGACCCCGCTCACACGGTGTTGGCCATCCAACGTTTCGTCCAACTCGCCAAACCGGAATTCAGGGAATTCAAACTCGCGAGCAAACTCAGCGACGGATATCCCAGGCCATCCAAACCAATCAGCATCACCGTCGATCCCGCGTTCGTCGCCCGGTTCATGGGACACCCTGTCACGCGTGAACAAATCACCGATATTCTCACCGCCCTCGAATTCAGGGTGACCAACAACGGCGACAAGCTCGTCGTCGACGTCCCCAGTTTCCGCGCGACGCGCGACATCGAAATAGAATCCGACATCATCGAGGAGATCGCCCGCTACGTTGGCTACAACAACATCGAACCCGATTTTCCCGAGGTTACCATCCGCACACTCGAGCCAAACAGCCTGCAACGTCTCGAAAAACGCGCCCTGCAACTGTTCACCCAGTCGTTTGGCTGCAACGAAATCTACCGCTACCTCTGGTACGACAGCGAGTTTCTCCGACGCATGGACCACGACCCGGGCGAGTGCATCACCCTGCGAAACCCCGCCGCTGCGGGCCTGGAACGACTGCGACAATCACTCATCCCGGGAATGCTTGCGGCTGCGGAATTGAACCGTCACCACCTCGATGCCTTCCGACTCGTCGAACTCGGCACCGCTTTTCCACAAATCAACAGCGACCACGACCAACGTCGCCACATCGGTGTCATCACAGCCGTGAAATCGAAGAAAGCCGAGGATCAACTGCTCGCCGAATTGAAAGGCACGATCGACGCGTGGAGCTGGCAAATCGTCTCTCGCCCCGCCACGTTCGCGCCCATCGATATCGACGCGGGCAGGCAGTGGGAACAGTCGCCCAAGACCGCATCGGTCAACATCGCCGGGAATACCGTCGGACGCATTGGTGTCATCCCGCTCGAATTGCGTCGCAAACTCGACGAACACCTGGCAGCATGGTCGATGGCGTGGGCGGAAATCCATGTGAATCCGCTTGCAACACTCGACGAACCCGACAGCAGGCTGACACCCATCCCACTGTTCCCCGAGGTCGAACTCGACTTCTCCGCCATCGTCGATGCTTCACAGCGCTACACAGATATACAGCAGACCATCGCCAGGTTCGACGACACGTTGCTGCGACGCATCACCTTTGTCGACAGCTACGAAGGCAAGTCGATCCCAGCGGGCAAGCGCGCGCTGACGATCCGCGCCCGCATCGGCGATCCGTCACGAACACTCGTCGACGACGATATGTCCCGCTTCCGAAAGGCGTTTGAAAAATACCTGACCAACAACAGCATGGAGCTACGCAAAGCGTGATCACACGATCGCTCCAACTCATCGCAATGGTCGCGGTCGCATTGACCTGCACCGGATGCCCACAGTATCGCGATGCTTCGGTACCGAACGAAATCGAACGCTATGAATACGAAAACAAACGCCCCTATCTTCTGTACGTCCCGTCGACCTACGACCGTCAATTCAAGTGGCCTCTGGTCGTTCTCTGCCACGGAACCAAACCCTGGGACAACGCCAAACGCCAAATGCTCGACTGGGTGAAATTGGCAGAAGAACGCCGCTTCCTCGTCGCAGCCCCGGAACTGGTCGGTACGTCATCCTTCCCAAAACCCAACGCCGAAACACAAATCGCCAGACAGTTGGAAGACGAACAGCGCATCGTCGAAACCACCAGACACATCCGCGCTGCCTACAACATCTCAAACGACCGGATATTCATGACAGGCTGGTCCGCCGGAAATTACGGTGTCCTCTACACCGGCTTGAAACACCCCGAAATCTTTCGCGCGATGGCCGTCCAACAAGGCAACTTTGAAATCGCATTCCTCAGCGATCTCACCGACAGGATCGATCCGCACCAACCCGTGGGCGTCATCTACAGCGTCACCGACGTTTTCGTCGGCGGTGGACCGCGCGATACCATCGAATGGCTCGATCAAAACCACGCAGCCGTCATCGAGGTCGAGGTCCCCGGCGGACATCGCGGGCACCCGAAGGAGGCCCAACAATTCTTCGAACGTGTCATCCGCGAAATGCCATGGCTCGGGATCCAAACATTCGCCGTCGACGACGCCGACACGCTGACTGTTCAGTTGAAAACGCGCGGATCATTTACGCCTGTCACCTACGAATGGGATTTCGGGGACGGAAAAACATCCCCCGTAGCCGAACCGGTCCATCGATTCAAACAACCGGGCACCTACACCGTCACGCTCGACGCAGGGATCGACAAACGCACCTCGGTCCGCCGCAGCGTCGAAATCACCCTCCCCCAAATTGATGCCATCAAACACATCCGCACAACCTGGGACGACTGATCCGGTGCCAACCGTTCTGCCGTAGCGTCACGCCTTGTGGGTGACCGGCAACCCAAACGGTTTGAATGTCATCACCAGTGCAGGCAGCAGAATCAGATTCCCCGCCAACGCACAGCACATCGTAAACGCCAGCAATCCCCCGAAATACGCCGTCGGCAGGAACCGCGACAACGTCAGGATCCAGAATCCACCGGCGATCACCACCGTCGTAAACACACACGCCCGACCGACGCTCGCATGCGCATCGCGTAACGCCGCATCATAATCCCCCGTCTCTCGCAACCGCCGTCGAAACCGCCACAGATAATGAATCGCATCATCCACCGCAATCCCCGTCGTCACCGACAACATCATCGCCGTCGTCATGTTCACCGCAATCCCCACCCACGCCATCGCACCCAGACAAAACACGATCGGCAACACCGTTGGCACGATCGCCGTCAGCCCGACACGGACAGAACGCAACATCATCACCAACACCAACAACACCGCCGGCACCGTCACACCCAACGACCGAATCTGATCACGCCACAACTCACACACCAGCGTCGAATAAAACACATACAACCCCGTCACCGTCGCCGAATACGCCTCCCCCATCACATCAGCCACCATCGCTTCGACATCAATCCCCAATTGCTGTTTTTCCCCAACCGAAACCCCCTCAGCCACTCGAAAATTCAACCGCAACCCCGTCTGATCATCATTCAGAAAATTCCGGATCGCCCCGTCCCCGAACATCGACCGCGCCCCCGCCAACCGCGCTCGAACCCCGAAATCCGTCGTCGGCCTATCCCCCTCACCCACTGTCAACACATCCGCCAAACCCAGCACCTTCCGCACCTGCTCAAACGATTCTGTCACCTTCAAACCCGCCGTCCGCAACCGTCCCACCGCATCCGCCGTCACAATCACACCGCCATCACGGCGACGTACTACGACTTCCATCGAACCGGTCGGCGACAAATGCGACGAGATAAACTCGTAACTGCGGCGCACCTCGCTCTCGGGTCGAAAATTCTTCACAAAATCACTTTCAAACCCCAACCAGGGCAACCCCATCACGAACACGCCGGTCCCCACAGCGAATCCCAAAATCGCCCGCCACCGATTCCGCGCCACCAACACACCCAACTGCTGCAACCGACCCGGCAGGAACGTCCCCACCCGCGCCGTCGCCGACGGCGCCCGCGACCACGCCAATAACGGCGCACAAATGAGCGAAAACACGAGTGCAAATCCCAACCCGATCACCATAATCCACCCGAACATCCGCACCGGCGTGATCCCCGAAATGGACACCGATCCAAACCCCACCATTGTCGTCACCATGACCGCCGAGCACGGCGCGACCATCTCCCGCAACACCCGTCTCACCCGCTCACGCCAATCCAGAAACGGCGTTCGTGCAAACACCTCATCATCCGCCACGCCGACATGCACACAATTCGCCACCGACAACACGACCACCAATATCAGCACCATCTGCGTTACCAGCGTCGTAGGCCAATCGAGCGCCGACGCAACCCCCAACGCACACGCCGTCGCCGCCATCGACACACCGACGCAGTAGACCACCGGTCCCACGCGTCGAAACACAATCCCAAGCGTCAACAGAATCAGCGCAAACGCCGCCCCCGAAAAACAGATCAAATCCTGATCCACATAGTCATACATATCAATCAGAGTCACATACGGGCCAGCCAGATAGATCGTCGTCCCCGGAAACCGTTCCCGCGCCCCCACCAGGATCGACTTCAACGCCCCCACCGTCTCCTTCCGCACCGCCCCAGTTGCCCCCTCACCCGTCATCTGCAACAGCACCGCCACCGTCTTCCCATCACGTCCCACGAGCGTGTCCACGAACAACGGATGCTTCCAAATCCAATCCCCCAATACAAACCGCAACCGCTCAGGCACGTCCGCGATCGACGCGGTCCGACCCACCGCCGGCAACGCCCGCGCTCGCCCGACGATCCACTCCACCATCGCCAACGTCTCGTCCGACGTCGCATCAGGCGTCTCCATCGCATACACCGCAAACTCGTTGCTCGAAAACTCCTCCATCAACCCCCGGAATTCGCGATACGCGTCGCTGTCCGACGCCACAAACGCCTCCAGCGTGTAATCACGTCGCAGTCCGCGCGTCACCAGCACGCCCACCGCAATCGGGATCACCACCGCAACCCCAATCACCAACCGCCAGCAATGTCGCTCAATCCAGTCCGCCAACATGAACATCCTTCCAAACTGCCTGTCTCGTCAGCCAACACTGTAGCGTCACCCCTTGTGGGTGACGAGAATGTCGATCACGGTTCCATCGCCTCATCAGTTGCAATCCCACCGCACCCGCGCACAATACCCGACCATGAACCAACCCATCATTGCGACCATCGAAAAACACGTCGGCATCGTTCGACTCAACCGCCCCGACGTCCTCAACGCACTCTCCCTCGACCTCATGAAAATGCTCGTCGACACCCTTGAATCCTACGACGACAACCCCGACATCCACGTCATCCTCATCGCAGGTTCCGAAAAGGTATGGGCCGCCGGCGCAGACATCAACGACATGGCCAACGCGTCCGTCTTTGAAATGTACGAACGAAACCAGTTCGCCCGATGGGAGCGCATCCGCAAAATACGAAAACCCGTCATCGCCGCCGTCAGCGGTTTCGCCCTCGGTGGTGGTTGCGAACTCGCCATGCACTGCGACGTCATCATCGCATCTGAATCCGCCAAGTTCGGCCAACCCGAAATCAACATCGGTATCATCCCCGGCGCCGGCGGGACCCAGCGACTCACCCGCGCCATCGGAAAATTCCGCGCCATGGACATGGTCCTGAATGGTCGATTCATCTCCGCCGCAGAAGCCCACCAATTCGGCCTCGTCTCACGCATCGTCCCCAGGGAAAACTTCTATGAATTCGCCCTCAAACTCGCCCACGACATGTCGAAAAAACCACCCCTCGCGCTCAAACTCGCCAAGGAGGCTGTCCTCAAAGCGCACGAAACAACGCTCAGCGAGGGACTCGAATACGAACGCAAACTGTTCTACATGCTATTCGCCACCGATGACCAAAAGGAAGGTATGGCAGCCTTCATCGAAAAACGTCGCGCCAAATTCGAAGGCCAATAGTCACGATCATTCAATACAACAATTCATCCACCCGGAGCCGACAATGTCCGACGCACCCGCCCTGCTCGTTGAAAACAACAACGCCATCCGCACTTTGAAACTCAACAGGCCCGACGTCCTCAACGCTTTCAACGACGAACTCCTCGAATCCCTCGTCAGGGAAACCAAGGCCGCCGCCAAGGATGACTCCGTCCGCTGCGTCGTCATTTCCGCCGGTGGACGCGCATTCTGTTCCGGGCAAGACCTCGACACGGTCAAGGACCGGATGAACGATCCCAACGCCCCCGAGCTAGGCCAACACCTTCGACGACTCTACAACCCCATCATCAAAAACATCCGAACCATGGAAAAACCCGTCATCGCCGCTGTCAACGGCGTCGCCGCGGGAGCGGGTTGCAGCCTCGCCCTTGCAGCCGACCTCCGTATCGCGGCTGAATCTGCCGCTTTCATCGAGGTTTTCGTCAACGTCGGACTCGTCCCGGACTCCGGCAGCACGTTCACCCTGCCAAGACTCGTCGGCATGGGCAAAGCCATGGAAATGGCATTCACGGGTCAAAAGGTCACCGCTGCAGACGCACTGCAATTCGGCCTCGTCAACCGGGTCGTCCCCGACGATCAACTCGCAGAAGCCACCAACAAACTCGCTACCAAACTCGCCAACCTCCCCACCCGCGCCATCGGACTCACCAAACGCGCCTTCAACAAAGCGTGGACCGCAGGCCTCGAAGACCAGCTCGAATACGAAGCGTTCCTCCAAACCACGGCCGGACAATCCGAAGACCACCACGAAGGCGTGCAAGCCTTCCTCGAAAAACGCAAACCGCTCTTCAAGGGCAAATAGGACCCCGCGACGATTCACCGATAAAAACACGCTTCTCAGCCTTCAAAACCCTGATTTGCTTCGCAGCACATACAATCTGACACAATCCAGCGATACGCGAAAAACGTTGTTTTGACTTGAATCCATACGAGCCGTTCGGGTATCATAACAATCCGGGGTTTGGCAGATGAGGAGCATCAGCCCGTGTCACTCTTTGGGGAAAAGTGATCGGCTGGTCATGACAGAGTCGCACATCACGCAACGTACTCCTCTCGGACCAACAAAAACGCCCGGCAGTGGCCAATGCGAGTGCATCACGCCCTGCTGGCAAGTCCGCGGCGGAAAACAGTAACAAATCGTTTTTCCGCCAAACTGAGAAATTCGACGAGGCTAACAGAAACCTGCAAAGGAGCGCCCGAAATGTGTACCAACCGATTCATGACCGCAACCGCACTGGCAGTATTCCTGTTCGCAACAGGACTCACCCAGGCACAGCTCAACCTCACCGAGGAGGAGGCTCGCCGACCAGCCGAAAAGTGGACCGCCGAACAGGTGCGGGAAAAAGGCTGGAAACCCTACGGATGTGACAAAAATCACAACATTCTCCCAAGCGCACCCGAACCCGGTGGAAGACGATGGCCCAACAATGACCCAACCACCGCGCGACTCGGAACCTGCGTCACCTACAGCTTCATGCCCTCAGCCGCAGCACTCGAACCCGCTGAGGGATTGAACACCTTTCCCGCAGCAATGCCCCTCGGAAGCGCGGCTGCTTTCACCGCAGCCACCACAACATGGGCAGCCGCAGCCGACATTCACCTTACGTTGGCGACCGACGGTGGCGGAGCATGGAACGCGCCAGGACCGCCCGGACTCGACGGTAACATCCGCGTCGGTGCTGGAACACTCCCTGCCGGAGTGCTCGCCCACGGATACTTCCCACCCCCCAACGGCATTTCCGCGGCGGGCGACATCCATTTCAACGACGGTTTCGCATGGGTCACCGCGGGACCAGCTCCGGGACCACCCTTCGACGTTGAAACCGTCGCACTGCACGAACTCGGACACGCCCTGGGACTCGACCATGTCGGCACCATCCCCGGCGACATCATGTTCCCGTTCTACGGTGGTCTTCAAAGAACACTGTCCGCGGGCGACATCGCATTCATGACCAGCATCTACGGTGTCGGCGGTCACGCAGCCCAGTGCTCAGGTGCCTGCTGCCGCGGCGCTCGAGTTTGCTCGGACGTTTCCGCAGCCACCTGCGCTGCCACCGGCGGAACGTTTAGAGGCATTGGATCACGATGTCCGACCCAGGGCGTCGTCCCGTCACCACACCTCGGTGTCAATGCTGTCCACATTACAAACCCAGCCATCAATTGCCTTACGATCACACCATCATTATTTGTCCCGGACGACGTCGTCAGCGATTCACTCACAACCGGGGATGCCCTGTACGCAGCCGCCACGGAATCCGAAGAATCCGATCAGACCGTCAACGGTCCCGTTGGTACCGGCGGTGACTGTTGCCTGCCGAACCCGACCTCCCCAGGTTGCAACGACCTCGTCTGCGAACAGGCCGTCTGTCAACAACTTCCCTTCTGCTGCTCGGATGTCTGGGATTTCGCTTGTGCTGATCTGGCGTCCGTGGTTTGCGATTCCTGCGGCCCGCCAACCACGACAGGCTGCGTCCCGGGGTTATTGATCGATTCGTGGACAACGGATGATGACCAGCCCACCTGCCACAGTTTCGGTTTGAACCCGGAATCACCACCAATCCCACCCAATTTCTTCTTCGACTTCGGCTCGGATCCGTTCATTGGCGAGGTGTGCTTCTTCGGTCAGCCCCTCGGACCGACGCCCTTCGGTGAATACGGATTGGCTGACACACTTATCCTCAGATCCGACGACCCCTTCGACCGCTGCGAACTTCCCTCACCGACGCAACGCACAGTCGATATCGAAATCGTCGCACTGAATCTCCAGAGCATTGCCCCCATTCAGGTACAGGTGCAGGGACAACCGACTCTCTGGGACGTGCAGGTCGACTTGTCACAAATCCCATCCCCGCCCGGACAAATCCAGGCCGTCAAAACCCACTGCAATGGTGGCACCTATTCCTCCATCCTGCCGGTGCAGCCACGGTTCACGTTTACCAAGATTGGCGGTGCCCCATTCCCGCCGAATGGAACGCAAAAAATCCTCGATACCGGATTTGAGGGAATCCCCGAGGTGATTCTGATGCAGGACACTAATTCACCATGGGTCAATGACCTCGACCCATACCTGAACCTCGAAAGCGGCAGACCCGGTTGCACCGGTTGGCACCCGGGTCTTGAAGACCCCGTACAGACCTTCAGTTGCGACTGCCAGCCAAACGGCACCCGCGACGATTGCGACATCGCGTCGGGACTGAGCGGTGACTGCAACGCCAATGGCATCCCCGACGAGTGCGATCCCGATGCGGACGGCGACAGCGTGCCGGACGACTGCGACAACTGCCCGGATGTCCCGAATTCCGATCAGGCCGGAGGCCTCTGCCCACAACCTGCTGCGGGACCCGTATGCTCGCGTGACTGCGACTGCATCACGGCGGCTGTCGCCCAGGCTGGGGTGGACGGTGTTGATGCAAACACGTTGCTGGATATTTGTGACTACAGTTATTGCGACATTCCGGCAGGTGAAACGGAGGGTACCTGCACATCGTGCACGCGTCGTTATGGAAACACCTGTTCGTCGTTCCAGGCGTTCGTCAGTACCGACGATATTTCCTGTGCGGTGACCGGTTTTGGTAATTACTGTGCGTGTCCGAACGGCGACCTGATCGACGGAAATGCAACCGGCTGTTCGTCTGGAACGCCGGAGAATTGCAAGGGTCCGAGCGGTATCCCGATCGGGACGGACGACATCCTTGCGATCGTCGCAGCCTTCGGTGGTGCCAATCCGTTCACCTGCGCCACACCCGCGGCGGCGACTTGTGAAACGGGCAACCAACCCACACCGGGTGGTTGCGGTCCTGCATCGGCGTCCTCGATTGTTTCGGGGTCAGCCTTCACGGGCAATTTCACAGACAACTTCACGACCGGTGATCAGCCCGAATTCCGTCGCGCTGCCAACGCGTCGTCGAACGCATCGTTTACGATGGTTCCACGTCAGCGTGCGGTTCGTGCGGGCGGTCTTGTCGAGGTTGACGTGTTTGTCAGCGGCGTCGAAGGTCTGATCGGTTTCGAGCTTGGTCTCGCGACAAGCGGTGGCCGACGTGGTGAGCTGGTTCTGGAATCGGTTCAGGTTGACACGCAGCGCAGGGACTATGTTTTTGCGGGGTTGTACAGTTTCCCCGCGATGGATGAACAGAACCACCGCATAGGCGGTGCGTTGATGGGCAGTGGTGTTGATGTTGTCGAGGGCAAACCGGGTTATGCGGGCACGTTTGTGTACCGTGTGTCCGAGGATGCTGTCGGAGCGTTCAACCTCTCTGCGGAGATGCAATTTGCGGGTCTTTGGGCTGATGGTCACCTTCCGGTGATGATCAATCCCATAAGCGATGCGGTGGTGCTGGTCACGGCCCCCGCTGAGGGGAGGTGACAACGGGCGATCGTGACTTAAGGAAAGTGGGAACGAACAGTGGTCCGGACCGCGGGGTGCAAGGATGGCATCGGTCGATCCGGCAGGAGGATTTGTTGAAAAATGAGTTCTAATGGGAAAGTGTTTTCATTCGGAAAAAGGGTTAGGACAGTTTTTTCCGGAGTTGTGGAAAGGAAGGAAAACGAGGCTATGAAAAGATGTTTATTTGGTGCGTGTTTGGTTGTTGTTTTGGCGAGCGGATCGTTTGCGCAAACCCGCTTGTTCATGATGCCGACAGGACTTTGCAGTGGAGGG
>JAJDDT010000062.1 GCA_029260165.1 Phycisphaerae bacterium | reverse complement strand
GGTGTTGCCTTTGGTGTTCCCATTGGTGTTCCCATTGGTGTTCCCATTGGTGTTCCCATTGGTGTTCCCATTGGTGTTCCCATTGGTGTTCCCATTGGTGTTCCCATTGGTGTTCCCATTGGTGTTGCCGTTGGTGTTGCCATTGGTATTCCCATTGGTATTCCCGTTGGTGTTACCATTGGTATTCCCGTTGGTGTTCCCGTTGGTATTCCCGTTGGTGTTCCCGTTGGTATTCCCGTTGGTATTCCCGTTGGTATTCCCGTTGCCATTACCGTTGCCGGTAAAGCCCAACTGCACGCCACCCCAGTCGGAGTGGTCAACGTCGCCATCCCCATCCATGTCGGCCGCCGAGCACCCGAAGGGCACGCCGCCGCCCGGACCGGTGGTGCAACGTATGTGGGCGATGACGTCGCGGATATCCACGTCGCCATCGCCATCAAAATCACCGGACGAACCATTGCCGTTCCCATTGGTATTCCCATTGGTATTCCCATTGGTATTCCCATTGGTATTCCCATTGGTATTCCCATTGGAATTACCATTGGTGTTACCGTTGGTGTTACCGTTGGTGTTACCGTTGGTATTACCGTTCGTATTACCGTTCGTATTACCGTTCGTATTACCGTTCGTATTACCGTTCGTATTACCATTGGTATTGCCTGCCGCCGCACTCGGGCCGGACTCCAGCGAAACACGACGGACCGCCACATCGCCATCGAATGTCGACTCAAACGATGTCCAAAGCTCGAACTCGCCAGCCAACAGCTTCTGAGCATCCGCAGACAGGACCACCGACGCGGGTTTCACCCAAATCGCCACACCATGCTCAATCTCAACGAAAAACCGCCCAATCTGGACAGCCTCGTCCATCGTTTCGGACGCGCCCGGTATCGACGCTGCCAATTCGACGTACACGCCGTCGCTTTCATCAGCCATCCCCTCGATCAACTCGATGGAGATGTCCTCAGCAGCGAGACTGGCAGACACGCGTTCCGAACCGTTGAAATTCAGATCACCTTCAACGATTCCGTCGTCAATGACCACCGTCTCAGTCGCAGCCTCAAGCCCGACCAGCGAAGTGTCAGCCGGTCGCAGTGACGCGAAATCCTTCGCATCCTCACGCACCGACTGCGTCAACGCCGAGTCACATCCGACGTAGGCAGTGGTCAACGTCAGCACAAAAAGCACCGACAGATTTCGAACCAAACTTCCACAACGCATTGTTTCAACTCCGTTTCTTGGGGCGGATAATTCCTGAACAAATCAGCCAGCCGACAACAGCATGGCGAGCCTCAACATACCTACAAGGCAACGCCCATGCCAATCGAACCGATATCCCCGGAATCACGATAACTACCTGCAGGAACAAGAGTTACAAGACATGAAATCAACGATAATTCCCCACGTTCGATGGGGGATTTAACCGGACTGTGACCCTGTCCACACCTCGGGAAAAATGGGTCGCAGCACGAAATCCGGCTAAGAGTCCCATAACAAAATCCGCGCGTATTGAAAATCCAAAGTGATTTACAGTGATGATTGAATAGCGGGCGTCAAGGCAGGCTTGTACCGGCACGGCGGTCAACCTGCACACGCTTCGGTGCTGCCGGTGCAGACCTGACAAACCCCGCCCTCCCCCAATCAACGTGGTCCCACCGATTGCCATCTTCGGTGGCGTCAGCCCGCAGCTCGATCCGACTCGCCCCCGCGACCGCAAGCGACACCACAACGGGATCCCCATCCGACCGCAAAAGCGTGCTTTTGTACACCTGCTCCCCGTCAAGCAGCACACGAACGACCGCACTTCCCACCCCGTGAATCCGACTGTGCACCCCAACCGTCGCCTCGAATCGCTCAACATCAGGTGGAACGTCGTAAACCAGAGACATCGGAGCGTGCGTCCCGATTCCCCGTCGATAAAAAGTCCCACCCAGGCGAATCGGTGAGCCAGCCACCGATCGATCGTTCATCAACGTACCCCAGCCCTGATCCGACTCAACGGGTTCGAGATCGCTGAGAAAAACCAACCCCTTGTCAGCCGCCCTGACGCGCGCGCCAGCCAACACCGATCCGCTGCGATCACCCCAGCCACGCACTCGAAAAATCAAATACGGGTCATTCCTGCACTCGGAATAGGTGTCGGTCGGATAAATCAGCTCCGCGAAATCCGGTGCCTTCGCCAATGCGCCCGAAAAGGATTTGTGATCACTATCGACAATCACATATCTGGCTTTGAAGTAGTCACGGATGTCTTCCAGCTTCACGTCAAGCTCGCGCGACTCTCGCTCGCCGCTGTGCCCGGTCCAACTGGCTGTAAACTTCCGCGGCACCTGTCCTCGCGTGATTTTGACGTAGCGTTCCCAAAGATCAGGCCTCTGCGAATGCGTGAATTTGGGATCCAGTCCGACGAGGTAGTTGTTGTGCGAGTTGTGATAAAAATAGACACCGAAAACATCCCAGTCGTCGGTAAAAACGACGTCACCAGGTTCTGAAACCTGCCTGAGATAGTCCATCGCATCGCGAATCGCAGGCAGATCAAACCCGCAGTACACATCGCGCTGCAACCGCGTGATTTGCCGAGCGCACACCATGACGACCACCGAAAAAACAAACGCCGCCACCGACACCGTCGTCACCGTTCCGACGAGTCCGGCGACAACCGTTGAGCTCGATCCGTCCTGTCGCTTCAGAACCCAACATCCGATAACAAACGGCAACGTCAACGCGACCGCCAGCGGCGTCCACCAGACCCAGGCTTCGCTGAACGATTCAATCCCCTCGGGAAAGCGCAACACCACCGCAGCGACGCCCACACCACCCAAAACAATCGAAAGCCCCAACGGAGCCAGCCGACGCAGTCTGCCCCCGGTCCGCACGGATTCATCAAACCATTCCGCCCAGCGATTCACGATTGGCGCGGACATGTACGCAGCGCTGAGCATGCAGAACGCGGGCCAATACTCGATAAACCGCTTCGCCTTCAACGTCAGAAACAGAAAGGCAAAATTCAGGACGAGCAACGTCGTTTCGCGCGCGTCGAGACGCCCGCCGCACCTGATCCGAAGCACCAGCGCACCAGCCCAGACCGCCAGCATGGGACCGCACAAGCCGACCCCGAAGGACCACACATTGTCATAGCTGTTCCATTCGCTGCCGACGGCGATGTCCGGATCGAGACCCGTTCCGAAAATCTGCATCCCCAAAAACTCGATCGCCCCGTCAAAATACGGATAGGTCCGCAACCCGACCAACCAGCCGAAAAACGCCCACATAGCCACCCGCCACGGAAATCGCCGTTCATCCCGCACGCCCAACAACGAACAACCAACATAAACACCGACAATCACAGGCGTATACACGACCGACCCGAGATACAGATGCGTGTACGCGACCATGGCGATCGCCAACCAGACGTGCCGCTCCTGAAACAGCAGCCACACGATCATGAGCATGAAAACCAGCGATGGCGCGATGGCGCGAATGTAGGTGTGACGACTGAAAAACTGCGCCGGCAGGAGCAAAAACACGACCAGCCACAACCACCGCCAACGCACCCGCCTGTGCATCAGGAGCACATCGAGCATGACAATGGCCAGGCCGAAAAACATACTGATCGCCCAACGCCCCCCGGGCAGATAATCGCCCGTCAGCCAGTGCGACACCTTCACAAACGGAATCAGCAGGACCTGAAAACCGACGTGGTGACTGATGAAGTCGGAATTGAGCTGGGAAAAGTAGACCTCGCGAAGCCACGGAAAATCCCGTACCAACCCGATTTCGGGCATCAACGCAGCCATTTTCGTATGGTAGAAGGAATCGAATCCCGGCGCGCCGATCTCCCCCGACGTTGCATTGCCCGGATTCCGATAGAAGAACGTTACCAGAAGGATGCCCATCGCGAGGACAGCCGCCAACTCCATCGCCACCAGCCAGCGCTGACCGCGCACTTCATTGCCTGTTGTTCTCACCGACCTGATCCCATTTGTCCCGAACGCCGGGCTTGTTCAACCCTGATGTAGCGTCACCCCTCGTGGGTGACGGGACCACCAGGCGATGTGTCCGCAAAGCCCTGTAGCCCTGTAGGGCAGGTGCTTGCACCTGCCGTCACCATAACCGCCCGCCAACACGCCGACGTCAATCGCAGAAGAGCAACAAACAACCGGGATACACCACCAGAACCAATCACGCCGGCTCACACGCCGGACAAGCGAAACGCTACCATGCAACATACGACTGCGCATAGTTGCGGCAGGTGCAAGCACCTGCCCTACCCGGGCTGCTTCGTTACCCATCGAGTCCCCCACCTCTAAAGAGGTGGGCCACCCATGTCAGAGGCGGGGCACCCATATCATCGTCAGCGGACCGGCACGACGGCTGCATCAAGAGAGGCATCCGACCGCGGCACCACCGAACGCGGCGTCCCGAACCATACCACAACGACGCCCGGCAGCGAACAGATCAACATCACGACGCGAATCGCAAACGCCGCACAGAGAATCTGCGACGCGCTGCCAAACGGTCCGAACAGGAATCGGTAGGCAAGCTCCATCGTACCCAATCCCTGTGGTGGTCCCGGAAGCGCCTTAACCATCTCACCTGTCGAAAAATAGGCGTAGTATTCAATGGAACTCGCAAGTCGCGCATCCATTCCAATGGCCCGCGCGATCAGAAAAAACGTCCCCGCCGCCAGAATCTGAAGCACAATCGTCGTCAGGACAGCGTTGACCATAATACGTCGCTGCCTGCATAGCGCCACGACGGCGGAGTCAATCCGACGAATCTGATCAGCCAGCGGAAGCCTGGCCATCAACTCCGACAACCACGTCATCGAACGAACGCGTGGCGAAAAATACATCATCGCGCCAACGGTCCCTGCCCCGAGCATCACAAGCATCGACGTGCGAAACGGTGCCAGTCGTGAACCGGCTGGACTCAACACGGTGACGAGTGACACGGTCGCAAGCAGACAGACCAGCCCCAGAACGCGGTCAAGAAAAACGATTGTCATCGCTTCGGTTTTTCGCGATGTCTGACGTGACACCGCGTAGGCTTTGTAGACATCACCGGCGGTCGATCCCAGAGGGGCTGCGAAGTTCAGGAAATTGCCCGCCAACGAGATGCGAACAGCCTCGTTCAGCCCCAGATGCACGTTTTCGCTGGCCATGACCATCCGAAGCCGAACACCCTGAAGCAGCGGAACACCCGCAAAGACCGCGATCGCCAGCAACAGAAGCGACCCGCTGCTCTGCGACAACGCGGTTCGCAGACCATACTCAATCTGCGGCGAACCCTTCGCGTCCACGGCCACCTCGGACAACCCGATCGTTTCGGTCCCGAAACCGGTTGTAATCGAGAGCATTTGTGCGTCTTCACTGATCGATCCAACCAGCTCCCGACCGTCGCGGAGACCGACACGGTCATTGAGACTGATGCTGGCGACGACAAAAGCCATGGCAGCCAGGCAAATCACAACCCGCACACCGCTCACCATGACCCGCTTCGCCATCGCCATATCACCTGCCCTCCACCACAGTTTGCCGGCGGTCATCCACCAGCTTCACCCTTCAGACATTGCATGGGCCATTCCAGAGTTCCAAAATCATTGTAAACCATTATCATTAAATGAGTTAACCAATTACCGGACAGTGCGACCTCATGCGACAATTCGGGGGTTTTCCCGCGATATGCGAGTAGGCTCGCAGCGCCGAAATCAAATGGTCGAGGACCCCAGGGGCAGTTCGATCCGAATCGTCGCACCGCAACCGTTGAGCGGCGGCCCCAGTCCGACACGCCCGCCGTGCATGTCCACGACCCGTTTGACCGAGGCGAGTCCAATGCCGTTGCCCTCTGATTTCGACGTGAAGAACAAGTCAAACACGTTGTCGCGGATGCTTTCCGGAATGCCCGGTCCGTTGTCACTGATGTCCAGCCGCAGATGATCGGGCAAGCCGGGTGACAGACCGCAGATCACGCGGATGTTCCCGCCGTTGGGGAGATGATCCATCGAGTTTGAGACGATTTCGATCACGCCTTGCGCAAGCCACTCCCGGTCTCCGCGTACCACCAATGGCTCTTTCGGCTCGTCGAATCGGACATGAACATCGTTTCTGTCCAGCTTGGGTTGGATTTCGCGAAGGGCACCGCGAATGACCTCCACGATCCTGCACTCCTCGAACGACAATTCCTGCGCATTCGAGAAATCCAGCAACCGCCGGATGCGTTGATCGAGACGACCACTCTCCGCCACCACATCCTGCACGCGCAGTTTCGTGGATTCGTCAAGCGTGCCGTATTCCAACGCCAATTGAGCGGAGCTGGCGATCGCCGCCAACGGATTACGCATGCCGTGCGCCACGGCTGAGCATACCTCCCCGACCGCCGCCAATCTGGCATGCTGTTCCTCGGCTGCCCGCTGCTGTTCCCACAACAGTCGATCGTGCATGGCCTGAAGCTTTTTGCCATACCAGAACACGCCGACGAGAATGAGCACGACAACCACAAGAAAATACTTCTCAATCGACGCCCTGCGTTCCAGTGCGGCTCCGTACGCACCCAGCAGGTCATGCTGTTCGACCGAAAGACGCTCGGTCGAGTCCGCCAACGCCCCAAGCGCGTGGGCCTGGTATCGATCCATCGACGCCATCATCGTCGTCGCACGGTTGAGTCGCTCCTGCTCATCACCGTTCGGGTCGCCGTTCCGTTGGCCGAGCAGCTCGAAAATGCGCAGTTCCTCGCGAATCATCTCGTCAACGTGCGTGCGAAACTCGGTCAGAACAATGCCATATTCCTTCTCCCGCCGGATCAGAGCATCATAGCGCGTGCGTGTCTCCTCGAAACGGTGCAATTCCTCCTCCGCGCGCCTCGTTGCAAAGACGTCATTTCCAGGCGCGTTCAATCGAACCACAGCCAAACGCAGATTCGCAAGCCATTGCTGCGAGGCATCGATCGTCGCCAGGCTCTCGAGCGAGTCCCGATAAGACACAAGCGTACGATGATAGAGCGCCAGCGAGGCAACGATCACACCCACGTCGAACATCGCAAGGATGAAATAGAAATGATACCACCGCCACCGGGCAGCCACGCGGTCGCGCGCCGCGAACGCGCCGACGCTCGAAACCTCGGATTGTCGATTGCCCTGGTCAGTCATCATTTACACGGGCACCCTGGTCGCGCGGAAGAGACGCGCGAATCCAAAATACTACATTCGGTTCTGCTCGCTCAAGACCTAACCCGTGCTCACAAAATACACGGTGCCAACGAGGGTCACAAGTCAATTCCCATTTGCCGATGCAGGTCCGGTTGACGCCGACGCCGCATTCTCGAACAATAACGTGTCAACGCATTTTTCCACATCACCCGTCAAAAGGACCGCGTCAATGGCCAACATCCTCGTCATCGAAGATGAAAACATCCTCGCCAAGAACATCTGCGACGCACTCGGCTTCGCGGGACACGATGCCTCCACCGTTCGCTCAGGTGAAGAAGGTGTCCCCCTCGCCGAATCTGACAACCCCGATGTCATCCTGCTCGACTATCGCCTCCCGGGAATCGACGGCCTTGAGGTTCTTCGCAAAATCAGGGAGTCGGGGGTCTCCGCCGCAATCATCATGATGACCGCACATGGCAACATCGACATCGCCGTCAACGCCATGAAAACCGGTGCGAGCGACTTCATGACCAAACCGCTCGATCTCAAGGAGCTTCAGCTCACCATCGAAAGAGTACTTGAACACAGACGCATGTCCGGCGAACTCGCCTACTTCCGCGACCGGGAGCGGGCGTCGAGCACCGCCGACCAGATCATCGGTGAATCAGAACCGATGGAGAAACTAAAGCAACTCATCGGAAAAATCGTCGCAACCCCCGCGCTCGCCGCCGCCGAACCCCCAAACATATTGATCACCGGCGAGACCGGAACCGGTAAGGACCTGCTCGCCCGCGCCATTCATTACGCCGGTCCGCGCAAGGATGGGCCGTTCGTCCACGTCAACTGCACCGCACTGCCCGACCATCTCGTCGAGGCTGAGCTTTTCGGTCACGTCAAAGGGGCCTTCACCGACGCGAAGTCCGACAAACAGGGATTGCTCGAATGTGCGGACGGCGGAACAGCCTTCCTCGACGAGATAGGCCACATGCCCCTGGTGCTTCAGGCCAAACTGCTGCAATCCCTTGAATCACGCATCATCCGCCCCGTCGGCGGGACCAGGGAAAAACGCATCAACGTACACTTCATCTCCGCCACCAACCGAGGCCTCGATGAAGCCATCGAACAAAAGGAATTTCGCGAAGACCTGTACCATCGGCTCCGCACGCTCTCGATCCATCTGGTCCCGCTGCGCGAACGCGGCGATGACGCCATACTTCTCGCCAACCACTTCCTCACCACACACGCCGCACGATTCAATATCCCCGTCAAAGGCTTCACGGAAAAAGCAAACAGGGTCATGACCGACTACGATTGGCCTGGAAACGTCCGCGAACTCGCACACGCCATCGAAAGCGCGGTGCTCATGGCTGACGGTCCCATGATCCGCCCGGAACATCTCAACATCCAGCCGACCACCGTTCAGAACAGCAGCGGCGCAGGCGTGAAAATCGCGGGCGGCCAAACAATAAACATCGATTTCAACGGAAAGTGCCCGACACTGGACGACATCGAACATCAAATCATCAAGTCGGCTTTGGAGTTTTCAAAGCACAACCTGTCACGCGCCTCCCGACTGTTGGGAATCTCACGAGACGCCATCCGCTATCGCATGGAGAAATTCGAAAAACAAAAGGGGAACAACTGATCGGAGAAATTGTCAAACGCCGTCGCACACGGTCGTTCTCAAGGCCCTGTTACCCGTTCCATCAGCATCTCCCAATCCACAATGTCCACGTCCGCGTCGCCGTCAAGGTCCACACGATAGCAATCAGGCGTAGCCAATCCGCGATTCGCCCCGCGGTGGCACAACTGAAACAACCCCACGTCGGCAAAATCCACGTCCGCGTCCTCATCACCATCACCGCTGCCTGAAGGTACCAGCTCGTCAGCACCAATATCGCTGGCATCCCCGTAGCACCGTGGCTGACCGTCCAGATCGGCAGAAACACCCGTCGACGCCGGACCCCGATCACGCAACGCAGACCCCTCGCCCAGGTGTTCATCACCGATCAACCAGATATCGCCCAACCCCGCCAGCGAAGGTCCCATCACGCCGGAGGCCACATTCCCAACCGACACAGCGTCAAGAATGCGAATATCATCCGGGAACACCCCCGGAAAGTTTCCGTCACCCGTATCAAGCCCGATAAAAGCGGTCCCGTTTCCACCCACGTTGATCGTCGCCACCTGCACGCCCCTTACCACAACAGGGTAACTGCCCGCGGGAGCATTCTGAACGGCTACGTCGAAGCGTTCCCGACCCGGACGAATGCGATAATACGCGCTCGCCCGCGCACCGCCGTCACCCAGCATCGTCGCAACCAGTTCCACGCGTATACCCCCCTCGCACACGGGTCCGTCATCGTCATCCAGCGTCAACCCGCTGAAAACCCACTCACCGTCAGCCACGAACTCCGGGTCGAGCGCCAAATTGTTCGGCCCCTCCGTAACCGTGCCCGTAACGTTACCAGCCGGGTTCCCGAAGAAATTCGAGTAGTCAACCGTGGCACTCCCGCCCGCCAACGCCTGAACCGCCACACCGCCCAGATTGTTGGCAAAAATGTTTCCAACAAGTTCGCCCTGCGATCCACCAATAAACAGACAGATCCCCGCATCCAACGCGTGGTTTCCCACGATCGTGTTGCTTCGCAGCAACACATCGCTCTGATTAAAATCAAAGGCAGCCGCGATTTGAGACCGGTTGCCCGCAATCACGTTGCTAACCACTTCGGAATCCGACTGAAAGAACGAAACAGCACCCGCCCGTGGAAATGACACATTGTGAATGAAACGGTTTCGTTCGATCCGCGGCGACGCAGCGTTAACCGCCAAACCACCGCCCAGCCGGGAGGCATTTCCAACAATCGTGTTTCCAACCAGTCGGGAATCGTCCGTACCGACACCCAGGTGCACCCCACCACCGGAGTTACAGCCAGCCGCATTAAACCGCATCTCGTTGTCCTCGATCAGAGCAGAACCGTTCTCCCCGAAAATCGCCCCACCACGCAGCTCCGCCTCGTTGCCCAAAAAGACATTGTCCAGAATCGTCGGTGATGCGTCCATGAAGTACAAACCAGCTCCGTTCATCATCGCCTGATTGCGACGAATATGATTCCCGACGATCGTCGGACTCGCACCGTTGACACAGAGAATTCCACCCCCGTGCTCCGCCGCTCGTCCGCCCGTGATGGTCAGACCCGACAGGACGGACTGTTTCGTCTCACCATTTGCGAACGTCACCACCGATCCGCTTTCGTTGCCATCGATCACCGTACCCGCCACAACCGCCGCATCCATCGGGGCAGTACCGCGAACCCGAATCGCCCGACCACCGAAATCGATCGTCTCAACGTACACACCCGGCATGACCACGATCTCGTCACCGTCCACAGAGGCGGAGATGGCCGACGAAATCGTCGTATGAGTCCCGCCACCGCCCGCATCAACAACAAATGTCTCAGCGTGCAATACCGCCACAAACACCCCTGTCGTCATGCAAATCAGCCACAGCCTCGGTCGCGTCATGATCCAACTCCCTGCGTTGACGAACCATTCCTGCGATGCTCAAGACCGAACTTGTCAAGTCGATAGCGCAGGGTATCGCGCGACAGCCCCAACAACTCCGCCGCACGCGTAACATTGTCCCGCGCCTCGCGCATCGCCCGCGTAATCAGCGTTCGCTCGACACCTTCCAGCGCGATGGGACCCCTTGAAAAATCCAGCCGGATACACTCGTCACCGTCCAGACTCTCCGTCAATCGTGTCGACGTGCGACGCTTCGGAAGAAACTGCGGATCAAGCTCATCCCCGCTCAACAACACCGCACCCTCGATCGCATGCGACAGTTCCCGAACGTTCCCAGGCCAATCGTAACTTCTTAGCGCACTTTTGGCGGCCGGACTGATCGTCCGGACGGTCATCCCAAACTTGCGCGAATAAACCCGCGTAAAATGATTCGCCAGTGTCATCAGGTCGTCACCACGCTGTCGCAACGGCGGCAACTCAATGTGCATCACCCGAAGCCGATGATACAGGTCCTCACGAAATCGACCCGCAGCAATCAGTTCCTGCGGATCCTCGTTCATCGCAGCCACAAGATGCACGCTCACAATACTCTCCTCAGCCCCCCCGACCGGACGAATGCGCCCCGTTCCAATCGCGGTTAACACCTTCGCCTGCATCGCAAGCGGCAGCGACGACACCTCGTCGAGAAACAACGTCCCACCGTCAGCCACTTCAAACAATCCGCGCTTGCTCGACTGCGCATCAGTGAACGATCCTTTCACATGGCCAAACAACTCCGACTCCACCAGTCCATCCGGCAAAGCCGCACAATTCACCTGCACAAACTGCCCGTCGCGTCGCGATCCCTCGTAGTGAATCGCCCTGGCGATGAGATCCTTACCGGTCCCCGTTTCACCAGTGATCAGAACGTTCGGAGGTGTAGCCCCGTTCGCAACAGTCAGCGCCCCCAGACGCCGCACGAGAGACTTCGCCTTCTCCACGTCCGGCGAGTCTCCGATCACCTGATGAAGTCCGAACGCCTGAGATTTGGTCTTGATTTCGTGCCTCCACGTCTGATGCAGGCGGCGAACTCTCAGACATCGATTCACGACCAGCGAGACCGCACCAAGGTCCAGTGGCTTGATCAGAAAATCAACCGCACCCAACCGCATGGCTTTGATGGCTGTCTGAACGTCCGCCTGCGCAGTCATCATGATCGCGGCTGCATCCGGGTGGACAGCCACGAATTGCTCGAGAAACACAATCCCGTGCATCCCCGGCAACCGACAATCCACCAGCGCGAGATCAATATGACGCTCCGCCATCCACTCGGCTGCCTCCTCCGCGGATGAAGCCAAATGCGTTTGATGTCCGTCGTCAGACAGACTCCCCGCAAGGGCTTTTCCGAGAAGCCTTTCATCCTCAACAATCAATACGGTTGCCAACGAACTACCTCCAGTCTGAAACATCCATCCCTAAAATCCGCCCGTGACGAACCGTTGAAATGTTGAGAAATCACCAAAATCCACGTCCCCGTCCTCATCGAAATCCAACCCCTCACAACCCGCTTCCAGCGGGAATTCAGGCCCCAGCTCACACGCTTCAAACGCGAGAAAATCGAAAACGTCCACGTCACCGTCGTTGTCCGTATCTCCCGGAACCGCAGCCGCTTCCGCTTCGCGAATTCGAAGATTGTCGATATACCATTTGCCGGCCCCCGTCGGCGGGTCGTCATCATCCTGAAGCAATACTTCAATGGCCACGATTTCAGTCAAAAGTCGATCACCGTCAGGCACCTCAATAAGCGAATCCGGATCAAGCCGTGCCTCCCCCAGGCCAATCAACACATCCAGCGTGTAACCGTCCTGAAAAAGAGAAGCCTCCGAGTAGTTGATAAAATTGAATCGCTCCCCCTCGGCGTCGAGCAGATTGATCCACAGGTGTGTGCCGGTCAGTCCTTCGCCATACTCCTTCGATCCATAAAAATCCCCGAGGATTTCCAACTCGTCCAGTGGTTTGTCCGCCGGCACGGCACCGGTGACGTTCGGGTCACCATACGAATGCAAAAGCACCACTTCACCTGTCGGGAACAGGTCGGTGTCGATTTGTCTGCGGAATCCAAGCACCGAACCCGGCACGAAAATTCCGTCCTCGCCACCGAACAACCCGTCGGTGCCCAGACTATTCTCGCCTTCCGTGGCACCGCCCTCACCTGGCCCCGCACCATTGGTGTAAAGCGTCGGGAAATTGGCAGAGTCGGTGAGATCCGTCACGCCCAGTGTCGCAGCCTGTTCGCTTGAGGCGAATTCAAATCCTTCGATGAGTCGGGTCACCTGACCCTGAGCGGTCGAGCCTGTGACGGCGACGCAGACCACCATTATTTTTTTGACGAATTTCATTTTGTGGTTTTCCAACGGGTATCGACGGTTGACGACAACGGCGGCCGGTTTGCGAAATTTGCCCCAAAGTGCGAGCAGGCTCGCAGTTGCGCTGACCATGGCGATAATTGCTGATTTCATGTAACCACCTGTGTTTCCATGACTTAGGACCATTGCTCGCCTCCGGCACCAAATGTGCTCATAACCTCCTTACACGCACGGTGCCGACCACCGTGTCGCAAGGAGAGCCGGGCATGGGCAGGAGCATGACGAAACGAACTCTGGACAGGCGACGTTGCGACGGCGTGACGCTCATCGAATTGATGATCGTAATGTCGTTGATAACAGCCCTGGCGGCGATGATGCTCCCGTCGCTGAAAAACGCCCGCGAGCAGGGTCGGCGAACGGTCTGCCTCGCCAATCTCAAGCACATGTCGACCGGGCTTTTCACCTACGCGGAATTCAACAACGAACTCGGACCACCGGTCATGAAGCCGTTGTCAGGCAAGAGCAATCGTTCGTATCTGCAACGAAAACTGAGCGACGGGACGGTTCTGCACCATCTCGGACGATTGTGGCCTCTTTACGTTTCGGACGCAAAAATATTCCTTTGTCCGTCCGCGAAAAAGCGGGACGTTGGCGGAAAGATGTCTGATCTGGGCAAGCCCAATCCCAGACCCGTCGCAGGCAACTACACCTACGCAGTTCACGTTCCCGCGTTGGAGAGTCCGCACGTCGGCGCGTCGCGACATCTCGCGTTGGCGTCGGACAATTTCGCTCAGTTTCGCACCACACGGCTTGGCCACGGATACTACACACACAAGATAGGTTACAATGTTCTCTATACCGATGGCAGCGCGACATGGTACGCCGACCCGGACGAGAGCATTTCGCATCAGGGAGTTCATTGGGATGATGAGCGTGACGATTTTTCGTATGACAGTATCTACGATCCAAACGCCGAGATTCCGGTGAACAGCTACGGGAGTGATATGGACATTTTTCGCGCCTGGTTCGCATTTTGCTACAACAGACCGGACCCGTTCTAGAACGTGATCCGGTCGCGTTCGAAAGGTGCGGGCCAAAATGACCATCAGGGGCAAGTTAAATCTTGTCATGCTGAGCTTGCTTGGCATGTTGCTGGCAACGACGGCTGTCGTGGTCAGCTCTGTTCGCACATCAACCCGAAAGGCGTTGGCACAGGCAACCGCGAAGGAACTGAGCGTATTCACCGACAATGTGCGCGCCGAGGTGTTCTATCAGACCGCCATAGCACACGGGTTCACGCCTCTCCGCGAAAACGACTGGTGGCCTGAAGGCGTACTCGACGATCTGCGCGTGCGTGAATCGTTGTCGACCGCTGACATCGAACGCGAGTCCTGGTCGGTGGTCCGCAGCGCGGTCGCCGAACTCGCGTTATCCGATCCCAATGCCCCTTCCACGGTCAAACTCGTAAGCAAGGCGGATTACGAACTTCGCAAATTAAGAAGATACTACGATGGGGTCGGTGCGGATGCGACGGCGGAAACCGCCACCGCATTCTGGACCGCCCAGGCCCTTGTCGTGAGTTGCGCAGGCATCTCCGTTCTGCTGGTGACGATCGCCACCCTTTTCATTCGTGACTGGTTCGTCAAGCCGATGCGTGAATTCGCTGAAGCGACCGGTGTTATCGGAAGCGGGCAACTGGACCATCGAATTGTGGTCCGGTCGAATGACGAGCTGGGACACCTGGCCCGTCGCATGAACGAAATGAGTGCAAGCCTGGCCGACCATCAGAAGCAGTTGATCATGACACGCGAGATGGCTGCCATCGGCGAGTTGTGCACCAACGTCGCGCACGGATTGCGTAACCCTCTTGCGGGAATGCGAGCGGCTGCCCAACTGGCAAGTCGTCGCGCCGACCACCCCGAATCATTGAAGGGCACGCTCGAAGACATCGTGGCTGAAGTTGATCGAATGGATGAGCGGATCACCCAGCTCTTCGAATTCGCGCGGTCAGCACACATTGAGAAGGCACCCACAAATTTCGAAGACGTACTCAGGGACGCTGAATCGCTTGCGAGCGGCGTGCTCCGTGCGAAAGGCATCGATCTTGTCTCTGAAGACAATACGGGTGACACAACGTGCCTGATTGATCGCGGGCAGTTGTCCGCAGCCATTGGCGAACTGATTACCAACGCAGCGCACCACACGGACGAGAGCAGGCCGATCAAAGTGATCGGGAGTGTCGAATCGGGCACGAACGGGGATCCGCCACATTGGCGCGTGTCGATTCTCGACCGGGGAAAGGGCATTACGGACGCCGTGCGCAAACACCTGTTCGATCTGTTTTTCACGACAAGACCCAACGGAACGGGCATGGGTCTGCCGCTGGTGCAACGAATTGTCCAACGACATGGCGGCACCCTGACCCTCGACTCGACACCCGGAAACGGCACGACTGCGACGATTTCGCTTAGCGCCGGAATCTGCAATCAGGGCGATTCGTAGCTCAGAAGCCTGTCGAACCCTTGTCACATGGCGCAAAACGACCGTCGGTAACCGATTCATTCAGAAACCGGAGCAACGAAGCCAACCGCTCGTGACCGGCACTCTTTGCCCACGCGAGTGGACCTTTGGGATAATTCGTCCCACGCTGCATGGCTGTGTCGATGTCAGCACCGGTAGCCACCCCGTCGCCCAACGCCAATCCCGCTTCATTCATGATCGCAACCAGGGTCCGCGAAAAGATGTATCGATCGATTTCGGTAGCAGCCGCAAGAACGTCCGACTCGCACAACGCAGCGCATTCCGCAAAACGATTCACCGCATCCGACAACTCCCCCCCCAACGAAATCCCCCGCTCGTCGCCCCGCACATCCACGGTCGGTGACGGACCGTCGTACGAATAAAAACCACGCCCGGACTTTCGACCAAGGTGCCCTTTCTCCACGAGGTCGCGCTGAATGTCATGTGGCTGTAGCCGGGCAGGTTCGCCCGACTGCTCATACACCGAGCACGAAACCGCGTAATTCACGTCCAGCCCCACAAGGTCCATCAGCTCGAAAGGCCCCATCCGAAACGTACCGAGGGTTTTCATCGCTGCGTCGATCTTGTCGACACCAGCCACGCCCTCGCCCAGCATTCTTAGCGCTTCGAGATAGAACCCGCGCGCAACGCGATTCACAATAAACCCAGGCGTGTCCGAAGCCCGCACCGGAACCTTGCCCCACGCACGCGCCGCCTCAGTCACCAGATTCAACGCCCGATCCGAACTTTCCCTCCCCGCGATCACCTCGACCAGCGGCATCACCGGTGCGGGATTGAAAAAATGCATCCCGACGACCCGACCCGCGTCCGCCACACCCCCGGCGATATCCGACACGCGCAGCGAAGACGTGTTCGTCGCAAGCACCGCATCCGTCGAACACGTCGCCTCCAACTGCCCGAACACTTTCCTCTTCACACCCAAATCCTCGACGATGGCTTCGATCGCCAATTGCACATCACCCAATCCCTCGATCGCCGTCCGCCCTTCGATCCGCCCCAAAAGCGCATCGCGATCCGCTGCGTCCATCTTCCCGCGATCAACCCGACGATCGAGGGCCGACCGAATCCCGCCAATCCCACGCTCAACCGCGTCAGCCGTCACGTCGATCAACACGACGTCGCATCCCCCACCCGCCGCCGTCTGCGCGATCCCCGCACCCATCGTCCCCGCCCCGATCACCACCACCCGCTGAACCGCCATCACCAACCTCGTTTCGTCGCAACCATCCATTCCGCCAAATCAAACGCACGCGAAACCCTATCAAAACCAGGCCACGTCACAACCCGGGACGCAGTTGCGATCGGGTGCATGACAGAATCGGCGGGTACGATCGTAGTGTTTTGCAGGTGCCCATTCTGTAGCGTCGCCCTTTGTGGGCGGCGCGATTGCAAGGTGATGTCGTTTCGCGTTCCCGCCACTCACAAGGGGTGACGCTACATCGATCAATGGTGCGCCGCCGAAACGGTCATGTACCCGTTGCGATCCCCCGACGCTGCCACTATAAAAACCGACATGAAAGACCGAATCTACGTCACCGATCTGAAGAACCATGTGGGCAGTTCCGTCACACTCTATGGCTGGGTCGCCAAGGCACGCCCCACCGGGAAAGTCGCGTTCATCACCATCCGCGACGGATCAGGCACCTGCCAGTGCGTCCTCGAAAAAAACGAAACGACCGAATCATTCTTCGATGTCGCCAAGAAACTCTCCCAGGAATCCTCGTTCACCATCACCGGCACCCCTTGTCTCGAAGAGCGCGCACCGGGCGGCGTCGAGGTTCGCGACATCACCGCCTGCAACATCATCGGCGAGTCAGCCGACTACCCGATCACGCCCAAAGCGCACGGCGTCGACTTTCTGATGAAACAACGTCACCTCTGGTTTCGCTCTCAACGTCAGTGGCACATCCTCCGCATCCGCGCGACGATTGTCGATGCCATCCGACAGTTCTTCAACGGCGAAGGATTCAAACTCATCGACACACCGATCTTCGCGCCCGCCATCGGTGAAGGCGCGTCCACCCTGTTCGAGGTCGACTATTTCGACGAGCAGGTATTCCTCGCCCAAACCGGCCAGCTCTACGTCGAGGCAGCCTGCATGGCCCACGACAAGGTCTACTGCTTCGGCCCGACTTTTCGCGCGGAGAAATCCAAGACCCGCCGACACCTGACCGAATTCTGGATGGTCGAGCCGGAGATGGCTTTCTGCGAAATGGACGAGGTGCTGGAATTGGCGGAGAATTTCGTCTGCTCGGTGGTGCAGCGGATTTTGAAAGACAACCGCGACGACATCGAAGCCATCGGCAGAGACATCGCCTCCCTCGAAGCCATCCAAAAACCATTCCACCGGCTTCGATATGCTGATGCGGTCGAGATGCTCCACGGACCGAAGGCGAAAGAACTCCTTGAGAATGACCTGACAGAAAAAACCGCCGAAATCGAGGGACTGAACAACAAAATCACGGAACTTGAGGAATCCGGCAAGACCGCCAAAAAGCAATGGCAAAAGGAAAAAGCCGCCCAGGACATCCAAACCGCCCGCGAGGAACGGACAGAACTTGAAGAACAAATCGCCAACATTCCGACGCACATGAAACTTGCGGCTGAGTTCCAGTTCGGCAGCGACCTCGGCGGCAGCGACGAGACGATCATCTCCCGCCTGCACGACCGCCCCGTCTTCGTCACGCACTACCCCAGGGAGGTCAAAGCCTTCTACATGCGCGTCGATCGCGACGACGACAGGGTCGTGGAAAACTTCGACCTGATCGCACCCCAGGGCTACGGCGAGGTCATCGGCGGCTCGATGCGCGAGGAAAACCACGACATCCTGCTCGAACGCATCAAAGCCCACAGTCTGCCCGTCGAGAACTTCGAGTGGTACCTCGACCTGCGTCGCTACGGCTCGGTCCCGCATGGCGGATTCGGATTGGGCGTGGAAAGAACCGTCGCATGGCTCTGCGGCCTCAAACACATCCGCGAAACAATCCCCTACCCCCGCATGCTCGGAAAGATATATCCGTAGCCCGGACGCCGTCGCCGTCAGGCTATTCCAGTCAACGCCGCATAATCAACCGCCGTCCCAACGTCCACCCGCGGCAGATCAACCGCCGCACACTCCGGATACTTCTGCACCGCCCCGGTATTGAATATCACCGTCCGCTCATCCGCCTTCAATCGCCCGTCCACTACCAATTTCTTCGCGGCCAACACACAAGCAGCCGCCTCCGGACAAACCGATATCCCCTCCAGCGAAATCGCCCGCGAAACCGCTCCCATGATGTCATCCTCACAAACCGAAACCGCGGCTCCACCACTCTCCCGAACCGCGTCGAGAATCATGAAATCTCCCACCGCGACAGGCACGCGAATCCCCGCCGCACAGGTGGCTGCCCCCTCGAAAACCTCCGCAAATCGCTCCCCATTTTCAAACGCCCGAACAATCGGCGCACAACCATCCGACTGCACCGCAAACATCCGAGGCTTCTTCTTCGTCCGCAACCAACCCAATTCCTGCAACTCCGCAAACGCCTTCCACATCCCGATCAACCCCGTACCACCGCCCGTCGGATACAAAATCGCGTCCGGTAGCTCCCACCCGAACTGCTCAGCCAACTCAAGCCCCATCGTTTTCTTCCCTTCGATTCGATAAGGCTCCTTCAGCGTCGAAAAATCAAACCAGCCCGCCGATTCAACCCCTTCGCGCACAATCCGTCCGCAATCGTTGATCAATCCGTTCACAAGAAACGTTTTCGCACCGGCCAGGTGACACTCGATCTGATTGATCACCGGCGTGTCCTCCGGCATGAACACAAAAACCTCCGCCCCCACCCGCGCGCCATACGCTGCCAACGCACCCCCCGCATTCCCCGCCGTCGGAATCGCAAGCCGTCGCAATCCGAACCTGGCCGCCATCGACACCGCCATCCCCAACCCGCGACTCTTGAACGACCCCGTCGGCAACTGCGATTCGTCCTTGATCCACAGATCGTTCAACCCGATCGCGCTTCCCAACCGTGTCGCGGACAGCAACGGTGTCATCCCTTCCCCAAGCGTCACCGCCTCCGCAGCAGAACACGGTAGCAACTCCTCATAACGCCACATCGTCGGCGATCGCCTCGCGATCGTCTCCGGATTCACCCGCTCACGGATCGCATCCAGATCATACCGAACCCACAACGGACGGCCTTCGTGCAGCGTTTGCACCTCATCCGCCGCCAGTTTCGTCCCGTCAATCGCCGATTCCAGATGCGTCACAAACCCAGCCATGCCCTCAATCCTTCCGCCCATTCGACCGATAACCCTGTCGAGGCGTCGTCCGCCCAACGGATATCCATCGCTGGATCATGCAAATGAATGCTGTATGATTCAACGATCAATGTAGGGCAGGTGCTCGCACCTGCCAAGCGATGTCGCGACACAGGGCGGGCGCGGCTGCGTGACAGAATCGGCGGGTACGATCGTGGTGTTTTGCAGGTGCCCATTCTGTAGCGTCGCCCCTTGTGGGCGGCGCGATCGCAGACAGACGTCGTTTTGTGTTCCCGTCACCCACGAGGAGTGACGCTACAATAGTCCATAGCGTCCAGAATGGTCATGCACCCTGCAGGTGCTCGCACCTGCAGGGATGAACCAACCGGGTTTGTGACACCAAAGGATGTAACCGGAGTCAACAACATGAATCTTCCAAAAACGATACTCACCACAACGTGTTGCCTGATCATCACCCTCGCGGGTTGTGGCTTGTTCGCCACCCAGCGAACGGAATTTCCCGATCAGTTGAAAAATGCAGACGGCGAACCCATTTTCGTCGAGGATGTCCAGGATATTGTTCAGGATCCCAACCTGACCGACGACGCCCGGAGAAACGCCCTCAACAACCTTGGCATTGACAACGAGGAATTTGTCGACGCCATCGTCGACGCCGGTCTGGACGGAACCCCGCCGGCAACCGACGGTGACAACACAGGCGACGACGACGGATCGGGAGATGGTGACGGGACCGACGGCGATGGCACGACCGACGGTGACGGAGGATAGACCCGAATCCCGGCGTCGCCCCGACGACGACATACGACAAATGAGGACAACGAGTTGTTCACCGGCATTATCAAACATCCAGGTTCAGTCACACGCGTCACAGAAGTGGCGGGCGGGCAGCGCCTGACGATCGACGCGGGAACACTTGCCACCGGCGTTCATCATGGCGACAGTATTTGCGTCAGCGGCGTCTGCCTGACAGCCACCGATATCGCACCACCACACGTTACGTTTGACGTGATCACCGAAACACTTCGCAGGACGACACTCGGCGACAAGCGCGCCGGATCAACCGTCAACCTCGAATCGTCGCTCCGCGTCGGCGACTCGATCGACGGTCATTTTGTTCAGGGGCATATCGACGGAACGGCAACGCTCGTCCGTCGCGACGCGACACCCAAAGAGCACGTCCTGTGGTTCAAACCGCAGGATGCGTTGCGACCGTATATCATCCCGAAAGGGTCGATCGCCATCGACGGCGTTTCCCTGACCGTCGCGGCTGTTGAACGTGATCGATTCAGCGTCGCGTTGATTCCGACCACGCTTGAACTGACGACGTTGAACGATTTGAAAGAGGGCGAGCATGTTAACATCGAAACCGACATCATCTCGCGAACCGTTGTGCATCAATTGCAACACATGACTGAATCCGGTGGGCTGACGTTGGAAACCCTGAAAACGCAGGGTTTCGCGTGATGATCGGTTCCGCCGACAATCTTCAATCCCTTCGTGATCGCGAACCGCGTTACAAACCAGTTATTGCGGTCACCATGGGCGATCCGGGTGGCATTGGACCGGAGGTGGTGGTCAAGGCGCTCGCGGACCCGGACATACGTTCGCTTGGGCGATTCATCATCTACGGCATGGATGAAGCTGTCGACGCGGCGGCGGGATTGGCGGAGATCGACCCGTTCTGGTTTGCGATCCCGTCCGATCGAGTCGTCGGGGTGAAATCCGGGGTGTTGTTGGCAGACTACGACGAGTTTTCGTACGGGACCATGATTCGGCAGGAGTCGGCTGTTGGCGGTGAATCGTCGCTTGCGTTTCTGGAAGACGCCATCGACGCAGCCAGGACGGGTCTGGTTGATGCGATTGTGACCGGTCCGATCAACAAGACGAGCTGGAAAAAGGCGGGTTGCAAGTTCGATGGCCACACCGAGTTGTTGCAGGAGCGTTTCAAGGTTAAGCGTGTGACGATGATGTTTTCCGGCGGACCGTTGAAAGTCGCGCTGGCCAGTCGGCATATCGGGTTGTTTCAGCTTCGCAATCAATTCAATATCGGCGCGGTGTTTCATCCGATTGATGCGCTCAACGATGCGCTGAAGCGGTATTGGGGGATTGCAAGTCCACGAATTGCGGTGGCGGGTTTGAATCCGCACGCAGGCGAGAACGGTCAGTTCGGCGACGAGGAAACGCGTGTTATAGAGCCTGCGATCGACATGGCGAGACAGGCGGGGATCACGGTGGAGGGGCCATTCCCAGCCGATACGCTGTTTCACAAGCTGGTGAACGGTCCTCACGCGTTTGATGGTGTGTTGGCGATGTATCATGATCAGGGATTGATTCCGGTGAAGCTGGTGGCGTTTGACCGGGCGGTGAATATCACGCTGGGTTTGCCGACGATTCGCACGAGCGTCGATCATGGTACGGCGTTCGATATTGCGGGAAAAGACAAAGCCAACGCGGGCAGCATGAAAGAAGCCATCAAACTTGCGTGCGAGATGGCCGTCGCGCGAAGTATGTCTCAGCCAAACGCAGCCGCACAACACATACAGTCGCCGACGTGACGGCCGTGGACATCGGCACAAGTTTTGAAACGGCGGCTGGTGATCACGATCCGGTGAATCCCCTTTGCAGGACGGCGAAATCGAGAATGTCGACCGTTTGGCTCTCATCTACGTCGTAGCACACACATGACGCAGATGCGACCTGAGCAGGCCCGCTCGCGCATTCCTGCAGTCCGTCAAGATCCTGCAGGTCGACGCGCTTGTCGAAGTTGCAATCGGTCGGCGCGAACCCGGGACAAAAGTCACTGCCCCCATCAGGCGTGATAAGAATGCTTGTTCCATTGCCCATCACCCAATTTCCGACCACGTCAAACATCGAAAGGTTGGTCGGACCATCGTTGATGACTACGTCGAACGTATCCGGTGAGCTGCGCAACGTTTCGTGTTTTGGGCATCTCGGTGCAAACACACCGGGTACGACGGTGATGAGCGATCCTTCATGGGCAGTCGTCTGAATGTTGGCCAGTGCGGCACCTTCGTCGCGAACAATCTGCATGAACAGGGGCAAATCGAGCGGCCCGACACCCGGCACGGTGTAACCGGCACCGATCCGATTTGATGACACCAGCGAATCCTTTTGTCCCATGCGGACAAACATCGGCGAGGTCACATGGTTGCGAATGACGTGACCGGTATCATTGCATTGCCATTCTGTTCCGGGATCATTATTCTCGTGCCATTGAACGCAGCTCGCATCTGAGTTGGCATCATGCGCCTGGGATACAAATGCGTTCAGCCCTTCCCAATCACAAATATTGGACATCGTACAAAACGATGATGTCGTGACGTCCAAATCCTCCAAACTCGGCCCGAAGCTCGAATCGATCAGCACGCGATAATCGAGTGGACAACCCTGAACCGTGCAGGCGGGATTGTTGGCACGGAGGTAATCGCCGACACGGTCCGCGTTATTCGCAACGCCCGATCCGCCCGCCGACGCACCGGCAAGAATGACGCGCGAGGCGTTGTCCAGATCGGGCATGACGATTGGGGATTGACCTTGAGTGTAGGTTAGTGTGGGGACACCGTCGCGGCGAAGCGTGTCCAGGACGGCATCAATGATCCTGTTGCCCAGGAAGTGGATACGATAGTCCACGAGGGTTCCTTCGATGTCGGTTTGCAGGACCGCATCGCGAGTGACACCCGCCCACGAGTCGGAGCTGCAATACTTGATGAATATCAGATTCCAGTTGCCCAGCGGGTTTTCAGAACGCCGCTGCGTGATTCCCTTTCCGTCAATCCCAACCACCGGTGACGTCGTTGACGTCATTTGCACCATGCTGAAATTGGTGTCGATCATGCACCAGCGCTTCGCGCACGTCTGCCCCGATCCGCAACCGCCGCCGCCTTGTAACTGGATCAGCCAATTGTTGCGGTTGGCGGCCCCGGAGAAAGGTCTGAAGTAGATGATCGCGGGAGAGCCGTCGTTGCACAGAGCGTCGGGAAATGCGGCATTGTCCAGATCGACGCGCTGCATCACTGTTCCATTGGCGAGCCCGCCGGCGGTACCCTGTTGTCCGCAGGAAAGCACGTCGGAAATCATGGGGACCGGTCCTGCCGCGCACGCATACGCTGCGCACGAACCGACCCACAATACGCAAACAATTCGCCATCGGTTTTGCAACATTTTTTCCGTGTCCTCACAAGAATCTGAACTACTGACCGAAAAGACGCGGTCCTGCCGACGAATTCGTCAATGATTCCTGCGCGCTCTTGAGATGAACGACCCCGGATGACGGTTCACCGGCCCTGCGAACCAACGTCGATGATAACGGATATGAATGATGGATTCCAGGCCCTCAACGCGCGTCGTGATGCCGATGGTCTCATAAAACCACTTCTCGTGTCCATTGCGACTAATTGTTAGTCGATCCTTTCGATGGTAAATGTCCCCAATGGGGAGACGCCGATATACCCGGAAAATGGGGCTCCGGTGATTTCGCTGATGGGGATGTGTGGGGTAATATCGGCGTTGGGCGACGTATAGAGCGTTCCGCTGTCGGTTCCTGCGTCGTAGGGTTGCAACGGGATGACAAGCTCGTCGACCCAGTCGTTGAATTTGAAGAGTTCAACGCGATCTGCGCCAACAAACCAATCCGGGCTGGGTGCGATCATCGTCACGATGCTGAGAAGTGGATGATCCCGGGTAACGGTAAAGTTAAACACAGCTTCGCCCGGTGAGCCAAAACCGGGGAATTGAACGATCTGTGCTGCGTTGCCATTGCCAATTTGTGCCTGGATTTCGTTCCGCAGTGTGAAGGTGCCACCTGTTTCGGCCATGGACTCAATACCCGGCGTGGCGATTCCACCGTCCTCCCAAATGATATAGTCGGCATCATGTGTTGCACCGATGAGAGGCGAAAAATGAGCTCCGGAGGGGAATTCATACGGATGCGTATTGGCGCTCCACGTTGCGTCAAATGTGAGTTGATAGGTGGCGAAATCGGGGACCGGTACGAACGGTCCTTCAAAAAAACGCTGAAACCATCGAAAGTCGGCCAGGTCGGTGTCGCCATCGAACTCGAAATCGAGTGATTCGCATCCCGGGCCATAACTTTGCACGCATGCGGTCCATTGGGCAAAATCCTGGGGTGTGATGTGTTGGTCGCAATCGACGTCACCGAAACCGAATTCGTTGAGGCCCATGTCGATTCGTCCGCACATGACGCGTGCGTTGCCGTCGCTGTCGTGCCAGCCTGGTTGCAGGGTATCCACCGGATCGCCTGTGTTGATGCAGGGAGACCCCGATTTCAGGCTGAGGTTGATGATGATTACCGGCCCGGGGACATCACCGATGGCGGCGATTCGCGGATCGTCACCAATATTGCCAACACCGCCGAGCGACCCGTTCCAACCCTCGACGCAGGAAAAGTTGACAACTGGTGTTGCATCACTGCTGAAAATCTGGGCCTGCTGATCCACCTGGCCATTTGACGTATTGCGCCAAAGAATGGTGTTGGCAAATTCAACGTCGCTGGCACCCAGTCCCACACCGGCTGCGCCGTTTGCGGCGGAGTTGTTTGCGATTGTCGCGTTGCGGATGTTCACGGTTGTTCCTGGATCAGAATGAACAAAAGCGATGGCTCCGCCACTGTCCGTCGCGCTGTTGACTGCGAAGCCACAATTTTCAATATGTGCTTCACCGTCACAGTAAACTGCGCCCCCGTTTGTCGCTCGGTTGCCGAGCAGGAAAACACGATCCATGTGAAGAATCGTGTCGTGCATCGCGTGAACAGCTCCGCCATTGGATCCATCATTGCTGTTCATGCTTCCGCCATGGATGTCAGCCTGGGCGTTGGTTGCGATGAACAGTCCCCCGCCGTTGAGGGTCGCATCGTTTCCACCGATCCTTGTGTCCGTCAGTATTGGGTGGCCTTCGATGAACAGTGCTCCGCCGTTACCGGCCAGGTTTCCGAAGAGAAAGCATCTGTCGAGCATCGTCTGTGACTCCCGCTCGAAAATTGCACCTCCGTTCCATCGCGCCTCGTTCGAGCTGAGCGTCAGTTGGCGAAGTATTGGTGCCCCACCCACGACATAAATACCAGCGCCTCTGCTGTCTGGATCGAGAATTAGTGGCGCGTTGGCGTTTCCGCCGTTGATTCGGAGGCCTTCGATGAGGGTGGTGCTGTCGCAGTTGATGAGTTGCATGACGTGGTAGTGGTTGTCGTCGCGATTGGTGAAGTTTGGGGCGTCGTCGCCGAGGTGGTCGCCGGTGAGGGTTGTCGGGTACGCAGTGGTGTTGCGGGCGTTGGGGTTGGGTTCGCCGCAGCCTGCGTACCCACCGAGAACGCGGACGCCGCTGGGGACGATGAAGCTGTTTTCGCGCGGATCACCGGGGCCTGCGGAAGCGGGCCTGTAGGTTCCGTTGGCGATGCGGACCTCGTCGCCTGCGGTGGCGGTTGCGAGGGCGTCATGCAGGGTGGTGTGGGCGGTGCACCATGACGAACCGTCGTGTTTCGGGCCAACCGCGTTTTCGTCGACGTGGATGATCCGGTTCCCTGCGGCGAGGGCGACGGATGCGGTCGCTGCGACGATGATGAAGGGAAGCAGGATTTCGGTTTTTCTCGTCACCTGGGGTTCTCCGTGGGTTCGGTGTTGGCCTGTTCACAACGATAACAAGTCCGGTGGGGAATCAAAAGTGACGGGTTCGGTCTGCGGGTTTTGGCTGACTGGTTTGTCGTGACGGTCATCGCATTTCCTCCATCCTAATATAACGCGCCGGGTGATCGGACTTTTATTTTTCTTCGATCACCTGCATGCGCCTCGTGAGAGGGGGTGGGTTAAGAGAGGATTTGAATGGCGTGGTGTCACTTTAGCTCGGATTTGGGGAATATGCCGCAATTCGGGCTTCGACGACGATTTGGTGGGGGCATGACAAAATCGGCGCGTACGATCGTGGTGTTCTGCAGGTGCCTGTTTTGTGGCGTCGTTTCTTTTGGGCGGCGTGATTGCAAGCTGATGTCGTCTTGTGTTCCCGCCACCCACGAGGGGTGACGCTACAGCGATCAATGACGCGCCGCCGAAACGGTCGTGGACGCCGATTTGGGGTATGTGCTTTCGACGCGGTGACAGATGCGGATGGTTTGTTATTCCCGAAACAGGTTCTACCGTACTGATGTTCGCACGTTGAAGTCGGTTGGTATGACTCCGTGGGTGAAGGTGAAGGTGATCGTATCTCCGCAGCGGAAGTCGTCGCCGTCGCGGAGGATGTCTGACATGGTGTCGACGCCGGCGCCGCCGATGATCCTGAGGTCTGCGTCGTCGACGATGATGGCTTGTAGATCATCGCAGTTTCGGGAGAAGGTTTCGGTGGCACCGGGTGCGAGGGAGATGTTCAGTTCGTCGCCCAACTCCTTGATCAGGATCTCAAGGATTTCCTGGGTATCTGAGTAGAACAGGTCGACATCCACCTGAAACGCACCGTTGTTCACGAGTTCCACGGTCGTTCTTGAAGGGCCTATCAGGGCGAACCCGCAACCGGCCAGCGTCGAGCCTACCGAGATCATTGTCACCAACAGCATTACCATTTTGATCATTTTCACGATTTGTTGACCTCCGAAAAAACGCACTCACACCTGGATTCAAAACGAACTCCCACACTCCGGACACCGGCGTACGGTTAGCCCCTGCAGATGATAGCCACATTCGAGGCATCGATTCTCCAAAATCAGTCGTTGTTTTTTTCGCTCACGCAGATAGGTCAAACCCATCGGCGTACCGACACCAATGCAAAGGCACAGAAACAGGTTGATCGCGATCCTGGGAGCCGTCCAGTGACGCTCGACCCTGCCCGGTGGTACGAACTCCGGCGTTGACGCGACAAACTCATCGACTTCCGCTCCCGCAAACGGCACTGAGACCCCGTCCTCCTCCCTGGTCCAATCCGCATACCGAAGCCTGCCGCTTTTCAGGGGCCAGCCCAGTCGACGGGAATATGGCGTTGCTTCAAGCTTGATTTCAGGCTTTGATTTGGGCTCGGTTTTTGAGATGTGAACGTGTCCGCCTGTTCGTATCGCGCGTCCGTGCGGGACGAGTTGCAGGGCTGCGCCGAGAACCAAAGCTGCTGTCGCTCCAGCCAGTACGGTAGCTCGCCTCCTGCCGGCAATCGGGCTGGTATTGTTTTTCGCGATGGTCACGATACGCTGGTGCTCCGTTATTCGTCGATTGACGGTTGGATGGCCCATGGCCTTGGCCGTGGGGGAGTCGGATCCCAACCAGAAATCGAGTCCCCCATCTCTAAAGAGGTGGGCCACCCGACGTGTGGAGTTGAATCCAAACCAGGAACCGACTCCCCCACCTCTAAAGAGGTGGGGCACCCGACGACGCCGTTGGCCACCTGGCTCATACGAACAGCAAGTATAGGAGTTTTGAATTGTCTCGCGAGCATGCTCAACAACTTATTACCCGACTGAAATCCCTCAAGCCCACTCTGCACAACAAGGATTTTCTGCTTACCTGGCAGCAGTCTGATGAAAACCTTCGTGCCTTGCTGCTTGTGGCTGAGACGCTTGAGAATCTGCACATTGGCAACGTTTCGACGCGCGTCTTCGATTCCGGTCTTGCGGTCTCGAATTTTCGCGACCAGTCCACGCGTACGCGATTTTCGTATGCGAAGGCGGCGAATCTCCTTGGGCTTACCTCCTGCGATCTTGACGAGTCGAAATCGCAGATTGCGCATGGTGAGACGGTGCGTGAGACAGCCAACATGATTTCGTTTACGACCGAGACGATCGGTATCCGGGACGATATTTTCCTCGGTCATGGTCATCAGTACATGAAAGAGGTTTCCGAGGCTGTTGAAGAGGGGTTTCGCGAAAATGTACTTGCGCAGCGGCCTGCGGTGATCAATTTGCAATGCGATCTTGATCATCCGACGCAGTCGATGTCGGATTTGCTCCATCTTCAGAAGGAATTTGGTTCACTTGAGAATCTGCGCGGGAAGAAGATCGCGATGACGTGGGCGTATTCGCCATCGTATGGGAAACCGCTATCGGTTCCACAGGCGATCATTTGTTTGATGACACGTTTCGGGATGGATGTGACGCTCGCGCACCCGGAAGGCTATGGCCTTGTTCCCGAGACAATCGAAAAATCTCATGCTTTTGCGAAGGAATCGGGTGGTTCGTTTACGCAGACTGACAATATGGCTGGCGCGTTTGCCGACGCGGATATTGTTTATCCGAAGAGCTGGGCACCGTTTGATGTTATGAAGGAACGCACAGAGCTTCTCAAGTCGGGGAATAATGCGGGTTTGGGCGACCTCGAAAAGCGTTGCCTCGAAAACAACAAGCGGTTCGTCGATTGGCAATGCACTGAAGACCTGATGAAGAAGACGAAGGACGAAAAGGCGTTGTACATGCATTGTCTGCCGGCGGACATCACGGGTGTCAGTTGCGAGACCGGGGAGGTTGAGGGCAGTGTGTTCAAACGATATCGACTGGCCACCTATCGCGAGGCGAGCCATAAACCGTTCGTGATCGCGGCGATGATGCTGCTGACGCGTGTTGAGAAACCGGCGGACCTTTTGGCATCGCTGTGTGAGAATCCGCGAAATCGCCGTCCTGGGTAGTATCTGTTATCGGTCTGGATGACAGGGAGGTTTTCGAAGCTGAAACAGGTTTTTTTCGGGATTTGGGTCCGATAAGGTCTAATGTCCCAACGATGACCCGTCTCGCATGACGATAGCAAGACTAAGGACGTGTGCAGTTTGAAAAAAGGCAGAATCGAGGACATCCCGACATGAGCGCGACCGCAACAGCCCCCAAAAACAACAGCAAGGCCCATGGCACGTCGTTTCTTAACAGTGTTTACCAGATGTACGACCGTGCTGTCGCGACGCTCGAACTTCCCGAGGGCTTTGCCGAAAAGATGAGGCATTGCCATTCGGTTCTGCAGGTGCGATTTCCGGTCAAGATCAAGGGTCGATATCAAATCTTCTCGGGTTGGCGGGCGGTGCACAGCGAGCATCGACTTCCGGTCAAGGGCGGGATTCGGTATGCGCCGGAAGTTGTTCAGGAAGAGGTTGAAGCGCTGGCTGCACTGATGAGCTACAAGTGCGCCATCGTTGACGTTCCGTTCGGGGGGTCCAAGGGTGGACTCAAGATCAACCCGCGGGATTACGACGAGGATGAACTCGAACGCATCACAAGACGGTTTACACGGGAACTCGCTGCGGCGGGTTTCATCAGCCCGAGCAGGAATGTGCCTGCCCCCGATATGGGCACGAGTTCGCGTGAGATGGCGTGGATCGCCGACACCTACCGCGCTCTTTATCCCGGAGACATTAACGCGATCGCGTGTGTCACGGGCAAGCCTGCGACCCAGAGCGGGATCGTCGGGCGTCGCGAAGCAACGGGACGGGGGGTTCAATACGGTTTGCAGGAATTCTTTGGTCACAAGCGCGACGTGGGCTTGACGGGTCTGTCCGACGGACTCGGTGGCAAGCGGGTTGTTGTGCAGGGATTCGGCAATGTGGGTTACCACGCGGCCAGGTTTCTGCAGGAAGAGGATGGTGTGAAAATCACCGCCGTGGTCGAGCGCGACGGTGCCATCGTCAATGAAGACGGGCTTAACGTCGAAAGCGTCTACGCCTGGATTCTGGAACATCGCGGTGTAAAGGGTTACCCCGAGGCGACTTTTGTTGAAGATGGGAAGTCCGTGCTCGAGCACGATTGTGATATTCTTATCCCGGCTGCCCTCGAAGGGCAGATTACGGCGGAAAATGCATCGAACATCAAAGCTCGTCTGATCGCGGAGGCCGCCAACGGTCCGGTGACTTTTGAGGGCGACGAGATCCTTCGCAAGATGGGCAAGGTGATTATCCCCGACGCGTATTTGAATGCTGGTGGTGTAACTGTTTCCTACTTCGAGTGGATCAAGAACATTTCGCATATTCGCTTCGGGCGCATCGAAAATCGCCTCGACTCGGTGCGTGGTGAAGCCATCGTTGAGACCATCGAGAACATGTTGGGGTCAAAGGTTCCGCAGAATCTCGTCGAGCGCATTTGTACGACGGGTGACGAGCTGACCCTCGTTCGCTCTGGTTTGCAGGACACGATGTGTCGTGCGTACAACGAGATACGCGACGTCTACTGGACGCGGAAGAACGTGCCCGATTTGCGCACGGCTGCCTTCGTCGTCGCGTTGGGCAAGATATCCCGATCGTTCCAGGAAATGGGGATTTGACGGGCGTTTTTCGCCAGGTTGACACCCCCTCATTGACTTGGCGCGAGTCCCGACCCCGGGGGTTCGTGAACCTGCAAACACGATTTCGCCCAGGGGTACGCGAACAGACCAACTAAAAACGACGTCTGTCTGCCATCGCGCCGCCCACATGGGGCGACGCTACAGAATGAGTGGCTGCAGGACTCCACGATCGTGCCCGCCGATTTTGTCTTACACCCCGCGGAATGCGTGATCACGAATTCGCTTTGACATCATTCGCGACACCCGACAAGATGTTCGCCTTGGGTGAAGGCTGACTGTCTCGCGCGGTGCGACGGATTGGCGGCGACACGCCCGTCCCATGTTCGCCCACGAACGACGTTGGCAGGGAGCGATCTTACCTATGGCGATCAAACAACTGACGGACGAACAGATCCGAACGTGGTCTGTCGAGGAAAAGGACCGATGGTGGCTTGAGAATGTGTTCCGCGGGAACATGCCTCAGTTGACGCTTCGGTCCGCGGTGTTCGGGATGATGATCGGGGCTGTCCTGTCTCTGACGAATCTTTACGTCGGGATGCGAACGGGGTGGACGCTTGGTGTGGGGATCACGTCGGTCATCCTTGCGTTCGTGTTCTTCAAGGTGGCTGAGGGCATCGGACTGGCCAAAGAGTTCACGATCCTTGAGAACAACTGCATGCAGTCGATTGCGACGGCGGCGGGGTACATGACGTCGCCGCTGATTGCGAGCCTGTCTGCGTACATGATGATCACGCATGTGGTGATTCCGAAATGGACCCTCATGATCTTTGTGATTTTCGTGTCGATACTGGGTGTGCTGTTTGCCTTTCCGCTCAAGCGTCGATTCATCAACGATGATCAGCATCCCTTTCCGGAAGGACGGGCGGCTGGTGTGGTTATGGACGCGCTGCACACCGCCGACGCGGGTGCGGGAATTTTCAAGGGTAAGCTGCTGGTCATTTTTGGGGTTGGGTCCGCTCTTTTGGAGTTCTTCAAGCAGGAGGACATCCTCGGGCGGATCGGCATGAAATTCATGGCGTTGCCGCACTCGCTGGAGGGTTGGGTCTACTCCATGGTCGGCACGAAGGCGTCGATCGCCGACGTCCCGCTTCCGCAGTTGACGGCGAGTTTCGAGCCTGATCATGTGATGATGGCGGCAGGTGGGTTGATGGGGATTCGGACGGGCGTGTCGCTCCTGATCGGGGCTGTTCTCAATTACTGCGTCCTGGCGCCGTGGATGATCAGCCATGGTGATATCTACGGTGTCGTGGGTGCGGAAGGCACGCTGGAATTCGGATTTCGGCGGATCACGACGTGGGCGTTGTGGGGCGGGGTCGCGATGATGACGACGGCGAGCCTGTACGCTTTTCTGAGCAAGCCGCAGATGATTATCAAGGCGTTTACGGCGGTGCTCGGTGGCAAGCGTGGTTCGGACGACGACTGTCTCAAGGACATTGAATTACCGATGCGCGTGTTTGTGATCGGGATTCCGCTCGTCGGAGCCGTCGTCGTTTATCTGGCTCACCGGTTTTTTGGTGTTGCGTATTATGCGGGGGCGATCGCGATTCCGCTGGTGTTTGTTTTCACGATCATCGCCGCACACTCGACCGCGTTGACGTCGATCACGCCGACCGGAGCGCTCGGCAAGCTGACGCAGGTGACCTTCGCGGGCATCTCTCCCGGAAACATCACAACGAACATCGTCAGTGCATCGATCACGGGTGAGGTTGCGGGCAACGCATCGAATCTGCTGATGGATATCAAGCCGGGGTACATGTTGGGGGGCAAACCGCGACACCAGGCCATCGGACATGTGCTGGGGATTTTCGCCGGTGCTCTTTGTGCGGTGCCTGTGTTCTACTTCGCGTTTCTCAAGGGTGATCCGGACGGGTTGATCACCGACCAATATCCGATGCCGGCTGCCCAGATTTGGAAAGCCGTGGCTGAGGTGCTGACACGTGGGTTGTCCGAATTGCATCAGACCGCGATCATCGCCGCGGTGATCGGCGCTGTGGCGGGTGTCGTTCTGGAGATTGTGAAGGTTGCGTCCAAAGGCAGGTTTCCCATTTCCGCCGTGGGTATGGGGTTGGCGTTTGTGATTCCGTTCACGACGTGCTTCGCGATGTTTTTTGGGTCATTCCTGTTCTGGTTGGCTGCGAAATCGTTCAAGAATGACCGGTCGCTGATGAAACGCACGTTTGTGGACAACCTCGAACCGGTCTGTGCGGGTGTGATCGCGGGCGGTGCGTTATTGGGCATTGGTGCACAGGTATTTAACGTATTGATGGGTGGATGATGATGGTTTCGCAAAAACTCAAACACGCCATGGCTGTCGTCGGTTGCGCGATCATCTTATTGAATGCAACCGGGTGCCAGGAGACGCCGCCAACCAACGCGGATGAGGTACTCGACTATGTACGCAACGCGTCCGTCGGCGCTCAGGTGCGCAAGCTGGATGTCGGGGCACAAGCGTATGTAGACTCCGTCATGAAGGCCTATCGCGACTGGGAAGTGCCGTGGCAGGCGGTGGTGGCCGACGTTGAGAAGCTCTCGCCATTCCAATCTGACGAATCGTCGAATGCGACGGACATTACGGAATTGTTGGTATCGATTCCAAAGCGACTGGCTGACCTGGAAATAGGGGAAGAAAACTCCAGGCTTGGGGCGACAGTGAACAATGTTCCCGATCTACCTGGTGGAACCGAGACACGGGATGGACCTTTGGCAAAAGCCATCTTGCGCTTGATCATGCCAAGAGACGGTGAATTGGGTCACGAAAGCAGCCTGATGGCGCATTTGGGAACAGGCCAAGCGTATAATGCAGTGCTCAAAGAATGCACCGACAAAGTTGCATCGAAGCCCAAAGACCCGGACCCGATGCAATTCCAGAAAGATATACTTGAATGTCTGCGCAGTGCAAGACACCAGATCCGGATCAAGATGGCCGAGGACAGGATTGGTGAGTTCATGACAAAGATCAAGGACCACAGGAAGCAGCGTGACGAGGTAATTGAGAAGAAAAAAGAGATACGGGACGAGGGGCTGGACGACATGGAACGATTCCGCAGCTATCGCTCGCTGGAGATTCTCGTTTTCTATCACGACGCCATCGTCAAAACAGCCGAGAAGAAGCTTCGCTCGGCCAGGGCCAAGATCGCAAAGGACAACGACAACGCCAAGTCAGGCGAGGACGCACCATGATGCACGACGCGTGGCTTGATCGATTGGCGGACGTGCTCGTTAAGTATTCGGTCAAGGTGAAAAAAGACGACGTTGTGCGCATTCGCATGTCCACCGTCGCGACACCGCTGGCACTCGCGTTGTATCGAAAGATTCTCGACGCGGGGGGTCATCCGGTGATGCGGCTTGCTGACGAGGAATGCGCCGAACTGCTCGTCCGTCATGGGAAAAAGCACCAGCTTTCGTTTGAATCACCATTTGAAATGCACGAGGTGGAAACGCTCGACGCCGACATCAGCGCATGGGGACAGGAAAACTCCAAAGCCATGTCCAACGCGAACAGCGAGAACATGGCCTTAACCCTCAAGGCACGTCAGCCTGTTTTCAAAAAGTTTCTCAAGCGCATCGGATCCAGGGGCAAAAACAAAATCCGCTGGGTCGGCACGCAATATCCGTGTCAATCGTCCGCCCAGGACGCGGAGATGTCGCTCACGGAATACGCCGACTTCGTTTTTCGGGCGGGCATGCTCCACGCGCCCAACCCGATCGCCGAGTGGAAGAAAATCAGCGTCGCCCAACAGCGATTGGCGGACTTTCTCAACAAAGCCAGCGAGGTACGTTACATCCATCGCAACGGCACAGACATTCGCTATGGGGTGAAGGGTCGCAACTGGATCAACTGCGATGGACAACTGAATTTTCCAGACGGTGAGGTATTCACCGGTCCGATCGAGAATGCGACCGAAGGCGTCGTTGTGTTCAATTTCCCCGGCGTGATTCACTCTCGCGAGGTTCACGACATTCGCCTGCAATTCAAATCGGGCAAAGTCGTCGAGGCGGACGCCGGCAAGGGTCGCGATTTTCTTTACAGCATGATGGATCAGGACAAGGGCGGACGCATTCTCGGCGAGCTTGCCATCGGCACGAATTATCAGATCACGCGACACACGCGAAACACGCTGTTCGACGAAAAAATCGGCGGTACCGTGCACATGGCTCTTGGTGCATCGCTTCCCGGGACGGGTGGACGAAACCAGAGCGCCTTGCACTGGGACCTGGTCCTCGACATGCGCAAGGGCGGAACGATCGAGGTGGACGGGAAAGTCATCTCAAAGAATGGACGATTCACGCGAAGCAACTGGCCTCAACCGAAACGCGGCCGACGCGGCTGATCGATCGATCAGAATTTCACGCGAAAAACCGGTTTCAGGATCAACGCGGTCACCATCGACACGACGAAAAACGTCAGGAACCACCAGTCGGTTCCGCAGACCCACGAGTCCAGTTCCGGATACTCGATCATGATCGCTTTGACAGCAGCGTCATTGACGATCGGTCGTTCCCGTGGATGCAGCAATCGCGACGTCCATTTGACGCCAGGCCGTTTGACGCTCACCGGCTGACCGACCTTTCCCACGACCAGCGATTTGTTCAGCGAATCATCACCGATCTTAATGTGAATGGTATGTGCACCGACCTCGGTCGCCCTGACCCGCCAGACGAGATCGCCATCACCGGCGATCGGTCCGACCTCGACATCAAATCCCTCGCCTGAAATACCCGCATCATCGTCATCGCCGACCACGCGAAGCAGCGTCCGCTCACCCAAACGCAATGGGCGCTGCTGATAACGCGTCCCCATCTGCGCGAGCAACAACAACATGGGCAAAAGCATGACCAACATGGGCACGATCATGAACCCCTGCAAACGCAACGTCGCCACGAACAATCTGCCTTGCGCCCCGAACATCACACGCAGATCGTCCTTGTATAGCTTGATCGCCAGCAGTTCCGCCTTGATCGCATCCTTTGCTTTCGCGATGCCCGCCTGATTGGACGTGCAGCGAAACACGATCAGCATGGCGACCCCGACGACGCCGCTCGTCACGATCAACCCGACGACCGGCGAGAAGGCATCGAACATCGTGTAATACGAGTCCGCCAATATTGTCACAACCGGATCAAGCCAACCCAACAGCGGGGACGCCACCGGTCCGATGACCGCCGAGATGAAACCCCACACCGAATCCGCAGCGTGGCCAATCAGAGACCAGCACCACGCCACCGCGTTGCCCAACCAAACCAGTATTTTTCCCAGGGTTTCCATCAATATAGAAATGCGTGCACTGGTGCCTCGTTACTCATCGTTTGATGATTGGGGGGGCCATGGCTTTAGCCGTGGGGGAGTCGAATCCCAACCAGAAATCGAGTCCCCCACCTCTAAAGAGGTGGGCCACCCATGTGCTAACGATGCGTCAATCCATCTGTCATTAGGCACCAGACCGCGTTCAATTCAATGTAGCGTCACCCCTCGTGGGTGACGGGAATACAAACGATGTTCGCAAAGCCCGAAACGTTACACTCGTGGTGAAACCGCTACTCAAGATACCCAAGCCCGCGGAGGCGTTCGGTCACCTCATCCTCGGAGTCCGCCGTCTCGATTTTCTCAAGCTCTTTCTCAATCATGTGCACGACAAACTCATCCACCGACCCATAGCCGGCCTTGTTCGCCACAATCTTCACTCGGTCATACAAACCCGCATCGATCCTGATCCTGCTCACGTCATTTCTCCGCCAGGGTCCGTTGTGTTTCAAAAACGCTCCGGCCAACCATCGCCCTGGGAATCGCCACGCCAAACTCCGCCAACACCGTCGGCGCGATATCGATCAACGATGGTGCATCGTGCATAATCCGCCTGTTCGAGAACAACACCCCGGGAACCTCGTCCGCCGCGACGCAGTGATCCGCACTCCAGGCTGAATCGTTATCGGTGACGACCTCGCCCGACATCTCGCCCAACGCGGTCGCCCACGACGCTCGATACCCGCGATGATAACCGACGATCAGATCCGGTGCCTTCCCGACATGCACCCCGGCGTAAATCTGGTCACTGCGATACACCGACTTGATCACCGGTCGTCCGTCGGCTGGATCGCGAACCGCCAAAAGCTTCCTGGTCAAATCAGCCAACAGCGCGTCCCGGTCCTGCGACCCGACGATACCGTCCCGCTCACGCCCCGCCAGATTCAGATACAAACCGTTCAGACCCAATCCATACGCCCTGGTCCGCGTCCAATCCACCGCCCGCGTGTGAATGCTCGTCGCCGTATTTGGCTGAATGAAACCCCCATCGCGAAGCCAGGTATTCAAATCGAACTGTCGGCGAAAATCGCAGAAACCGTGATCGGACATCACAAGAATCGTGGCTTCGCTGCCATACTGTTCGACGATTCGCCCGACGATGTCGTCCATCCGCGTGTACAACTCCTCGATCACCGCATTGTACTTTCTGGCATCATCTTTCGACCGCATCGGATGTTTCGCGTCGGACTGCCACCAGAACATGTGCGACTGAAGATCGGTGCTTGAAAAATAGAAAAACAGCAAACCGTCGCGGTAGCGCTCCGTCGCGAAATCGAGCAACGCCAGCCGTTCCCGCAACACATAATCCGCCTGCTCGCGATACTCCGCTTCCGTGAACACGCCGTTTCTCAGGGCTTTGTGGTCCTCCTGAAAACCCGCCGTGTGGAACAGACCGAGTTCACCGGCGATCTCCTCGACAAAATCCGCCGGCTCGCTCACGCGCGACTCACCAGGATCCGTCGGGTCGATGTTCACCGGCGTAACATACAGTCGAAACGTCGGCGACACCTGTGCAAGGTAGAACCGCACAATCCCGGAGACATGGTTGTTCGGCATAAACGACGGCATTTCAAGCTCGAAATCAAGTTGCGTCCAATCGCTCCACTCACCGCGATTGAGAACAACCGTCTTCCCCTGTACGTCGATGCGGCCAGCGTTCTGATCAACATCGCGGAAAATGCGCAGAGCGACCGATGCGTTTTCCCGCTTTTTCGACGTCGTATTGGGCGGTCCGGTGATCGTTGCGTTGGCTGCATCGTCTCGAAAAATCAGCGGCTTGCGAACACCGCCCCCCTCGCTCATCTCCCGAACGACACGCTCGGAAAACACCTGATAAGTGCCGTAACTTCCCAGCAGGTCCGGCACGCCCATGCCTGCCAGACAGCACAAATGACCATGCTGCGACTCGCTCGGCGGGTAGTTGGCGGGAATGTCATAAATGCGGGTTTCAACCCCAGCCTCATCGAGAAAATCCCAGAACGGCTTGCCATCACGTTTGAGCAGCGTCTGCGTCGGGGTGTGATTGAACGGCGGAAACGTCAGCGGAATGTCATGATCGCCGACCTCCCAGCCACCATCACCCCCTACCGTTTCCGCGGCTGAATAATAGGGACGAACCTGATGGGCGGGATCGCGATGAATGAAATCGAAAATCCCATGCACCCCAGGCCCGGCGCCGGTAATAAGATTCGACCACGCCACCGGGCTCTGTGGCGGAATGCTCGTGCCCAACGGCTTGAACCCCCCTGCCTGCCGCATACGATCCAGATGCGGCATCCGACCGGCGTCCATCAGCCTGGTACACAGACGCGGATCCATTCCGTCGAACCCGATGACCACAACCTTCCTGCCGTCGCCACCGCGATCCTTCTCACGGCATCCGCCGGAAACAAACGCGACGCAAATCACGATCCAGATGGTCCAGGACTGTCGTTGTGCGTTCATGCAACCTTCTGCTCAGCCGTTTCGGTCGAGTCACCGACACCCGCATCAGCCACGCGCATCGCCCTGCCGTCCATGCGTTTCGGCACACCCACCCCGAACATCTCCAGCACCGTCGCACCAATATCCATCAACCGTGGCTGATCCGTCTCGATCTGCCGATTGCAGAACATCACGCCCGGCACGAGTTTCGGATCGATGCAATGGTCACCGCTCCACGCACGCGTGTTGTCGTGAAAAACATTGTCCGTCGTTTGTCCGATGGCTGCCTCCCACGAAACGCGATACCCGCGATGATAACCAACGACAATATCCGGCGCGTCATCCGTATACGGTCCCGAATAGATGCGACGCGTGTTGAACGCACGACTGATGGCTGGCTCGCCTTTCTCTTCATCGACAAGACCGGTCAGTTTTCCGCAGATTTCGTCGCGAAGATCGCCCGCTTCAGACGGGTCAACAATTCCCTCAGCCTCACGCCCTTTCACGTTCAACCACAACCCCGCCAACCCGAGGCAAAACGCCCGCGTTTTCGACCAATCAACCCCGCGCAGATACCGATCTCCCCGCACACCATCCTTCAAGACAAGATAACCATTCTTCTCCAGCCACGCATTGAGATCGATCCCACGTCGAAACGGGCTGAACCCATGATCGGAAATCACCATCAACACCGTGTCGTCATCATCGCATTCCTTCATCGTCCGCCCGACCAGATCGTCCATCCGCCGATACATCTGACCAATCGCGTCGGTACACAATCGACCCTGGTACAAATCCCTGGCTGGATGATTCTCGTCGATATATCGCCAAAACATGTGCTGAATGCGATCAGGCCCATCAAACACGCACGCCACCATCCCCCGGCGAACCTTCTCAAGCGCGTCGAAAAACATCCGCTCCCGTTCCGCGTCCGCCTCGTTGCACTGATGCAAAAAGGCTTCGTCGTCCAGAACATGCGCGTTCAAGCCCCAGGTGTCCTCCGCCAACCCCAACGTCGCGTAAAGACCGTTTTTCTTCGACAAATAGCTCGAAAACACCGGCGGATGCGAAATCGGCAACGCCGGTTTGTCCGGGTCGATCTGAATCGGCGTCACATACAAGTCAAACTCAGGTTCGGTTCCGATCAGCAGAAACTGGCAAATACCATGCACCGTAACGCCCAACCCCGCGCGAAAACGAACCCGAACCCAAGGCGTGTATTCCCCGACCGTCAGTTCGTACGTCTCACCGCACACCTTGACCCGTCCGCCATCTCCGTTGAGCGTCACCTCAAACGGACATTTCAAGACGCCCGCGCCCTCACGCACGCCGCCCTCGGGACCAACCAATTCCGACCGGACCACACCCTTCTCGACCGCAACAGTTGTCCGCTCCCCCCCAATCGTTCCACCGTACGGCGACCCATCATCCACCACTCCCTCGCCGCGCGTCGTATAATGCGAAAACGTCCCCTGCGATCCGCGAAGGTCCGGCACGCACATGGCTGACAGCAGCACGCCATGCAAAGGCTCGGGCGGAAACGTGATCGGCACGCGAATCACGTTGGAGAAAATCCCATGATCCCCCAGCGTCTTCCAGAACGGTTCGCCCCGCCGCAACAGCCGCACGTCCGCCGCCCCCAGCGGAATGCGGTATTTGCCCAATTTCAAGACACGTCGAGGCCCACGGATTTGCACCGACGACAACGACGGCATGTACGTCCGTTTGTCCCGCGTCAGAAAATCAAAAATACGATGTTTACCCGGATTGCAACCGGTCAGAAAAGTGGACCACGCCACCGGCGACAACGGCGGAGCCGTCGTTCCGAGCTTGCGATAACAACCACGCTTCGCCAGCCGCGACAGATTTGGCAACTCCCCGGCCGCCATGTACTTTTCAACCAGCGACGGCTCGAGACCGTCCAAACCCAAAATCACGCAACGCTTGATCCGCGCCCGCGCAAACGCCCGCCGACCACGAATCGCCCGAATCGCCCAACGAAAAGGCCAGAATATCAACGAAAAAACAGCCGATAGAAACGCGACAAAAAAAACGACAACCGTCGTCCCAACCGCAAACCCCGCCCCGGGACCCACATACGCGCTGGCCACGTCCGCCAACAGCAGCCAAAACCCTACCGCCAACACCCCGGACGACAGGAACCTGTTGCGTCTCCACATCACGAGCGAGATCGTAGGGACAACCCCCGAATTTGCAACCGAATTTAGCGTAAATGAAACGCCCGAACGACGTCAGGCTTCGATCTTATCGACGGTCACGCGCAGATAACGCTGGCGATGACCCATCTTCGTACGCGAATCCTTGCGACGGCGATACTTCACGATCGTGATCTTGTCACCCTTCAGCTCCGCAACGACCTTCGCCGTCACCTTCGCGCCCGCCACATAAGGCTGACCGATTTTCGGAGCGTCAACACCCTCGCCACCAACCATCACAATCTGATCAAACGTCAGGCTGTCCTGCCCGTCCTCCAGATCATGACGCTGGACCTCGAACGTATCGCCCTCTTCGACCTTGTATTGATGTGATCCGTCTTCGATAACTGCGTACACGATTGAACCTCTCGGTGAACCGCCCCAAACGACGGACTCAAAATCCCGTAGCCGGACGACACCCGCCACCCGTAACCTCTTCGTAGCTCAGCGATTGTGCAACAATAACCCCACCCCGTCAATCCCCACGCCGACCCGCATCAAACACCCGAAACCCGACGAAAAACACGATCACCATCGGCACCACCGCGATCAAACTCGCCGCCATCAGCAGATTCACCCACGTCCCCGCCATCGTCTGGTACATTCGTAACCCCAGCGATACCGGATACTTACGAAAATCGGACAGATATAGCAACGGATTCAGAAACGCCTGCCAATGATACAACAGACTCAAAACCGCAACCGCCACCACCACGGGTTTCGCCATCGGCATCAGCACAAAACGGTAGAACTGCCACCGCGTCGCACCGTCCAAAACCGCCGCCTCCTCCACATCCATCGCAATCGACCGGAAATACTGCCGAAACAAAAACACGTTGAACGCCCCACCGCCCAACCAGGCCGGCACGATCAACGGCTTGTACGTCCCGACCCATCCCAGCGACTCGTACATCAGAAAATGCGGAATCAGCAACACCTGCGACGGCAGCATCAGCGACGCCACCAACAGCACAAACCAAACCCGCTTCCCACGCATCGGCAATCGCGCCAACGCATACCCCGCCATCGACGACGTCACCACCGCCCCCGTCACAGCAGCCAACGCGATCACCGCGGAATTCAACAAAAACCGCCCGAACGGCAGCTTCTCAAACACGTCGCCATAATTCGACCAACGCACGTCATCAACCGTCAACGACGGCGGAAACGCGTACGCGTCCTCCAACGATTTCAACGACGTCGAAACCGACCAGACAAACGGAATCAACGCGATGATCGCTATCACCGTCAGCAACAGATAAACCGCCCGGGTATGTCGTCGCCCACAACCGATCATCGCCGCACCGCATAGAAAACCACCCGACGTCCGACGATCAGAACGGGCACAACCATGACCGCGATCACAACAAACAAAACCCACGCCATCGCCGACGCGAAACCAATCCGAAACGGCGTCTCAAACGCGATTCGATACAAATACAACATATAAAACAACAAACCGTCATTCTGCGATCGGTTATACAATAAATAGGCACGATCAAACGTCTGCATCGCAAAAATCAGACCAATCACCAGATTGAACAACACCGCCGGCGACAATTGCGGCATCGTCACATGCCAGAACCGCCGCCACCGACCCGCACCGTCCAACGCCGCCGCCTCGTACAACGACATCGGCACGCGTTGCAACGCAGCCAAAAACACCAGCATCGGTCCACCGCAAAGCCACACATGCATCAAAACCAGCGTCGGCATGCAACCCGCCTCCGAATACAACCAACCCGGCAACTCGATCGTCGCAAACCCATCCAACCCCGGCCACATCGCCAGAAAATCGCAAACGACGCGCAAACCGCGATTCACCAACCCAAACCTCGGATTGAACAACCAACTCCACATCATCACCGTCGCAACACTGCTCAACAGATACGGCAGGAAAAACACCGTGCGAAACACCACCATCCCGCGTAGCCTGCGATTCAACAGCAGCGCCAAAACCATGGCTGCCATCAGATTCAATGACACCGCAAACAACGAATACGCAACCGTATTGGTCAACGCCCTGACCGCACGCGGATCCACCGATTCACCACCCGACCATGGCCACAGTCTTTCATAGTGCGCAGACCCCACCCACCCGATCGAGTCAAACCCCAACCCATCCCAACGCGCGAACGACAACGTCAGCGAAACCGCCATCGGCACCAACGTCAGCGTCACCATCCCCACCATCCACGGCAACGCAAACGCCACACCCGACTCACGCCACGACCGCTTGACCATTCAATCCGCCTCAATCGATTCAAACGCTTCCACGACCGCCTCGTCCGCCGCCAACCCCGCAAGGAAATCAGCCGCAGTCACCTCCGAGCTTCCGTTGATCCAACGATACAAGTGCCGATTGATCGCACGATCCACTCGCCCAAACTGCGGCAACATCGGCTGCAACCGCGAATACCCGAGCGCCCCGACGAATTTGCCCCGCCGAACATCCGTTCCACCACGATCAAACGACGCCAACGCCGACATCAAGCTCGGCAGCGACCGCCCCGTCTCCGCGATCATCCTCTGCACACGTTCAGCCAAACAAAACCCCACAAACGAAATGGCCACGCCACGCCGCCCCTCCGGCAACCCGTCAGCCACACACAAACCATCCCACGTCACCCTCGTCGCCCGACCGCCCGGACCGGTCGGCACATCCATCACCACATACCGATCCCTCAAGCCCGTCTCGTCCAAAAATGGCTGAAACCACGGACCGTTCACACAAATCCCCACCTTCCCCGTCAAGAACCCCGTATCCTGAATTAGTTGCGCCACGTCCGCAGGTTTGGGACAAACGCGATGCGTGTTGGCCAAAACTCGGTAAAACGCGAACGCCGCCTCCGCCTCCGATCCCGCAAGCCCCCACGCTCCATCTACCATCACGTCCGCCCCAAACGACCAGACGAACGGCAGATAGTAAACCCAACGCGGCAACCACAATCCGAATTGATCCAACTGACCGTCGCCATTCGTATCGAACGTCAACGCCCGCGCGATCGCGCGAAACTCCTCAACCGTCCAGTCATCCGACGGCAACGGAATCGTCCGACCATGAAACTCCGACGCCCGCTCGAAACAGTCCGGATTCAAATAAATCAACAAATTCCCGCCCGCCACAGGAACGCCGCGCAACGACGGCTCGCCATCCACGACAACCGTAAACGCACTCACCCCATGCGCGACCAACCGCCCCGTCGCAACACTGCCCACATCCGCAAAATGACCCGCCAGCTCCCGAAAAGGGGCCACCTGCATGACAGCCACCTCAGGCAACGATCCCGACAATATCTGCTGGCGAATCTTTGAATCGTACCGCCCATACCACCCCGGCACATATTCCTGCACCACCGACACATCCGGATGCTCGCGCTCAAACGCGTCAATCACCCGCCGCCACAGCTCGTAATCCTGGTAACTTCCGAAATGCGAAAACCGAAGCGTCGTCCGCCCACCACCACCATCACCCGACGCGATGGGACGATAGGTCGCCACCGTATCCCCAAACAGCCACCACCCCACCGCAACGATCGCCAACCCCCAACCAGCCACGCCCCACCGGCGACTGATCATGAATCCAGCGGCACGATTTGCGTATGGCGATCCAGCGCCAGAACACTGATCTCACCATCATCCTTCTGCAACGTGATCCGCAACAACCAGAACTTCCCATCCTTGCCGTGCGCATACCCCGTCGTCGTCGGAATCGGTTGAGGCTCCACCGACACAATCATCCCATCCACACTCGTCGTGTAGTCACACGGGTCGGCCTCCGGCATCCCCGGCGGCGGCTCCGAACCCTGAATCACCCGAACCCGCATCCCAGCCTTGATATCCGTCTCAACCATTTTCGCTGCCCTCGGTAAAACAATACGCGGAAACACGACCTCGACGCGGATGGATTATAAACCCACACTGGCCTAACTCAATCACCCCGTCGATACTTCCCACGGAGCAACAAATGAAACCACTCATCATCGCCACCCTGACGTTCGCCTCAATCGCCACAGCCGTCGAACCACCCGTGACCGACCTTGACGAGCTGATGGCGACAGGCCAATACGAACAGATCATCGCGCAATCGCAGTCACCGAAAACTCCTGACGAATACCTCGCGCTTGCATTCGCTTTGAAAAACGTTGGCCAATACAAGAAAGCGCTAGATGCTGCAAAAACAGCTATCCTGCCCCAACCGGACTTTGATGCCGGCTGGGGTGCATTTACCCAACCATACGTTCCGAGACTGATGGTCGCCGAACTATTTGAAACGGTTGGACAACATGATAACGCAATTGCTCACTACGCGTGGTTCGATCGCTACGTTTCCGAAAACCGCATCCCCAAGACAAAAAATGCAAAATGGATCACCGCCATCGGCACCGGCTACCTCCGCTACAACGTCCTCACCCGCAACCCCAAACTCGCCGAACGCACCACATTCGTCCTCCACGACATCTACCAGCACGCCTACCAAACCATCGACCGCAACTATTGGCCTGCTCGCATCGCCGCCGCCGACCTCCTCCGATCCCGACACCACAACGAGCAAGCCGTCGAGGACTACGAAGCCGCCCTCAAGATCAATCCCAACATCGCCGTCGCCCACGTCGGCCTCGGATGGATCGCCCTAGACGGCTGGAACTTCGAACACTGTGAACAAAAAATCGAACAAGCTCTTGGCTGTAACCCCAATTCCGTCAACGCCAACATCCTCAAATCCGCACTGAAACTCACCGAACGAAAATACGACCTCGCCCTCAGCGCCGCCGAATCCGCCCTCGCCATCAATCCAAACTCCGTCCACGCCATGGGCCACGCCGCCGCCGCACACACAGGCCTCAACCACCCTGACCGCGTCGCCGAACTCCGCAAACGTGCCGAATCCGTCACCCCAACCCCCGCCGACTTCCACCGCCCACTCGCTGACACCCTCGCCGCCATGCGACAATACGCCGCCTCCGAACGCGAATACCTTCTCACCATCAAACACGACCCAACCGACCCACGCCCCCGCACCGACCTGGGCCTGATGTACATGCAATGGGGTCGCGAAAAAAAGGCCCGCACCACCCTAACGGCCGCATGGAAACTCGACCCGTTCGACGCACGAACCCTGAACGTCCTCAACCTCCTGAACGACCTAGCCAAATTCCAAACCACCGAAACCGACCATTTCATCATCGCCCACAGCCATCCCATCGACGCCGTCCTCGCACCCTATCTCGCCGACTACCTTGAAGACATACACGAAGAATTGTGCCTCGACTTCAACGCCGAACTTGACGAAAAGACCATCATCGAACTCTTCGGCTCCCACCGCGCTTTCGGCGTTCGCATTACCGGCAAACCCTGGATCCACACCGTTGGCGCCTGCACAGGCCGCATCATCGCTATCGAATCCCCCCGCACCGATCCCGACCTCCAGGGTCCGTTCCACATCGCTCGCGTTCTGCGTCACGAATACACCCACACTGTAACCCTGGCCGCCACCGAAAACCGCATCCCGCACTGGTTCACCGAAGGCCTTGCAGTCATGCAGGAAGACGCGCCAACACCATTCGCGTGGCGGGAACAGTTGGCTGGCGCATGGCGACGCGACGAGTTGTTCACGCTCGAATCCATCGACTGGGGCTTCATTCGTCCACGCCGCCCCGGTGATCGCCAACTCGCCTACGCCCAATCCGAATGGATGTGCCAATTCATCGTCGATCGCTTCGGATACAGTGTCATTGAAAATCTCATCTCTGCCTACAAAAACCGCAAACCGCAATCGCAGGCTATTCCCGATCTGTTGAAAATCTCGCAAGCCGAATTCGACGCACAATTTCGCATTTGGGCCAAACAACAGGTCAAGGATTGGGGATTCAATATTGCGCCGCCGGACGATATCGACAAACTTGCCCTCGACTTGGCCGACGCGACGGATGACGACGAAATCGTCGCGCTCAAGTGTCGCCTTGCCCGTGCGCAGCTTGACGCCGGCGATCTCGAATCCGCCCTGCACCGCGCGCGTGACGTATTGGAGTCCCACGAAAACGAAACGCAATGCCTGCGCGTGCTTGGCGAATCACTGCTCACCATCCGCGATCAGGATGCCAATGCCCGTGGCTGGACCGATCCGGAGTTAAGTGACGCCATGCCACGTCTGCTCACACTTGATCCCGCCGGTTGGGTCGCGTCCAAAGCGCTCGCCCTAATCGCCCTCGACAACAACGACCTCGACGACGCTATCAAGCACTTCAAACACCTCGCGCGCGTTCGTCCGATTGACCCTGCGTCGGCTCGCGGTCTCGCCGCCGCCTATCTCGCCATGGACAAATCAGACGCCGCCCTGCCGCATCTCACACGGTTGGCTGACGAGATTCAGGATGACGCCGACATTCCCGCGACGATCGCCCGGATTCATGCCGCCAACAACCGCCCCCACGACGCCCGCTACTGGTATCTCCAGTCGATCTACATCAACGCCTTCGACCCGCAAACACACGGCGACCTGCTCGCGATCTGCGAACAACTGAACGACAGGAAATGCACCACCCGCGAGCATGCGTCTTTGTGTCAGTTGGAATCGAACGCGGAGCGTCGCAAAGAACACTGCACTGCCAAAAATATACCTGAATGACGAAACCGAATCGTCAGATCACGACGTGCCGTACGAAATAACCTTCGTCAGGTCCGCTACGCTTGACCTGACCTACCTTGCTCGTAGGATATTCGGCGATGGCTGTTACAAAGATCAATGAAACGTGCGCTGGCGACTGGCAAACACTCGAAACAATCCTTGGCAAATTCACGAATGAGAGATCGCCGCAGACAGCATTCCGAGGCCAGTCCGACAAGACTTGGGGATTAGAGCCAACAATATTCAGGGCATTGCCGTCAGGGTTTCATGGGAAGTATGTGCTCTTTGATATGGAACGCGGAAGCCGACAGCGTTTCGCAAGACTCGCCGCGCGGCACATGCCCGCCGGAATCCACCGCCCCGATAAGGATGACTTCGCAGCATGGTGGTCAATCATGCAACATTACCAAGCACCGACCCGGCTTCTGGATTGGACGTTCTCACCATTTGTCACCCTTTACTTCGCGTGTACGGGAGATTTTGATAAGGATGGTGCGCTGTTTTGGGTAGACCTCCACGACCTGAACTTCCACAACGCCGACAGAAAAATACCTTCAATTCCACAATCCATGAACGACGACACGTTTGCGGAAAATCATTGGGAAGGTTCCCTACAAATCTATATACCGGATGCGCCCACGGACCGTATGGATGCCCAGCAGGGACTGTTCACGGTTTCCTTGGGTAATTCGACTGATCACGAACCCTTATTAGCGAACCTGACGCCTTCACAAGAAGTTGAACGGGAATCGATCGGAAAAGTCATTATCCCTCGACAACTGAAGCTTGAAGTAATGCGCCGTCTCAGCTTCATGAACATCCGGGCGGATACTCTGTTTCCCGGAATCGATGGAGTTGGTCGATCTGTTTCCGAAAGTCTTGCGATGTATAAGGACTTCTTCGATGACTCGGTCGCTGATGACCAGGACGGGTGGGCAGCCTCTTCGGAGGTGGTGGACTCGGATTGAGTTGTGGATTCGACTCCCCCAAGGCTGAAGCCATGGGCCACCCGTCAGACACGTCACTCGTTGTCGATGCCCGCGTCTTCGCATGCTCTCTTCCAATCAAGTGTCTGTTCCTCTCTCCATGCGAGTATGACATCTATGAGTTCGCTCTTAACGGAAGGCGTCATGGAATGAAACCCAAATATGGGACGTCGATGAACTCGTTCAAAGAAGCGAGTAAGCTCTGCGCAGGTCAGGCGGTTCAAGTGCTCTTTCATCCTTCCTCGATCATCCATAAGAATTCCACCTCTGACAATACCGGAGTTCGTGGGACGCACACGAATGGCATGAAGCCAACGGACATCAACCGATTGTGCGGACGTAGCGAATCGTGCCCGCTTCAGGCCCCGCTCCTTCGTACGTCATGCCGAGTTTTTCCATCACACGGATGGACGGCTTCAGATGGGGACAGGTGTCGGCAGTCAAAATCCGCACGTCCGGCTGACGTTGCATCCAACCGGTAATCACCGACATCGCTTCGGTGGCGTATCCAAGTTTCTGAAACGCGTCGAGGACTGCGTACCCGATGGCGAGCGCACCGCGATCGTCAACCTTCCCCCCGCCACCACCGTTGCCGATCAAAACGCGATCGCCAACCCCGTCATCACGAATCCAGAACCACATGTGCAATCCCACCTGATCGGGTTTCTGTTCCAGCGTTGTGGCGAATTCATCGAGGTGGTCCGCCAACAATTCAGGAGGCCAGTCACTCGGAACACACGCGTTCAGCACCTTCGCCAGCCCATCCCGGTCCGAAGCAGCCAAACGCGAAATCGCACCGGTGGCTGCAATCAGGTGCAGCCGATCAGTCCGCAATTCCAGTTCAAACTCCGCCACCATCTGCCTCCGATTCTTCAATGACAACCTGCTCTCGAACAATCGATCGCCTCAACCCGAACGTCAACACCAACATGCCAAACACCATCGCGACCCAACCGGTCCACTGCCCGAGATACGAAGGGTGCCACGCGTTGCGCCCCGCCCAACGAACGACGAGCAATCCACCCACCATTATCGCAAACGCCGTCGTCCATCGCCAAACATTCATCCCTGGCCTGACAGCAAGCAATGCCAGGACAATCAACACGATCAACTCGCGACCAAACGGAAACACCGCACATCCGTAGGACAGCGATCGCGGCAGATTGATCAACTGCGACCAGTTGATCGTGATTCCCTGATCGTTCGACTCGATCGCCTTCTTCATGGGCCCCGGCTGCATCACCTCCCCATGATCCGTCTTCACCCAAACGTGCGTGAAATCAGTCACGAGCGTCGCCTCATACCCCAGCGAGCGCAGCAATGAGGCCGACACAACCGCCCGACCGTCGCAATCCTCCCGACCCGCCTCAATCGCCTCCTCCGCCGTCGGAATGTAATCCGCCACACCCCAGGTGTCCCAGTCGTACGCATAGGGAACGCGATCGTAAACGTATCTCTCGACGACCTTGAGCGCCGGCCTGCCAAACGCGACGCCTTCCAGCATCGGTATCAGCGCGCGACGCATGTCGGCCAGCGCAGGTGCGTCCGGATCGATCAACGCATCGGGATTTCGCCACCGCTGCACATGACGTGCAAAAAGCATCGGATTCGGAAACGAGACAAAAAACACCGTCAACCCAAGAATCACCGCCTTGGCAGGAACCCGCCACCACCACCGCTTCGACTGAAACCGCCTCCAAAAGTTGGACATCAACAAACCACCTCGACAAATCCCACCATGCGGGTTGAATATTACCAGGATTATACCGACGATGTCGAACGGATCAGCCAATCCCGTTCACGGGATTCATGGAGACTACCAATGCCCACGCCGCTGTATCAGGTCGATGCATTCACAGACAAGCCCTTCGCAGGCAACCCAGCCGCTGTCTGCCTGCTCGATCGCGACGCCGACGAAGCATGGATGCAGAACGTCGCAATGGAGATGAATCTATCCGAGACCGCTTTTGTTGTCCCGCGAGACGACGGATTCGACCTGCGCTGGTTCACGCCGAATATCGAGGTCGATCTGTGCGGACATGCGACCCTGGCAGCCGCCCATATCCTGTACGAGCAGCACAAACTCGCGACAGACCAACCCGCACGTTTCCACACGCGAAGCGGTCAGTTGATCGCCACGCGCAATGACGACATCATCAGCCTCGACTTCCCCGCCGAAATCGCCGAACCCTGCGAACCGCCGCCGATGCTTATCGACGGTCTCGGACTCACCCCCACATGGGTCGGACAAAACCGCATGGACTATCTCGTCGAGGTCGCCTCACCCGACGTACTACGACAGCTCAAACCCGATTTCCCCCTGATCGCCGAACTTGCAGCGCGAGGCCTCATCGTCACGGCTGCCAGTGACGATCCGGAATTCGACTTCATGTCACGCTATTTCGCTCCCGCCTTCGGAATCGACGAAGATCCCGCCACCGGTTCCACCCACTGCTGCCTCGGCCCTTATTGGCAACGGCAATTGAACAAAACCGAATTTGTCGCAAGACAGGTCTCCAAACGCGGTGGTACAATCCACGTCAGTGTCCATGAAAACCGCATCCACCTCGCCGGCCACGCAGTGACGACGTTGACCGGCCAACTCACAGTGCCGATGTGAACTGCACTGCTGGAATGAAGAATCAACAACCATCGGACCTGCCGCTGCGTCGCTCATGGTTTTACGTCTCACTTCTGCGCGTCATCCGCCCTGTCGCCGCCGCCAGGATGTCCAACCATTTGCCGCTGTGGAATGCCCTGGTTGGCCACGTCATTCTCGCGTCGATCGCATTCGTTGCGTGCATTACGAGCGTGGCACTGCTTGGGCCTGACTATCAACACCAGGGTCTGTCGACCATCCAGAAGCTACTCAAGCCGTGGTTTGAACTGTGGAACGAAATCGAACGCCGTCCACAAAACGCGATAGGGGTGGGGTTGTTTCTCGGGTTCATCGAACTGGCGTTCGTGGTCACCGCACTTTGCGTCGTTGCCTGCGGCGCGCGTGACGAACCGCTCCGCCGCAGTTTCGCCCACGCATTCAGACAGACTTGGCTGCACACGATCAACATCGCCGTATTCGCCATTCTCTGCGCCTGTTTCATCAACATGACTGAGAGCGTCAGGCATGAATTCAACCGCCGGATCGAAAGCAAGATGGCACCCTACCCGCAGCCGCCGAAGAATGTCGCTCCAGGCAGCCCCGAGCAAAAGGCGTACAACAAGGCTGTTGGGAAGTGGTATCAACAGCGGAGCAAGTTGGTAAGCCAGACGGCCCCCATTTTGTACCGTTACAACGACGAAGCTTGTGTCGCGATGTGTATCACTGCCGGGTTCCTCGCACTGGCAACGCTATTCGCAGCCGCCGGCGCGAACCGACCCACCGACCCGATCGAACGCGACCCCAACTGCGAATGCTGCGGCTACAACCTCACCGGGCTGACAACCGACGGCGCGTGTCCGGAATGCGGACAATCAATCATCGAATCCGTTGGCGAAAACATTCGTCTCGGCCCCCCCTGGGAGCGCGCCGCGAAAATCGGTCACATTCGGGCGTGGTTTCAAACGGCGAGGATCAGCATCTTCGACCCATCTGGACTGGGCAAATCCCTCAAAACGCAACAAATGACAAATGCACATCAATCATTCTTCGGCTGGACGATGTCGGCAAACTTCGCATTTACGGCCCTTGTATTGTCGGTGTTCATGCTCATCGTCGAGAATGAACGAATGTCGCAGAATGACTGGGAATTCATTCTCTTCGGCGTACCGCTCATCTCGTTCGTGATCAGCCTCGCGCAGTTTGTCTTCCTTCAATTGGCCACGTTGAACATCGGCTTCCGATATTCGTGGCGGAACAAGAAAAACCTGCTGGGGGCCACCAGCAGAGCAACATCGTACTGCTCAGCCTATCTGATCGTGTGGACGATTCTGGTCAGCCTCACGGGAATCCTCGCATACCTCATCTACCTGAAAGGAATCCTCGCAACAATATTCGGGTTCTATGGCACCGACACGTTTGTCGCCGCAGGCTGGGGCATCACAATTCTCATCCTGCTCCTGATTCAGCAAATCCTCATCACACGCGCCGTGCAAGCCGCCCAATACGCCAACACTTAGGATCGCCCGAACATACCGCGCGGCTGGCGTAACTGCGACGATCGGTGTACATTTTCGGCACCATCGAATCGCGTCATAATCTATGCACTAGCGGTACGGAGATTCGCGAAACATGCCCACAAAAAACTGGCCCAACGTCACCGTCGTCCAACATCCTGTCATCCAGCAGGAACTCACCCGCGCCCGCGACGTCAACACCTCCGTCGAAGACTTCCGCAGACTCGTCGGACAAATCGCCGGCCTGATGGCATTCGAAATCACACGCGACTACCCCACCGAAACATACACCGTCCAAACCCCAATCGGACCGGCAGAAGGAAAACGCCTCGCCCGCGAACTCACGCTCGTCCCCATCCTCCGCGCGGGTCTCGGCATGGTCGAGCCTGTCCTCCAACTGCTCCCCACCGCACGCGTCGGACACATCGGCATCTACCGCGACGAAAAAACCCTCCAACCTGTCACTTACTACCAGAAGTTCCCGCCCAACATCGCCAACACCGACGTCATCGTGATCGATCCCATGCTCGCCACAGCAGGTTCGGTCAACGCAACCATCGCCTGCCTCAAGGAGCACAACGTCACCGCCATCAAGGTTCTCTGCCTGCTCGCCGCACCGGAAGGCATCGAAAAACTGATGGCCGCCCACCCCGACGTCTCACTTTTCACCGCAGCCGTCGACGAAAAACTCAACGACAAGGGTTACATCGTCCCCGGACTCGGCGACGCGGGTGACCGACTCTTCGGCACGCTCTAACCAACGGAACCCCAAAACACTGATTCCAACATGCTGCACAAAACCATCATCGTCATTCTAACCACAACGCTCGCTCTGACACTGACCGCCTGCGACACACGACCCACCGTCGGTAGCGCCAAATCCGCCTCACCCATGCGCAACATCGCACGCACCAACTTCACCCCACCCCCCGCCATCGACGGTTGGCCTGGACTCGCACTCTTCGACATGGACAACGACGCCGACATCGACATCTTTGTCACCAACGCCGCCAACCTGCCCAACATGGTCTACCTCAACGACGGCACAGGCCACTTCAGCTTCGACGCCAACACCTCCGGACTCGCCCTCGACGACGAATCAGCCATCTGCACCGGCGTCGGAGATTTCGACAACGACGGTAATCTCGACCTCATCATCGGCAGACAGGGATCCTTCTTCGCAACCAACGCTCCAGACAACTCCCTGCTATACATGAAAAACATGGGCACCGACGAAAACGGCAACGTCAGGTTCAAAGACGTCACAAGTCAAACAGGACTGGCCAACATCGAATTCGCAAGCAGCATCGGCGTCGGCGACATCGACAACGACGGCCTGCTCGACCTATACATCGGTCGATACAACATGACCGATCTCGACTTCCGCCTCATTTCACTTCTGCCCGACACGCCAAACGTCCTGTTGCGAAACACCGGCATTATCGACGGCGTCCCGGTCTTCGAGAACATCACAGAATCCGCCGGCGTCGCGGGAACCACCCAACATGGGTTGGCACCCGAAACCGCCGACATCGAATACCACGTCCCCACATGGTCCGTCATGATGACAGACGTCAACACCGACGGACTTCTCGACATCTTCTCCTTGCAGGAAATCCCCGGAGGCGTCGATCTGTTCATCAACAACGGCGACCTCACCTTCACCACCGCACAACCCGACCTCCTTGACAAACACGGCGGATGGATGGGCATCACGTCCGCCGACTTCGACCGCGACGGCAAACTCGACTATTTCCTCGCAAACGTCGGTGCCGACGCGAAAGGCCCCAACATTCCAAACCACATTGCCGACGCATGGAAACGCGACAACGGGTATCCCTACCACCGACTCCTGACACCCAGCCCCAACGGCGACATGATCGACATCGCCCCCGACATCGACATCACCCCGGGCGTCCTCCCACCAACAAATATCCTTGAAGGCACCGGACTCGCCGCCTACGAATTCGGATTCGGATGCGCATTCTTCGACATGCAAAACGACGGTCTGCCCGATCTTCACTGGATCGGCGAAATCGTCCTCTCAGGCCCGATCAGAGAGGGCGCTTTCAGACGCGATTTCCACGGCGTCGCCCGATACATGGAAAACAACGGCGATGGCACATTCATAGATCGAACAGCCGAAACAGGATTGTTCAACTCCCCCGACGATAAACCGCTCGATTTCGGCTACAACCGATCAGGACGTGCACTCGCCGCCATCGACCTCAACGGCGACGGATTCCAGGACATCTGCCGCACAAACACCTTCTTCAAAATCAACCTCGAAGACACCTTCGACTGCCTGATCAACCCCGCACTCACCAACAACCATTGGATCACCATCCGCCTCGAGGGCACGCGATCCAACCGATTCGGCATCGGTGCACGCGTCGTAGCCACTGCGCAAAACCAAACCTATATCGGCGAGGTCCTCACCACGACGAGCGCCTTCACCGCCGTCCATCCCCAGGTCCACTTCGGACTCGGCGATTCAGAAACACTCAACACCCTCACCATCCACTGGCCATCCGGCACAATCACCGAACAAACAAACGTCCCCACCAACCGCATCATCACAATCAACGAGGACGATGAATAAACACAACCGCCCGGTTCTCTTCAACGCAGCGTCACCCATGATTCTCCGATGTAGCGTCACCCCTTGTGGGTGACGTGAAAACCAACCAACGCCAACATCGTCACCGATGCTCCGGATTCGGATGGTCAAACCGACAACCCGCATCCCATTTCGAACGCTGATTCCCGTGCGCCGGAATCCCGCCCGCATCCTTCAACATCCGCGCCACATGCAACATATTCCACGTCATGAACGTCGTGTTCCGGTTTGTGAAATCATTCTCCGGACCACCTGACCCCTCGTCCAGATACGACGGCCCCGGACCCGCCTCACCAAGCCAACCCGCATCAGCCTGCGGTGGAATCGTATATCCGATGTGCTGCAACGCATACAAAATGCTCATCGAACAATGCTTCGCACCATCCTCATTGCCCGTAATCAGACAACCGCCAACACGACCGTAATACGCATATTGTCCAGCATCATTCAAGTCACCAGACGTTGAATACAATCGCTCGATCAACTGCGTACACACCGACGTCTTCTCACCAAGCCAGATCGACGAACCAATAATCAGAATGTCCGCCGCCTTCACTTTCTCATAAATCCCAGGCCAGTCATCCCTCTCCCAACCCTGCGTCTTCATATCCGGGTAGACACCAGACGCAATGTCGAAATCGACAGGCCGAAGCACCTCCACCGAGACACCGTTCTTCTCCATGATCGCCTGCGAAATACGAATCAGACCCTCCGTGTGCGATATTTCCGGCGATCGCTTCAGCGTGCAGTTCAAATACAACGCCTTCAAATCCGAAAAGTCCCACCGACTCGCCGTACACAACGCTTCCTGCTTCTCATTCAGGACCATGAGGGTTCTCCATCAACCTACTTGTTCGAAAACTGTCAGGCAAGTGTTCGCCGACAGACAACCCAGGCAGCCTGACGAACATCGGCTCCGATCCTAACGACCGCCGCAGCATGGTCAACCGACCCGCAAGCATCCCCTCCTGCCAGGGCGCGTGACAGAATCGGCGGGTACGATCGTGATATTCCGCGGGTGCCCACTCTGTAGCGTCGCCCCTCGTGGGCGGCGCGATTGCAAACGAACGTCGTTTCGCGTTCCTGCAACCCCCGACGAACACGAAAACCCTGAACCACTCACCGATAAAGATTCAACTCCTTTACGGTAGACACCGCGGGCCACCCGACCGATCAACGGGGCCAACACCTGCTGCGACCATCGACCGGACAACCAGGAGGTGTGTCCACCATAATGCCCGTAGTCCTGCCAATCCCTGCGCCAACCGATTTGCCTGATATCGTCGTGCTCGATCAGTTGATCCGACGCGTCGCGAAACCCGACAAGCCCCGCTGATTTAGTGTGCACGCGATCAATCGTTCCAAACAACCACGTCCCCGCCCCCAGAATGAAAACATCTCGTTCACTGTAGAAATTGACGATCCCCCGCTCCGTGTGAGACAGCGATTTCGACAAATCATGTCGCGGTGAGATCGCCGCCGCGATCAGAATCATCCGATCAAGTCGAACATCATCAGGCAACGCTTCCGCGATCAGTACCGCCAATCCTCCGCCCCCGCTGTAACCGATCAATGTGACAGGTTCATCGGGACGATCAGCCCGATACGACGCGATCTTCCTCGCGATCCCGGCCGCCCGTTTTTCGTTCCTGGCCAGATTCATCAGATTGTCAAACGCACCGGGAAAATACGAACCCCACTCGATAATCTCAATATCCCACCTGAGACCCGCACTCTGAAGCCCCTCAACCGTTGACTTCAAATACCACGCCTGACTCTGAATCCCCGGCAGCAAAATGACCCGACCCCCCGCCTGACCATCAGCCACCGGAAAATGAGTCGTTGAGCATCCCGTCGTCACGACTACCAGACAAATAACAGAAGCGCCGGCGATTCGCGAGATACGGTCATGGATCAATTTCTGGAGAAAAGTCATTTTCGCAATCGTCATCCGCATCGAACACGTCGTCAACATCTCGCATGCCGTGCAGTATACGCACGATTTCAATGCGATCGGGATGCACAAAATAATAAATGGAATAGTTGCGAAAATGATTGACGGTCTTCGTGCGAATCCCGGAGAGTTCGGGATCAATCAACGGCGTTGCGAATTCCATCAACCGACCAAGGTGGGGCATAGCCTGCAAGTGTTCGATGGTTTCCAAAACGCGGTCGAGAAAACGCTCAGCCGCTGTCGAGTTGTCGGCTGCGATGAACGAAGCGATCTCAACAAGATCGTCACACGCTGCCCGGCGAAAAACGACGCGATGGCTCATCAGGTCGCGCGCTTCGCGGCACGTTGAAGAGCTTCCGCACGAATCGCCTGCCAATCGGCGGAGGTCAACACGACGGTGTCGCTTTCCAGCCCATCGAGAAGCTTCCTCTGTAGAGCAGCATCGGAGGCCTCGCGACGGGCGTCACGAATCAGGCTCCGGACGTATTCACTCGTCGTCCCGAATCCCTGTTCTGCAACCTGTTGCTCAACAAATGATCGCATGTCGTCCGGCAATGAGATATTGATCGTAGCCATCCGAGACCAGCCTCCGAAAGCAGGCGAAAGCGTCCAACCAGCACGCAAATCGAACCCGCCGAACGGAGTATACCATCAAATGACATGGTTTGCCAATTTTTGTCACAGAATATTATCGGACCGCTCAGGAGATTTCCACCGTCAGTTCCAACTCAACCGCCGCATTCAGCGGCAATTCCGCCACGCCGACCGCTGCGCGGGCGTGTTTGCCGGCGTCTCCGAAAACCTTGACGAGCAAATCGCTCGCACCGTTGGCAACCTTGGCCTGATCGAAAAAACCAGCCGCACTGTTCACAAACACCCCAAGACGAACAACCCGGACGATCCTGTCGATCCCACCCGCCACCGCCGCCGCCGCGGCGATCGCGTTGATCACCGACACCTCCGCAGCCCCGGCTGCCTGCTCGATCGTCGCTCCCGTTCCACCGACCTTGCCTTGAAATGTCAATTCACCGTTTTTCAGGGGCAACTGACCACTCGTGATCACCAGATTGCCCGTGCGAATGGCTGGCACATAACTGCCCACCGGCGTTGCCACCGCGGGTAATTCGATCCCGAGTTTGGCAAGGTTTTCAGACGCTTTCATCAATCAGTCTCCGTGATATGTCAAGCCGCCGTCAGCCTCGTCAGCCCGCAGATACCGATCCTCGTCGATGTCCTCTGATTCCGCCTCGACCCCCAACAAATGGACCGTAATCGACGAAAAAGCCTGATCCTGCGAAACGCGAACACGATGATTGCGAATCAGCTCCAGCAATGCCAAAAACAAACCAATCATCTCGACCTTGCTGCGACCCTCAAAAACGTCCTCAAAACGCATCGATCCGCCCATCCGGCCAAGCTGATCGACCAGATCATCCGCGTGCATCGTGATCGGCGTGTCGTCGTAGACGACCTCGTGGACAGGCCTGGACCTGCCGGTCGCTTCCAAAAGACTCCCAAACGCCTGCATCAAGGTCCAGACGTTGACATCCTCCATGTCGATTTCGTCCGGATCGTGCAGTGGCGCGACAGGTGCCCGCGGGTGTCGCAGGTGAAAAACCTGGGCGGACATGTCCAGTTGTTGTGCGGCGTCCTTAACCCCTTTGTAGGCCAACAGTTGCCGGACCAGCTCCATACGCGGGTCTTCAAATTCGTCTTCCTCGTCCTCCACGGCGAGATGTCGTGGGAGCATCGCTCGTGACTTGATTTCCAACAGCGTCGCCAACATGACGAGAAACTCGCCCGCCACGTTTGGATCGACAGCCTTGAGAATGTCGACAAACGCGATGTACTGCTCGGTCACCCTGGCGATCGGGATATCGTAAATATCAACCTCATCCCGCCGGATCAGATACAGCAACAACTCCAGCGGGCCGTTGTAGGAATCCAGATCAACGCGATACCCATCATCCCGATCCCCGTCAGGCAGGTTGTTGTCAGCCAGGTTGGCACCAGAAAGTTTGTTGTCAGCTTGTTCTTCGGTCATGGGTGCAGTTCCGGGGCGATGACGAGTCCGCAGGCGTTGCGAACGTCGTGCATGACCTCTCTCGCGATCGTGCGGGCGCGTTTGGCACCCTCGACGAGAATATCCTCAACCGAATCGGGGTCGGACGCCAGTTTCTCCCGGCGGTCGCGGGCCTGTCCGAATGTTTCCTCGTAAAGCTCAGCCACCCTTTTCTTGGCGTCGCCGTAACCCATCCCACCGGCTCGATAGCGCTGTTCCCACTCGGTGATTTCATCTTTCGAAGCCAGTAACCTCAGCAGGGCAAAGACGTTGCACGATTCCGGGTTCTTGGGATCCTCGACAGACGTGCTGTCGGTTTTGATACTCATGATTCGTTTTCGCGTCGGTTTCGGCGCGTCGAACAGGTCGATCGTGTTGCCGTAGCTCTTGGACATTTTCTGACCGTCGATGCCCGGTACAACATGGGCATTGTTGAGTCGCGGCTCGGGGCGTACCAGTATATCACATTTGTAAGTGTTATTGAAGTAGCCAGCCATGTCCTGGGTCATTTCGATGTGTTGGACCTGATCTCTGCCGACGGGGACGAGATTGCTGCGGTAGATCAGAATGTCAGCGGCCATCAGGAGCGGGTAACTCATCAGTCCCATCGAAGGTGCGATGCCTCTGGCGATTTTGTCTTTGTAGGAGTGTGCCCGTTCCAGCAGGCCTTTACCCGTGACGGTGGCGAGAATCCACGCGAGTTCGGTGACCTCGGGGATGTCGGATTGTCTGAACAGCATAGCCTTGGTGGGGTCGAGTCCGAGCGCGAGGTAGTCGAGGGCGACGTCGCGGGTGAGCTGGCGAAGCAGTTCGGGGTCGCGGACGGTGGTGAGTGAGTGGTAGTTGGCGATGAAGTAGAGGGCGTCGTTGGGGTGCTCGTGCTGCAGCTCGATGTGCTGCCTGATCGCGCCCAGATAGTTGCCCAGGTGGAGCTTGCCGCTTGGTTGTATGCCTGACAGAACGCGCATGTATTGCCTCCGGCGAGAAAGGTCGGTCGGTTGGAGGGTTCTGTCAAGGTGTCGCTGCGACAGGCTCGGGGTCTTGCAAGCGCTGCAACAAACCACGAATATCGAAAAATTCTCCGGTTTTTTATCAAAAAACTCTTGACAAGTTGAACGGGGGGGCAGAACGACTGTTCTGATCGCTGTTGCATTTTGTCACGTTTATCATGGAAACAGGGAGGTTACCCATGAATCGCTCAATCAATTGTTCATTTCGCGTATTGTCAGCCGTGTTGATCGTCGCTGCCCCCGTTGCCCGGGCACAGGAATCCATCCACGAACTGCCCGCTCATCGGATCGCCGAAACAATTCGCAAATTCCAGAACGCCCGCATCCCCAATATGGAAACACCAGCCACCCTGTTTGCCCTGCCCGACGCAAAATGGCACGAGGGCGACGTCGCCATTCTAACGCCCATTGTCAATAACAAATGGAATCTCCACTGGATCCGGACCAGCGGCAGTGAAATCGTCGCGGTCGATGAAAACAGTCTGGAATCGTTTCTCAAGACCGAACAAATCGATCTGAACGCGCTGGCTGAGAGCGGTGCGACATCTGCCGACGAGGTCCTCGAATTCCTGGCTGTTGACACCGTACACGTTCGCATGGAAGATGAATTCACGGAGGGACAATCCCTCAATGTTGAAACCGAAGACGGCTCGATGACCATGAAAACAAAAGTTGTGAGATTAACGTCCGACGATGGCATGACTGTTATAGGTAGAGTTCTCGAAGCCACAACAGTTATTTCAACATCCAATATCCAGGGCCTGCCGGAAACCCAGGACCTCGGCACGATTCGCTATTTCCACACAACAGGTTACGTCGAGCAGGAATCCATCGCGACTAAATATTTCGATCAATTGAAACTAATCAAGGACGACAGTTGCCGTGACGAGGATATCGAAATCCCGGGGCTCCACCGAGGCCAAAACGATCCGGACGACATGATTTTTGCTTATGACACCACCGATGCCAATGACCAGACCGCCTGCGGAGTTGCGAGTATCCGCTTCTCGATCAACGGTGTGCGTCTCACGCGATACGTTGAGCCGACGTCCGATCTCACGCTGGCCGACGCCGACGCGATTGCCAAAGAGATGGCTCTGTCCGACGACATGAACATCTATGAACTGCCGCGCACAACCCAAACCGCCACCGCCTCAACCGCCTGCCTGATAGAAACCGCCGTCACCGCCGCACAGCAACACGTCGCGCACGACCCCTTCGCGGCAGGACGTGTCTGCGTGATCGAGTTTTCCGGTGATATCGCAAAAATCCTTGGCCGGCATTTGAATCGGCTCTCAACCTGTGAAGGAAACAGGACTGTCTTCACACTTGCTGTTCTCACCGCGGCGGTTGGTTGTTGTGCCATCTCAGGCCCATTTTGCATTCTTGCGGGTATTGTTTGTGGAGGGGTAGGGTTTCACTTGCAAAGGCGCCACCTCAATAGCTGCATCAGCGGCTCGACCTTCGAGTTTAACGGGGACGTGCTGCATGCGGAGGCGACTTTGAACGCATGTTGCATCAGAGAGGGAGGATGCGGACCAGGTTGACGTTTCGTGGGTTTGGAGGAATATTACGAATCTTGTTGCTCATGGCGAAGGGCGAAGACATGTTCTCAGTATTTTCATCAACACCAGGTCGCATGCGGCGTTTTCGTGTGATGAGGTTCATGATGATTGGTGTCTATCTTTCATTCCTTATCCTGGCCACTGAGGTGACCTATTTGTTGCGACCCATCTGCGCACTCCTGCCTGTCTTGGTAGCAGTCGATATCGTCATTTCGACCAGGTACGAGCGACGGTTCTTCGATCGAATATCCTCGGAACGCGAGCAGGGACACGAACGCTGTTTCGAGTGTCATTACCGCACGGACATGCAGGCTGTGGATACGCCGGTCTGCGCCGAGTGCGGTTTCTCACGAGCCGAAAGCGCGCGCCTGTGGCAACAATGGCGTCCAGATGGCTTCAAGTGGTGGAACCGCGAACCCAGGAACAAACCCCGCGACGACCAGACGAATAAATTACCGCTCGTCTGACGACGTGGATTCAACAAACCCCGCCCGCGTGCCGCTGTCCCCAGGCAGCCCACATGGGCGCTTTGTTGCGCACCCGGCCACCCGGCCACCCGGCCGATTTTGTCACGGCCCCAACGACGATGGCGGTTTGACTTTCATCTCGAAAACGGAGTTAATGGATTCCGTTGAGTGGCCGTCGGCAGCATGTGGGTCGTGTCACCCTGTCGGAGAAGAGAATTGCAGTCATTTCAGTGGTATCTCCGTCGCCTCAAGTCCATGTCGCCGGCCGAAATCGTCTGGCGTGTCCAGGGGCTTGCACGAGACAAGGCGGACCATCTGGTTTACAAAAACCGTCTGCCTGATTTCAAAGCGTCTTCGCTCATCAACGGCTACATCGCCGAGACCCTCGACGCCCGCGCGGTCGGTGACCATGTCCAGGAATTAGCCGTCGGCGCGCTGTCCGACTACGACCCGACGTGGCGCGATGCGCTTCTCACCAAAGCCGAAAAAGCGATCGAAGGGCGTCTGTCCTATTTCGACCTCGTCGACGTCGATCACGGCCAACCGATCCACTGGAACCACGAGCAAAAAGCCAACAGGAAAACGCCGACCGGTTTCGTCGGGAAAATCGATTACCGCGACCACGCCTCCACCGGTGATTGCAAATTCGTCTGGGAACCCAATCGCCATCACCAACTCGTCGTCCTCGCCCGCGCCTACCGCGCCACCGGAGAGGTCAAATTCGCCCAGGCTGTCCTCGACCAACTCAACAGTTGGATGGACCAGTGTCCGTTTGGCACGACCATGAACTGGCGAAGCCCGCTCGAACTCGGCATCCGCGTCATCAATTGGGTGTGGGCGCTCGAACTGATCAAACCGTCGGGCTTGTTGACCGAAGACAAACTCGACCGCATCGCCGGTTCCGCCTATCGACACATGTGGGACATCGCACGCAAATTCTCCAAATACTCCTCCGCCAACAACCACCTGATCGGCGAAGCTGCGGGTGTGTATGTCGGTGCCTGTTATTTTGCGGGATTTCCGGAATCAGAACGATGGCGACGGCAGGCCCAGGAAATCCTGATCAACGAAATCATCGAGCAAACCCACGAGGACGGCGGCACGCGCGAGCAGGCGTTTGGCTACCATCTCTTCGTGTTGCAGTTCTATCTGGCGTCGCTGCTTGCGGCGCGAAGCAGGGGTGAAGATTTTCCACCACCATTCTACACGCGTCTCGAAAAAATGTTCGAATTCGTGGCCATCCTTATTGAAGGAGGTCAGCAGTCACCCCAGTTCGGTGACGCTGACGATGGGTATGTGCTCGATCTCGGAGGATCGCCCGCGAGTGCGAGATCGCTGCTAGGGGTTGGGGCTATTTTGTTTAATAGAGGTGAATTTAGGGATATTGCCGGTCAGGCAAGCGAGTGGGCGTATTGGTTTATCGGACCTGAATCCACGAACAAATTTCACGGCATTCCAAAAATAGAAGAGCCCCGGAGTCTCGCATCGACATCGTTATCTCAGACGGGCTACTACCTGTTGCAGGCGGGCAAGTCGGATGCCCGAAATGCGATCAGCGCGATCATCGATTGTGGACCGCTTGGTTTCAAATCCATCGCTGCTCACGGTCACGCCGACGCCCTGAGCATGACCCTTCGCGTGGGCGGGTTTGATGTTCTCGTCGATCCGGGTACCTACGATTATTTCACCCATCCGGAGTATCGAGCCTATTTTCGCAGTACCAAAGCGCACAACACCGTTGAGATCGACGGCCAGGATCAGTCCCGGATGCAGGGGTTGTTTCTATGGGGGACGCGTGCGGTGTCTCGCTGTGTCGAATGGAGACCGACCGATAACGGTGGTGTATTCATCGGTGAACATTTTGGGTACCGACGATTGTCCGACCCGGTGACGCATCGCCGGACGGTCGAACTGCACGCGGATCGTCGCGAACTGGTCATCCATGATGACATCGTTGCGGCTGGAAAGCACCAGATTGTTCTTTATTGGCACTTTGGGGAAAATTGTACCCTGAAATCCGAAACGAATCATATTTGGGCTGTGGACTATCAGGCGGGATTGGGTACCATACATGTGGACGATGGTTGCCATGTTTCGCCATCGTGGGGAAGTCAGGATCCGATCATGGGTTGGGTCAGCCGAGGGTATCATCGCAAAGAGGCGATCACGACGTTGGTCGCGCAGCGCGAGTGCATCGGTCGGACGCGAATCACGACTCGGATTCTCGTGGGACAGTCAGCGCCGGATCATGATGGCGCGGAATCAGCATCAGTGGCCTCGGTCGCGAACGAGGGATGACGGACAGCAGGCGATCGTGGCGCGCGGTGTTGGGTTCCTGGAATAACTGGTGGGTTGAGGGTCGGTATGGGAACACTGGCGGGTGCGAGCAAAAATGGGGAACGTATCGCGCGCCAACCGCGCGCAATGTCGACGGTTCGTGGGGTTATTCTCGCGGGCAGTCACAGTTGGGGGGCGTGTGCGCTCGAGCGGGTGATTCCGCGGTCGCTTGCGCCGGTGGTCAACAGGCCGCTCATTCAATACGCCCTCGACTGGTTCAGTCGCGTCGGTATCGACTCCGTCGCCATTTGTGGAAACGTTGAGACCAGCATTCTGCGACATCGTCTTTCGCGGGGTTATGTCAGGACGCAACTGCCGCAAAACGTTCGCATCGAATTCTACCAGGACATCGCCCCCCGGGGCCCTGCCGGCTGCGTTCGTGACGCTGCCTGCGACGATCCTTCCGATACCTTCGTAGTCGCCGAGGGGAGCATCCTGCCTCAGGTTGATCTCGCCAGGCTTCTCGATGCCCACGCGAAGGCAGAGGCTGCGGTGACGGTTGTTGTGTCAAGTGAAGCAGCCGTTGGAGACGAGTCCGGCGAACTCATTTCGCCGATTGGTATTTACATTTTCTCTCGACGTGCAATCGGGCACGTTCCCCCGTTGGGATATCAGGACATCAAGGAAACGCTGATACCTGCGCTTTACAGTCAGGGCGAGATGGTTCAGATTTATCGGACCAACGCGCCACCACTTCGCGTGACCGGTGCCGATTCATACCTTGCGGTCAACGATGTCGCGCTGGTGGGACGGTTGGCTGGAAACGGGTTTTCGGATGCTTATCGGAACGGTGGCGAATGTGTTATTCACAAAACAGCACAAGTTGACGAATCCGCGACATTGATCGGACCGATCCTGATAGGTGCGGATTCGGTCATCGGGCCTGGTGCGACGATTGTCGGACCGACCACGATTGGTCGCCGCTGTCGATTGGGCGCTGGTTCGGTGATTACGCGCTCGTCAATGTGGGACGACAGTTCCGCGGATGAAGACGCGGTGCTCGACCGTTGCATTGTGACAGCCGGCATGTGTGCGACCAGCACCGCCGCACACCGTAACAGGGTGTTTGCCCAGGAGCAGAATCGTCGGCGTTCCGTCGGGCGATGGTTTCGCGGGTGGGGCCGCCGCGACAACGAGCGTCGCGAAACCGTGGTTCCCGGAATAGGCCGGGCGCGGGCGACCCAGGTCTGAATCGCGGATCGCAAGGTTGACGCAACTGTCAGGTAGAGAGGTGCCGCAATGAATCCACAGTTCCCGCCGCCCGTGTCCGCCGACGACGGAAACAATTCGGCGTTGATGGCGTCGCACCCGGGGTACCCGTCCACGGTTGTCTATGGTGAGGATCCGGGACTCGGGGACGTGCGGGGACCGCAGTCACCGTCGATGCAGATTTCGCTTCGGGCGATCCTGCGACGAAAATGGACGTTTCTCATCGTGACGGTGCTTATCGCGGGTGGAACGGTTCCTCTGGTCTGGATGTTTTCGGTTCCCGAGTTCAAGGCAGCCGCCACGGTCCGGGTCGCGCCCGTGTACACGCCGCTGATTGGTCGGGACGAGACGATACCGTTCTACAAGGCCTATCTGAACACGCAGGTCACGATCATCAAAAGCCCGCGAATCCTGGATCGTGTTCTGGACAACAAAGGGGTGCAGGAGACCGCATGGTACATGACGAAGGAAAGTGGATTTTCCGGCAGGCCGGTACCAAACCTTCAAAGGCTTCGAAAACGGCTGTCGGTCAGTCCGGGCAGAGGCACGGAATTGATCACTATCGCCATGTACACCAGCAATCCCAAAGATGCCAAGACCATTGTCGATGCGGTGGTACAGGAATATCTCAAAAACAACGAGTCGGTCACCAAGGAAGGCAATACGGACGCCATCAGAAGGCTGAATACCGAAATCACGGTTCTGGTTCGGGAAATCGACGGGCTGATGACGACAAAGGAGATTATCTCGAAGCAACTGGGGACCGAGTCGCTCGAAGACCTCCGCTCCAGTCTGGCCACCAATCTCAGCGATCTCGAGGAACAGCGTCGCGAAGCCAAACGCGAGCTTAGCATGGGGTTGTGGCGTATGGGGACCATCGCGCCGGAGAATCTTGAACAATCCGATGATGATGCCTCGGCGAGCGAAAACGAACAGGATCAGGAGGACGAAATCAGGTACGTTGAAGACCCGGAATGGCGTCACCACAACGATCGTCTCGAGGAAGCCAGTCACGATCTGAAACTGGCGCTGGCGAGCTACGGCGACTCTCATCCGACCATCGTGAAGCTTCGTTCCACGATCGAATTCGTATTGTCGAAGATGAAACGACGCGAGCAGGAGTTGATCGACGCAGGGGGGCTTGCCATCGAACCGATCGTACCCGCAGGCGCCGGCGAGTTGGGCAACTACCTGACCGAGCGCTCCATGGAGTTTGCCATCGCCGAAGCAAAGCAACGAATCGCGCTGCTTGAGGAGGATATCGAAGATCAGCGCCGAAAGATGAATCGCGTCAGCGATGATGCTCAGGAGCTGGCCCGACTCGATCGCGACATCGCCGGAAAACGCGACACGATCACCCAGTTCAGAGACGAGCATCACCGACGAAGCATCGAATTGAAAGCGCCGGCTCGGATCAGTATCGCCGCAGATGCGATCATGCCGCACGAGCCGCACAGCGATCGGCGAATCATGATGACGGTGATGGCGATCGGGGCAGCCTTGATGGCGGGTGTCGGAGCGGCATTCCTGCGGGCGTTCATGGACCCGTCGATTCGCCAGGCGAGCGACGTAGCCGGCGCGATGCCCATTCCGCTGCTCGGTTACCTGCCGCGTGTCCGGTTTGAAAGCGAATTGCTCGACGACTCCTCGCCGCAACTGGCTGAGAGCATGAGGATGATTCGGACAGCCCTGCTCGATCGGGTTCCGAGCGGAGGCGGCGCGTCTGTTCTTGTCACCAGCTCGGGTGCCAAGGCGGGCAAAACCAGTGTTTCGATTCTGCTGGCCAAGAGTCTGGCTGGACTCGGCAAAAACGTTCTTCTTGTTGATGCGGATCTGCGACGAGCGAGTCTGTCAGAACGAATCGGCGTGATGGATCATCCGGGGTTGAAAAACATTCTCGCCGGGGATGGGACCGTCGAAAACACGATCGCAAGGGATCAACTGGGACGCGTGGACGTCGTTCCCGCAGGTGTCGGAGAAGAGGAACGCGTGCGCGATACGCTGGCCAACGGCGTGTTCAGCAAAACGTTACGTCAATGGAAACGTGATTACGATTTCGTCATTCTGGACAGTCCGCCCGTTCTGCCCGTTGCGGATGCGCGCATATTGGCGGGTCAGGTGGACAGCACGATTCTCACCGTTCGCGCAGCCCATTGTCGTCGCGCAGACGCTGTCGAAGCCGTCGAACTGCTGACAGCCAGTGGCGGACGTCCGATCGGAACCATCCTCGTGGGCGCCGACAACCATCGCGGGTATATTTACGGTGGATACGCAGAGTATGGTGACCCGAACGCGGTTCGAGCCATCGTCAGAAGCGTCGGATAGGGCGATGTTGTGGACCTGATCACGCTTGTATTTGATTCTCGTCCCCACTACCTCGCCGATGCACCCGAAAACGCATCGCTCCTCACCATGCCGTTCGGGTCAGGCACCGTCCTGGGACACCTGATCAAAACCGCCGAAGAGGCCGGCAGCGAGGATTTCTTCGTATTGCCCGGGTTCACCTCCAACGAGCGTTACGAAAAAACACTGCGGGATGTTGGAGGCGGGCATGTCAAGGTTATTGATGTTCAATCCTGGAGTGCGCTGACCGAAACGCACGAACTGTCGGATGTCCTGCTTGTTGTCGATCCAGCCTGTTGGCCTGTGGCAGGGTACGATATCAAAAGGGCGATGAATGAAAGCCAGAACGCTCGCTGGGCGTTGCATGCCGTGTCGATCGGTACTGCCAATCAGTCCGCCCAGGAGTTTGTGCAGTGCGATGATCGTGGACAGGTGCGGCGGATTGGACGCTACTACAACCAGGTGACCTGGACCCAGATCGATGCCATTGCGTTTTCGCTGGTCCCGCTCGCGAGCGTTGGAGGTGTGTCCAGCCGATCGCTGTCGTCGTTGAGGTCGTCGTTGGCTTCACGGTCAGCTTTGAGTCGGGATTGGCCCCTGGAGGGGGGGGTGGTCGATCTCTCCGATGAAGAGGGGCTGTTGCTGCTGAACGAACAATGCGCGCTGCAGGAGGTCGGCTCTGCCCCATCGAACAAATCCATTCGGGTGCACGCCCCCGGGGTTCTGGTTGCTCCCGATGTGAAAATTCACCCGTCGGCGAAGATCGTGGGTCCGGTCGTGGTTCAGGCAGGAGCGACCGTCGGGGAGAATGCGACGATCCTCGGGCCTTCCGTCTTGGGCCGGGAATGTCGTGTGGCGCGAGGTGCCCTGGTCGCACAATCCGTCCTCTGGGAAAAAACCACGGTGACGGGGCAATATCCCGTACGTCAAAGCGTGGCCTTCGGAAAATGGAATCGTTCGTCGGCCGGTGACGGACGCGTTGACTCGCATCGCTCGTTTGATCCGGTCAAGCGACGTCTCCTGCGTCTCGGCATGGATGATGCGGGGGCCGGGGGTGCCAACGCCAAACGCTCCATCTATCCCAAATTGAAACTGATTCTCGATGTGACGATCGCAGCCGTCTCATTGACGCTGCTCGCGCCCCTGATGGCGGTGGTGGCGATCGCAGTCAAACTCGACTCGGCTGGTCCGGTCTTTTTTGGCCATGGCCGGGAGGGCAGGGACGGCAAAATCTTCCAATGCCTCAAGTTTCGCACGATGTGCCGGGACGCCCATCAAAAGCAACGCGAATTGTATTCTGCGAATAGTGTCGACGGACCGCAATTCAAGCTGCATAATGACCCCCGTGTGACGCGGATGGGAGCCTGGTTGCGGGCGACCAACATTGACGAGCTGCCTCAGCTTATCAATGTCTTCCTTGGGCAGATGAGCCTGGTTGGTCCCAGACCTTCTCCTTTCCGCGAGAACCAGATTTGTGTTCCGTGGCGCCGGGCGCGTCTTTCCGTCAGGCCTGGTATTACAGGTCTCTGGCAAATTTGCCGAGATCAGCGATCAGAGGGAGATTTTCACCAATGGATCGCCTACGACATTATGTACGTCCGTCATCTGTCACTCGGTCTCGATCTGAGGATCGTCCTGGCCACCGTTCTGACGCTGGGGGGGCTGTGGAATGTGCCGCACAGGTGGCTTGTTCTCGGAAATCAGGCCAACGACATCGATCCCGCCAACCCCGCCGGAACCGAGGCTGGGGGAATTCAGACAGCTTAGCGGGTTCAATTCTCGCTGGCCTTGCTGGTGGATCGCGCGTTATCGGACCCATCGCAATCGTCGGTTTTGCCGTTTTTTTGACGACGGGATGTGCGTCCGATAACCGAATCGATCTGAACACGTTCCTCGCTCAGCAGCAGCAGGCTCAGGAACTCGACGCCGCCGAAACGGAAGGTGGCGTCTCGACCCTGTCGGTCGATCGATATCTCACCCCCTACACGATTGGTTCCGACGATGTGCTGACCGTCGGGCTGACCGGGCTTGATGAGCCGACTGCGTCCACAACCTATCGGGTTCGGGTGAACAAAGAGGGCAAGGTAGACCTGCCTCTGGTCGGGGATGTGAAGATAGGCGGGTTGGATCAGATCGAGGCGGAGGCAGCGATCAAGACTGCGTATGTCCCCAACGTGGTGAGGCAACTGACTGTCAACATTGACGTTACGGTTTTTGACACGACCGATGTTGTGGTCAGTGGTGCGGTGCAACTGCCCGGACTGGTGTTGTTGCGGCGGACCGAGCGGAATCTGTTGTACGCGGTTCTTGGTGCGGGGGGGATTTCCAGCGAAGCCAGTGGCTGGGTGACGCTTCGACGTGTACGGCACCCAACAAATGAAGTGACATTTGATTTGATGGACCCCGTTCAGTTGGAGGCGGTCCTGTCGATGGAGCCGTTGGCGGACGGTGATCAGGTGGTGGTGTTGGCTGCTCAGCCCAACACGATTTTTGTGGGTGGGTTGGTGAATCGTCCGGCTCCGTTGTCGTTTCCGCCTGGGGTGAAGACGTCGGTTTTGCAGGCGTTGGCGGCTGCGGGTGGTTTGAGAACGGATGTTTTCCCGAAGGATGGCACGCTGATTCGGCGGATGCCTGACGGGAGCGATGTTCAGGTGAAGCTTGATCTGGATCGAATTCAGCAAGGCGAGGACGAGAATATCGAGCTTGCGGCTGGGGATATTCTGTGGGTTCCGGAGACGATCGAGACCCGTGTTCAGGCCTGGGTTGCGCAGAATGTGTTTGTAAGGGTTGGTGCGACAGTGACTTACAATGCAACGGCCATCGAGTTTTTGAATTCGAACTCGGAGCGGGCGGAGTTCAACCAGGGATTGCAGGATTCGTTTGATCCCTTTGGGTTCCTGACGCGAAACGCGGCATTGCAGGGTCTTGGGGCGGCGGCGGCTCCGTAGATTTCGAGAAGGGGTGTTTGATGTCGGAGACGATGACGGCGGCGGAGGGGATCGTGACCGGTGAGCTTGCGAAGTACGTCGGTGACCTGCGGAGGTTGGCGGTCGAGTCGTTGTCGCGCATGTACGTTCCTGATGAACGGCGATTTGTGTTTTGCATCCGTCGGGGTGCGGATGGTGACGAGCCTGAAGGGCGGAGCTTTCGGTACGCTGCGATTGTGTTGATTGGTTTGGCGACCGAGGGCGATGAGGTTGTTCGGGAGGTTTTGCACGGTGCGTCGGCGGAGGACGTTTGCGGTGCGATGATCGACGAGTTGCCAAGGGTGACGAATCTCGGTGATGTATCGTTGATGTTGTGGGCGGCGAAGTTGCTGAATCACGACGGTGTTGAGGCGGCGTACGGTCGTCTTCGGGAGTTGGACCCGGTTTGGGGGTCGCATCCGACGGTTGAGTTGGCGTGGGCGTTGACGGGTTTGTCGGTGGAACCGTCGTGCGGATGGGACGAGCAGTTGGCGCGTGAGGTTTATCGTCGTCTTCGGGGGACGTTTGAGCGATCGACGGGTGTTCCGGGTCATTGGCCTGTGGACGTTTCGGTGCCGGCGTTTCGGTCGCACGTTTCGTGTTTTGCTGATCTGGTCTATCCGACGCAGGCGTGGGCGTATTACCATCGTGCGACGGGGGATGAGGAATCGAAGGCGCTGTGCAGGGAATGCGCGCAGTTCATGTGTGATCGTCAGGGGCCTGCGGGTCAGTGGTGGTGGCATTTCGACAAGCGGTCGGGCAGGGTGGTTGAGGGTTATCCGGTTTATTCGGTGCATCAGGATTCGATGGCACCGATGGCGTTGTTTGCGGCAGAAGACATGTGCGGGTTCGAGCATGGGGAGAGTATCGAGCGTGGTTTGCGTTGGTTGATGCATTCGCCGGAGATTGACGGGACGCTGGTGGATCCTGAGTCGGTGATGATCTGGCGGAAGGTTGCGAGGCGTGAGCCTGGGAAGTTGTCGCGGGGCGTTCAGGCGCTGGCGAGCAAGGCGCACCCTGCGTTTCGCGTGCCAGGGATGAAGACGGTTTTTCCGCCTGTGAAGATTGATTTTGAGAGTCGGCCTTATCATTTGGGATGGATTCTGCACGCGTTTCCGGAGCGACGGTTGCAGGGTTGACGTGTCTGGTGGGGTGAATTGTGGTGAATGTGGACGGCAGTTTAACGCGTGATTTGTTCGGCGTGCCGGTGAACATGGCGACGATGTCGCAGGTGTTGTCGCGCGCTGAGGAGTGCATCGCTGCGCGAACGTCGTTGCATTTGGGGATGGTCAACGCAGCCAAGCTGGTGAACATGCGTTCGGACGCGTTGCTGCGTGATTCGGTGTTGGCGTCGGACATGATATTGGCGGATGGGATGTCGGTGGTCTGGGCGTCGCGGTTGTTGGGCAGGCGGTTGCCGGAGCGGGTGGCGGGTGTGGATCTGATGTTTGAGCTGTTGCGGGTCGGCAGTGAGAAGGGGTATCGGTTTTATTGTCTTGGCGCGACCGAAGAGGTGGTGGCTGAGGTGGTCAGGCGGATTGGCGAGCGGTATCCGGGGGCGGTCGTGGCGGGTTATCGCAACGGGTATTTCAAGGAAACGGACGAGGCGGGGATTATTGAGGCGATCAATGCGAGCGAGGCGGACGTTTTGTTTGTGGCGATGAGTCCGCCGAAAAAGGAGCAGTTTCTGGCGCGTTGGGCGGAGACGTTGAGGGTGCCGGTGTGTCATGGGGTTGGTGGGTCGTTTGACGTGTTTGCGGGGAAGGTGAAGCGGGCACCGGAGATTTGGCAGAAGTTGGGGATGGAGTGGATGTATCGGGTGGTGCAGGAGCCACGGCGGATGTGGCGACGGTATCTGGTGACGAACACGAGGTTTTTGTGGATGGTTTTGGTGGCGATGTTGGGGTTTGGTGGTGGGGATGATGGGCGTCGCGGGGTGCGGGCGGTTTGAATGTGTGCAGGGTGTATGCCTGCGGTGACGTGCCCCCACGTTTTGGCGTTGATGGTGACGGCAGGTGCGAGCACCTGCCCTACGGGGGTGTGTGGTCGCGTGTGGGGGATTGTTTGTCTATAATTTTCCGAGGTTTGGCGTCGATATAGACATGATGGTCCGGTATCGTCGCGGTTAGGGCGAGTCGGGTGATTTTGCAGACATTACAAGATAGAAAGAGCGAACAACCATGCGCGTGACGGTGGCAGGTAGCGGATATGTGGGATTGGTGGCGGGTGCGTGTCTGGCGGACACGGGCAACGACGTGATCGGTTATGACATCGACGCGGCGAAGGTTGAGGCACTCAACAACGGGAACATCCCGATTTTTGAGCCGGGGCTGGCGGAGCTTGTGGTGCAGAATCACGAGGCGGGTCGGTTGCGTTTTACGACGGATTTGAACGAGGCGATGGACCACGCTCAGGTGGTGTTCATTTCGATCGGGACGGCACCTCAGCCTGACGGGTCGGCGGACTTGTCGGGGATCGAGTCGTTTGCGCGTGCGATGGCGCCGGTTTTGAAGCGTGAGATTGTGGTGACGATCAAGAGCACGGTGCCTGTGGGGACGTGCGAATGGGTCGAGGGGATTATTCGGGAGTCTGCGAAGTTTCCGGTGTCGGTGATCAGCAATCCGGAGTTTTTGAAGGAAGGAGCGGCTGTTCAGGATTTCCAGAAGCCCGAACGCGTGGTGATCGGGTATGAGAACCGTGAGGCGGCGGAGATTGTGCATGAGTTGTATGTGCCGTTTGTGCGGAATCAGCGTCCGATTTTGATGATGCCTCGCAAAGCGGCGGAGATGGCGAAGTATGCGTGCAACGGCATCTTGGCGTCGCGGATCAGTTTTATCAATGAGATGGCCAACATTTGCGATGCGGCTGGGATTGATGTGGATGATGTGCGTCGTGTGATGGGGACGGACAGTCGGATCGGTTTTCAGTTTCTGTATCCGGGGGCGGGTTATGGTGGCAGTTGTTTTCCGAAGGATGTTCGTGCGTTGATGCACACGGCGTCGCAGTTTGGGGTTGATCCGCGGATGTTGCGGTCGTCGCATGAGACGAATGAGGATCAGAAGCGGGTGTTGTTTGAGAAGGTGAGCAGGCGGTTTGGGAAAGAGCTGTCGGGCAAGACGGTTGCGGTCTGGGGTATCGCGTTCAAGCCGAACACGGATGACATTCGTGAGGCACCTGCGTTGACGCTGATTGAGCAGTTGCTGGGGGCGGGTGCGAAGGTGCGTGCGTATGATCCGGAGGCGTTGGGTCATTTGCGTGGTGAGTTTGGCGACAGGATTTCGTATCACGATGATAACTACGAGGCATTGGAAGGTGCGTCGGCGGTGGTGATTTGTACGGAGTGGAACAATTTCCGCAGTCCGGATTTTGATCGGATGAAGTCTGTTTTGTCGCAGCCGATCGTGTTTGATGGTCGGAATTTGTATGAGTTGAACGCGATGAAGCGGGCGGGTCTGGAATATCACCCGATCGGCAAGCCTTCGGTGACTTTTTAGTCCGGTGGTGTTGCGGTCCGGCGTGTGCGGTTGGGTTGTTTAACGATGTTGGCGCATTTTAAGTCAGGGATGAACAACGATGCGTGTGCTTGTGACTGGTGGTGCGGGGTTTTTGGGGAGTCATCTTTGTGACCGTCTGTTGGCGGATGGTCATGATGTTGTGGCGGTGGACAATCTGTTTACCGGATCGAAGGCGAACATAGTTCATCTCCTGGATCGCCACGATTTTGAATTCGTTCGTCATGATGTGGTGCTTCCGATTCTGGTCGAGGTGGACTGGATTTTCAATCTGGCGTGTCCTGCGTCGCCGATTCATTATCAGTACAATCCGGTGAAAACGGTGAAGACGTCGGTGATGGGGGCGTTGAACATGCTTGGGTTGGCCAAGCGGATCGGTGCGCGGATTTTGCAGGCATCGACGAGTGAGGTTTACGGTGATCCGGCGGTTCATCCGCAGGAGGAGTCGTATTGGGGGAATGTGAATCCGATCGGGTTGCGGAGTTGTTACGATGAGGGGAAGCGTGTGGCTGAGACGCTGATGATGGATTATCACCGCCAGAATGGTGTGGATATTCGGATTGCGCGGATTTTCAACACCTATGGTCCCCGGATGGCGGTGGGGGATGGTCGTGTCGTGTCGAATTTTGTGGTGAGTGCGATCCGGAGTGAGCCTGTGACGGTTTATGGGGATGGTGAGCAGACGCGGAGTTTTTGTTATGTGTCGGATTTGGTTGATGGGCTGGTGCGGTTGATGGCGTATGAGGGTGAGGGTGCGTCTGAGCCTGTGAACATTGGGAATCCGCACGAGACGAGTATTGCGGAGTTGGTGGCGTGTTTGGGTGATGTGGTGGTTTGCGGTTTGCGGATTGAGAAGTGTCCGTTGCCGGCGGATGATCCGAAGCAGCGGTGTCCGGATATCACGCGTGCGACGACGCGGTTGGGCTGGTCGCCGACGGTGGATTTGCGGACGGGATTGACGAAGACGGTTGGTTATTTTCGAGAAGCGTTGTCGGTATAGGGGATCGGGTTGTCGGCGAAACTGATTGATGGTCGGGCGGTTGCGAAGCGGTTGAAGACGCAGACGGCGGCGTTGGTTGATGAGGTTCGGTTGGCTGGTGGGAGCGTGCGTCTGGATGCGGTGATGGTGGGTGATCCGTCGGCGGGGGCGATTTATGCGCGGTCGCAGGAGACACGGTGTCAGGAGGTGGGGATTGAGTATCGGTTGCACGCGTTGGGGACCGATGCGACGCAGGAGGATGTGGAGGGTTTGATCGGGCGGTTGAATCGTGATGGTGCGGTGACGGGGATTCTGTTGAATCTGCCGTTGCCTGAGGGGATTGATACGCCGGCGGTGCAGTATCGGATTGATCCGTACAAGGACGTTGAGGGGGTGAATCCGTCGAATATCGGGTTGTTGTTTTATGATTCGCCGATTATGGCACCTTGTACTGCCCTTGCGGTGATGGAGATATTGACCGAGGCGGGGGTTGATCCGAAGGGGATGAACGCTTGTGTCGTGGGGATTGGTCCGATCGCGGGTCGCCCCATTGCGTTGTTTTTGCAGCATGAGATGGCGACGGTAACGGCGTGTCATGAGGCGACGCGGGACTTGGCGGCGCATACTTCGCAAGCGGATTTGTTGGTGGTGGCTGTCGGGGTTTCGGGGTTGATCAAGGCGGAGCATGTGAAACGTGGGGCGGTGGTGATTGATGTGGGGATCAATCGGGTTGAGGAGGGTGGCGAGACGAAAATCGTTGGGGACGTTGATTTTGAGGGGGTGGTGGGGGTGGCTGGCGCGATCACGCCGGTGCCTGGTGGGGTTGGTCCTGTGACTGTGGCGATGTTGTTGCGGAGTGCGGTTGATGCGGCGTGTCGGCAGCGCGGTCCGCGGCGGATCGAGGTGTGAGTCCGGCATGTCATGCAGCGAACAGGATGCGATTTTTGAGGGACGACGGCTGCGGGTGATGTTGCTGACGAGCAGTCTGCACTATGGGGGTGCGGAGCGTCAGGTTGTGGAGTTGGCTCGGCGATTGGATCGGGAGCGGTTCGAGCCGATTTTGTGCTGTCTGGATGGGACGCGGACGCTGTTTGATCTGAATCCGAGCGACACGCGGGTGTTGATGGCGAAACGTCGGGCGCGGTTTGATCCGATTCCGTTTTGGCAGGTGGGTCGTGCGTTGCGTCGTGAGGCGATTGATGTTCTGCATTGTTTTTTGTTTGATGCGGAGGTGATCGGTCGGTTGACGGGTTGGTTAACGGGGGTGTCGGCGGTGATCGCGTCGGAGCGTAATTCGGATTATCCGGTGATGGCGATCAAGGATCGGTTTCAGCGTGCGACGCGGTCGATGGTGGACCTTGTGATTGCGAATTCGAATGCGGGAAAGCGGCATGCGTGCGGTCGTTTGGGGTTTGCGGATGATCGCGCGGTGGTCGTGCACAACGGTGTGGATACGGAGCGGTTTGTTCCGGGAGACAAAGTGGCTGCTCGGGAACGGATCGGGATGGCCGGAGGTGGTCCGGTTGTCGGTATGTTTGCGAGTTTCAAAGCGCAGAAGAATCACGCGATGTATTTCCGGGTGGCGAGGCAGGTGTTGAAACGGGTGCCTGATGCGACGTTTTTGTGTGTCAGTCATACACCGTTGGGTGATCGGACGTCTGGGGAATATCAGGCGTCGCTGAATGGGTTGCTGGACGAATTGAATATTCGCGATCGGGTGGTGATTTTGACGAATCGGGATGATGTTGAGTTGTTGTATCGGGCGTGTGATATGACGTTGCTGACGAGTCGTCGGGAGGGAACGCCTAATGTTGTGCTGGAGTCGATGGCGTCGGGGGTGCCTGTGGTGGCGACGGATGTGGCGGACAATGCGATTATTTTGAACGAATCGAGCGGTGGGACGGTGGTGGGGTTGGATGACGATGCGGCGATGACGAAGGTGGTCTGTCGGATGTTGGCGGATCGGGATGGCTTGACCCGGGCGAGCGGTTTGGCGCGGGTGACGGTGGAGCAGGGGTATTCGCTGCGGACGTGGGCGGATCGGATCGGGGACAATTATGAGGCGACCCATGCACGGAAGACGGGTCGGCCGGCGCGGTTGAAACTGGGGAAACTGGGGAATCTGGTGAAGATGCGGAAGTTGTCGACGACGACGGCAGGTGACGAATGATGCGTGTGTTTCTGCTTGTCAATCCGAGCTTGAGCGGGTTTCGTCAGAAGGTGTTCGGGCATCTGTTATCAAGTGATGGCATTGAAATCGTTGGTGGATTGATTGACACACGTCCCAGGGCATCGGGTTGGAAGAAGATCAAGCGAGAGCTGAAGCGGGGACGTGGTGGGTTCGTGTTCGTTCAGGTCCTGGGCAAGCTGTTCGGGCGATCACGCGATGATTCGGTTGATGCGGCTACGTTTTTCGCGGGCAGTTCGGCGAGGTTTCTCGCGTGTGACGATTTTCGTTCTGAGGAGGCAATATCGTTTGCGCGGGAATGCAGGCCTGACGTTGTTTTTCGATCGGCGTTCGGGATCATTCGGGAGCCCTGGTTGTCGATGTCGCCGTTGGGTGTTTTGTCGTATCACCATGGTGACCTTCGCGAGGTTCGTGGGCAGCCTGTTGGTTTTTGGGAGGTGTATCGGGGTCTGTCGGAGATGGGCGTGACGGTGCAGCGGTTGAACGAGCGGTTGGACGCGGGTGCGATCATCCGTGAGATGTCGGTGCCGATCGGGCTGGGGGATTCGTGGTCGACGGTGTATGAACGGGCGTATGCGGTGAGCGATCGGTTGGCGATTGAGGCGATGACGTTGTTGTCGGATGATTCGCAGGCGGGCGTGTATCTGAGCGACGATGACATGGGAAAGGTGTATACCACGCCGAATCTGCGACAGTGGTTGACGATGCATCTGCGGGTGTTGGGTCGGCGCATCAAGGTGTGGATGGGTGGAAGTCGTGATGCGAATGAACGGGCGCGGGGTGTTCATTCGTGAGCGGGTCGGTTGTGGTGGAACAGGGTGCGATGAATCGCGAGGCTGACGTGGACGGTGCGGTTGGTACGGACGTGGCGGTGGAGTTGCTGGCGTATCCGTATCCGTTCAAGTCTGCGATGGCGATTTGCAGTGATCTGGACAAGACGCGTGATGCGGGGGTGTATGCGGAGATCGCGCGGTTTCTGAATACGTCGCAGACGACGGCGATGGGTCCGGGGGTTGATCTGGAGGTGGGGAATTCGATTTATTTCCTGATGCCCGACGATCAGTATTCGTATTTCGGGACGGATGAGGCTGGTCGGGAGATGGCGCGGGCGTTGATACGCAGTGGGCATATTGATGTGTTGCACTCGTATGGTGATTTTGCGAGGTCGCGTGATGATGCGAAGCGGTGCATCGATGAACTGGTCAGGCATGATTTGCGGTTGAAGGTGTGGGTGGATCATTCCAAGGCGGTGACGAATTTCGGGCCTGATATTATGGTTGGATCGGGGGATGTGGCGGAGGCGGAGGCCTATCACGCGGATTTGACGACTGATTACGGTGTTCGGTTTGTCTGGCGGGGGCGGACGACGGGGGTGACGGGTCAGGATGTGCCGATCGGTGCGCGGTCGTTGATGAATGTGTTTGATTGGCGTCATCCGGTTGGTTCGGGGCGGACGATGGTGAAGGAGGCGGTGAAGATTCGGTTGGGGCGAAAGGGGCATCCGCGGTGGGAGATGTATGCGGACAACCGGGTGTTGCGGTCGAGCCGTTTGCGGGATGGTCAGCCTGTATGGGAGTTTTTGCGGTCGAATCCGTATTGGCGTGGGTCGGGGAAGGGTGATACGGGGGATGGGGTTGGGTATGTGTTGACGCAGCGGATGCTGGATCATCTGTTGCGGTCAGGGGGTGTTTGCGTTTTGTATTCGCATCTTGGGAAGGTGCGCGATCCGCGTTGTCCGTTTGGTGTGGAGGCGGTGGCGGGTTTTCGTCGGTTGGCGGCGATGCGGGAGGCTGGCTCGATTTTCGTGACGACGACGCACCGTTTGTTGCGGTATCTGTCGGTTCGGGATTGTCTGACGTATTCGGCGAGGCGTGGGGGCGATCGCGTCACCGTGACGGTTGAGGGTGTTGATGACGAGGTTTCTGGTCGGCGGTGGGTGTCGGCTGACGAGGCGATGGGGCTGACGTTTGCGGTTGATCGTTGTGATGATGTGGTGGTGAGGATGGCTGAGGGTGAGGCGTTTGGGTGTGATGTTGTTCATGATGGTCGGCGGACGATTGCGACGGTGCGCTGGCGGGGGTTGACGTTTCCGGATGTTTGACGGTTTCGGGGGTGTTTGGGGTGGTGTCGGAAAGGGGCGATGGCGGGCGAGTGGAGGGGGATTCAGCGGTCATTCCATGGTTAAAAAAGGTGTTCGATTGCGGGTTATCGGCCTGGGAGCGATAATGAAACCGCGCGATCGTGTGGGGCGGACGTGTCACCGATAATGAGTTCGTGCCTGCGCAAAAGTGCGTGGTGCGGAGGTGTTGTTGGGGCGTTCGGGACCATGGGATGTTGTGTTTTTCGGCATCGGTGTCGCGGGCGTTTTCGGCTCGGTTTCCGGTTCGCACCCCTGGTTGGGCTGGATGCGTCAGGTTGGCTGACCGCGGACGGGTGAGGTCGGGCGTGGCGTGAGGTTTTGACGACGTGTTGATTCGCCTCGGAACGACGTTGGCGGTGTTTGTGTTCCTGCTCATGGTTCATGCGAGCCGGGTTGTGGGGCGATTTTTGTCGATTTTTCGTCGCCGGGTGTCGTCTTCGTCGTCGGGTTTGCGTGTGCTGGCGATGGGGACGTTTTATCATCGCAACTGGTACGAATCGCACTTGAAGCCTCTCGCGTCGGCGGACGCTGTCGACACGTTGCTTGTTGTGACGGGGCAGGAAGGGGTTGCGATGGACGGCGTGCAGTGGTGCGTTGCACCGTTGTGGCTTCGTCGATTGTTGCGTCGGCACGGGGCGCGTCTGGTGTGGTCGTTTGTGATGGTTTGGCGACACAAGCCTGACGTGATTGTTGGTTATTTCATTTGTCCGTCTGCGCTGTGGGGGCTGGCGTTGGGGCAGTTTTTTGGTGTGAAGACGGTTTACCAGGTGTGTGGTGGGCCTCGGGAGTTTACGCGATGCGGTTCTGAATCGGATAACGTGTTGCTAAAGCACATGATTCCCGGGTTTCCATTTTTGGGGCGATTGTTGTACGACGCGATCGGGGCGTTCGACATGATCGTGGTTCGTGGGGCGAAGGCTGTCGCGTTTTTTGAGGAGCATTTTTCGGGGTCTCGGGTTTGCGTCATTCCGGGGTCGGTTGATCCTGATCGATTTCGAGCGGGGCAGACGGGGCAGAATGGGGCTGCGATTTATGATGTGATGACGGCGTGTCGGTTGGCACCCGTGAAGAGACTGGAGATGCTGCTGGAGGCGACGGCGAAGGTGGTTGAAATGCGTCCTGAGACTCGCGTTGTGATTGTCGGTGATGGTCCTGAGCGTGACGGGTTGGAGGCGTTGTCAGAGCGGACGGGATTGTCGGACCATGTGTCGTTTGTCGGCGTCCAGAATGACGTTGAGCGATTTCATCATGAATCGCGGATTTATGTGATGACGAGTCGGGACGAGGGGTTGTCGATTGCGTTGGCGGAGGCGATGGCGTCGGGGTTGCCTGCGATCGTGACGGATGTTGGTGAGCTGGGCGAACTGGTCAAGGATGGTCGGAATGGGTTTCTTGTTCCGTCGGGTGACGCGGACAGTTTGGCGGACAGGTTATTGGAGCTGTTGTCTGCCGACGACATGCGAAAGTCGATGGCGACGCGTGCGGCGGAGGATGCGTTCGAGACGTGTGGACTGCCGCGTGTTGCGGATCGTTGGAATCGGGCATTGAAAGAGCTGGTGGGTTGATCGTATCGACGTTGACATCCAAATCGCAGGCGGATGCGAACCGCCGGTTGAATGAGGTGATTGTGTCCGGTTTGGGCGAAGGAGCCGGTCCCTGGCGGATCGGTCTGGGGGATTCTGCGTCTGACAGTGCGTCGCGATCGTCTGTGTTGTTTCTCGGTGATGTTGCGTTGACGAAGGAGGCGGGTCGGCGGATTGAAAAGGATGGTCCTGGTAGCGTTTTTTCCAGGTGTCCGACGGATTTTTTCGATGCCGATGTGATCTGTCTGAATCTGGAGTGTTGTCTGACGCAATCGGCGGAGATGTTTGAACCGAAGCCTGTGATGCTGGTGGGGGACGGTTGCAACCTGTCTGCGATTCCGCATCCGGAGCGGTGTGTCGTAGCGGTGGCGAACAATCATTTTCTGGATCGTGGTGAGAAGGGTGCGGCGGACACGATCAAGGCTTTGGAATCGTTTGGTATCGGTGCGGTGGGGGTTGTGGTGGGCGGGGAGGTCGGGCAACCGGACATTCGCCGGACGGCGGATGGATCGATCGGAATCATGGCGTTTTCAGGATGTGCACATCGGTTGCCGGATACCGCGCGCGTCAACATTGTTCGTCATGATGCGGGTGAAATCTGTGAGGCTGTCGCGTCTGCGCGGTCGCGTGTTGATGTGTTGGCTGTCGTGTTGCACCATGGTGTTGAGTATTGTCCCTATCCGCATCCCGATGATCGTCGGTTGTGTCGTCGCATTGCGGCTGCGGGGGCTGACCTGATTATTTCGCATCATCCGCACGTCGTGCAGGGTATCGAATCGTTTGATGACTGCGTTGTGTTTCACAGCGTCGGAAATTTTTTGTTTGATCCTGCGGACAGATATCGTCCGGAGAATTCGTGGACGATCGCGGTTCGGGCGGAGTTGTCGGAGGGGAGATTGCAGCACCTTGTCATCGAGCCGTTTGTGTTGAGTGAGAATTCGTTGCCGGAGCCGATGACCGCTGAGGCGTCGTCGAGTTTTGGAGCGCATTTGCGGCGACTGTCGCTTGAGCTTCATGACGAGCGGACGGCGCGTCGGCGGACGAAAATTGCGCAGCGTGCGCGTTTGAAAGAGCGGATTGACAGTGCGTTTTGTATGGTGCGGCGAGTCGGGGTTGGGCGCACGGCGCAGTACTATTGGGGCAGACTCTCAAACAGGTAGGTGGCGGGGTACAGGACCTGGCGGGGTATTGGATTCGGATGAAAACGGCATTTTCGCGAAAAAACCTGTGGGAGAAAATGCCCGACTCGTTGAAGCGGGGGGTCGGTTCGGTGCTGGGTGCGATTCCGTCGCAGTACCTGCTGGGCGGTCAGTTTCGCAGGAATCTTGCGTTTATTCATGAGTCGGATCGTTGGTCTGATGACCGTATTCGTGACCATCAGTTTCAACAGTTGCAACGGGTGCTGATCTCCGCGTATCAGAATACGTCCTATTATCATGCGACGTTTGATTCGGCTGGATTTCATCCGAATGATTTCAGGGAGCCTGAGGACATTCGCCGGCTGCCGACGATCGACAAGAATACGGTGCAGGGACATCTGAACGAGATGTGTGCGGTGTCGCCGGATCGTGGCGGCGTTGATCTGGTGTCGACCGGTGGGTCGAGTGGTCAGACGCTGCAGTTCTATATTGATGCGGGGCGGTCGGCGATCGAATATGCCTATCTGGTCGCGGGCTGGATGCGTGTTGGTTACCGCCTTGAGCTGCCGCAGGTCATTCTTCGCGGGGCGATTGTGAACGAGAATCGTCAGGGTTTGCGGCATTTTTACGACGCCGTCCTGCGTCGCCATTACTACAGCAATTTTCACACGTCCGAGGAGGACATTCGGCGGTATCTGGATCACATCGCCACGGTGGGTCCGTGCTATTTTCACGGTTATCCGTCGTCTGCGGTGAGGTTGGCGCGATTTCTTGAGGTGCACAACGAGGGTGCCCCTGCCAACATCCGGGGTGTGCTTTGCGGATCGGAGAATGTCTATCCCGAGGACCGGGCGCTTGTGGAGAAGGCGTTTGGTGTGCGATACTACTCGTGGTATGGGCATTCGGAGAAACTGGTGCTCGCTTCCGAGTGCGAGCACACCAACGACTATCATGTGCATCCGACCTACGGTTATTTTGAATTGCTGGACGAGTGCGGGGATCCGGTGACCGAGCCTGGGCAGGTTGGTGAAATTGTCGGGACGGGATTTATCAACACGATCGTGCCTTTTGTTCGGTATCGAACCGGCGATCACGCCACCTACGTTGGACATGGTTGCAAGGCGTGTGGTCGGCGTCACCCGATTGTCAGCGGGAGTGTCGAGGGACGGTTTTCGAGTGAGGTTCTGGTGGCGACGGATGGTTCATCGATTTCGCTGACGACGTTCAACGTGCATGACGATACGTTTGAAAACGTCGTTGGTTATCAGTTTTTTCAGTCCGCACCCGGGCGGGCTGAGCTGCGGATATTGCCTGCCCGTTCGTTGTCGGAGGGGGAACTGGCGCACATTCTTGAGGGTGCGACGAGACGATTGCAGGGGCAGATTGACGTGAAAATCAGGGTTGTGGATGAGCTTCAAAAGACAAAGCGTGGCAAGCAGCTGCGCGTGATCACTGAACTGGCAGATGCCGTGGAGAAAGGCCTTGAAACAGGTCGTCCAGAATTACAAAACAGGTAAGTTGACCGTTGATGATGTGCCCGTGCCGATCTGTCGGTCGGGTGGTGTGCTGGTGCGGTCTGCGTATTCACTCGTCAGCGCCGGGACAGAGCGGATGAAGGTCACGCAGGCGAAGATGAGCATGCTGCAGATGGCCAAGGCGCGTCCCGACAAGGTCAAACAGGTCATGCAGTCCGTCAAACAGGTTGGGCTGACTGAGACGATCAACAAGGTCACGGAACGGCTCGATACGCTGACGCCGTTGGGTTACAGCCTGGCGGGGTATGTTGAGGAGGTTGGCGGCGGGTTGGACGAGTTTGCGATCGGCGACGCGGTGGCGTGTGCGGGTGAGGGGATTGCCTGTCATGCGGAATACGTTTTTGTACCGCGGAACCTGTGTGCCCCGATTCCCGATGGCGTGGACCTGAAAGATGCCGCGTTTACAACGGTTGGCGCGATTGCGATGAACGGTGTGCGGCAGGCGGGCGTGACGGTTGGTGACAGTGTGCTTGTAATTGGGTTGGGTCTGGTTGGATTGTTGGCGGTTCAGATATTGAAGGCGGCGGGTTGTACGGTGATCGGCGTGGATGTTGATGCGTCGAAACTTGCGATGGCTACGACGTGCGGAGCGGATGTCGCGATCGCGCGTGGTGACGCGGGGTTGGAGGATATCATCGCGCAGGTGACCAGCGGATTCGGTCCGGACGTTGCGTATGTGGCAGCGAGCACCAAGAGCAGCGATCCGATGGAACTGTCGGGGAAGGTGCTTCGTGATCGTGGCAAGGTGGTCGTCGTGGGCATGGTGCCTGTCGAAGCGGATTGGCAGACGTACTACCACAAGGAGTTGCAGGTGGTCATGTCGCGGTCGTACGGTCCGGGTCGGTATGATCGGCAATACGAGCTGCGCGGGATCGACTATCCGGTCGGGTATGTTCGCTGGACCGAGCGGCGGAACATGGAATCGTTTCTGCAACTGATTAAGAGTGGGTCTGTCAAGCCGAGCGTGATGGCGCCGGAGCTGTTCAAGGTTGACGATGCTCCGACTGCGTACGAACAATTGCGCGAGTCACCGGGCAGGCACGCAACGGGTATTTTGTTTGAATATGATGCACCGGCGGTGAGCCGACGTGTGAGCGTGACATCGGGTGCGAACGGTTCGGTGGCAGGGAAGACGGGATCGGTCGGGGTTGCGATGATCGGTGCGGGGAATTTCGCAACCGGGACGCTGATCCCCGCGCTCAAGGCGTGCGAAGGTGTGCGGTTGCAGGCGATTTGCTCTGCGGGTGGGTTGTCGGCCAGGAGCGCTGCGCGGCGTCATGGTTTTGCGTATTGCGCGTCGGATATGGGCGAGGTTCTTTCGGACGATTCCGTTGATGCGGTCGTGATTGCGACGAGGCATGACACGCATTCGAAGTTTGCGGCTGACGCGCTGCGTGCGGGAAAACACGTTTTCGTTGAAAAACCGCTTGCGTTGACGGTGGAACAGCTTGACGAGGTCATTGCGGCGAAGGGTGCGTCGTCGTGCGTCGCGATGCCGGGGTACAACCGACGGTTCAGTCCCTTGAGCGTTGCGGTTCGGGACTTTTTTGCGAGTCGATCCAGCCCGATCGAGATTGTCTGTCGTGTAAATGCGGGGGAGATCAAGGCTGACTCGTGGTATCAGGATGCCGAGGAGGGTGGTTGGCGGATCGTTAGTGAAGGGTGCCACTGGGTTGACCTGATTCAGTTCATTTGTGGTTGTCCACCGGTGGCGGTTTTCGCGAATATGGTTGGTGGCAGTGTGTCGGGCCGACAAAATGATAATTGTATTGTTAATCTGAAGATGGCGGACGGTTCCGTCGCGAGTCTTGCCTACCTGGCCAACGGTGACCCGTTTTTCGACAAGGAGCGGATTGAGGTTTTCGGGCAGCACAAGACAGGCGTGATCGAGAATTGGCGGTATGCGTTGTTGTCGGCGGGCGGCAAGACGCAAAAGGTGAAACCCGGAAATTCGGGCAAGGGGCACAAGCATGAAATGGCTGAGTTTGTCAGGGCGATTCGCGAGGGTCGCGAGCCGTCGTTGACATTCGATCAGGCGACAGCGTGCACGCGTGCGACGTTTGCGATTGCAACGTCGATGGTATCCAATCAGATGGAACGGTGCGATGTCATGAATCAATCCGTTGAAACATAACGAGGGCTGAATGTTCGACAACGTCCGTGAAGACCTGCGACACTACGCACAGTACTGCTATCGCGACAAGTCGCTTTTGGCCGTGCTGCTTCGCGTCTTGTACGCGCATCCGGCTTCATTGGCGGTGATGTGGTATCGGTTTGGGTCCGCCAGTTGGAAACTAAAAATTCCGGTTCTGAAACAACTGGGGCAGGTGATCTATCTACTGTTTCTGCCGTTTGTCCGAATTTACACCGGTGTGCAATTGCTGCCGCAGACGAGGATCGGGCCTGGTTTGATCATTCTGCATTTCGGCGGTGTTGTGATCACCCGCGAAACGACGATCGGAAAAAATGCGGTGCTGTACCACAACGTCAGTCTGGTGACGGCCAAGAGTCGGTGGGGTCCGAAAATCGGGGATCATTTTTTCGCAGGCACGGGGACGACGATTATCGGCGACGTTGTCATTGAAGACAATGTCGCCTGTGGATCGGGAAGTCTGGTCACCAGATCGATTCCGAGGGACGCCATTGTGACCGGATCGCCGGCGAGAATAAGGCGTTTTCGCGATCCTTCCGACCGATTTACAGAGAACATGACGTCACCCAAGCGTCCGGTAACGTGGATGAAGCCACCCGACGGAATGACCAATCCAAACGAGGATTTGGCCGGGGCGTCGAACGCTGGGTCGGAAGCTGCGTCGTCCGAAAGCGGCGCGTCTGACAGTCTTGCCGTCGACAAGCGCAAGGCGGAAAGCGAGTCAGTGCGAAATGCGTGAACAAGCAGGAGGCAGGTGAAGCGTGGCACAAGGAAAAGGAAGTGGATTGGCCCGCCGCGTACTCAACCCGGTTATCCGCAAGGCGAGCAAGCTCGATGTTGTCAAGCGCATGGCGCGATCGGGGGAGTACCAGCGTTATCGTGACCTTTTTGTCATGAACAACCAATCGACTGAGCACGACGCGCGCGAACGCGAGGAGATCGTCCGTCGGTTCGAGAAGATCGACGAATCGGTCCCGATCGCGAGTACACCCGTCGAGGGGCTCATGTTGGCTGAGATCATGTTGAGTCTCGATTGCCCCGGCGACGTCGTCGAGTGTGGATGTTTTTCCGGCGGGAGCAGTGCCAAGCTGTCCATCGTGGCGGAGGTGACGGGTCGCAAGCTGGTCGTTTGCGACAGCTTCGAGGGGTTGCCCGAGGTTGACGAGGACAATCTGAACGATTTTCACGCGAGGCGGAGCAGTGACTGGGTCACGCCGTGGACCGCAGGCAGATACGCCTCGCGCATGGAGCAGGTTCAGGACAACGTGCGTCAATACGGGTGCGTTGATGTGTGCTCATTTGTGAAGGGCTGGTTCTGTGATTCGCTCACGGATGAGAATCTGCCCCAATGCGTCGCGATGGCGTTTGTCGATGTGGACATCGCCTCGTCTGCTCGGGACTGCATCGTCCCGTTGTGGCCTTTGATGCCGGAGAAATCCGTATTCGTCTCGCACGACGTCGCGTACATCAAGGTCATGCAGACGTTTTACGATCGTGATCTGTGGGAGAACGTGCTCAAGGACTGGCCTCCGATCTTTTTCGGGGCGGGTTTCGGGATGGGCGATCTTGCCCCGCATGTGGGGTTCGCGGTGAAAGGCAACGCGTCGGCGGAGTATATCAACACGCTGACGTTGGAGAAGTAAACGAGCACTGATGGCAGGTTCAATACGACATTTTCTGTCTCGCCGGTATTTCGCCAATCGCGCGAAGGCGGGCGTGGTTGGCAGAGATGGCGACATCCGCAACCGTGAGGGGCTGTTCCGCTCCGGAAGAGAGGCTGTCGAAGCTTATCAGCTCGATCGCCTTCGCTCGTTGCTCAGACACGCCGGGCGACATGTTCCATATTATCGCGAACTGTTTACCGACATCGGGTTCGATCCCGAAGCCATCGACAGTGTGGCCGCCTTGGCGGACCTTCCGATTCTCGACAAGACGAAAATCCGGGCGGCGGGCGAACGCATGATCAGCGAAGCCCTCGACCGATCGACGTTGCGAAAGAACGCCAGCGGCGGATCGACCGGCGCTCCGTTGCAGTTCTATCAGGGCGAGGATTACGATCGCGAAGCCATGCTGACCGCACCGTTGTTCGACCAGTGGACGGGTTGGAAACGTGGTGAGCCTGTGTGCCTGCTTTGGGGGGCGCCGACGGACCTCGCACGATATCGCAAGGGGCGACAGCGACTTCGAAACTGGTTGCAAAACCGATTCCTCGTCGATGCGTTTGATGTCGACGATGGCAAGCTCGAACAAGCCGTCGCGACCATCCGAAAGCGTAAACCGGTGTTGATTGTTGCCTACGCATCGGCGGCTTATCTCGTCGCACGACATATGCAGCGGCATGATGTCGAGCTTGACCACCCGCCTCGAGGTGTTCTGTGCTCCGCAGAAGTGCTCTGGCCTCACTACCGCGAGTTGATCGAAGCGCGTTTTGGTTGCAAAGCGTACAACCGCTATGGCAGTCGCGAGGTCGGCATGATCGGGATGGAATGTGAGCATGGCACGATGCACGCCAACGATACGGGGATTATCGTCGAGGTTGAGAATCCCGACGAAAAAGGTGTCGGCCATCTGCTGGTGACGCAGCTTGACAACCTTGCGTTTCCCTTTGTTCGATACCGCATCGGGGACATGGGTGCGGTCGGCAACACGGAGTGCCCGTGTGGTCGGGCGTTGTCATCGATCTCCGATCTGACCGGACGCGTCGGAGACTACATCGTCGACCCCGGTGGCAGGATCATCCACGGCGAATGGTTTACGCACCTGTTTTACGATGTTAAAGGCGTCGCACTGTTCACTTTTCGACAGACGGCGATGTCGCAGTATATATTTGAAGTACAGAAGGACAAGGGATTCAACGAGGGTGAGTTCGGCCACGCGATCAAGGGTGCCAGGGAAAAACTCGGTCCCAAAGCGGACGTGAAGGTCGAATTCGTCGAGCGGTTCGAGTCAACGCCAAGCGGCAAGCACCGGTTCGTGATCAACGAGTGTCCAGAGTTGGTTACGGTTCTGAATGAAGAGAAGCAGACCTCCGCGGCGGGTGAGCCTGTGGGTGTGGATGGTAGATGAAAGGGGTTGCCCGGTCGATGACCGGGCGTGTGGCGAAAAATGGGTATTCGTCAATTCATCCTGATGATTTTCATCCTGGGCATCTGTGTGTACGCCTTTCGCGACTGGTTTTTGTCGCTGGCTGCCCTGATCTTACTGACTGTCCTGACGCAAAACGACGACATGCCCCGCACGATGGCGGGAATACAGGGACTTAACCCGTGGAACTTCACGCTTGCGATCACAACGCTCAGTTGGGCGATTGATCGTGTTCGACATCCGCGTCCGATCGGGATTCCGATATCCGCGTTTATCGTTGCAGGCCTCTACATCATGGTCGTGCTCGTCAACTATTTGCGCGTCGCCGTCGATACGGGATCGTTACCGCCCGAGTACCCGATCCGAAGCTTTATGGACGCAACCACCGAGCTTTGGATCAACCCGATGAAATACCTGTGGGCTGCCCTGATGTTCGCCGACGGGTGCACGACACGCGAACGTGTGCGGCTTGCTGTCACGACGGTGGTCCTGCTTGGCGTGTTCTACGGCGCGTTTGTTCTCAAGAACGTATCAATCACACATCTTTTCTCGCCCGGTAATTTTATGGGCGTGCGAAATCGAATCGACAAACTCATCGGACTGCACGCCAACGACATGGCCAAGGTCCTGGTCATGACCTTTTGGAGCATTTTTGCGACCCACCGGCTTTGGCCTCAAAAGAAGTACAAAATGATTGCGGTCGGGTCTGCCATCATCACCATGCTCGCAACAGGCCTCTGCTTCTCTCGTGCGGGATACGTCACCTTCGTGGGCATCGGGTTTATCTTTGCGTGTCTGAGATTTCGAAAGCTCCTGTTTATCGGTCCCATCGCGCTGGTGGTCATCGTCTTCATGTTCCCAAACGTGGCTGAACGCATGCTCATGGACATGGGCGAAAACGCTGCAACGGGCCAAACGGACATGAACCAGGTGACGGCTGGTCGAACCGGGAATCTCTGGCCTCCCACGATTGAGGAAATTCGAAAGTCTCCGCTCATCGGACATGGCGGATTGGCATTGCTCCGTACAGACGCCTACGAAGCCATCAAAGACACCGAAGGGCATGTGCCCACCACGCCACACAACGGGTTCCTCGACGTCATGGTCAACAGTGGTGCCGTCGGCATGCTCATCGTGGCTGCGTTCTATCTTGGTACCGGTGTTGCATCGCTCGTACTGCTTCGCAACAGAACGGATGTCCTTGCCATCGCAGTGGGTGGGGTCGGTCTCGCGCATGTGACCGGATGTTTGATCAATGCGCTGTCCGGAGGTGTGCTCATGCCCAGTCAGGGAATGCTCGGTACCTACGCAGCCATGGGTATCGCGGTTCACATGTGGGCAGGCAGAAACACCAGGCTCCGCCCCGTCGCGCCGAGGCGACGTGTGTACGTTCGCGTACCAATGGTCCAACAACCATTTCCAGCGAGACAAACATGATCGATTTTCTTTACATCACCTCGCCAAGCTATTCCGGATCGACGCTGTTGACGTTTCTGCTCAACACGCATCCGGAGATCGCCACCATCGGCGAGCTAAAGGGCGATTCCATGGACGTCGTCAATTATCAATGCTCCTGCGGCGAACCGATAGGCCAATGCGATTTCTGGAACAGCGTGGTTCGCAAAATGCACGAAAAAGGCGAGTCGTTCGATCTGGCCGACAAATGGACGCAATGTGGCTACCGCGTTCAAAACGCCTCGTTCACCAATCGCCTCGTTCGCACGCGACACCGGTCGCTGCCATTCGAGCTGTGCCGTTCGGTCTACATGGCGCTGTCACCCGCCAACCGCAGGATGTTCAGGCGTGTCAACCAGACCAATGTCAATTTCGCAAGGACCGTCTTTGAAATCACCGGCAAGTCCGTCTTCCTCGATTCCTCCAAGGACGCGATGCGCCTGAAATATCTGTCACGCGTTGACGGACTGCGCGTCAAAGCCATCCATCTCGTGCGCGACGGACGGGGTGGCTTGCTGTCATTCATGAAACATGAAAACCTGTCGCCCGAAATTGCAACCCGTGAATGGCTTCGTTCGCATCTGGAAATTCGCGAGGTGATGCGATCCCTGGACGACGATCAGAAAACAGTCCTCAAATACGAGGATATGTGCAACGATACCGATGCCACCATGGAACGCCTCTTCAAATTCGTCGGCGTCGATCCAGCCGCAGGCGAAAAGGACTACCGCGCTGTCGATCATCACATCCTCGGTAACGCCATGCGCTTCGGAAACTCGTCCGAGATCAGGCTCGACACCAAATGGGTCCGCGAACTGACCGACGAGCAGTTGGCTACCTTCGAACGCGTCGGGGGGTGGCTCAATCGGCAGTTCGGATACGACAACAGCGTGCCGACGGCAGAACCGGTGGCAACATAGGGGGCGACCATGTGCGGAATCTGCGGCTTCATTGAATCTGAACCACTCGCCGACAACGCAGGGTCGCTCGTCGTCCGCATGCGCGACGAGATGATCCACCGCGGACCCGATGGCTTCGGCGACCACGTCGGAAAGACCTACGCCTTCGGACATCGACGTCTCAGCATTGTTGATCTTTCCGAACACGGCGTCCAACCCATGGCCAACACCGAGCGGAATGTCTGGGTCACCTACAACGGCGAAATCTACAACCACACCGACATCCGCGCCCAGCTCGAATCCAAAGGATATAAATTCCACTCCCACACCGACACCGAAGTCCTCGTCCACGGCTGGTGCGAATGGGGACCGAAGTTGGCAGACCGCCTCAATGGTATGTTCGCTTTCTGCATCTTCGACGAACGCACCGGTGACGCGTTCATCGCCCGCGACCGCCTCGGCATCAAACCGTTCTTCTATTTTCTCAACAAGGGCGTCTTCGCTTTCGCCTCCGAAATCAAGTCCCTGCTCGAACACCCCGCCTGCCCACGCGACGTCAACTTCCCCGTCCTCGCAGAACATCTGTTGTTTCGCCACGTCGCAGGTGAGCAAACCCTCTTCGCCGGAATCAAACAACTCATGCCAGGTCACCACATGACCGTCACCGGCGATCTGAAAACCAAAATTCAACGCTACTGGTCCGTCAGGGAGCCGCTCGACACCGCGCCAACCGACGAGGAATTCATCAACCAGTTTCGCGAATCGCTACACGCCAGCGTCAAAAGACGCATGATGAGCGACGTCCCGCTCGGCACCCAACTCAGCGGTGGCCTCGACTCCAGCGTTGTCACAAGATTCGCCAACGACCTCACCAAACACCCCATCAAAACCTATTCCGTCGGTTTCAAGGAAAAGGACTACAACGAATTCCCATACTCCTCACAGGTCGCAGATGCCGTCGGCACCGACCACTGCCCCATCCCCGTCACTGCCGCCGACTTCCATCGCGAATTTGACAAACTCGTCTGGTTCATGGACGTCCCCGTCGACCACCCCAACAGCATCTTCCTCCACCTGCTCTGCAAACACGCCAAACAGGAAGTCACCGTCATGCTCACCGGTGAAGGCGCCGACGAAGCCCTCTGCGGCTACCACCGATACGCGCACTTTCAATCTGTCTACCAACGATTCATCGGCGTACCTGGCACCGCCCGAAAAATCGTTGCAGGACTACCCAACGCGTTGCAAATCGGAAAACTGTCCACCCTCGCCGAATGGCAACGTCGCGGGCCCATCGGGATGGCCATCCGAAACAGCGCCTTCGGCAGCGACCACCTCGTCGGCCTCATGACGACCGGACACGCGCTCGACCTCTCCGTCCGCCAATCCATCATCGACCGCTACGCCGCCTTCGAACCCATCGAAGCCCTGCTTCGCATGGACCAGCAGGTCTACCTCAACTCCGTCCTCCACCGACAGGACCGCGTCAGCATGGGGGCCTCCGTCGAAGCGCGCGTCCCCATGCTCGACCACACCCTCGTCGACATGGTCGGACAATGGCCCATCCACACCAAACTCAGAAACGGCCACAGCAAATTCGTCCTCAAACAAGCCGCCCGGGACCTCGTCCCGATGGACATCATCCAACGCGCCAAAATGGGCTTCCCCGTCCCCATCCGCGAATGGTTCCGCGCCGATGGCGGCCTCAGCCCGAGACTCGATCTGCTCACCGATTCAGACTCCGCCGTCGCCCAATGGTTCGACAACACAGGCGTCAAACACATGATCGACACGCACCGCAACAACACCGAAGATCACGCGGAGGATCTCTGGATCCTCCTCGCACTTGAATCCTGGCATCGTACGTTTCTGCGCGGCGGCGTCAGAAAACAAAACGAAAACCGCAGCCTCGCTACGGTCAGCTAGACGATAAACAACCATGGCCGACACGATCGCCCGCCAACAACCCACCGGCCAACAACCCCCCACGAATAATCCCGTGTCACCCCCCGCGTCCAAAAAACCCGGCGACACCAAAAACGTCCTCTCCAACTGGGCATCTCAATTCATCATGGTCGTCAGCGGATTCGTTCTGCCACGATTGATCAACGACCAACTCGGCACCGCCGAACTCGGCGTCTGGGACCTTGGCTGGTCCATGAGCGCGATCATTTCCATGAGCGGACTCGGATTCGGATCATCAGCCAACCACCACGTCGCCAAACTGCGACACACCAGCGACTGGTCCGAACTCAACCGAATGCTCTCCGCCACCGCAACGCTCGTCCTCTACGCAGCCATCGGCGCACTCGTCATCACCACCGGAATCATCTACGGATTACCCTGGTGGATGCAGGACGACCCAGGCACTCGCCTCGTCGTCGACGCACAATGGATGGTCGCCGCCATGGGCATCGCAGCCGTCTGCCAAATGCTGACAATGGTTTACGGTGGCGTCCTCGTTGGTAACCACCGTTTCGTCCAGCTCAACTACGTCGAAGTCGGCGGATCATTCTTCGTCGTCGCAGGCGTCATGATCGCACTTTTCGCGGGATGGGGACTCAAGGCGATGGCTGCTTTCGTCGCCGCACGGTTCCTCATCGAACTCTTCGCCAAACGCGCCATCGCCCGCCACCTAAGCCCGGACTTGAAGCTCTCATTCCGATGGTCCGACACCGAACGATTCCGGGAAATCGCCGCCTACGGGCTTAAGGATTTTGTCAATTCCTCCGGAATGATCATCCTCAACCAGGGCGTTGTCATGATGCTCCTTCGCTACCATATGCACGGCGAAGTTGCCGTCGCCATCCTCTCAAGACCCCGCGCCCTTATCCGATTCGCCACACGATTCCTCATGGGATACGCCCGCGTTCTCGTCCCCCATGCGGGAAAACTCACCAAAGACGCCGATCGCGAGAAACTCCGACAACTCCTCGTCGAAGGCACAAGGGCAGGCCTGCTCCTCACCCTGCCCCTCGCAGCCTTTCTCTTCATTCTCGGCCGGCAAACCCTGCAGGTCTGGATGAATGACAAACAGTTCACCGAACACGCCGCCGTCCTCACCGTCCTGCTCATCGGATTCACCCCATTCTTCGCCCAGCGACCAACCTGGCACGTCCTCCTTGGCGCTGGTATCCACGGCGTCGCATCAGCCGCCTCCTTCATCGGCGCCATCGCAAGCATCATCCTCTGCTACATCTTCCTGACCCGCACCGATTGGGGACTCCTCGGAGCCGCCGCCTCGATGGCGATCCCACTCCTCGTCGTCAACGGATTCGTCCTCCCATGGGTCGCCTGCCGAAAAACAGATATGTCCTTCGTCAAATACTGGTCCGACAGCGGCGCCAAACCGCTCGCGCTCGTCCTGCCATTCGCCGCCGTTCTGATCCTGATTCGATTCATCCTCGGTGACCAACCACTCGTCGCCATGATCACCGGCTGCGTCGTCGGCGGTCTCGTCATCGGTCTGCTTTACTGGCGATTCGTCCTCCCCGACGACTTCAAATCCAGACTTGCCCGACTCCCACTCCTGCGCAACATCGTCAAAAGGCCAACGCAATGACAAGCAAGACCCCCAAGCCCAGTGTCTGCTTCGTTGCCCCAAACAACTACGCTGTCCTCTCCGGACGATCCGACCTTCCGCACATCGGCGGCGCGGAGGTCCAGCGCGCCATCATCGCCCGCGGACTCGTCCACCGCGGATACCGCGTCAGTTTCATCGTCACCGACCATGGACAACCCGACGGCATCGAACACGACGGCATCACCGTCTACAAAATGTGCTCATGGGACGATGGCCTGCCCATCGTTCGTTTCATCCACCCGCGATGGACAAGCCTCCACAACGCCATGTCCCGCGCCAACGCAGACATCTACTACCACCGAACCGCCGGCGCGGAAACGGGACAGGTCGCCTTCTGGTGCAAGTCCCGTCGCCGCAAGATGATCTACGCCGTCGCTTGCGACCCCGAATGCGAAAAAGACCTCTGGTTTTTCACCGCACGTCGCGAAAAATGGCTGTATCGCTTCGGCCTCAAAACCGCAGACCTCGTCATCGCACAAACCCCGAATCAGCAACGCATGTTGAAAGACAACGTCAATCTTGATTCAACCATCATCCGCAGTTGCACCGCCGATCCGGGACCACAGAATCGCCAATCGCCCGCCAACGACGAACAAAAATCCCTGCTATGGTTGGGGCGATACGCCGAACAGAAAGGCCTCGACTTCCTGCTCGACCTCGCCGCCGCCCATCCCGACATCCGTTTCGACCTCATCGGTGCCCCCAACACCAGATCCAACTACGCCCGCCTTATCGTTGACCGCGCCAACACGATGGCCAACGTCAAAATGCTGGGCCACGTCCCGCACACCAAGGTCAGCCAATACTATCAACAGGCCTCCGCATTGCTGTGCACGTCCAACTACGAGGGGTTTCCCAACACCTTTCTGGAAAGCTGGGCCAACGCACTCCCCGTCGTCACCCGCTGGGACGCGGAGGGAACCATCACAGACAAGCACCTGGGCGTCCACGCCGATTCCGTCGATGAATTGGGCAGGAAAATGAACCAGTTGTTAACCGACCCCGACATGTGGAAAACCTGCTCAACAAACGCCCGCAAACACTACGAAAAAACCCACGCCGTCGGACCCGTTGTCGATGACTACGAATCCGTGTTCAATAACCTGGTGGGCAACGTCAAAAACTCGACATCGTCACCCGAAATGGTCAACGTCTCCTAGGATTTCCCGACATGTGTGGCATCTGCGGCATCGCATTCAAACAAGGCAACACCAGCGACGACAAACAACTCGTCGGTCGCATGAACGACGCACAGTCGCACCGCGGACCCGACGGCGACGGCATCCACACGGGCGAGAATGTCATCCTCGGTCATCGCCGACTCAGCATCATCGATCTCGGCGGCGGTGCCCAACCGATGCACAACCACGACAAATCACTCGTCATCACCTTCAACGGTGAAATCTACAACTACGTCGAAATCAAAGCCGACCTCGAAAAGAAAGGCCACTCGTTTGCCACCACCTCCGACACCGAGGTCATCCTCCACCTCTACGCCGAAAAGGGCATCCACTGCGTCGACGACCTCAACGGCATGTTCGCCTTCGCAATCTGGGACGAAAAAAACAAGAAGCTCCTCGTCGCCCGCGATCGCCTCGGCGAAAAACCGCTCTATTATCACCACGACGAAAAAACGGGCAGACTCGTCTTCGCCAGCGAACTCAAAGCCGTCGTGCTCGACAAACGCATCGAAAGGCGTCTGTCACCAACCGCCCTCGACGATTACCTCGCCTACGGATACGTGCCCGGTGACCGGTGCATCATCGAAGGCGTGCACAAACTCAAGGCCGGGCATCGACTCGTGTGGCAGGAAGGCCAAATCAATGTCGAGCGTTATTGGGACGCAACATTCGCAGAACAGACGGTCCGCAATGAAAACGAATGGGTCGAGGAATTAGGCGAACGATTGGCCGAGTCGGTCCGAATTCGCCTGCGCTCCGACGTCCCGTTGGGGGTTTTTCTCAGTGGCGGCATCGACTCCAGCGCCATCGTCGCCCTCGCCGGCGAGGTGTCAGGTCGCAAAGTAAAGACCTTCTCGGTCGGATTCCAGGAATCCGATTTCGACGAAATGCAGTACGCCCGCATGGTCGTCGAAAAATACGACACCGACCATCAGGAAATCATCGTCAAGGACAGCGACATCTCCATCCTGCCCGACCTCGTCTACCACCTTGACGAACCCTTCGCCGACCCGTCAGCCCTGCCAACCTACCACGTCTGTAGTGAAGCGAGAAAACACGTCACCGTCTGCCTTTCCGGCGACGGCGCCGACGAGGTCTTCGCCGGTTACAGCCGATACAAACAGGCACAGCAGCACGAGAAGTGGGACAGTCTCACTGCACTCGGTATCCGCCAACTCTGCACCGTCGTCCCGAAACTGATGCCAAGGCACACCCCGGGGCGCGGGTTCATGGAACGCATCGCAGCCACAGGCCCGAATCGCTACTACGCTCAGATGTGCAAATTCACCCTCAATGAACGTACGACGCTATTCCGCCCGGAATTTCACCGAATTGTCCACCGCACGCCCTGGCTGTTCGAACCCTATGTCGCCAACCGCAACGGCTCATCCATCGTGACCGCGCTCCAGCACGCCGACCAGAAGACCTACCTGCCCGATGACATCCTCGTCAAGGTCGATCGCATGTCCATGAAAACCTCCCTCGAGGTTCGCGTCCCGTTTCTCGACCACACCCTCGTCGAATTCGTTAATGCCGTTAGCGCCGACTGGAAACTCCGCAACGGCGTCTCCAAATACGTCCTCAAGCAGAGCATCGGTGCACGTCTGCCCGAACCGCTTCTGAAGCGAAAAAAAATGGGCTTTGGTATCCCCATCAAACATTGGTTCAGAGGCTCCCTTCAATCACACGCAAAAGACGTGCTGCTGTCGTCCGACGCAAGCGCCCAAAACTGGTTGTCCCCCAACGCGATTCGCGACGTCATCGACGATCATCAAAAAGGAGGCCGCGACCTCAGCCGCAAGATATGGGCACTGCTCGTCCTCGAACACTGGTGCAAAAAATTCAGCGTGTGACGCCGCCCATCCGCGACGCCACACGCTGACCCATCCAACCCCGTTCCCGCCTGATTATGACTACGGCGTGAACTCGTAAACCCCCATGTCGTACGCACCACCCACCGCCGGGAATCCCTGACCGTCCGCCACACCCGCATTGCGACACGGCGAATCACTCCGCAATTCAAACCCCGGTGCATACGGGAAGTTCGGCAGCGTCGGGTCTGCCACGATGCCCGCGTTGCCCGGACTCACGAAATCCGGCGCGCCGACGATCGTCCCGAACAACGAGTTCGTGTCCTGCCCCGATACGTCCGGGTGGTCGTTTGCCGACGATCCATCACCGTAGTAGTTGTAGTCCGACTCCGCGATCGGATTGTCTGGTGGCAGGTTGAACCCAACGTCCCCATCACCGCTGTTGGCTGAGATACAGTTCCTGACCGTCGCCTGTCCGTCGTGATTGGTAGACTCGTCATGCACGATGCCCCAGCGACTGTTATTATAAAACACGCTGTGCGACACCTTCAGCCGAACCGCGTTGTTGTTCAAACCATACTTGTTATCGAACGCCAAACAGTGCGACATCTCGCAGTCAGCCCCACCACCCTCGCTCTCGGGCGTCGCCTGACCCCAGACACCAATCTTGAACCCGTTCCCGTCACCGTCGCCACCCGGATTGAACGGATGATTGTACGCAATGCACCGAATCATCTTGTTACGGTGTGACCCACGCGTGAAATCGAACCCGTCGTCACCGTTGGAGTACGCAAGGCAATTGATGAACTCGTTATCGCTCGACGCAAGCATCTGAAATCCATCGCTGTCCTCCTCATCACGCGTGTTCTCAAACGCAATACAATTCCTGATCGTGCAGAACCGCGGACGATTCTGCTGCGAAGGATCAGACGTTTCCACCGTTCCGCTCATCAGGAACCCACGCCCGTTCCGCGTGCTGACGCAACGCTCGAGCAAACAGAAGTGGCATCGTCCGATCAGTACGAACCCGGGAAGATTGCCCAGGATATTGTCCCGCGCAACACAATCGCGAATCGTGATATTGTCCGAATCGGTGATCTTGAACACGCGACCCTTCGACCGCTCGGCGATCAATCCTTCGATCACAATGTATTCACGATCCGTTATGCGGACCGCCTCATTGTGAATACCCTCCGCGTCCACGATCACCGTCTCATTGGCAGGATCGAAATTGCGAATCGTGATCGGATTCCCCGCCACCCCGCTCGCCTGAACCTCAAACACCGGCGATATCTCAAACGTCGGGAAATGCGTGTTCACATATCGACCGTCACGAATCAGCACTGTGTCACCAGGACCCACCTGATCGACCGCCGCCTGAATATTGTCATACGGATGATTGATCGAACCCAGCGCAGCACCCGCGTTGTACCCAGGCTGAGACGGACCATTGTCATCAACATAGAAAACATTGCCCTGAACTGCGTTGCAGGCGTCACCCGCTTCATCACAGATTTCACCACCCTGACAGGGACTCGAACCACCCACGCACGAATTGCCGACGCACGTCTCCACACCGTTGCAGAACGCACCATCATCGCAGTCCGCATTCGTATTGCACACCGCCCCCGCATCAATCTCCACGCTCAGCGTCATCTGCTCAATCACATACCCGCCCGTCGATTCATGCCAGAACTGGAACGAATTCGCACCAATCTGATACCACCCGATCGGCGTCGCATACGGATCAAGCGTTCGCGTCACCGCATCGTTGGCAACCGACGTGTTCGCACCCCACAGCGGAATCGTGTTCGATCCGTTGATCACCAATCGACCCTCGTCGTGATCTGCATCAAGAACCGTCAGCGTGATGTTGATCCCCGTCGCCCCGGGCGGCAGCGAATCAATCGTCACCGTCATCGTTTCGTTCTCAGGCGTCGCGCCGCGCAGATCAACCGGCAAACCCGCCACCGAATAACTGAATCCACCACCGCCACCGCTGCACGAATCCGTCGTCTCGTCGCAGGTACCACCACCGCACGGACCGGCACCCGCAGCGCACACGCCGCCCGAACACGTCTCCGCACCGTTGCAGTACAACCCATCATCGCAATGCCCATCGTTCAGACAGTCATCGCAGTCGTCCTGCGCTTCATCGCAGAACAACCCCGTACAGGGAGCCGAACCCGCCAAACACGACCCGTTCGAACACGTTTCCGCACCATTGCAGAACACACCGTCATCGCAGTGACCGTCGTTAATACATTCGTCGCAGTCATTTTGAATCTCGTCGCAGAACTGCCCCGCACAGGACGTCGTACCACCCACGCACGCCCCGTTGAAACACACCTCCGCCCCGTTGCAGAACACCCCATCGTCGCAGTCGGCATGCACCAGGCAATCAGCACATTGATCAGTATTTTCGTTGCATTGCTGTCCCGTGCACGGCACCGACGCCGTCTGACACGAACCACCCACGCACGTTTCCAACCCGTTGCAGAAAACACCATCGCTGCATTGAACATCTATGATGCAATCGACGCAGCTGTCGCTCGCCTCAAGACAGATCTGCCCGGCGCAGACACCCGCTCCCGAAACGCACGTCCCGGCGCTGCACGTCTCCGCACCATTGCAGAACAATCCGTCATTGCAATCCGCATTCGACAGACAATCCGCACACGAATCACCCGCCTCATCACACATCTGACCGTTGCAGGACACCGAGCCGGCTATGCAGCTCCCCGCGAAACAGATTTCCAGCCCGTTGCAGAATTTTCCGTCGTCGCAGTCACCATTGCTCAAACAGTCCACGCACGCATCGCTCCCCTCGTTGCATTGCTGCCCCGCACAGGACGCCGGACCATTCAGGCACAAACCAGCCGCACAAATCTCCGAACCATTGCAGAACGCACCGTCGTCGCAGTCACCGCTCGACAGGCAGTCCACGCACGCGTCAGCCGCCTCATTGCACATCTGACCGACACACGGAGTCGTCCCCATCATGCATGCGTTGCTGTCGCATGTCTCAACACCGTTGCAAAACAAACCGTCATCGCAATCGCTGTTGTTGATGCACGTCACACACGCATCACCTGCCTCATCGCACACCTGCGCGCCGCAAGGGGCGCTGCCCGGTGTGCAGATCCCCGCATTGCACGTTTCCGCACCATTGCAAAACGCACCATCGTCGCAATCTCCGTTGGTCAGACAACCCACACAACTGTCAGTCGCCTCGCTGCACTGTTGACCTGCGCAAACCGCAGCCCCTGCCTGACACGTTCCGCCGTTGCACGACTCCGCACCATTACAGAAAACCCCGTCGTCGCAATCACCGTCGCCAAGGCACTCCACGCAGGTATCGCCCGTCTCGTCGCAAACCTGCCCGCCGCACGGTGCCGAGGTGACAAGGCATCCGCCGTTAAAACAGAATTCAAATCCGTTGCAAAATGTGTTGTCATTGCAGTCATCGTGCGTCAGGCACGCGACGCACGAGTCCGTTGTTTCGTTGCACAACTGACCAGCGCAAAGGTCAGGGCTGCTCACGCAAACGTTGACAACGCACGTCTCCGCACCATTGCAGTACTTCCCGTCGTCGCAATCAGAATTCGCAAGACAACCGACACATCCATCAGTCGTTTCATCACACAACCCACCCCCGCACGGATCACCGCCAGCCACGCACGACCCCGCGTTGCAGGTCTCAATCCCATTGCAGAAATTGTTGTCATCGCAGTCACCATCCGTCAGACAGCCGACGCAGGTGTCGCCAGCCTCGTTGCAAACCTGACCCGCACAGGGGGCAACACTCGATGCACACGAACCACCCACACACAGTTCATCACCGTTGCAGAAGTTCCCGTCATCGCAGTCCGCATGGATCGCGCAGGTCGCGCAGGTGTCCGTCGACTCACTGCATTGGGCAGCCGCACAGGGAGCAGCCCCCGCCGTGCACGATCCACCCGAGCACTGCTCCGCACCATTGCAGAACAACCCGTCGTCGCATTCCGCGTTCGATGAACATTCAGGCCCGGGGTCACCGCCGCCGGGCCCGGATCCACCCGGACCGGGACCACCACCACCCCCAAGACCGATGCCGGACGAATCAACGTCCGCGATGATCTCAATCATGTTCCCGCCGCTTCCGGTCAGGCAGCCCAGACTCTCCCGACCATCGCTGTTGCGAAAACGCAGGCCGACGAAATAACGACCCGGTGCCTCAAGGTCGAGCTCAAGGGCACCATGCGTTTCAGCCGAACCGGCGAATTCTTCCGCATCCACCGTCCAGATATACGTTCCGTCAGGAATCGACGAGCCGATCCCGGGAACCGCTCGCAAAACGATCGTCATCGGAGCCACCCCGCGAACAGGATCGCCAGGCTCGTCCCCGGCTATCTGAGCACTGAATCCGACAGGACAAGCCAGCACATCGTCGCCGCTCGCAGCCGAGGGAAATTCCGCCGCACCGAAAAAATCGTCGTCAGAAAGACCGTCCGGATCCAACCCATCCGTGGTGTCCAGATCGTCGATGTTCACGACGTTCGTGGTCGCGTCGTCGTCACCCGTCCCGTCGACCAGGCCCGGGTCCGTATCGCCCGATCCGTCCGTGCCCGCCAACGCAGACGATGGCGTCCCACACCCACCTGCATTCACCAGTAGCCCGATGCTTCCTGCCACAACGAGCAAGGCGCGCGTGTAAAACCCGCAGACCGCAAGCGTCCTCATAATCCCACTCCGTTTTGGTTATCCTGACCGGGATGCGTTTGAATTCCCCTCGAACCTGATTTCTGATATCGACAGGATTTGTCAAACGCGCGGGAGTCGATTATCGCTACATATGCGCTCATAACTGCTTGTCAGGCATGATATTAAAGAAATTTCAAAAGTCCGGTTAACTTACCCCGCCAATTGGCCGACGGCGGGTATCTTGAAATCAAGGCTGGTGCTCATACGCGCCCATATCCACCGGGGCGGACTCTAAAGCGGAACGCAACGTGATCAGCTCAACAAGGTCCGAATAATCGGGATGTTCAGCGGAAACTGGACCGAGCAGCTCCAGTGTGACTTGACGCCCGCGATCGATCGCGATCGAGTTGGCCCCAGGCCGAAAACCCGGAACGAGACCGAACTCCGCCGACAAAACGTCAGTCACAACCATCCCGGCCTCGGAATCAACGAATCCAGGACCACCAACGTCGCGGCCAAACAACGACGCGGACTCATGGCCCGATTCGTCATTGTGATCGTTCGTGGATGTTGTGTCACCAATAAAATTAAAATCAGAATTCAAAACCGGATTCCGACGGGCGCGATTGAAGATGATGTCACCATCCCCATTATCGGACGTAATGTTGTTGCGCACAATGGCTTCACCGTGGCAGGAGGGCGACTGCCGGCAGGTGGCGACCGTCGATTCGTCAAAAACAAGGCCAAACCGACGGTTTCCGAAAAACACGTTGTTGAAAATTCGAAGCCTGATGGCATTGTTGTTCAGCCCGATCTTGTTGCCGAACGAAATGCATCGACTGATCACGCAGTCCACGCCGCCCCCATCGCTGTCGGGCGGGGCCTGTCCCCAGACGCCGATCTTGAACCCGTTTCCGTCCCCATCGCCGTTTGGGTCAAACGGGTGATTGTATGCGACGCAGCCTACCAGCACGTTTCGATGCGACCCCCGCGTCAGGTCGAATCCGTCGTCGCCGTTGTCGTGCGCGACACATCTGATAAGCGCGTTATCGGACGACGCCAGCATCTGAAACCCATCGCTGTCCTCCGCGTCCCGGGTGTTCTCGTAGGCGAGACAGTTTCGGACCGTACAGAATCTGGGGCGATGCTCGCCGGTGGGGTCGTTTGTCTCGACGCGGCCTGACAGAAGGAACCCGCGCCCGTTGCGCGTGCTGACGCATCGGTCGAACACGCAATATCTACAGCGTCCCTGTAACAGGAAACCCGGCAGATTTCCGAGCAGGTTGTCACGCGCCACGCATTGGACGACCTCAATATATTGGCTGTCCTCGATGCGGATGTTGCGACCCCGGGATCGTTCGGCGATCAGTCCTTCAATATGGAGGTGTGATTGATTCCGGATACGGATGCACTCGTTGTGTTCGTTTTCGGCGTCGAGGATGACTGTTTCGTTTTCGTAGGCTTTTATGGTTATCGGTCGTCCACGTCGGCCACTGGTTTTCAATTCCAGAACGGGGACGACTTCAAACCGATCGGAGGCTGGGGACGTGTAGGTGCCCCTTCGGATGAGAACGGTGTCGCCCGGAAGGGCCTGGTCGGTGGCGGTCTGGATGGATGCCAACGGAAACCCCGACGTTCCAGTGCTGCGGGCCATCCCTACGGTGCCACCGACCCCGTCCCTGTCCACGACAAAGGTCAGAAAGGCCGTAAATGCAGGGGGATGGTCGTCTCCGATATCGGTTCCGGCGTTTTCAAAGGATTGAAACGGCGGATCAAAAACAACGTTGTCGGCGATCGGTGTGATGGTCCCGGTGAACCCGACTGGAAGCGCATGTTCGTACTGTCCGTTGGTGGTTCGGAATGTTTCGATCAACTGGTCGTTTGCATCGCGAATTTTGAAGGTTATTGGACGTCGGCTGGCAATTGTTCTGTCGTCGCCACGGAAAACGGACCCTGACACCGTTATATTTGGGGCGATTCCGATGATTGGGCTGGTGGGGGATTCTTCCGGTTCCTCGATCGCGGAGGGTGGTGGGGGGGCGTCGGTCGGTTCGGGATCTGTTTCGCTTTCGGTTGTTGGGTCGATCGTCTCGGGGGCGTTGGGATGGTTGGTGGCGTCGTCGTTTGGGCTGGCTGGTATCGTCGAGCAACCGCCTGAAAGCACCCAGGTTGCAAGGACCAGGGCCGATGTCAGGCAGACGCTTGCCAGGAGACCCCGGAGTTCGGGTGGCGACGGTGGGTCCGAAAAGATCGCCAATGATTGTCTGTTTTGTGATTTGGTCATGTTTCCGGTCAGGATACGCGTCGTGTGGACGATTGAAAAGACAGTGTCGTCATTCTCACCGGCGCACCCGGGTTTTCGGGCCATGGGTTGGCGATTGACGGGCTGGGCACGATAATCAATCTTGAAAGGTGCGGGTTGATCCATGCGCGATGTAGGTAAAAGACGGGGGAATTCGAGTCCGGGGGTTGTCGTGGCTGTCGTGTTGCTGGTTGGTACCGGGGGTGGGTATCGTCATCTCCAGGGGCGGTATGCTGATCTGGCGGATTCGATTCGGGTCATTCCCGGATCGTTGTCGGTCATCCCGATGAGCTTTTCGGACTGGGACGGTATTGATGTTCCGTTGGATCCGAACGTTATTCAGGCGACGGACACGGATGATCTCATCAATCGGGAGTACGCGCGGGGTCGCGACATGGTGAGTCTGTATGTGGCGATGGGGGTTCGGATTCGCGATCTTATTCCGCACCGTCCGGAGGTGTGCTATATCGGAGCGGGCTGGACGCTGGAGGGTGGTCGGGTGCGGACGGTTTCGCTGGACGACGGCACGTCGTTTCAATGTCGGTTGCAGGAGTTTAGCCGCGGGTCGATGGCGAAGGAACACATCAACGTGTTGCACTATTACATCGTGGATGGCAGGTACTGTGCTGACGTTTCGCTGTTGCGAAAGACGGCCTGGCGGTTTGATGAGGGGCCTCACTATTCCGCGCAGGTGCATCTTGTCGCGTCGGGGAAGATGTCCGGTCGCAACGCGGAGATGCTGGTGGGGTTTGCGTCTCTGGCAGCCAATCCGATTCGTGACGGGATCATGCGGGTTGTTGAGGATTCAATGGATGAGGCGACTGGGGATGAGGCGACTGGGGATGGGGCGTCGGGGGATGGGGTGGCTGGTGGGTCGGAGGGGGTCCTGGCCAGGTGATGGGTGAGGCAGCGGACAACACGCGACGTGGGGGTTGGAGCGGGACGGTCGGAGCGATCGTGGCGTTGTTGGTTGTTTTTTTGTGGGCGCACTGGTCGACGCTGGTTGAGCTGTATTGTGAGTGGCAGATCAATGACAACTATTCGGTGGGGCAACTGGTGCCGTTGGCTGCGTTGTATCTTCTGTGGAGCGAGCGGGATCGGTTGCGGGGATTGAGGCCGACGACGTGTTGGTGGGGTGTGTTGTTTTTGTTGTTTGCCCAGGGTGCCCGGACGGTGGGGATGGTGACGCTGTTCGAATCGGGCGAGCGGTACGCGATGGTTCTCACGATCGTGGGCATCGTGCTGCTGGTGACGGGTTGGCAGGTGACCTGGCGGTTGAAATGGTTGTTGGGGTTTTTGTTTCTGATGGTGCCTCTTCCGGGTCGCATTCACGCGATGATATCGGGTCCCCTGCAGGGTCAGGCGACTGGTGGTGCGGTGTTTGTGCTGGAGCTTCTGGGTGTCACGGTTGATCGGAGCGGTCATGTTATCGTGTTGAACGATGTGACCGAGCTGGCAGTCGCGGAGGCGTGCAGCGGGTTGCGGATGTTGACCGCGTTTGTCGTGGTTGCGTGCGTGTTGGCGGGGGTGGTGGATCGTCCGTTCTGGCAGCGATGTGTTGTGGTGTTTTCGAGCGTGCCGATTGCGATCGTTTGCAATATCATTCGTCTTGTGGCGACGGCGATGTTGTTTATGTGGTTCGACGGGGAGCTTGCCGAGAAGTTTTTCCACGATTTTGCTGGGTTGACGATGATGCCGATCGCGGTGCTGATGATTGCCGGTGAGCTTTGGGTTTTGTCGCGACTGGAGATTGTGGAGGAGTCTGCGGGTCAGCCTTCCACGGCGTCATGATGCAGGCAGATGCGATGGGTTCGTCAAGGGTGATATGTCAGGAATGTGGTGGTGACGCGGACGTTCATGTGACCAACATCGTTGGTGGTGAAAGGGTCGTGTATCATCTGTGCCAGTTGTGCGCGGATGAGTTTCAGGTGGACCATCCGTCGGGTAGAAGGCGATCCGGTTTTGCCGCGATGGTGATCACATTCGGCGTTATGGTGACGCTGGTTTCGGTTTTGGCTGACCCGCTTCAACTGGGGGAAGGCGAGGAGTTTGGTTGGCAGCAGCAGGCAGGTTTGATTGTGGCGGGGGTTTCGATTCTGCTTGGGGCGGTGATGCGGGCGCAGACGCTGCTGGTGTTCGGGGTTTTTCTTGGAGCGTTGGATATTCTTGCAGACTGGCTTCACCTTGGAAGTGAGCCCGGTTTCGGGATTCAACAGATCAGCGCGACGGTCGCGGGTTTGGGGATTGTTGCGGCGGGTGTGTTCGTGGCGCGTGCGCGACAACAGACGATGTGATCAATCCTGATCGACAGCGGGGATTGCAGGTTGGTGTCTGGTGAGTCGGGCAGACCGTCGGGGTGCCGGTGTTCGGCTGTTTTGCAGGTCGGTGTTTAATTCGACAACATGCTTTGCGAGAATGCTTCTGACGAATTTGCGTGTGGTGCAGTCGGTGTGCGACCCGGTCCAGCCATATTGAGCGTAGCGTCGACTCCACTCGATGTTCTTGACACGCTGTTGCATGCCCGGTGGGGGTTTGAGACCAACCAGTCCGGCTGAATCGACGCCGCGTTTCCCATCGATGGTTCCGAAAACGCGCACCCCCTCCAGGATAAGGTCATGCGGTGAGTGGTAGGTGTATATTTTTCCGTCCATGTTGGTGAGCGCTTTGGCAGCGTCGTAGTCGTGGGAGAGAGACGAACCGAGCAGGATGAGGTTGTTGATGTGCGTGTCCTGGTCAAGTTCCTCGACGGCCCATATTGCGACGCCGGTCCCCGCGGAGAGCGCGATAATGTTCAACTCGTTATCGGGGTATTTTTTTCGATATTGTTTGATTCGCCGGGCCAGCGCGGATGCACGCAGCTTCGCGGCGGGGATGTTCCACTGATCGATCAGGGGTGTGAAGGAGGTGGTCCAGATGTAGATTTCGACATTACCGCGATATCCCGCGTCTCTGAGACCTTGCGGCACCTCGGACGCGCCGAATCCCCAGTTGCCCGCACCATCGAGATAAAACGTCTTGCCAAAAGCTGAGGCTTTGCCGTCACCGGAGGTTGTCTCGCAGCCCGTGAGGACGAGGAGTGACAGGAGCAAGGCAGGTATGGCGAAGCATTTCATGTCTGATGTCCCGTAAATCAATTCGCGAAGGACAGTCTAGTTCGTCTGCAACCGTGGTCAAGCGCGCGGGCGGTGTGGTTATTTCATGTTGAGAGACCCGGACACGTTGTGTATGACCTGACAGATGTTTTGATGCATCATCAACCCATGGGTGCCTCACCTTCATGGGTGGCCCACCTCTTTAGAGGTGGGGGACTCGATGGCTGGTTTGGATTCGACTCCCCCACGGCTAAAGCCATGGGCCACCCAACCATCAAACGACGAGTCGCGAAGCACTATGGCCCGTTGTTTCTGAACCAGACGATTCCGTCGTTGGTCAGGCCTGACTGGCCTTTGCGATCGAGCGTCGCCACGATGTCGGGCAGACCGTCGCCGTCCAGATCGACGACCCTGACGTTGTTGATGATCGTCGCGTCCGTTTCGATTTCGTTCTGATCGACGTTTGGATCGGTGACGGCGGGCGTCTGTGCGGAGTCGACAGGGCTGTCATCGATCAGCAGGTTTTCCTCCCACTGGTCGAACACGGTGCCGTCCTCGAAGAGATCGAACCACATGACCGCACCTTGTGCACTCGCGACAATCTCAAGCTGTCCGTCGAGATCGAGGTCGCCGAGGCTGACGGCCTGGGGTTCTCGTGTGAGGAATTCGGCCACGGTGAAGACCTGCCACGTTACGTTGCGGACCGGTGCGGTGGTTGGTCTTTGCGGGCCTTTGTACCACTGAATGATCTTTCCGTCGGTTGAACGGACCAGGAGATCGGTGATGCCGTCGTTGTCGATGTCGCCCGAAGCGATGACGTCGGCGCCGGTGAACAGTTGACCGATCGCACCGCGCTGCCATGTGCCGTCGGTAAGGTGGAACGCGTCGGGAATGTCGATCACGGGATTGCGCGACCAGCGAATGTTCGAGCCTCGAGCGGTCGGGAAGGTGTAGACAAGGTCCAGATCACCGTCGCGGTCCACGTCGAACGCGGTCACCGCCTTGATCTCCGGTGCATCGGTATCGATGACCACAGGTGCCCACGCGTTGGACTGGCGGGCGGTGCCGGGTCCGGGATTGGTATACAGCTCGACGCGGTTTCCGAGTCCGCCTTCGCATTCGTCGGCGTTGAACGCGACAGTGATGTCCGGTCCGTTCACGCCGTCGATGTCGGCGATGGTCATGCTTGTGTATCCACCCGTCTCGGGCACCTCGGGAAGGGCGGGTGGTCCGCCCGCGGTTTGCGACTGTTGCAGGATCACGTCTTCCCATGCGATCGGGCTGTTGATGCTTGCGGGGTCATCAGGCTGATAGAACACAACGATCATGCCTGCGGGTGTGTCCTGCCCGTCCAGAAATTCGCCCGTGAACCGACAGCGCGCGAAGACACCCGTCTCCTTGATCAACAGGACGATGTCGTTTCGACCGTCGCCGTCCATGTCGGCGATCTCGATACCCGCCGAGATGATGATCGGGAAATCGCCCGCGAGCGTCACCGTCTCGAACGTGATCGTGTTGTCGATGATGCGCTGGAGGTGAATCTGCAACGGTTTGGACTGGTTCCACACCGAGGCGACATCCACCAGACCGTCGCCGTCGATATCGCCGGTTGCGATCAACTGCGGACCGGCGGAGTCCTCGCTCTGCGGATCGATCTGAATCGGCGTGAACCGACCTTCACCGACCGCACCGCTTGAATCGTCGAGAAACAACCTTGTAATGCGGTTCGGCGCGATGCCGCCGATCAAATTGCATCCCACGATCAGACAAGCTGTCGAAAGCGTGATCCCCACGCCTTTTCTATAGGACAAGACCATAGTCATGGCTCCGTTGATGTTTTGATGGCTTACGGGCATCCTGGAACGAGTTCAATGTCGAGCCCGACGTCTTCAGGGGTCAGAACGTTTCTGAACCAGACGATGGCGTCGCTTCCCAGCCCGCTCAGCTCACGGCGGTCGATGGTGGCCAGCACGTCGTTGGCTCCGTCGCAATCGATATCAAGTACCAGAATGTCATTGATGAAGGCGGGACCGGCAGCGGCGAACAGCGAGTCGTCCAACTGTCCCTCGTCGGCGATCAGATTCGCCGTCCATGAATCGAACACCGATTCAGCTGTGCTGGAATCAAGCCACAGAACCGATCCCTCCGCCCCGACGAGGACCTCCGGTTGGCCGTCGAAATTGATATCACCAAGCTCGATTCCCAGCGGTACGCGGTCTGGTACCTCAATCAGCACAAACACCGACCACGGCACGTTTGTTCGAACGTCGGCCGGGTTTTGTCCGGGCAGCTCGTCATTGTTCAGTTGGTCCGCCGGTCCGGGGCGTCGGAACCACTCGACGACCTGACCCTGATTGGATCGGACGACGATATCGTTGAATCCATCGCGATCGACATCACCAAGTGTCATGACGTCCGCTCCGCCATCGACCTGCCCGACGGGGAAACGCGTCCACATACCGGGAGCGCTGACCGCGCCGGCGCCAGCCTCGACGAGCGGGTTTGCCCGCCACGAGATGTTGGCGCTCGATGCCGTCGGGCGCGTGTAGATAATGTCCAGATCACCGTCGAGATCGACGTCGTCGAGCAGCAGGTGTTTGAGTGGTGGAATGTTACGTTCCAGGACGATCTCGCTGGTGCCTCGCCAATCGGTGTAATTGCGATTGTCTGCCCAGGCGAGGGGGTTGGTGATCGATCCCGGTCCGGGGTTGAGGTACAGCTCCAGATCATTGTCGCTGTTCTCGCAGGGGGGGTCGGGTCGATTGCTGGTGATCACGATATCCGGAAACCCGTCCCCATTCATATCCCCCACACCCAAAGCGGTAATGCCGCCATTTTCGGGCGTGTCTATCGCACGCTCCGTGCCCTCCGACTGGGATCCCACCGGATGTCGTGCGGGCGAAAACGAGCACACCCCGCGATCGCAGACCTGCCCAAAATCGCATTCAAAGTCGTTATCGCAGACGCACAAGCCAAGCGGCGACGTGTGGGGAAACACCACACACGCCTGCCCGAGCGTCGTGTTGCATTCGCTTGTCGTTGCGGTAATTCGGCAGGGATCGCGCAGGTTCGGCTCGTCGGACGCGAGGATTTCAACAGCAGGCCAGGCTGCACCACGAATCAGGTTCGGGGGCCCCGGATTGAACAGAATCTGGACCTCACCGGTGAATCCGTTTTCATTCGGCAGACCATTACCCGAGCAAAACGGAACAGCCCCGCGGTGTTTGATCGCCAACACGATGTCCAGATTGCCATCGAGGTCCATGTCCGCCAGTTCCAGGCCGGCCACGATCGCGATCGGCGAGGTACCCGACACCTGCACGCTTTCAAAGCGAACGGTTCCGTCGGTGTCGCGTCTTTGGAGGTGTATCTGGATGACCTGTGATTGATTCCACGCGGACGCCAAATCAGGCAGCCCGTCCCCGTCGAAGTCGCCCCAGTCCAGGAATTTGGCCCCGGCACTGTCTTCGGTCGCGGGGTCGATCGATCGAGCCAGGAAAAAGCTCTCGGTTTCCTGTTCATCCTCGACTTCCGGAACCAGCGGCGGCAATGCGTCGCCGGCGTCTCCGGATGAGAAAAATCCCCCACCGTCGACGAATCCGCGTTCGTCTGCCGTGGTGTCCGTGGGCACGTCAGGCGTGGTTGCCCGCGGGACGCATCCGACGACAATCGCGAGAACTGCGTAGAGGACTATCCGATTCCGTGCTGTCAACGCCATGGGTCGATCTCCGTTCACCCGAACGTGTGGCACCACGCACCCCACGTCTTGTTTCTGGTTTCATGCCCGCCTATGGAGGCGGGCACGGGATATATCGGCCCCCTGAATGCGGTGGATGAAGATGTTCACCCGTCGCACGGGACGAAACTACGATATACTGGTCGACCGGGTTGCAACCCGGTCAAAAAGGAAAGGCGGAATCGGACGTGCATCTCACTCAGCCGTTGGAATGGCCGACAATTGCGCAATCCGCGAGCGCTCTGCGAAGGAATAACTAAAGCAGGAGTTAAATCGTTGTGCCGATGAGGAGATCGATCAGGGAGGACAAGCCAATGACAAGGGCCACGATCAGGGCGAAGACGTTCATGATGAATCCTTTCAAAACGGTCCGATATTCCGTTGTTTTTCGGCCAGGACTGGCAGGAAGCTGAAGGGAATGATCCCGAATCGTGGCAGGTCTGTTGGAAATATGCGATGGATGGGTGAAATGCGTGGCTGGTGACGTGACATTTGAGAATGCGGAAAAGCGCAACGACGCCATCGGAACAGACGACGCGGTGTTGATGCGGCAGTGCGACGTCGATCTGCATCGTGCGAGCGGTCCGGGCGGGCAAAAGCGGAACAAGACCAGCTCGGCTGTCCGATTGCGACATCGCCCGTCCGGTTTGATGGCGGCTGCTGTTGAGAGCCGGTCTCAGCACGAAAATCGCGCCCGGGCATTGAAACGATTGCGACGCACGATGGCGTTGGATTGTCGCTTTCCGGTGGATGTTGCGGACTACGTTCCGGGCGAGGTGTTGGCATCCTGTATCACGAAGGATCAGAAGTTGCATGTTGGCAGGAGGGACCACCGAATGAACGTGGTCATCGCGGAATTGCTCGATTTGATTCACGCTGTGGACGGTCGGGTTTCCGAAGCGGCGGATATCCTTGGCGTGACCACCAGCAATCTTGTTGGTCTGATCAAATCCGAAACGAAAATGCTCGCTCATGTCAACGAGCTTCGCCGCAAGGTTGGCAGCAAGCCGTTGCGTTGACGGATATTGAATTGACAGCGATGTAGAGGCAGGACGTATTGTCGTCAGGCCCGGAGAGTGTTGACCATGCCCGCTCCACAACATGCAGCCCAGAAGTCGATCGCCGTCTCCTGCGCGGTTTGCACGATCAGTGATACGCGGACCGAGGATAATGATCGCAGTGGGGCGTTGATCAGGGAACTCCTCACCGACGCGGGGTATGTGATTCACTCTTACGTTATCATCAAGGACGACGCGGATGGGATTATGGGTCATTTGCAGCAACTCCGTGATGATCCCGCCTGTGACGTCATCCTGTGCACCGGTGGGACGGGTATTGCGACGCGGGACGTCACGACGGACGTGGCTGAACGGTTGATCACAAAGCGTCTCGACGGATTCGGGGAGCTGTTTCGCGTGAAAAGTTACGACCAGATTGGTCCCGGAGCGATGCTGAGTCGCGCCGTGGGCGGACTTGTCGGCGATACGGTGCTGTTCGTCATGCCGGGATCGACGGTGGCGGTGAGGTTGGCCTTGGAATCGTTGATCCTCCCCGAAATCGGTCATCTCGTGTACCTTTTGCGGGAGGGATAGTTCGATCCGGGTGTCTGACAGAATCGGCGGGCGCGGTCGTGGTGTCCTGCAGGTGCCCGTTCTGTAGCGTCACCCCTTGTGGGCGGCGCGATTGCAATATGACGGTGGTTGGTGTTCGCGCCACCCACAAGGGGTGACGCTAGATTGGTGCAGGGAGTTGCGTCGGTGTTGGCTGACAAGGTTCAGGGGCCGACGAATTTTGAGATTGTGTTGTTGTGAGTGAGACGGAAAAACAACTCGACGTGTTGCGTGTGAAGATCGATGAGGTGGACGAAAAAATCGTCTCGTTGCTCAATGAGCGCGCGGAGGTCGTTCTGAAAATCGGCAAGACCAAAAGCACTGATGGCACCTGTACCTATGTTCCCAATCGCGAGTCGCAGGTTCTCGAGCGTGTTTCCAAAATCAACCCGGGCCCGCTTCCGGATCAGACCATCCGTGCGATTTATCGCGAACTGATGAGCGGATCGTTTGTTCTCGAGCAGCCTCCGCGCATCGCGTATCTTGGTCCGCCGGGTAGTTTTTCGCATCTGGCTGCCCGTCGCAAGTTCGGCTCGACCGTGGAATACGAAGCGTTGCAGAGCATTACCGCTGTTTTCGACGAGGTTGAACGTGGCAGGGTCGATCTCGGTCTGGTGCCGGTTGAAAACACGACGGGCGGTGGTGTGGCTGACACGCTCGATGCGCTGGTCGATCGACAGGTGATCGTCTGCGGTGAACTCAATCTCGGCGTGCATCTTCATCTTCTTGGAAATGGGCCGCTCGGAAAAATTGAACGGGTTTATTCGAAGGTTGAAGCCTTCGCCCAGTGTCGCCAGTGGCTGACCGAAACGGGATTGATCGACAAATCTCAAGCGGTCACGAGCACGAGCAAAGCCGCCGAACTGGCATCGCAGGAGTCGGCGTCGGCTGCCATCGGTAGCGAGTTGGCTGGCGAAATCTACGGTTTGGACAGGCTCGCGGACGGTATTGAAGACAATCCAAACAATGTGACCCGGTTCCTCGTGCTGAGTCGGACGGTGGCAAAACCGACCGGCGATGACAAGACTGCCGTTTATTTTCACGCGGCGGACCGCCCCGGGGCGTTGGTCGAGGTGCTGGCCATGTTTCGTCAACTGGGTATCAACATGACGTTTATTCAGTCCCGCCCTGCTCGGGGAAAGGGTTTTGAATATGCCTTTTTTGTCGATGTTGAGGGGCATCGCGAGTCGAAAAAACTGTCGGAGGCGTTGGAGCACGCGAAGCAGTTTTGCAGCAATCTGAAGGTGCTCGGCTCGTACCCCTGCGTACGCGAGGTCTTGTAGCAGGGGTCTTGTAACAATTGAAAAAAGCGGGCACCATGTGTCACCCGTCACGGGAGGCCACGATCGTTGCGGCGGATGTCATGAGGCGACATCGCGGCGGGTGGCAGAGCAGGACAGAACAGGGAATATGCACCATGAGCCGACGTCCGTTTGTTGCCGGAAACTGGAAGATGAATTGCACGCTGGTGGAAGCGCGCGAGTTGATGAGCGGGCTGCGAAAACTGGTTCAACCCGGGATCCCCGTTGACGTGGCTGTCTGTACCCCGTTTACGCTTTTGTATCCAATGGGCAGGGAGCTTGACGGTACGGATATCAAGCTTGGTGCCCAGAATTGCTATTTCGAGAGCAAGGGCGCGTTCACCGGGGAGACGTCGGCTGCGATGCTCAAGGCAGCCAACGTGGAATACGTTATCATCGGTCACAGCGAGCGTCGGCAGATTTTCGGGGAATCGGGCGATTTGCTGCGATCAAAAGTCAAGGCCTGCCTTGACGGTGGGATGTCGGTCATTTATTGCGTCGGGGAGTTGCTTGAACAGCGGGACGCCGGGAGTACGACCGATGTGATCGGGCGTCAGTTGGCGGAGGGGCTTGGCGATGATCTGGACCATGGCAGGCTGACCATCGCTTATGAGCCTGTGTGGGCGATCGGGACCGGCAGGACCGCGACCCCCGATCAGGCTCAAGAGGTCCACGCGTTTATCCGGGAGCGGATGGCAGGGCTTTTCGGTGCCGACGCGGGCAACACGATGCGGATTCAGTATGGCGGGAGCGTCAAACCGGGGAACGCGGCTGAGCTGATGGCCTGCCCGGATGTGGACGGCGCACTGGTGGGGGGCGCGAGCTTGGTGGCGGAGGACTTTGCGAGTATTATACTGGCGTCGGCTGCGGCGGTATCTCGCTGACGTGGTCAGCGGGATATGTGTCCGGGCTGCCGGGTCAGGTGAAATTCAGGTAAAATGGGTATTTCGGGAAAACTTCGATGACTTTACTGGCATTTTCGTTTTGGCAATGGTCCATCGGGCTGGCCATGGTTTTTGTCTGCCTTCTGTTGATTCTGGTGATTCTGGGGCAACCAGGCTCGAGTGGCGGGTTGGCTGGCGCGTTTGGTGGTGGCGGTGGTTCCGCGTTTGGTGCCCGCACCGGTGATGCGTTCACGTGGATTACGGTCGGGTTGGCGTTTTGCTTCCTGATGCTTTCTGTTTTGGGTAATTACGCCTACAAGCCAAGGACGGGTCCGGGTCAGATGCTCATCGCAACGCCGCCCGCCGGGGAGGATGGCAGCGCGCCGGCAGAACCGGATACCGGAATTGAAACAGATGCAGGTATCGGCACGGAATCGGGCGATGCGAAGGGCGATGGCGATGGGGAAACCCCGTAGCGACCATGATCGCGTCGATGACCGGATATGGTGAGGCCCAACATCACGCGGAGGGGGTCCGTTGCGCGCTCGAAATTCGCAGCGTCAACAATCGGTTTCTGAAGTGCACGATCAAGCTTCCCGAAGCGGTTCAGTTCGCCGAGACCGAGGTTGAAAAGGTTATTCGGGGTCGGCTGGTTCGTGGGAGCGTGTCGGTGGTGATGCGCATGCGATGCGAATCTGCCGACGTCGCTTACGACGTGAATCATGCGGTTTTAAGCTCGTACGTTGCGTCGATCGGCAAGGTTCGACTTCCTGATGGGGTGAGCGTGTCTGTCGATCTGGGGTCGTTGGTGTCCCTGCCCGGGGTGTGTCAGCCACCCGAAATCACGGAGCATCAGCGCGAGCAGTGGCGTGCGATTGTGATGTCGCTGCTGGGTACGTCTCTCGATCAACTGACGGCCATGCGGCAGCGCGAGGGTGAATCGCTTTTCAAGGATTTGGCGACGCATTGCGACGCCATCCGAGTGCAGATGAAAACAGTCGCCGATCGGGCACCGGTTGTGATTGGCGAATACCATGAGCGATTGGCCAGCCGTGTCGAATCGCTGATGAGCAAGGGTCGATTTGAGCTGGAAAAGGACGCTCTCGCGCGCGAGGTGGCGATTTTTGCGGAGCGGTGTGACATCAGTGAGGAGCTTGTGAGGCTTGGCAGTCATGTGGATCATTTCATCGAGATTTGCGGCCAACGCGACGCGGTCGGTCGGCGGCTCGATTTTCTCGCACAAGAGATGTTGCGTGAGGCCAACACGATCGGCAGCAAGAGCAACGATGGTGAAATTGCCCGTTGTGTTGTGGAAATGAAGGCGATCATCGATCGGATCAAGGAACAGGTTCAAAATGCCGAGTGATGTCGTGACGACCACAAAACAGGGAAAAGTCATCGTCATCAGTGGTCCGTCCGGGACCGGTAAGACGTCGATCTGCAATCAGCTTCTCGCCAGAATTCCCCATGCGGTCTGGAGTGTGTCAGCCACGACCCGTCCTCGTCGCAAGCATGAAATAGGTGGCGACTTGCTCCCCGGCGTGCAAGCCAGCTACGAGTATTTGTCTATTGAGGAATTTCAGGCGATGGACGATCGCGGTGATTTTCTCGAGACCGCGGATTATGTGGGCCACAAATACGGGACGCCGCGGGTACCTGTCGAAAAGGCGATCGGCGAGGGAAAGCATGTGATTGTCGAAATCGAGGTGCAGGGCGGGATTCAGGTCGCAAGGCGGATGACAGACTCGATCCGGGTGTTCGTTCTGCCGCCGACGCGTGAAACGCTCGAAGCGCGACTTCGGGGACGAAAAACCGAGTCAGCCGCTCAGCTCAAAAAGCGATTGGCTGAGGCAGACGGAGAGATTGCAGCCGCCCGTGATTCAGGGTGCTATCAATATTTTGTGGTCAATGACGACCTCGACGAGACGGTCCGGGATGTCCTGGACATCATACGCAAGGAGACAGAATAACAATGATCGAACCTCTCAAACACGACGACATCATCAAAATTTGCGGTGGGCGATTCAAGCTGACCGCGCTCATCCAACGACGCTGGCTTCAAATCATGCAGGGGGCGAGACCCATGGTTGATACCAGGGGGATGAGTGATCTGGAAGTCGTCGTTCAGGAAATCGCCGAAGGGAAGATCGAGCCTGTATTCCCGGAGGAAATCGTCGACGATCATGACGCCAACTGATCCGACGTCCGATGCCTCGCCCACGCTCGAGGGACGCGAGTTTGTCGTCGCGGTTTGCGGTGGTATCGCCGCGTACAAGGTCGCGAATGTCGTCTCCGGGCTTGTCCAGCGCGACGCAGGCGTGACGGTCGCCATGACCGAGTCCGCCACGCGGTTTGTCGGACCGCTCACGTTTCGAGCCTTGTCCGGTCGGGATGTTCTGACAACCCTGTGGCAAAGCCCCGACGCCACCGATCCCCAGCACATAGGCCTGACACGCCGTGCGGACCTTTTGGTCATCGCTCCCGCCACCGCAAGTATGATCGGAAAAATCGCCAACGGCGTGTGTGACGATCTGGTGAGTTGCATGGTCATCGCCGCGAGTTGCCCCGTTCTTCTTGCACCCGCCATGAACGACCAGATGTGGGACCACCCCGCCGTCAGGAACAATGTCGCCCGTTTGAAGGAATTCGGATACCACCTCGTGGGACCGGTGGAGGGGTGGTTGGCTTGTCGATCGTCGGGCAGGGGACGCATGGCAGAGCCTGTCGACATCATCGCCGCCATCGATCAGACGCTTCCAAAGCTCAAACGTTCGTAGGGGAGGCTCCTGTGCGAATACTGGTGACAGCCGGCCCGACCCGGGAATATTTCGACACGGTCCGATTCATTTCCAACCCGTCGTCCGGCAAAATGGGCTGCCTGATCGCCGAACAGGCCAAAAAGCGTCATCACGATGTTGATCTCGTCCTGGGACCGGTCGCCATCCAACCGCCCGCCGGTGTCAACGTGGTCTCCGTGACAAGTGCCCGGGAAATGTGGGACGCGTGCGTGGGCGTTTTTGAGCACTGTGACGCCGCGATCTTCACGGCAGCCGTCTGCGACTATCGACCTTCTCGAAAAATGAACCACAAGCTCCAGAAGCGGGCACAGGATCGCCACATCACATTGCTGCCAACGCGTGACATCGCGGCTTCTCTCGGAAAAATAAAACAGCACCGAATCACAATCGGCTTCGCAATGGAGGATCATGATCATCACGCGCACGCCGAGCAGAAGCTCCGCCGAAAGAATTGTGACGCGATCGTCCTGAACGGACCTGAAAACGTCGGTTCTGACGATGCCCATGTGGAAATACTGTCGTCAGACGGCCAATGGACAGGCCCGTTTTCGCAGTCAAAAAGAGGGGTCGCAGATCGCATCATCCGCCTGGTCGAAACGCTCGTTCTAAATAGCGTCTAACGTTATGTAAACCATAATCTTGCGTCGATAGACAGGCTGTCGCGACGGCCTGTGAATTATCATCGGGACGCTGCGGGTTTCGGTGTGCGATTGTCGACAAACAGCGGTGAACGGTGTTGTAGGCGTTGCGAGGACGGTCAGAAAACGGTTTTCGCAAAAGTTCAAGCCGAATAACGTCAAGCGCCGATAGCGACCAGAAGTAGGATCGCGTGTACCGGTGCGGGAAAACACCGGTATTATTTTGTGTCTCGGAAAGAATGCGGGTTTTTTCCGAAAAAGGGTGTTGACTAGGCCTTGGCGATACCTACAATTCGCCCGCGTTGGAGATGGTGAGTTGCCCGCGACTGTACGCGGTCGTTCTTGCCATGGAGCATGGAGGCTTGTCGCAACCGAGGCTGGCGCGTAATCGGTTGCAACAGAGAAGCCACCACCTCCCCTGCTCGGGAAGGCCTTAGCGGACTCGCGATTGAGAGATATTGGCGTTGTTGGGTGTTGAACGACGCTTGAAAGAGGATCCGGTTGTATTTGGCCTGTAGCCAACGTATTTGCAGTTGTGATTAAGAGGTAAGCGTTTCGATCTGCGCGCTGCGGTCGAGACTGTCCATAGGAATTTTGTCTTATTGAGTCGAGCGCAAGTCCGTCAAGCGAAGCAGCGTGACATACGGACTACGCGGAAGGTTGTACTGGAGGATTTGGTCGAATGATAGGGTCAAGCATGAATGTTACGAAAGGCCGAACCACGTTTGCGACTACGCTGCGTGCCGGCACGTTGTTTGCCGCGTTGGCTGTGCTGACGTTGGCGATTCCGGGTTGTCCGATGCCCACGCCTTGTACGACGGTCGCCGACTGTGCGGAGGGCGAGGTGTGCAATGCAGGAACGATGATGTGTGAAGCGCCGCCGGCACCCGAGTGCACGACGGACGCGGATTGCACGGGTGATCAGGTGTGCACCAATGGTGCGTGCGTCGATCCTGCCCCGGCTTGCACGACGGACGCTGATTGTGCTGCGGGCGAGACCTGCACCAACAACGAGTGTGTTCCACCTCCGCCGCCGACGGCGGTTGAGGCCGCCAATGCGGACGTCGATTTCGCTGGTCTCGAGGCTGGTACGGCTGTCTCCGTGACGGCTCCTGACTTCGATGCGCTCGCGCAGAACGAAGGCTGCACCTGCACCTGGAGTGCGGATGGGGCTGGTACGTTCGATCCGAACGGGACGGAAGACGCCTGCACGACGAGCTACACGCCCGCCGCAGACGACACGACGGTTAGCGTCGATGTTGAGTGCGCCGGTGAGACACGCTCCGCGTCGCAGGGTGTAACGGCCAGCGAGCCTCCTCCACCGGCAGGATTCTCGGTATCGCTTGATTGCCCCGAGTCCGTTACTGGTGGTGCCACCTTTGGTGTGACCGGCTCTTCGACCGGTGCGTCCGGTACGGTGACCTACTCGTTTAATGCATCGCAGGGAGTGATTGATGACACCACGTCCGCCACACCGCAGATCGCTCTCGGTGCGTCGGCGTTGGGTTCGGTCACGTTGACCCTCACCGGCACCGATACGGTGACCGATGACAACGGTACGCCCGACGACGATACCGATGACACGACGACCACGGAAACTGACGAAGCCATGTGCACGGTGACGATTTCCGGTCAGGCATTGACCGTGAACGCAGGTGCCGACCGCATCCTGTTCCCGGCAGGTGCTGACTTTAACGGCGGCGTTTTTGCTGCGGGTTCGCAGTTGACGTCGGGTGGCGGTGGGGCTGTCCCAGCCATCACTGGTGTTATCAATCGTGGTAATGATTCTGACATCTCCGTGAACTGGGAAGTGATCTCCGTTCCGACCGGTGCAGACATCAACGACATCACCGTCCTGAACTCCGGGGCGCGGACGATGACCTACCTGATCATCCCGTCGCTGACGAACTCGGCGGCGACGATCATCAACACGGGTATTGCCGGATCGAACACGAACACGGTGATTCCGGGCACCTACATGTTCCGTATCACCGTGCAGGATCTCATCACCAATCAGGTCGCCATGGATGAGGTCGCACACACGCTGATTCCGGCTTTTGCGATTCCTGCGGGGGCGACACCTGGTTCGCTCCAGGGTCTTGCCAATGCACCGCAGAACCTGACGAATTACACGATTACCCCGAATTCGTTGAATCTTCCTGTGAAGATTCTTCCGCTCGTCAATGGTCAACTCGAGTACTCGCTGCGTGACGCGTTTGACAACACGCAGGCGGTCGCTCCGTTGGACTTCAATCAGAGTGGTGCGATCACCGGTGCTGACACGGCCTTTTTGGTCAGCGATTTCACGCCGGTTCAAACGTTGAACACGACGACGCTGACCGAGACGACCGATGGTGCGCTGGTTGACGACAATGTTGCCGTAACCAGCACTGCCCGTGGTACCTACATCGCTCAGACGGCGTTGTCCGCGGGTGCTGCCAGTGTCGCGTCGGCTCCTGCCGGTGGTCTGGCTGCGTTCCACGTTCAGACGGCGTTGCCCGCGACGTTGGACACGCGGGTCAACCTTGCGTCCTCGACGGCCAATCACTTTGGTCTGGTGAACAGCACCGAGAGCACGTCGAACGCGTCGTTCTTCAGTCGCAAGACGGTCACCCACGGTGCCCGTGGTGCTCAGAATGCTGAGAGCTGGTGGAACGCAACGGCGGCTACCTGCTGCGACATCAACGGCGATGGTTGGGAGGAATTGCTTCTCGGCCTGAACGAGAACATGGACGGTTCGGCTGGTGACTTGGCGGTTGCGATCATTCG
>JAJDDT010000061.1 GCA_029260165.1 Phycisphaerae bacterium | reverse complement strand
GCACGATGCACAGATACCCATCGCCTCACCCGTCGGGATGTCGCAATAGTGGTAATCGCAAATGTCGAGCAAATCGCTCGGCGGAACCGGCGGCATCGCAGCCGCAGCGTCCGCGACCGCGGTTGTGTGACAGTCGCAGTCCCGCGTACATGGCGTGCCACCTTCGCACATGTCTGGCACACCGTTGAAGTCCATGTCATCTACAGCAGCGTCAAGAATTTCACAGACATCCTCGATGCCGTTGTTGTTGCAGTCGTTCTCGACCGCAGGCGTGTGCACATGGGTGATTGCCCGAGCGCGATAGAAGTCCTCCGGCGGCGTAAAACAGTCAGCTGTGTCAATATCAAACCAGTCCGTAACCGCTCCACCCGGGAATTGAACCATTTCCTCGAAGCACTCGCCCACATCCGGACGCATCGACGGCAGCGATTGGTTTGAACGGAATCCGCCACCCGATGTGACGAGTGACCACAGGTGAATCGTGGCTGGTCCATCACACGGATTGATGCCGATATCCGCAAGCGGAATGACGATCTCGAATCCGGTCTCGACACCACTTGCAAGGCTTTCGACGGTTGCGATCGAGTCGAACCACGTTTGAATCAACGAATTACCAAGACGGTCTGTGCAAGGTGACTCAAATGGCTGGCAGCCGATGACGCCGGCGGTGTTCATGTTGTTCCCGGCGACCTGCATGTTGAACTGATTGACGTCGCCTCCGGTTGTGTCGAGCACACCGCTCCCGGACTCAAGCTGTGATGAACCCCTGAACGAATTGGTGCCTGCGTTGATGTCGAACAAGTCGGTAAAAATCGTCGTGCCCGAAATATTGATCGACAAATGGTAGTCATACAGGGGATCAATCATCGGATCGGACAGCAACGGCGGCAACGTATCGCCCTCCATCCCATCGCCGGGAGTTCCGAGACCGTCAATGGTCAGCGTGGTTTCACCGTCGCCACCCGGCCCCGGCGGGTCCATGTCCAACGTGTTGTCGATGAAAATATTCATCCGATTACCGTTCTCCTCAAGGTTGCCGGTAATGCCCAGATAAAGATTCACCCCGTCACTCGTCACATACATCGCGTCGAGTTCCGAACCGAAACCGCGCTCAAACTGTTTCAAATCCACAAACTGGTCACCGAACGGCGTCGCGCACGTCTGCGTCGCGAGCGCGCTGCCACCGTAATCGGCTGGGTCGATCGTGCCATCAGCAGCGTTGTCCGTCAGATCTCCCGGTGTCGCGTCCGGCGGGAACGGAGCAGCCATGCTCAGGTCAATCGGAACACAGCCCATGACGGCTGACAGGTCAGTTCGCAGGTCGAAAAGCCCTTCCGATTGCATGGTGAAATCGCATGGGGCTGATCCCGTCGCGAGAGACGGCAGAACCTGATTGGTAACCTGACCGAAAAACTCGCCGGAACAACTGTTCTCCTCACCGGAGGCAAGAATCACATAAATCTCGATGTTGTCATTTGGACCGATTGTCGGAATGGCTGAGAACGGAATGCCGATCTCCAGGCCTTCCGTCGCCGTCGCCGCCGTCGAACCATCCGTGTCCGTCACGCCAACAACATTATTGTTGTTGAAACCGCCATCGACGAATCCCGATGCGTTCTGCTCGAAAATCTGGTTGGCAACCCCCAACGTAAACCCGCCGTTGAAAACATACGTTCGTGTCGCATAGTAGTTGATCAGTGCGTCAGCCAGGTTCTCGGGCGTCGGGTCCCACTGACCCTGAGCGTTCGGATCTGCCGGATCGGTCGGATCGCCCGGTGGAAACAGCGTGTAGAAATTGGCGTTGACCTGACCGACCACATCGACCGCCAACACATAGTCGGTATCACAGGGAAACGTCATGCCGCTGTCAAACATCGCGATGTCGTATGTGTCGTCCGTCGCATCCATGGGCGTCAGGTTGTCGTTGATAATCAAACGACGCGCCGATTCCTGCAGCGTCCAGGGCGGATCAAAAGGCTCCTGGTCACACACCGCACCAGCCGCAGCGAAGCTCCGGTTCTCGGTCTGACCCGTACGGTCCAGATCGTTGATGCCGATCATGAACACATTGCCGTTGCCCGCGAGATTGCCGGTGACGCCGATGTACAACGCGTCGGCTGTCTTGGCGACGTACAGCTCATTCAACTCGTTACCCGCAATCTGCAACCCCGGGGTGATCTCGTAATCGCCGAACTGCGTATAGTTACGCTGAACAGCCTCAAGACTGCCGGCACCAAAATCGACCGGGATATCGGCACCATCGATCGGCCCGGGAGGGGCAGCCATGACACCAGTCGTCAATACAACGCACACTCCAATTGCAACTTTCCGTCGAAACATGAGACTTCTGAACCTCCTGGTCGTGGCGTCAACGGATGCGACCACCGATCATCCGATGTAGATCAGCCACCCTCGTAATAAGAAACCTGTTCTGTCTAACCCGATATTGTAGCGAATGGTGGCATCCGCATTCAATCCCGTTGTTCAATTCATCCTGCCAGGCCAAACGGTACTGAACCCGCACACCCTTCCGGGCGAAACCCGCAGCCGCATTAAAGCGACAGTTGATTCGTGGTCAGGTGCTCCCCTGCGTCACACCCGTTGGATGGGCGTCGAGTCGACCATCAACCCTCGTCCTCGATCCAAGGCTTGTAGGGCGATACCCGCACCCGGGTGTTGTACGCCTTCGGAAGACCGTCGAATTCCGGATTGTCCGATTCCACGAAACGGGTGGGCCTGACGGTTTCTCCGTGAAAATCAGCGAACAGCACGTTGAGTGCACCTTTTGGATGACGTTCACGCGGTATTCGTCGTGGCCATCTTCGTTGAAAATGTTCCAGCGACGGGCCGTTGGCTTTTGCACTGATGATCAGGTTGGCATAGGTGTTTTCGTCTGATTGCGAGACCGCTTCAGCCTCACTGTCAGGCCCCGCGTCCACGATGAGCAGACATGTCGCCGGGGAATAAATCCTGTCCAGCCTGCCGTTGAGACGCAGACCGGCGTCTGGAGATATCTGTCCGCGATTCCCGTTACGCCAGCAATCCGGTGCCTGTGGGTTTCCTTCGGAATCCTCCGCGCCGACGACATCCTCGTTGATTCCGTAGCTCAGGAATCCCCAGTAGGTATTCCCTTCCGGTGCGTCCAGAAGTTCGTCGGGCAGGGGTTTCAAACTGTTGTCCCTTGGGTAGAACGGCGTACTGATCTTCACCCGATCCGACGGACAAATGGCCAGCTTGAACTCCTGGCTCATAAGGTTTTGTCGCTCCTTGGCCTCGAGCCATGTATTCGCCCGAACACCCCACTGCCAATTGCGGTCGTATCCCTTCAACCCCGACGCCGACGCCATCGCCACAGGCCAGGACAGAATCTCATGACGGTCATCGTACGCAAACTTTACGCGATCGGGATCTTCATTGTTGATCCCCTCCTCATTGGCAGCCAACTGAAATCGCCCGTCGCGGTCGCTCCCAAACATGAAGCCCGACTGCCCAAGTCCGCGCATGTTGGCAAGACACTTGACCGATCGAGCCTGCTCCCGCGATCGCTTGAGCGACGGCAGCAGAATCGAAATCAACAGCGCAATGATGGAGACGACGACAAGCAACTCGATCAACGTGAACCCGGACAAACCACGGGTTCCTGACCGAAAGCAACCGGGGACCGCTACACATTCCAACGCATTCTGATCCGATTTTTTCATCTTGTCACTCTGGAATCCATTCTTCGACAGTCGGTGTTTCAGCAGGCAAAAAACACGCTGCTGTTACTTTTTCGCTCGCCACGATCAACTCACATGCACCCAATGCGACGTTCCACGTCTCATCTGTCTGCAAGGTAATTTATGCACCAACCACGCCACGCACCAGACGCCGACGTGACATCACCACAGCACCCGCCGTCATCGCGACCGCCATCACGAGCAGTCCCCGGGGCGACGCCGTCGGAACAGCAGGCCCCGGATTCGGCCCCGGTTCCGCCTTCTGGAAAACAATCACACTCGACGCGGGAACGGTCACAAACCCCGACTGGTCAAATCCGTCAAGAGGTCCGGCCGTCGTTGTAACGCTCCCGCCGTTGCCCAACCCGCTACCGCCGTACACGTCGGCCTGACTGTTGAGAATCTCATTCCACGTTCCACCCGATGGGAACCCAACCTGATAGTCAGTGAAATCACTATTGTTGAAACTCGCAACAATAATCAGGTCGTCGCCGTCACTGGTCCAGCGATGAATACCGAGCACGTTGCCGCTTTCGTTGATGTGGCTGACGCGAACGGGACTATCCGAACGCAGTGACGAAATCGTTCTGCGAAGCGCAATCATGTCCTGAAAAAACTGCAGATACGCCGAATAGGTCGTTGCGTGCGTCCAGTCCAGTCGTTCGTCCTCCGGCACGCCGGGAGCGGCTGCACCAAACGGCGAGTCCTCAAGAAACTCACAACCCATCAGAAACATCGGGATACCCGGTGAAAACATCACCAGCGCGTGTCCCAGTTTCGTACGACTCTGCGCGAAGAAATCGTCGTGCGGGACGCTCGTATCAATCGTGCGGACCAGCCTCTGCCCGCCACTGGAAGGCCAGGCTTCGTCGTGGGTTTCGATGTAGTTCACTGCCTTTGTGAACTCGAGATTTGTCCCGCTGCCAAGGATGACACTGCGCACGCCGGCCATACTCGGGTCGCCGAACGCCGAGCTGAAAATGGCCGCCCGCACATCGTCGGTGAATCGGTCGTGCCATTGACTGTCAAATCCCGCACCGCCGGCCGACGTGGGACGCGTGACGAACGAATCGTCGGGCAACTGCTCGGCGATGGAAATCTTGTCGATCCAGCGATTGTCCAGCTCGTCATTGAAACGCCGCATCAGCGTCCAGCCGGCGCCCGACTGCGGCGAACCGTCCATGTTCATGAAATCGGTTGCGTCCATTCGGAAACCGTCGATATGGAACTCCTCGAACCAGTAATGAGCGGATTCAACGTAGTAATCCCTGACCTGAGGGGAATCAAAATCCGCCTGCGCGCCCCAGGGCGTGTCCACTACGGGATCGTCAAAATAATGTTGCGTGCCATCGTATTGCCAAAGGAAGTTATCGGAACCCGAGAAGTGATTCCACACGATGTCGATCAGAACGGCGATACCATTCTGATGCAGTTGATCGATCAGATAACGAAGATCGTCCGGCGAGCCCCATATCCATTCCGGCGACCACGCGCTGATCGGGTTGTAGCCCGCGGAAAAATCCCACGGAAACTCGGTGACCGGCAGCAGTTCAACCACGTTCACCCCCAGCGCGACGAGGTGATCGATATGAAGATCGACGACTTCCCTGTATTTGGGTGGGCTTGAACCACCGTCGTTTCGACCGACAAAACTGCCGACGTGCAACTCGTAGATGACCATCTCCTCGAATGGCGGCGTCCGGAAGCCCGCATCACCCCAGGGATAGGTGGCCGGATCGATAATGCGGCTGTTGTTGTTGTCTCCGGAGTTGATCGATCGGGACCGCGAAGCGGTGCGCCAGTTGTTGCCGGGATTGAAGAAGTACTTGTACTGCTCGTTGGCGTCAGCCGTTGGCACGAACCGGATGAAATCCTCACCAACCCGGGTCATCGGATCGCCCAGACCCCAGGCGTTGAATTCCCCGCGCACATGCGCGGTGGTCGCGCCCGGTGCCCAGACGCGGAAAACGGTACCGCCGCCGGGATGGACGGTTGCGCCGTACGGGGCGTGGGTGAGGTTCGTGTAGTCGATGCCGAATTCGTTTCCGACCGGCACATTATCGGACATTCCAGCCTTGCCGTAGTAATCAGAATCCGTACCGTCGATCAGCTCAAAATAATAGGTCAGCGCGTTGTTGCCGGTGGCAGGGACCTGGGCTTCCCAAATGTCGTAAGGCCCACGGGTTCCGATTCGCACTCCGCCTGCGGAAACGAGACCACTGCCGTCGTCAGTCCAGACTGTCATCCCGGACAGATCGTTGTTGAACGTGCGAATCTGCACGGCGAACGTTTCGCCGCCCAGGGGACATTTCGGCGCGCGATCGTAACTGGTCAGGTGCGAGATACCCGACCATTCGACGTTGTCGTCTTGTGTCGCCGACGGTGTAACAGCAGCGACCATCATCAGGAGTGCAATGAGATTCACGATTCAGGTGTCCTTTTGTCATCCCTGTAGTGCGTAACCCGGTTGGGGCTGGATCTCAGGCCCGGCACGCTGCGCGCGTTTCAGGGTAGAACGCACCCACCAGGTCAGCCCGCACCGTAGCATAACGGTCTTTTCCACGCCACGTCAAAATAAAACTGACCGAACGGTGGGGGTCGCGTTGGGATGGGGCTTTTCGCCCGATGGCACGTCGTGATTTTGTGCAAGGCCGAAAATCCGGTTGTGGTTGTCAGATCGCCGCTCCTGGAATCGGAAAATTGATGACGGAGTCTCGCGATTTTTTGCAGCGTCGGTATGCTTCCGATATGTGCCCGGCTTGATGTTGAAGGAAATGGAGACAGGACCGATGGATAATACGAAGGAATTCCTGATCGAAGAATACCGCACACTTCGCCGCGAAATCGCTGCCACCAAACTGCGACTGTTCATGATTGTGGCCCTGGGATCTGTGGCGGTTCCGATTCTGACGTTTCTGGGTGAACATCCGGAGAGCCGGTTCGTGGGTCCGTTGTTGCCCTTTGTCGTGCTGGTCATCACGATTTTGTTCGTGGCAGACGAACAGGCGTTGATGCGGTGTGGTCGATTCATTCGCGAGCGCATTGAGCCGCATTTTGAATCCGGAACGGAGTGGGAGAAGTGGCTTGAGGACAAGCCGGATTTGCGCGTGATGGACCGATGCCTGTTCGGCTGTTTTATCCTCACGTTTTTTGTGTTTTATTTCGTTTCCTCGGGTATGGCGATCGAAAAACTCTGGACCGGAAATCAGGGCAGATCGGGCAGCGAGTCGATCGCCATTATTGGGTGTGTCGCCTATGCGGTCGGCGCGCTGTGGATGGGTTTCACGGTGCTTCATCACTGGCGGTCGTCGAACTCGACGCTCGGCGATGAATCATCAGGTTGATCATCGCAATCGGGATCAGGCGTTCGCTGCACCCGGCCAGCGTCCGGGAGTCTGTCCGAAAATCATTGGTGAGCCGGCGAAACCTCTGTTGAGGCGTCGGTTGGCACGTTGTGCGCTCGCGCGGCGTTTCGGAGGCGGGTATTCGTGAGGGTACCGCTCAGGCCCCTTTTTGTCGGCGTGAGTGCAAAACTACCGCTCTCACTTTGGTTGGTTCCCCAAAATCGCACCAATTTGTAAGAGTTCGCCCATAATAATCGCCTTTTCCCTTCGCCGGACGCCGACAATGGCTTATGATCATGGGGTTGGGGGCGGATTGCGCCGTTCTGCCCTGTGGTCGACGACTCATGTTCGCTTTTGCAGGCACGTTTCGCGGTGCGTTATTTTGTAAAGGGAGTTTCGTATGACACGGGTTGGTCGTGGATGGACCGCTTGTCTGGTTGGGTTGATTTGTACGTCCGGTGTGATCGCACAGGGTCGGCTTTCGACCGGGGTCACCGACGGGCTGCTTCAAAAATACCCGGGTGTTCGCACGCATCAGGAGACCACCAACGTCATGTCGGTCTACGGATCGGGGATGTCTCGTGGTGGCACGGCGGACCTCGCTGCGGAAAAATGGATTGAGGATACCGCACCCGCGTTCGCCGCAAATGGGGGACAACTGCGCATCGAGACAACCGGAAAACTCGGCGCGAACCGGAATCGCACCGTTTACAGCATCCGACAATACATCGACGGTATTCCAGTCGCCAACGGGGTGGCGCGGCTGGTCGTCAGCGGTGGGGCGGTCAATGAGGTCACCTACTTCGGTGGAAAACTGGCGAGCAAACCAGCGGCCGGTTTTCAGCGGGTACGTTTGACCGCGGACGAGGCGCTCAGGACCATCAAAACCGACAACGCGTATGCTGCTTTCGACCTGTGGACGCAACCGGAGCTCGTGATCTACATGAACCCCGACGACGGCAGCGCGCACCGCGTGTGGACGTTTATGGGCGGAACCACCGCACTCAAAAACCATCGGGCACGCAGTTTCCACGTTGACGCAGCCAACGGTGATCTGGTGGCATCTCAGTCCGAGGTATACGACGTGGACGTGTCGGGCACGGTGTCCGGTCTGGCGACCCCGGGAACCTTTCCGGACACATTCAGCCATCCACCGGTCGAAACACCCTTACCGGAGATGAGCGTCACCTCCGTCGATGGTGAAACAACGTACACCGACCGCAACGGGCAATTCGTGCTTGATGTCAGTGATCCTGATGCCGTCGTCGATTCAGAGCTTCGCGGGCGTTGGGTGGATGTCTTCGATCAGGGCGGGGTGGACCTCGAACCCTCGCAGGTGATCAATTCACCTTTTGAGGTCGATCTGGTCTTTAACGAATCCCCTGAGCAGTTTGAAACGGCGCAGGTTAACGGGGCTTTGCACACAACCAATACGCACAACTTCTTCAAGGATCGTCAGCCCGACTTCGATGCGATCGACCGTGCGTTAAGGTGCAACGTGAATATCGACGACTTCTGCAACGCCAATTTCAGCGCTGCGCTTGTCGGCATCAATTTCTTTCGCGCCCAGGGCGGGTGTCGAAACAGCGCCTACAGTTCGGTCATTGCCCACGAGTATGGCCACTTCACCGTTTTCTCGCTTGGTCTTGCGCAGGGAGCGTTTGGTGAGGGTTTCTCGGATGTGGTCGCCAACCTTCAATACAACGATCACATCATCGGTCGGGATTTCCGCGGACCAGGTACGCGCATTCGCAACACGGTCGCCGCCAACCGGCAATTCCCCTGCAGCGGCGGTGTTCATTTCTGTGGCCAACTCGTTGCGGGTGTCTGGTGGGACATCAAGAAAAACATCGAGGACGCCATGGGCGAGTCCGAGGGTCTGGATTACACGAGACAACTGTTTACCAGTTGGGCACGGATCACCATTGGCGGGATCGGTGGAAACAGCGCGCATGCCCAGACAGCCATCGAGGTGCTCACCGCGGACGACGATGACGCCAACATCTGCAACGGAACACCGTTTTTTGACGAAATCTGCGACGCCTTTGCATTGCACAATATCCAGTGTCCCGCACTTTCGGCGTTGTCGTTTGCGTATCCCGAGGGGCGACCGGAGAGCCTGTTGCCTCAGGAGCAGGTCGTGATTCCGGTCAACGTGGAAACACTCGATTTCGACCCGATCCCTGGTACGGGAATGTTGCATTTCCGGTTCAGCGGAATCGGGACATTTGCGACGACCCCGCTGATTCAATCAATTGAGAATCCCAACCAATACGAGGCTCGTCTGCCGCGGGCGTTCTGTGGTGAAACGCTGGAGTATTACTTCAGTGCCGAAATCGGCACGGGACAGCGTTTCAATGATCCCTGCAACGCGCCCAACGAACGTTATTCAGCCTTTGCCTCCGGCGTGTCACGCGCACTCTTCGATTTCGAGGACGGCAACGGTTGGACAGTTTCCGGTGACGCAACCGCGGGGCAGTGGGAGGTGGGCACGCCGCTCGGTTTCGGTCTTTCCGGCGATCCGACCGAGGATTTTGACGGTTCGGGGCAGTGCTTCCTGACCGGCAACACCGGGGATGCGGGGGATGTCGACGAGGGCGTCACGATTTTGACGTCGCCGGTCTTCGATGCGACAGGGCTGGACAATCCGATCATCACCTACGCGCGATGGTACTCGAACACGGAGGGCACGCATCCCCAATCCGACGTCATGATCGTGGAGATTTCCAACAACGGTGGGGAAACATGGACCGCTCTCGAGGAGATTGGACCGGGTGGGGCGGCTGTCTTCGGCGGGTGGCGGCGATCGATTGTGCCGATCGGCAACATCGTCGCTCAATCTGATCGGATGCAGGTGCGTTTTGTCGTCGACGATTTTGCCGGCGACTCGAACATTGAAGCGGGGATCGACGCGTTCGCCGCCTTCAGTTGCAACGCGGATGTGGACGCAGCCACACCAACGATCGTTCATACACAATCATCACCCATGTCGGGTTTTATCGATCCACGGGCGGAGAGTGACGACGGAATCAATTTGAATCTCGGAATCGACAGCGTCTCGATCAAATTCAGCGAGCCTGTCAAGGATATCGGCAATCTGGAGGGTGGCGGACTGACGATTGACGCATTCGCTGTTGCGACGGAGTCCGCGGACCAGATTGAAATCATCGGTATTGACACCTCGCAGAACCCTCTGATTGTCCTGCAATTGTCCGGACCTGTCCCGGTTGGCGAATGGACAACGATCAGGGCCACCGTGGAGGACTTCCTGGGCAACCGTATTGAAAATATCGGCGACCTGGGTCCGGGGACGGATGAACCTGATCGCATCGATATCGGGTTCCTGCCAGGTGACGTCGATCAGAACGGGACCGTTGATCCGCTCGATCTTTTTGAATTCAGGAGCCTTGTCACGCAGGGTTCGTCCGCCGGTCAGGCGCATCTGCTCGATATTGCCGACATTAACCGCAACGGCTCCATCGAACCGATGGACCTGTTCCGCTACCGTCAGTTGCTTCAGGGGGTTTCGCCAGCCACGCAGGCGTGGAGCGGTGCAACACTCGGCGAGCGTCCGTAGCGAACGAATCAACGCCGGGCTTGTTTTGCAAGTCGATCGTCACGCGACAGGAGAGATCGCGGCGTGGATTTGCTCGCGCGTCGTGTTTGAATCCGCACCAAATTCAAATTGAAATCGCAGAATGCTTTTTCCCGGATTGCTTCCCGGCGAGATGGATCGCAACCGCGACGATACGGAAACAGGCGAAAACTGGTTGGCCAACCGGAATGACAGGTACCATCGTTCGCCTCGCGCGTCTTCCGGTGCGACGGCTGTGTCAACCAGGCATGCAAGTCCGTCGGCGCTGATATTCAGGAGCGCGGATTCAAAGGAGGCCCGACCATTCGGTGTCAACAGCACGCGTGTCGAGTCTCGGCAGGGTGTTCGCCAAAATCGTCGACGTTGTGGGGCGCGCAGCGATTTCGCATCGTCAATCGTCACTACGACGGTCCCGTCCGCAGGGCAGACCTGCTGAACCTGCGAGGAGAAGGCAATCATCCCCAATCCGCAAAATACGGTCAGCGTGCACCCGCCATTGCATTCGATGTGCAAACAATCATCCTGCCCGACGTCCAGGCTGAGCGTCAGCCGTTGCTGATCGAGTCGTTCAAGTCGCCCACGAAACGACTTTTCGTGACAGGAAAATTCAACGCTCGCACCATGGTGCAACGCGTATCGCAGTCCCTCGTCAATCGCAGACTGAAAGGACGGGGCAGGGGGTTGAGAGGCGACTGTTGGCATGACGTCCATTGTTCCGAAAAGGCGAAAAACACGGTGTCGTTAGCAAATGACCAGGGTGTTCCGCAAGCAGGGTTCATGCGGTTCCGTCTCGGGTAACGTCGGCGATTCGGCGCGAAAACTTGATGGTCCAATAACAAGCAGGCCGGGGGGTTGTCAGGCGAATTGAATTTCTTTTTCGATGGCGCGGGGTTTGTACGTTCCGGTGAGCGTGACCCATATTCCCGGCAACGACCAGACCAGTCCGACAAGACGGACAGCCATCGCCATGCACAGAATCTGCGACAACGGACCATGCGAATCGAGCAAAACGTGCTTGTAGAAGGCTTCCTGCGTGCCCAGTCCCTGAAACGAGATCGGTACTGCGGCGATGGCCATCGCACTGGGAATGTAGGCGAAATAATCCCAGACAGCCGCAACATCGGACCGCAATCCGACCGCGACAGCCACACACGCGAACGATACCGTAGCAAGACACTGCAGAATGGCTGTACTCGCCATCGCACCGAAAACCGCAACCTTGTGACCAGCCAATCGTTGCACACCATCGACAATCCGGACGAAATGGTCCGCATGCGGCAGGCGTCTGATCGCAGAATCAACCTTCGCCCAACGACGCATCCTCGAGGAACCAACCAATGTGACAGCCACCGCAATAACAAGAAAGATCGCCCACGAAACGGACCGCAGAAAGGCAAGCTTCTCATCGCCGACTCGAACGGTGCACACGACGGTCACCAGCAGCACCAACCCGATCAGCCCGAACACGCGATCGAGCAACACCGTCATCACCGCCTCGGTCTTGCGGTCGGTATGAAGCGAAACGTAATACATCTTGAACACGTCGCCGCCGGTGGTACCGAGTGCGGTGACGAAATTGAGAAAATTCCCGGCGTAACAGAGCTTGACGCTTTCCCAATAGCGGATATCGATGCCCTGTGCGCGCAGCAGGATCAGAAACCGCAGCGATTGAAACAGCGTGACGGGCATGAAAACGAGCAATGCAAGAACGACCCAGGTAATGTTTGCGCCTCGGATCGTCGTTCTGAGTCCATAGTCAATCCGCAACGCGCCAGCCTCGTCGCGTGCGACGTCCTTGGCGAGAATCGTCAGCGTTTGACCGGTATCATCGACAGCAGTCAGCGCAGCGTCTTCGGTCGATCCCGCGCTGACCAGGCGGAGTGTTTCACCCGTCGTGAGAACGACATGATCGTAATACTGAACGTTTTGGAGAACCCAGAAAAGCGCAACCACGCAGACGAGAACGCGTAGCAATGTCCAAAGATGACCCCGTTTACCCATGCGCTCGTTCACTCATTCTCGTTTTGCCTGTCCGTTGCTATCCGTCATTCCGCCCACCACCCACGTCCGCCATGCACGATCGAACTGATCGATCGACCAGCCATATCGCCTTTCCAATGCCTGTTCCATCGACATCGTGGCTTTGATGTCGTTGATCAAACCGGAAAATGCCTCCGGATTCCTGTCCATCAGAAACGCGACGAGACTGTGCGCCAATGGATACACACGCGGGTCCAGCATCCCATCGTCCACCATGATGGTCGCCAACGGCAGATTGCCCGCCACAAAGGCCGATGACGCAGCCGCGGCGGTCTCGGCGTTGGGACAACGGTCTTCCAGGACGGCTTCTGCGACGACGTTGGCCAACCCTTCGTTCACCCAGGTGGGCAGTCGCCCCTGTCCTCGATACAAGTGAACAAACGCGTGAACCCCCTCGTGCACCAACGTGCTCGCGAACGCGTCCCGACCCACCGGCGATCCGCCCTGACGAAAGACCACGACGTGGGTGTGACCGTTTGGATCGGTACTCGTGTAGCCCAGCGCGTTCACCGCATTGTAGTTGTCGAGGATTTTGGCAGCCTTGAGAAATCGGGCTTGCGACCGCAAGCAGAAGACCAGGCATTTTCCGGGAAAAACATGGCGATCGGACGGAACGTCAAACATCCCGGACAGCTTGGCATACATCGATTCGCACCACATCGCGAGTTGATCGTGCTCCGCCCTTGCCCAGTCGGTCCAGATCAGAAAATGCTCCGTTTCCACGAGAACCAGATCCGCGCCAACCTTCCTGCGGACCTGCTCGCCCACGCGTTTGTATCCTTCAATGATTTTTTCACGCCGTTCGTCGTCGATGGCGGAGCCGACAAAAGAGGGCGGTTTGACCCTGGAATCAGCCGGTGTGGATTCCGATGGTTCGACGTGGTCAGTCAGCGCGACACCATGACGGTCGCGTCGAAACGTCGCCAACGCGGCGTCGCATTTTGCGCGCCAGGACGCGTCCTTCCTGCGGGCCAGTTGAAACTCACGTTTGGCTCGGTCGTGACGGTTGCGACCCAGCAGCAGGCTGCCGAGGTTGAAATGATCCTCGGCGGTCAACGCGTCCGCGCTGCCCCGACGCGTCAACATGAGATGGCGCATGGTCGTAAAGGCGCTTCGCGCTTCGAGCTGATCGTAGGCGATCGCGCAGGGTAATCCGTCGATATCCATCACGAGGACCGATTCGTCTTCCGAGATGAGCCTGCCGTGAAGCTGACCACCGTAGTTCATCACCACCGTGATCCGTTGTTCGTCTGACCCCTGCCCACCGACAGGACCAGCCAATTGATGGACCGACAGACCGATGCACACAAACAGGAAAATCGGGCAAGTTGGATCAGGGAGACAACCCATGGCCTATCAGGCGGCGCCTTCGCCGTTGCTTTCAAGCGAGACAATCTTCATGGCGGGAAAATGGTTGGCAAGGTGATCCAGTTGGGCCTGGTCAATGACAACATCCATTTCAACTACGTTGTTCTCGTAACGTTGGTCGCGCACCTTTGCATCGCGAGCAATCTGCGACATAAGCCTTCCTTCCGACATCGGAATCTCAAGCGTGACAGCCACGGAATTCTGCGTGGCGCTGGACCGGACGATCGCGACAAGATCGCCGATACCCGCGCCCGTTTTCGCGCTCACGGTGCAACTGCGATCGAAATTTGACTCCAGAATACGAATCAGTTCCTCGTCACCTGCGGTGTCCATTTTGTTTAACACCGCCACCGTGGGGACATCGTGACAGTTCAATTCATCGAGCACCGACCGCACGGCTGCGATCTGCCCGACAGCCTGCGGGTTCGACGCATCGACCACATGCAGGAGAAGATCAGCATGCAACGCCTCCTCCAGCGTCGCGCGAAACGATGCGACCAGACGATGGGGCAGATCGCGAACGAATCCGACCGTATCGCTCAGCAGGACCGTCAGCGAATCGTCGATTTCCCAACGCACCGTCTTGGTATCAAGCGTCGCGAACAACTTGTCCGCCGCGTATTGACCGGCGTCGGTGAGTTGGTTCATGAGCGTCGTTTTCCCGCAATTCGTGTAGCCAACCAGCGAAACCGTGAAACAATCCGATCGCGACCTGACCGTCCGAACCTTGCGTTCGTCGATTTTGGCCAGGTCACGACGCAGGGCAGCCATGCGGTCATTGACGATGCGGCGGTCGATTTCGATCTGCCGTTCACCCGGACCACGCGTGCCGATCGCGCCGACCGAACCCGCCCCGGTTCCACCCCCCGCGCCCGCGATGCGTTCGAGGTGTTGCCACATGCCGCGCAACCGTGGCGCTGTGTATTCAAGCTGTGCCAATTCCACCTGCAAACGAGCCTCGTGCGTCCGGGCGCGCGACGCGAAAATGTCGAGGATCAGCTCGCTGCGATCGAGAATCCTGCGTTTGAGGATTTTCTCCAGTTCACGAATTTGGGCGGGTGTTAAATCATTGTCGAAAATGACGAGGTCCGCTTCGTAGGCGTCGACAAGTTCCGATAAATCACGCACTTTTCCGCTGCCAAGGCATGTGCGTGGCGCCGGCTTGCGCGTCTTCTGGGTCATCGTTCCGACTACGATCGCACCGGCTGCCTTCGCCAGAGAGGCCAGCTCCGACAGGGGATCGTCTTCACCATGTTGCAACGGTTGGGTGATGACCCGGACCAGATACGCGCGCTCAGCCTGAACAGCCAAGTCGGTTCTTTCAAATTCGATGGGCAAATTCGGGGGTTTCCTTTCCCGCGAGCGATCCTCTGCAACAACTTGATACGGTTTGATCTCGACGGCGTTTGTCGCTCGCTGACACCGATTCTATCGGTCCCTGCGAGGCTGGGTCAACGAGTTGCCTCGATGGGTCGAAAAACTTCCAAACCCGGCCATCTTATCGGTCGATCTACCCGGGCAGCCTGTCATGCGCAGGACTGCGGAACAGGAAGGCCTCCTCGTGCTCAGCGGTTACGTCAAATTTGTTCCATCCCTCGCCATCTGCGGGGCCGCGCTCCTGACGACGGGATGCGGGCCTGGGGGTCTGATTGGCGGGGGAACGGTGACGCGGTCCGCCATGGCTGATTCGGATCAGGACCGACTACCCGATGAGACGGAAATTATGATCGGCACGGATCCATTGGTGGCCGACACCGACGGAGACGGGTTGACCGACGGAGACGAGGTGGATCAGTCCTATAATCCGCTGTCTCGCGACACCGATCGCGACGGTATCGATGACGGTGACGAGGTCAAAAACGGTTCCAACCCAGCCAGGGTGGATTCAGACGGCGACGGTTTGACCGATCCCGAGGAACTGGTGTTGGGAACGGACCCCAGTCGATCCGATTCCGACGGCGACGGAATGACGGACGCGGACGAAATTACCGCGCGCACCGACCCGGTGTCTTCGGATACCGATGGCGACGGACTCGACGACGGCGCTGAATTGACGGCTGGCACGAACCCGTTGCTGCCGGATACCGACGGTGACGGATTGAGTGACGGTGACGAAATATCGATGGGCAGCAATCCGCTGTTGACCGATTCGGACGGGGACGGTCTCGACGATTTTTCAGCCTCCAATCCCGACAACGATTCCGACGGAGATACCCTGACCGATGCTGACGAGATTCTCGTCCACGGTACCGACCCCATGAAGATTGATACCGATGACGACGGGTTGCTCGATCAGGTCGAAATTGAGGCGGGCACGGACCCGAATGACAAGGACACCGACGACGATTTTCTGACCGATTTCCAGGAGACGAGCATCGGTACCGACCCGCTCGTGGCGGACACCGATCAGGACGGGCTGACCGATTTTCAGGAATTCGAGACGCACGGCACGGATCCGTTGCTGCCCGATTCGGATGGTGACGGGCTTTTGGACGGCGACGAGGTGATGGCAGGGGCTGACCCGTTGTCGACCGATTCCGATGGCGATTCGCTTTCGGATGGTGACGAGGTCACGGCTGGTTCGGATCCGCTGGACCCGGATACGGACGACGACGGTGTTCTGGATTCCACGGAAATACTTCTTGGGACCAATCCGATCGCGGCGGATTCGGATGGTGACGGATTATCGGACGGAGCGGAGATCGCTATTGGTAGCGATCCGATTCAGCCGGACACGGATGGCGACGGAATCGACGACGGGACCGAATCGATGGCGGGGACCAGTCCAATCCTGGCAGATACGGACGGCGACGGCTTGAAAGACAACGATGAATCCTCCGTGGGGACCGATCCGCTGGACCCGGACAGCGACAATGATGGGTTGGCTGACGGGCTTGAGGTCGAGCTTGGCACTAATCCGTTAGCCCGGGACAGCGACATGGACGGGTTGATCGACGGCGATGAGACGGAGCTGGGCACCGATCCGTTGAATCCCGACACGGATGGTGACGGCGCGACGGACGGGGCAGAAGTTGCGGCGGGAACGAACCCGCTGGTCTAAACAGCATTGCGGATTCGGGCAATGTCAGGCGTGGTGATGTTTGTCGTATTCATTGATCTTGTCGACGCGTCTCTGATGCCTTCCCGATTCAAACGGCGTCGCAAGCCATGTTTCCACAATACGTTCCATCAGCGCATGTCCCACCAGATCACCCGACAGACACAGGACGTTGGCGTCGTTGTGTTTTCTGGCGAGTTGGGCGGTTAATTCGTCGTGACACAATGCTGCTCGAACGCCATGGACCTTGTTCGCGGTGATCGACATACCGATACCGGTTCCGCAGATCAGAATCGCCTGATCGACCCTGGCGTCAGCCACCATTTTGGAAGCACCGATGGCGTAGTCCGGATAGTCGCAACTACTCGTATCGTTGCAGCCTGCGTCGACGATCTCGTGTCCTTTCCTGGTGAGAAGCTCGGTGATGATGGTCTTGGCGGAGTAGCCTCGATGGTCGTTGGCCAGGGCGATTTTCACAATTCGATCTCCTTGAAACGCGATTCCAATGCCTCGTCGATTTCCCGGGCACAGGATTCATAGTCACTGCGCGCTCCCCCGATGGGATCGGCGATGTTTCCGACTTCGTTGAGTGTCCTGATGTAACTTTCCGCACTCGGGACCATGTGCAACAGGACCTGGCGATGCGACCGGGTCATGGTGAAAACGTAATCCGCGCGGTGGATCATCTCGATGGACACCGCGTCGGCTGTATGCGCCGAGATGTCAATTCCCCTGTCTGCCATCACGGCCACCGAATGCTCCGATGGCGGCGATCCCGGAAATGCAGATGTACCCGCAGCCAACACGTCGAATTTTCGATCGACGAGATCTTCGGGGCGACATTCAAATCGCCTGGCCAACCAGTCTCTTGCCAGACCCCACGCCATCGGACTTCGACAGGTGTTTCCCGTGCAGACAAAAACAAACGTCGTGCGTTGAAACTCCGACAGCATGCGTTCGTCGTAGACGCCCTGACGCACAATCTCGAAACTGTCGCCACTGACGCGGGCGATGGTGGACGGTGTATTGTAGGTGGCTGGTCCATCATCGAGCGCAATCGTCACGTCACCGTCAAGGTCCTTCAGGGCATCCTCGACGGTGCGGGGCGGTTGTTTTCCGGCGAGGTTGGCGCTGGCAGCCACCACCGGACCGCCCGCCTGTGCGAACAGGTTGGCCGCGGTGAGATTATCCGGAAAACGTAATCCGACAACACCCTCCCGGAAAATGTGATCGACGCACGTTGAGCCGACCTGTTTCGCGATGGGTGTGGACGCAGGGTCGTCAACATTCACGAGAAGTGTTAACGGTCCGGGCCACGCTTTTTTCATCAACTGGCGGGTGGTTCGTCCGGGATTTGTCACATAAGCATCAGCGTCCTCGCGCCGACCTAGGTGCACGGTGAAGGGCTGGTCGGTGGGGCGGTTCTTTGCGACGTAGAGTCGATTCAGCGCATCGGGCCTGTCCACACGGGCAGCCACCCCGTAGACCGTTTCCGTGGGGAAAACGACAAGCCCACCGTCGTCGAGAGCGTCGGCTGCCTCGCGTATCGCGCCGGCGGGGTCGTCAGACCGGGTGACATTGATGATTTTGGCGGGCAATGATTCCTCCAGCGGATGGATTGTGGTGCTGGTGCCAAAGGGTGTCAAGCAAGGAGGGCAGCACCTTCGCTCGCATGGAGATGAGCCGGTTAACGTTGGCAGGAACCAGTTCAAACCTGATGTATCGTCACCTCTCGCGGGTGACGAAAACACGAAACGACGTCCACCTGCAATCGGACCGGTCGATTTTGTCACAGGTATTCTGTGTGTGGCTCGTGATGATCACTCCCTCCACAGTTTGCCCCGCCAACTCTTTTCGGTACATTCCGACCGACGTGCAGGGAGCCGACGGATCATGGGTATCATCACACTGCTGACGGATTTCGGAACGCGCGATCATTATGTCGCGTCCATGAAGGGCGTGATCTATTGCAAGGCGCCGCGCGCGACCGTCGTCGACATCACGCACGAGATTTCAGCCCACAACATTATCGAAGCTGCGTTTGTCCTGCGACACAGCATCGTCTGGTATCCAACGGGCACGGTTCATGTCGCTGTGGTTGATCCTGGTGTCGGTTCCTCGCGACGCATTCTGGTGGGGCGGTATGACGGGCAGATTGTGCTCGCGCCCGACAACGGCCTGCTGAGCATCGTTCACCGCGACCTGCAACTCGATGAATTGTACGTCGTTGAACAGGAACGGTATTTCCTGCCCCATGTTTCAGGCACGTTTCACGGTAGAGACATTTTCGCACCAGTGGCAGCACACCTTGCCACGGGGCTGCGTTTGTCGATGCTCGGCGGGCGGGTCGGGGAACCGAACGTGCTCCCGTTGGCGTCACCGAAACAATCCGGCGACGAAATTCGTGGATGCGTGCTGTACATTGATCGATTCGGCAACCTGATTACGAACATCGGCGCATCGATGATCGCGAACGAACTGCGACGCGGGGAATCGTTGGTGGTGTACGTCGGCGAAAAGAACGTCGGTCCCATCCGAAACAGCTACGGCGATGTCGGCCAGGGTGAGCTGTTGGCATTGATCGGCAGTTCGGGCACCGTTGAAATTTCCGTCAACACAGGCCGTGCGTCTGACTTTTTGTGCGTCGATGTGCAGCCTGAGGTGATTGTCCGATGATCCGGAAAATCGCGATACTGGGTTGCGGTTACGTCGGTGGGGCGGTCGGTGCGTCGCTCGTTGACGATGGACACGATGTTGTTGGCACCACAACGACTCCCGAACGTCAGCCTGAAATCGCCGAAGTCGGAATCAAACCGATCGTGTTGCAACTGTCCGACACCGAAAACCTGCGGTCGCGATTGGTTGATCGCAACGCGGTGTACCTGTGTGTCGCAGCCGGTCGCGAACGACGAAACTATCGCGAGGTCTATCTTGACGGGGCAGGAAATCTGGTTCTTGCGATGAAAGATTCAGCGGTAGGGCGGATCATCTACACCTCGTCGACGGGGGTCTACGGTCGGGATGATGGCGGGTGGGTGGACGAGGAAACATCGCCCGAACCGGTTTCCGAGAACGGCAGGATTCTGCTGGCCACCGAGCATGAACTCCTGACCGCCGGTGAGCGGATGGGAATCGCTGTCTCGGTTGTTCGACTCGCCGGTATCATCGGACCCGGTCGTGACCCTGCCGACCGCGTCGCCAGTCTCGCCGGCACGACCCGCGACGACGGCGATGCGTACATCAACCTCGTGCACCGCGACCGCATCGTCGATGTCCTGACCCGACTGTTATCAATCGATCACCACGGCGTGCTCAATCTCTCAAACAATCAACCCGAAACCCGCCGCGCGTACTACGATAGACTCCTCGCCGCCAGGAATCTGACCCCAATCAACTGGGAAAACCCCGACCGTCTCAAACTCGGCAAACGCATCCGAGCCGATCGGATCGACAAGCTTCTGCGCGACAACGGCAGTTGCTAGGCTTCGTTACTCGTCGTCTGATGGGTGGCCCATGGCTTTAGCCGTGGGGGAGTCGAATCCGGAACTCAATACAAGTCCCCCACCTCTAAAGAGGCGGGCCACCCATGTGCTGGTGATGCATCAAGCTATCTGTCATGAAGCACTAGAAAAATACCTTAAATACCTTCAGAATCCCTTGTTTCCACGGTACGCGATGGGAGACGCCCGACGCGTTTTTGAAATCGTCGAGGTGCTCCAGATACCAGCGGTAGTTGCGAAGCAGTGCGTCCTGGTTCGAGTATTTCGGCGCGTATCCGAGAACCCGCTCAGCCTTCTCGATACTCACGAACGAGTCTTCGCAGGCGGTCTCGTAAACCCATTTGTACAGCGGGCTCATCTTAAGCAGTTCGAGGAACCGCAGCGTCCAGATCACCGGACCCGCAGGCGTGCCGACAATTTTCTTGCCAAACCCCGCCTCGTCGAGAACGGCCTGGTAGTCCTCGCGCATCGTCTTGAATTCCTTCGCTCCGATGTTAAAGACGTCGTTGACCTTCTCGCGATCGAGCGTCGCACAAAGGTAAATCGCGTCGCAAAGGTCCTCCACATCAAGAAGCTGATAGCGGTTGCGCCCGCTGCCGATCATCGGAAAACCCTTGCCGTCTTTCGCCCAATCGTACAGCAACGCAAACACGCCCAATCGCTCAGGCCCGATGAACGACTTCGGACGAATGATCGGGACGCACATCCCTTTCTCGCGAAACCCCAGGCAGAATTCTTCGGCCTTGACCTTTGATTCGCCGTACGGACCAACGCCGTAAAGCTGATCATCCTCGAGCAGCGGATGATGATCCGGAATACCATAAACCGCCGTCGACGAGATATGAATCGCCCGCTCGACGTTGTGATCGAACGCCGATTGCAACACCGTCCGCGTGCCTTCAAGGTCGGTCGAATAAATATCCTCGGGCTTGTACAACGGCAGGGCAGCTGCGGTATGTACGACGATGTCGACACCCTCCATCGCGCGATCCACGTCAGCACGATTGCGAATGTCACCCCTGACTATCCGAACCTTGTCCCTGCAATCTGAATAATCAAAGTCAGCCACGTCCAATGATGTCACCTTGTGCCCGCGATTCAGCAGGTACCGCGTCAGATTGATCCCGAGGAAACCAGCCCCGCCGGTGATCATGCAGGTTTTTAAAGTTATTTCCTGTTTCGTCATTATACCTTTATTGTGAATTCATGTTCGGGTTCGACATCGGGTTTGTTAATCCAAACAGTTCTTCCAGTCCCACCGCCGGCACCCAGTGTTGTTCAGTCATAATGAACAGGGCAGACAATGCCCATAACGCCACCGTCGCCTGAAAAGGCCGGTCCCTCAGCACAATTTCCATAGGACCGTGCATATCACCCGACTGCACGAGCATCGCATACCGAAAAATACCGTAAACAACCAGCGGCAGCGTGTAGACCAGATGCTGTTTGTTGAACGTCGTCTTAATGTCGCCGTCCATCGTGTATAATAGAAATGTCAGGATCGTGATGCCCGCGGAGATGCTGATCAGTTGCGACAACAATTCCGGTGAATACCGCAGCAGGGCGATTCGATGTTCACCCGCCTCGGTCAGTGACGCGAACTGTCCCACCTCGCAACGTCGTTTTCCGAATCCCATGAACATGCACAACGTAAACGTACAGACAACCAGCCACGGCGATACAACGACCTCTATCGCCTCTGCACCCGCCATCGCGCGCAGCACGAAGCCGATGGCAATCAACACGACGTCAAGAATCGTTCGGCGTTTCAATGCCACCGAATACGCGAAGATCAGCACAAAATAGGCGACGACCGTCACCGTCGTCGCCGCCGACAGCAGCAGCGTCATGGTCACACCCGCCAGAAACAGCACGATCGCCCACACCGCAGCCGAACCGGAACCGATCGCCCCGCGCGCCAACGGACGGTGCTTCTTGACCGGGTGCAATGCGTCCGCCTCCCGATCAAATATGTCGTTGATTACATAACTGCTGCTCGAAATCAGACAGAACGCCGCAAAGATGATCCCCGAATTTTTGATTTCCGAAGGACCCGCGCGCATTGCAAACGCCGGACCCGCCAGAACCGCGAAGTTCTTGATCCACTGCGCCGGTCGCATCAACTCGACATACGCCTTCAACAGTCGCGCTCCGTTCGCAAATCAACAAGTCCCAACCGGGTTGGTCGAGACGCAACACCACCACGCCAAACGCGGTCACGATACAGGCTGCAACATCACATCACAAGCCGAGCACACCCCTGCTGTTTTTCGGACAAATCCCTTGGGTGCCCACCTGGCGATTTGGTACAATCGACCGATCCAGAGGAAAGGCCCCCGTGGGCGGACGAATGCGGGAACCTTCGCACGAATTCATCCAAATCGGAGAAGATGTCATGGACACAGGAAGCTTTCACCTCAACAAATCTCTGTCCTGTTTCATCATCACCATTCTTGTCGCATCGTCGAGCGCTTTTGATCTCGACCGCGACACCGATATCGACCTTCACGATTTCGCAGGATTCCACGACTGCCAGTCCCAACCCGCAGACGATCCGATTACGGAGACCTGTCGCCTGTTCGACGTGGACGGAAACGGGGACGTCAACCTGCTCGACTTCGCAGGCATGCAACGGTGTTGGTCCGGCTCCAACGAGTTGGCCTCGGAAAACTGCCTCCCGTTGCGAGCGGATATCTCCGCCCCGGAAAACATTCTAATCGGTTACGAAACGAGAATGGGTGCATCGGTGGAGAACAACATCGCCGACGTGACGTACGAATGGCGCATCGTTTCCGGTAATGCCGAAATCGATAACCCCTACGCCCAGTCACCGACCCTGACGACCAACGATTTTGATCCGATCAAGCTGGAAGTTGTCGTGCGAGATACCCAATCAGATTGGATCGCCGTCGACCACGTCAGCATCGGCGTCGTCAGCGAACCGCTCCAACCGGACGTCACCATCGAAGCCCTCCCATCAACAACCATTCAGATGGGCGATGCACTGCTGCTCAAGGCCCACACGTCCGACCCGCTCGGAATCGAGATCGTCGAAATCGTCTGGAACCTCGTCGACGGCCCGTTTCTTCCCAACGCATTCACCAACCCAACGTCCGTGGCCACCAATTTCAACACCTGTTGCCCAGGCACCTATCAAGTCGCCGCCACCGCCCGAAACGCCCTCGGCGAAATCGGCAAGGCATTCGCAACCATTAACGTCGGCGACTCCCAGCCGCTCGACGTTTCCATCGTCGCCGCACCCGGGACGACCGTTCCGCGAACAGACCTTCTGCTCTTGCAAGCAATCGTGAACGACCCCAACGGCGTCGCGCTTGCATCGGTCCAATGGTCCATCCTCGCCGGACCAAACATCAACGATCCCTTCACAGACCCAACGGCTGCGGTCACCAACTTCAACACATCGCTCGTCGGCGACTACACCATCGGCGTGGTCGTCGAAAACATCCTCGGCATCACGGGATCGGCCAACATCAACATCACCATCATACCGGGCGACGCGGAATTCAGCATCGACGCAGGGCCGGATCGCATCTTCCTGCCAAATCAATTCGACTTCAACGGTGGCGTCTTCGCCGCAGGATCACAATTTGTGTCTGGTACACCCAATGGGAATGTACCAGCCATCGAACCAACGGTCATTGGCGGGGATGGACTCAGTTTATCCGTATTTTGGGAGGCGATTTCCGCCCCCAACGGTGCCAACGTGAACGACGTTACTATCCTCAACAGTTCCGCGCTGAGAATGACCTATCTCATCGTCCCCAGCCTGACGAATTCTGCACCGACCATCATCGATACGGGAATAGCCGGCTCAATCACGAACGCCGTCATCCCCGGTGAATATGGGTTTAGAATCACAGTCCAGGATTTGAGCACGGGAGACACCGCAAGCGACGAAGTTGCTCACACACTCATCTCCCCGTTCGACATCCCCGCCAACCCAACTCCAGGCTCCCTGCAGGGTCTTGCCAATGCATCGCAAAATCTCACCAACCGCGTCGTCACGACATCCCCACCCGATCGCGATTTCAAACTATTGTCCCAGGTTACCGGGCAACTTCAATTCGCACTCCGCGACGCATTCGACCTCAACCAACCATCTGCCCCTCTCGATTTCAACCAGGACGGTGTCATCAACAGCCTTGACGACATGCTCTTGTATTCGGATTTCATCCCATTCGGATTACTCAACTCGGTGGAGGTGACACCGACTGGAAGCACTCTCGCAGACGCAACCGCCGGCATCGCCAGCGCTTCCCGTGGAACCTACATTCTCCAAGCCGGCCTGGCAGCAGGAGTGGCGAGCGCTCCCTTCGGGCCATCAAACGGTCTGGCGACGTTCCATGTTCAGACGGCGTTGCCCGCGACGTTGGACACGCGGGTCAACCTTGCGTCCTCGACGGCCAATCACTTCGGTCTGGTCAACAGCACCGAGAGCACGTCGAACGCGTCGTTCTTCAGCCGCAAGACGGTCACCCACGGTGCCCGCGCTGCTCAGAATGCTGAGAGCTGGTGGAACGCAACGGCGGCTACCTGCTGCGACATCAACGGCGATGGTTGGGAGGAATTGCTTCTCGGCCTGAACGAGAACATGGACGGTTCGGCTGGTGACTTGGCGGTTGCGATCATTCG
>JAJDDT010000007.1 GCA_029260165.1 Phycisphaerae bacterium | reverse complement strand
CCTGCTCCAAACGCACAATGTACTTCTTGTTCCGAATGGCCATGACGATCCTCCATGATCTTGACACTCCTCATCCTGACCATGGAATCATCGGCCCGCCGTCCCCAAAACCCGCAGCATTACGCGTGACGCTGCACTAGTCGTCGCGTCCCATCCACCGCGCGGCGTGAAGACAACAAAGCCCAGGATTTGCCACCCTAAATGGGATGCACCCAACTTCGGGATCCGTGCTTTTCGATGCTTGTCCATCATGCTAGTCTCGTGTAACATGCCGCAGCTTGGCGGAAACGGCTGCCGTCTCGATGAATTGTAGTGCAGTTCGGCGAGGAAATGTAGTGCGAGGCAGCCAAGAACCGCTCCTGCGGGTGTAGCTCAGTGGTAGAGCGTCACGTTGCCAACGTGAATGTCGTGAGTTCGAATCTCATCACCCGCTTTTGTGACGGCTGTTGTCTGCGGACGACAGCCGTGTCTAACTGGCGACTGTGACGTCAGTTACGACAGACCTTTCGAACGGTCTTTTCCCTTTCGAAATCTCATCATTTTGCCAGCGAATGACACGAATTGACCGCCGTGGACGCGCGTACGTGCAAGGTAGAGTGCAAGCGCCGGGCGAACTGTCTGCGCGATTTGACACTCGATGCGGCTCCTGCGGAAGATCAGGAGGTCGCCCGAAGCGGGATCGACTCATCGTCCCCGGGGGCCAGGGTGTCGCCCTGTGGTAGCGTCAGTGCGGGGAGTGCGTTGATCGCGCCAGCGATGTCGAGCAGATGTGGATCGGTGTAGATATTGGCCGTCAGCTCGGGCTTGGAATGTCGCATTGCAGCTTGAGCGGTCCGAAGCGGAACGCCCGCGGCACAGAGGTGGCTACAGAAGGTGACTCGAAGCGCGTGGACATCAACGACTCGGTTGCGTGCGTCACGTTTGGGGATGCCTGCGGCGGCGAGGTCGCGGTCGAAGATGCGGGTGAGGCCGTCAGGAACATTCAGCAGAGGCTCGGAAGGCGGGATTGATGCCGGAATGGCGGCCCGCCGCCGGCGGGCTTCGGATTGTCGACTCGCGAGAAACTCCTTGATCCAGTCTGCGAGTTCGGATGCCAGATCAGCTCGCAGAGGAATCGTCGATCCCTGTCTGTTCTTCTCATCTTTGGCATAGAGAATCAGATAAGCGTGGCTTGCGTCGATTTCGAACTGCCCGAGGGTGATGGATGCCAGCTCGCCCTTTCGGAGGCCTGTCAGGACCAGTGTCTTGTAGATCAGATATCGCTCTTTCCCCTTGCGAATGAGTTCGTCCATCAGATCGGGATTGTCGCTCATTGCCGATCTGGCCCTCTCAACGGCCTCATCGATGTTGTCGATGGTCAGCAGGCGACGCGTCCATGTCGCTCGGCTCTTCGGGTTGCGAGTCTGATCATCGCTGTTCGCAATAGTTTCACGACCGTATTCGGCAAGCGGACGGAAGCGAGCAATGTGCAAGAGTCGCACCAACTCGTCCTCGGTGAGTGCACGTCGCTGATGTCGACGATCGGCATTCTGGTCCGCGCGTGGCAGATCACGAAACGGATTCTCCGTGAGCCGATGGGTGCGTCGACACCAGTTGCCGAAACAAACCACGGACTCTCGATAAGAGTTGCGTGTGGCGGCGGCCATCCCGGAATCTGCCTGTTCAAGGAGCCATCGCTCCACAGGTTCGGCCGACAACCTGTTGATCCGGGTGAACCTGCAGTCAGCAGCGATTCGCTCGATTCGACGGTGCACCATCGAGATACGACGCGCGTTGCTGCCCTTCGCACGAAGGTGCTTTTCGTAGGCATCGAGATGTTTGGAGAGAGGTTGATGAACGTGCTCAGCCGCGTCGCCCTCGGCGGCGGTCATCACGCCAGCGCGGATGAGTTCGGCCTGCCGTTCCAACTGTGACAGCTTCGCTCGCGCAGCGACCAGATCTCTGCAACCGGTCGCGACTTCGACGACGTCGCCCTGGCCGTTGCGGTACCGGGCCATGTAGTTCCGGGATTGGCCACGGACGCGAATCCTGCCGTCCTTGCAGTCGACGATCTCCGCCGAGCGAGACTTCCCGTTCCGCAACCGCCATCGGGCGATCCGCCTGCCGTCCTCTTCGGAGACCTCCGCTCCTGCTGGGATCGGCATCGTGTAGGCTTTTCGGTAGACCATTTGTTCGCGTCACGTCGGGGCCGGGAACTTCCCGGATCGGACACACTCAGCCTCGTGTCGCAGACGATTGCAAGGCCTTTGGTGGCATCGGGCAGACAAGTATCTCTGGGCGCTTTGGACCGGCTGATTCATGCGTTGTCACCGGATGTCGTTCGGTGTCGCTTCATCTGATCGTCACCCGCGTCATTCGGTTCAGAAGTTGAGAAATCAGAAATACCCTTGAAACGCACTGCCAAAAGTGACAAAAGGTCCATCGTGATCAGCAGACGCCCCGGAAACGTACTGCCAAAAGTGCCAAAAGGTCGATCGCAATTCGTGAATGCCCCCAAAAAAGCACTGCCAAAAGTGACAAAAGTCCCCCTGCCATCAGCCACAGGCCGTGAAAGCGCACTGCCAAAAGTGCCAAAAGGGCTGAGCAGGCATCATTCGTCAGTTTCTCCGTTCATGGATGCACTCTGTGTGGCCGTCTGCCGTGTCAGTCTCGGGTTGATGGCGTAGCAGGCTTTGGGGTGTCCGCTCGTCGATTCATCCCGACGTTCCAGCCAATCGAGGTCTACGAGCACTTTGACCGCGCGCTCGGCAGCGTCTCGTTTCGTTAGGCCGATCCAGTTCTTGCGGTAGACGTGTCGGAGACTGAACCGGTCTGGCAATTTGCCGCCCCTAATCTTCTTCGCCAACAACGTCGCTTCGCTCATGTCGGGTGCAACGGCAACAGCGTAGATTCGCTGTGCGTGGGATTCGAGGTACTTGCCCCATGCGATGGCTCGTTCAACCTCTTCAACGCCGATCACACCTCCCCGTCCTTCGGCCAGATGGCAAAGAAGAGCGAGCGACGGGATCAGACTTCGGTACTTGGCGAGGTGCTCGATGACGACGGCGTGTTCTTCGTCAGAGCGAAGGCGATGTTCCAGGATCGATCGCCACTCATCGAATCGATGTTGAGCGTCTCGATCGAAGCGCAGGAATGGGACGTCGTTTGATTCCTGAGTAGCACCAACGTCGGCTGGATTCAGACGATCGAGGGAGTAGATAATCTTATATGCACGGCGCTTCGCATCGGAATCTGGCCAACGATCAACGTTGCACCAGCCCTTCGCGATGTCCGGATAGATCGCCAGTTGGAATCGCTGCACGAGGCCATCAGCGCCGGCACCTCCGTTCACAGCGCCGCGTAGGTATTGACGGAGCGGTCCGGGCTGAATCGATCCTATGATCGAGACGATCGCAGATTCGATATCGACCGTCCCTCGACCGATCCTGTCGTATGTGAATCGCCCCAGGCCATTCCAGGCCTCAAGGTAGAACGATCGCGCTCCCTCCTGACCCTCCTTGTCAAGAGACTTGAGAAGACCGACAAGCTCGTCACGGTAGCAAAGCACACCGTTCGGGTTTTCATTTAGAATTTCGCCGATTTTTTCGACCGTCGTATCGTTGAGGACGTATCGGCGTCGTGTCGGCTTTTCGACCTCGGCATTGATGGCGTCGCGGGCTATCTGGACCGCAGCATCCGGGGCCTTCCTGAGCTTGCTCTTGATGTCGCTCTTCGCCAACGCCTTGCGCTGCTCGGCGACGAGCGCTTGAGCTTCGTACTCGGTCATCGCTTTTTGGAATTCCTCCTTGGCGACGATCTCCAGTTGCTCAAGCGGTTTGAGTGGCTCCCGAAGCGCCGGAGTCTTCGCCACGCCGGGTGGGCCGATCGCAACTCCCCACAGATTCGGAACCACAAGCCAATCGTCCTGTCGTTTGGGGCGGATTCCGATCTTGCGACCAACCACCGTCGCCAGCGCGATCATCGCGGCGACGGCGGGGAAGTCGGGTGGACATTGGAGTCGTTCCGCGATGTCTTGAATCCAAGGGCGAAGTGACATGGGCAACAGGTCAAGATCAAACGGCATCACGGGCGGAAGTTCATCTGGCAGCGGTTGCGGTTGCGGCCAATCTTGCGCCGAGTCTTCGACCTTTGGCGGCGACGACGACTCGATGATTTGGAGGGCGATGTCGGCGGTGCGGATGTGCGCGTTCATGTGACCACCGCCCGTCTCTTGATCGTCGCTGCGGCTGACTGGAACGCGGCTCTGGCCTCATGCTCAGGCAGTCCGCACTTGGCCGCACCCGCCAGTATGAGAGCCTCGGCCTCTTGTCTGTCCGCACCGCAACCCAACAGGTTGGCACTCGCAGCGAATGCAGAATCGTTGCGTGCGCCTTGCTCAGCATTTCCATCGAGAAATACCCGTGTCCGCGAGTCGATGCGTTCGAATCGATCAACAGACGGACTACCCTGACGTGAATTGCGACACCGCCGACGATGCTCTGGCGTCTGCAGTGGAGACGGCAACACGGCGCGAGCTTCTCTGATGAGTGATTCCCACGCCACAGGATCACAACGTGGGACGGCGTGCAGCGTGACTGGCTCGTCCTCGTACGGATCGACGATGACTCCACCACCGTGATTGGCGAACGCACCGGCTCCTGGTAGTGTCAGCGACCAACCGTAATTAGGTTGCCTTGTGGACCGCGGGATGATCTCGACAGCACCGGCGTCGCCGGGTTGTGCGATGACGCCATTCGCAGTCATGAATGCATGCGACCCAGCACCCTCCTGCACATCTCTGGTGGCAATCCTGAAGGCCGATGCGACAACGGAGGCGATGGCGATTGCGGCGTCGTTTAGATTGATGGGATTGGGTGGGACGAGGAGCACGTGTCGACCTTGTCCGCGGCGCGATCGGGCCACGACCAACCCTGATTTCAGCCCGGCGTTGTCCGCCCGTTCGGTGATCACACGAGCTGCATGGGCCGGGTCGATCAGTCCGCGCGTACCGTGGTCGGTGGCGTCAAGGTCGATGCCGGTCCAACGGCACTTGCCATCACTGGCTGGACAATACCCGGCCAGGATTACCTGCGGAACCTTTTCCTGCCACGACCCGCTGTGCTCGGCGCAGAAAGTCAGAGTCATTGGCGATCCACTAATATGAGCATCAACGAGCATTCGTCGGGCGGCGGGATCGTCGGGCAATCGGACGCGTGCAGGCTTGCCGCCGCGTCGCAAAGCAGTGGCAAACTCCGAACCGTCGAGGAGCGCCAACAGGAATTCTGGCAAAAGAGAATGGCCCGTCACTGTGGGCATCCTTCCCGCGGCTCGGACGGACAGCCGTCGTTGAGCCATCGCAACAGTTCAGCACGACGCCAGCGAATGAGCGAGCCGAGATGGATCGGTCTTGGCATACGCCCGCTATCAGATAGGCGGTAGACATGTCGCGTTGAGCAGCCGCCGAGCAGAGCAGCGACGGCTTTCACATCGAGAAGTTCGGCAAATGCGGTGAGGCCAGAACCTGTTCTATCGTTATCACCACGTCGGATTTCTCGGGGCGTAGGATTCATCGATGTTCCTCCGTGAGAGTTTGCACTCCAGCGAGCACGTCACCCGCCATTGCGAACATGATCAACCCGATGATGGAATGGAATAATTCGCCTCAATTATTCCGTCGTGAAAAACCGGCAGATGACTGGCGAAGACTGCGGTCGCAGCCCACGGACAGGGGTAAAATGTGCGATGGAATAATTCAAAACGCTTGACAGGGTATGGAGCAGCATATTATTCCAGCGGTTATTTGCGTTTGCGATCTCGATCCAGTGCCCGTTTTACGTCTCTTTCAGGCAGCCCAAGGCCCTGCGCCAGATCGGCATGCTTCTCGTACGAACCACTTGCCCAGGCTTCGGCGATGCGCGCGTCTTCTTTGGGATCAGAAACCATTTTTCGTCCACGTCTGGACTTGCGCTTTTGCGACCCCAACTCCGCCGCGTCTGGGGTTTTCGGTGGTGTCTTGTCATGATCGCCGTTGGTGACCGATTCTGCATCGGCGATGAGCATGTCGATTGCATAGGATGACGCATGAAAGACATCGCTCAGCTCGCTGAAATAAAATCCTGGGAGTCGATGTGCCCATTCGCCCGGAAAATCTGAATGAAGCACTCCCATTTCCGACAAGCGTTGAAAATGACTGCGGTCATATGGACCGGTTGAATACCTGTTCCAGATCATTCGTTTCGTTTGAAGCGGTGATTGTGGCCTCTGTTGCCAGGCAAGGTCGAAAAGAATCCAAAGCCATCTTTCGTCTGGAGATATTGGTGAAATGGACTCCTCCGAAAATTGGTCGAGAACTTGAGGAGGTAGCCCGAGCACGCACTTGCTCGCGTCGGCGCATAGGCTTGAGAAGGTCGGCTGTCTTGAAAGGTCGCCCCAATATGCAACGCGCCGAAGCGTTGGCATGACTCCAACGATATTTGAATGGCCATCGACTGACGTGTAGATGCGACACCAGGGATCGCTCTCGTCGAGATCCCCAGGCTTTATCTCTGCGCCGTCTCGATCCAGTTTAGGCTTCCACAACCCGTAGCACCCGGATCGTGCAGTGAAGATTCGAGCACCCATCGATTGCAGTTGAGGAGGCCCTGACAGTCGATCGCGGTGCGAATCCGTCACATGAATGATCATGCAAGACAAGGGACCGCCAACCGACGCGTTCTCAAATGCCCTGCGCAGAGTTCGCAAATGCCTCATCCAATTCTGCATGAACCCTGTCCCTGGTCTTGCTCAAATTGGAAGTGTCGGCGTTTGGCTTGGACCTGGGCCACCTGAACCACGCGGCGGACGTCAGCGGTGCCCGCGGATTGCGTTGCGGCTGCCATCGAAAGTATCTCAAATCCTTCCACATCACGCGTTCGGTGAATCAAGACTCCAACGACCTGACCGGGGCACCTTCCCCATGGTCATTTCTGTATACACCTTCGTCAACCGTTGGCGTCCGTTGCCTGCTGCCCTTGGCGCTCTTCACTCGTGCATTGGGGACGGTGTCGCTCGCACTCCCAAAACGCGTAAACCACGCTATAAACAGGGGTTACGGATTGCAAGGCTTGCCGCTGGTTGCGGCCATTTGCACCCCTTTGCACTACGCCGCGCGGTGTACACCGCGCAAATGGGACGATTTGGAACGTCTCGGACAGCCCTGGACGCGTTCGCGGCACAAGCGATAAGCGTTGTGCGAGGCGGACGTCACTTCCCCCAAGAAAAGGACGGCGGTGGCCAACCTCTCGACCGTACCACCGGCGGTGGGCGATTTTGATCGCGCCACCGCCGCTGCTTTTACTTGCTCTGAAAAAAACGTCGGACTACCTTCCGCGGGTCGCTCCGGTCACGAGGACGATGGTGTCCTTGATCGGGTTGATCACGGGTGCTTCGAATTCGCTGAACAACGCGACGTACTCGCTCAACGCACGCACGCTGAACGCGCCGATCGCATCCTGCGAAACGCGGAACGTGAACGTGCCGATGTAGGCCTGCTCACTCGCAGCCACGTCGGTGCTGCCGGCGAGAACCGCTCCACCCACACGACCCAGCGTGGCGTCGGTGGCGGGGAAATTGCTCAAACCAACAAAAACGTAGTCGCGACGCTGCGTGTCGATCTCGACACCTTCGAGCGCGAACTCACCACGTCGGCCACCGCTTGTCGCGACACCGAGTTCGAAACCGATCAGACCTTCGACACCGCTGACAAACACGTCAACTTCGACAAGACCACCGGCGCGAACCGCTCGCTGACGCGGAACCATCGTGAACGATGCGTTCGACGACGCGTTGGCAACGCGACGGAATTCGGGCTGATCACCCGTCGTGAAGTTGTCCGTGAAATTGCCCGTGAAGGCTGACCCCGCAACAATCGAGGACGCCGACGCAGGACCGCAACCGCCCGGTGTCGGTTGGTTGCCCGTTTCACAAGTCGCCGCCGCGGGTGTGGCGCAGGTGAACGGATTGGCACCACCGAAGGCTGCGACGATCGCAAGGATGTCGTCCGTCCCGATCGGGATACCGTTGGGACCCTTCGCACCAGCGGCACCGATCAGGTCGCCGTTCGGACACGCACAGTAATTACCAAAACCGGTCACCGCACAGGAAATATCGTCCGTACTGACGAACGCCTGGAACGACGAACAGGTGTTTCCATAACGACGCGTGCACGATGCACAAACACCCATCGCCTCACCCGTCGGAATGTCGCAATAACTGTAGTCACAAATATCCAGCAACGTGTTTGCATCAACACCATCCACCAAAGCCTGGGCAACAGCCGTCGTGTGGCAGTCGCAGTCACGCGAACACGGAACATCCGGAGGACCTTCCGGCGTAAACGGACTGATGTACATCAACGCGCGATACGTCTGATCAACGTTGTTCGCCGCGGAGTCCTGTATGCATGTACCATCCGCGCCCATATTGCAACTGTTCGCACCACCCGGGAACGTGCAAAACGCACCCGAACCGGAACATCGACCACCGTCGGCATCCGCACAGTCAGTAAAGTCACCGTCGTCGTCCACGTCATAACGAATAGTCGCACCAAGAACAAAACCACCCAGATTCTCAGGGTCAGCCGGAGCAAGACCGGCAGCCGACCCGCCAAGATACGCCTGCTCACTAATATTCAAACTGAACATCGCACTCGACGAAATCGAATTGGCATCCGCGATCTCAACACGATCGACAATGTAGTTCCGTGTCGAATTCCGACCGGTGAACGGGAAGTTGAAATCGTCCGTACTCATCACCAGTTCCAGCTCATGGCCAAACGGTGCAAAGTCAACCGGATTGTACACCGCACGAAACAGACCAAACTCCGTACTGTCACTGTCATCAAATCGCCATGTACCAACAAACCAGATGTTGCCACCCGCGTCGATCGCAGGAACCGTGATCGCGGGGAACTCGCAATTACCACCAAACGGCGGACGAAGCTGACCAAATGACACGCCACCCATCATCGCCGGACCATCCAGAATCGGCTTGCCGCTCTCTGCCACCGTGTCGATGTTACAGAAGTCCGTGAAACACCCACCGTCGGCTCCGCTGTTGCAGGTATTCGGGTCATTGGAATCGCAAAGTGCGTCCGTAATCGTGCAACGCTCCGCACATGGCGAATCCGAATCGCAGGCAACACCGTCAAAGTCACAGGTAAACGTCGCCGGACGCGAATACGCCGCAATCGACCAATCCGCCGCCGTGTCACATGTACCATCAACATTGTTGCTGCACTGATTCGGATCGTTCGGGTCACAGGCAGCGCCACCAGTCGTGCATGTGGACGCCGGACACATTCCCGCATCGCACGAAACACGTGCAACCGCGATGTAATTCACCGCGTTCAGGTTCTGAGACCCACCCGGACAGTCAATTGTAAAATTCGGGGAAGGTGCCGTCACCGCAGCCGCCACCATGATCGAACCGTCTGCAAGCACATTGATCGCAACATTTCCGTTCCCACCCGCAAAAGGCGTCTGGCTGGCACCGTGAGCAAACTCGTTGATGCCCAGACCACCCACATCCGTCGCCGCGAAGGTCGTCGTCGGATCCGCGATCGTCCCCTGCGGCAAACGCAGATGCATCGCACCAGTCACACTGCCGTCAGCAGCCAGTCCCCAGATGTTGATCACTGAAGTCTCGGAAAACTCGTCCTTCCCGTAGTTGGCCGCCAACCCGTGCGTGCTGTTCAGGCAGGCACAATTCTGGCCGACATACGCAATGTTCCCGCGAGTCCCAATCGTATTCCCAAACTGGTTGATAACAGTATGGGCCGACGAATCAATGACACCGTCTTCAGTGACGAGCTCTGTCGGGTCTTCGTAGGAGTACTCACCATTAAAATTACTGCCGATATAAAGCGGGGCCGCCCCACGAATATGCTCAGGCAAAATACCCGGAACCGGGTGCGTCACCGAGGAATCCCGAAGGACCCAGTCCGTGGCACCGAGGTCGAAGAGACTGTTGGCGGGCGGATCGGTAAAATCGTTGGTGATCACGTTAAAGTCATTGCAGGCGCGACTACGCAGGTCGATTCGAAACGCATTCGTGTTGCCTCCCACGAAGGGAGTCAGGTTGGGCTGTCCCGTGCAATCCGCAAACAGGTCAACGTCAAAACCCGCATCAACGCGGGCATGAATGTTTCCGGAAGCATCGATCGTACCCATCGCGATACCACCGTAATTCGTCGTCGAATCACAACTGTTGGTAGCCGCATTCACACGCGAAACATAAAGACGATTGGGAACTGCGGGATCATAGTTGACAACCACCCCGACCACACCGTCAAAGTTCGCACCGTCAGCCGTTCCCGCACCTTCATTAAAGGCCGCCGCAAACTGATTACCAACGAACGCCGAAGCATCGATATTCGATGAAGGCGAGGCATTCGCCGCAGAATTGACCCCCTCGCCCGCCGCCGTCCAGAGATCGTACGAAGTCGAGAAATACGACACACCCTGCAACTGTTGCCGACTGATCGTATGGGCGTTCACGAAACTCGTCGCAAACGCAGGGTCCGACTGACTTGCCTTGGCAATCGGTGCGATACCGAACGACGTTCCCCAGGAAGAAAAGAACTCGCTCATGTCCACCACATAGTTATTACACGTCTCCGTGGTGTCCCAGGGCGTCAACGCGTCACTGATCTCCGAGTTGGCCGGACAATCGGCGACAGTCGGAACACTATCCTGAGCGATCGCGACACCGGAAATCGCCGTTACAACCACCAGACTCCAAATTGATTTGCTTCTAAACATCGTTTCTTTCAGCCTCCAAAAGTCTCTGTCCATGCCCCACAAAATCACTATCCTCGACGAAGCCTTCAGGCCTCGTTCATATCAAAACCATATCCAGTCAAATCAGCCTCGCCCCTGGCAGCCCTACGGAACCAGCGGAAACCGACCAAACTCGGTATCCTCCTCCCAGCTGTCCGGAACCGTCGTCATACCTGCGTCTCTCTTGGTAACAAGGGCCCCCGTGGGATACCACTGCGATATCTTACGCGACTCACGATCGGACAACAAATCAACGTGACCATCAAAGTACAACGCGTTGATCTTGCCCTTGTTGGATTGAGCGCTGTTGATGCTTTGCGACTGTCGCTTTCCATGTCGATAGCTGAAAAACAGGTTGGCACCCTCTGCAGGCGGCTCCTGGATAATCCCCGCGTCATCCCAGTTAACGCCATCGTTCGATACCCCGTACGCCGTCGATCCCGTCCACCATGCCCCGGAGCTTGTGAACGACCCAAAGATCCCCGCAACGGCCGAAACGTCATGGTCAAGGATCCTTTCGTCATTAAGAAAACGCGTACCATCCGCAACCGCGATCTTGCGAGCAGCCGGCCCCACAGATCCCAGTTTTGACTTGTAGTCAAGATGAAACGCTTCCCAGCCGGCTGGAGCAATCTGCGGCGTGATGACCCCGCTTGAAGACTCGGACAATACCTCGTTTGTGTGACTTTGTCCCCAGAACTGAAAATGAATCGGCATCAGATAACTCAACGCCTTCCATTCCTCCAGGTTGTTGTCGGCGATGGACCTGTCAAACAGGTCCGCATCCTTCGGTTCAGATACAACGCCCCCTGCAACAATGTGAGCAAGCTGTGACTTGATGCTCCGCTGCGAAGGGCAGACAAATTTATTCGTGGCGATCTGGAACTTCTCCGCCCGATTCGACGGCATCGTCATGTCACCGTCCAGAATCGGCGTAATCCAGTCATAGTTCTGAACCGGCAGCTTTGATTTGGACAGATCCTCCGGCGTGCCGTTGTCATTTGCAAACCTAATCGACACCCCCGACGTGTTCACCCCCGGGATCCAGTCATTGAAATCCGTCGAATACCCGTAAAGCCCGTTCGCCATCGACCGAATCGTCGATCCACAAACCGCCGACCTCGCCGCCTCCCGCGCAGACTTCAGGCTCGGCAGCAGAATCGATATAAGCAGCGCAATGATCGACACCACGACCAGAAGCTCAATGAGCGTGAACCCGGACCGCCGCTTCCCACTCCCGGAAAATTCGACCTGACCCATCCGTGACTGACAACGTGTCGATCCAAACATGTTGAAAAACCTCCTGCAAACCGCCCGGAAATCCCGGACAATCGGGTGAAACGTCTGCCCGCCCCAAAAACCGCGACAGGTACAAAACGCCACACCCCCCTGACATTCGGAAGCAACCGGCGAGATCCTCAAACACTCCCGCCGATCCTCAAAAAACCCAAACTCTCGGATCCTGCAAAAACCGTCATCCAACCTCAAACCCAGCCGTCACCGCCGGAAACAACCAGCCGCACAAGCCACACACCACCGCCGACGTATCACGCGAACCCGGTGCAGTTAAGATGAAGATTTCGCCATGATCCGCGGTGACAGATCCAGACCATCGCTCGACTACCGAGCGAACACGTCGGCCGACCTGCGTCGACATTCGGTGGCGGGGGAAGCGAAACTACCCGCAGCCGGAACCCGTGAAACTCATTCCAGTTTCCCCGGCTCGCCACCCATTGTCAAGGATTTCCCAAAGATTCCGCAAAACAGGACCGTTTTTTCGGCCCCGCCTCCCAAAACCCCCCAAAACGTCCGGAAATACACGCCCACAAGGTCACCGCCCCCGACCTACGCCCCCTTCACATCCCTGCCACGGGTCGTCACCATCACATAACCCATCAAAACAGTGCCCAACACCCCAAAAGGAATCATCGACGCCCAGTAAGCAGACCAACCATACTTGTCCATCGCCCAACCCAGCGCAAACCCTCCGAAGATCGCCCCAAAGTACTGGAACGAGTCAATCACGCCTGCCGCAAAACCAGCCATTTTCCGACCACCAATGTCCATCGCAGCCGCCGTTCCAATGATCGAATGGGTCGCATTGCAGGCGAACGATAACATTGTCAGGAAAGCCGCAGCAAGCAAAGGGGTTCCCATCCCCGATCCCTCCGAAAAGACCACCAGGGCAGCGACAGCCACCAACGCCTGTGCTCCATAGAGAATCACCGCGACAGGAGATCGCTTGCCACGGAAAAGCGTGTCTGAAACCAGTCCCGACAACATCGATCCCGCAACCGCCGACGCCGGCAGGAGGAATTTCAGCCAATCGTATAACGACGAATCCTTGCCCGCGTCCCAAACCTCATCAAGGTACAACACCCACCACGAAAAAATCGCCGTCCGAACAAATCCGGTGCAAAAATAAGCCCCCGCGTTGATCCAGGCCAATGAGTTAGACACAATCTTCCTGAACACAAACCCCAGCGGCAAACGCTCTTCGTGTTTGTCCCCAAACTCATCATCATCGTGCGGAATGGAGTAACCGGTCTCCTCCGGGTTATTCTTTACGTTAACCCACATCAACACGAGCAAAACCGCCAGAATCATTGGCGGGATATAGAACATCGATCGCCAACCCCACCCCGTCGTATCAACCGTGAAAACCACCACCGAAAACGAAAAGCCCGCCACAATAATGGGCCCAAGGTAATTCACCCCGAACAGGCCCAACTGAATCATCAGCCCAAATATCCCGGCAAACCGCCCACGTTCCCGACGTTGAAACCACGACGCGTTGATCTTGACCATTCCCGGCGCACCAAACGCCTGAGCATATCCGTCGACCAGACGAATCAACACCAACGCTGTCAGAATCCACGCGATATCAACCGTCGAGACCAGACCGAAGGCAAGATTCAGACAAATTGTTCCCAGCGCACCGATGGCCATCGACAGGCGACCGCCCAGACCGTCGGCAAACAAACCGTTGATAAACTGCCCAACTGCGTAGCCCCCGCTCCGGGCCGAGTCGATCTTCCCATATTCCGCCTTCGAAAGACCCAGTTCGTCACGCATCTCCGGCGCAACGATGCTCATGTTGTACCGACACAGATAATACCCGCCGTAAAGCAGCCCCAGGAAGAACCAGTTCCGCCCACGACGTAGCCTGAAACCAGGTGGGTGCGGCGGAAATGCCTGCTCGTGCGACGGTTTCTCTGACAATGCCAATTCCTCGGTTTGTGTGCCCGAATCCGGAAGGCGGGACAGCCAATCCAAAACGCGCCAAGCCGCCGCAACCCGAAAACCCTGCCATTCATCCCAAACACGACCACCGGCAACCAACCACAAAAGGACGCCGCCAACGACCGACAGGGCGGGGCATCATAGGCGATCAACCCAAACCCGCCAACACCAAACCCCAACCGCACTGGACGACCGCAAACATTCTGAGACAATCAACCCCGACAACGCCAAACACAACCGCAACCGGCACCACGCATCAAACAGGAATCAACACCATGACCAACCCCGAACAAATCATGGCCCACGCCATCGAAATCTGCCAGCAAGGCATCGCCGCAGGAAACTCACCCTTCGGAGCAGCCATCGCAACACCCGAAGGCAAACTCATCCACGCCGCCCACAACGTCGTACGACAAACCTGCGACATCACCGCACACGCCGAAATCAACTGCCTGCGAGGCGCCTGCGAAAAACTCAACAAAATCGACCTCTCCGGACTCGTGATGGCCACCACCTGCGAACCATGCCCAATGTGCGCCGCCGCCATCCACTGGGCAAACCTCGACACCGTCTACTACGGCGCCACCATCGAAGACGCCGACACCGCCGGTTTCAACGAACTCCACGTCGCCTGCCAATCCCTCTACCAACAGGGCAGGAGCAACGTCAAAGTCGTCACCAGCATCCGCCGCAAAGACTGCGCAGACCTCTTCCGACAATGGCAACAAGGACCAAACCCGAACCCGTATTGATCCTGTCAGCCCTCGACCGCCCGATACCTTGCCCCACCACCGAAACCCACCTGACATGGGCACCATCGCCCCCGCAGCAGCAAAATCGAATCGCCGCACCAACGGCACACCCCCGCCCTCAACACGATTCAATACGACCCGCCGAAAAAAAATCCATAACCACAGGCCCCACAATACCTTCCATAAATATGACAAAATTATGCCAAATATCGCTTGACGACAATCCGATCATAGTGTAAAGTTAGGTCAGTGTTAGGGTTCGGGGAGCGGAACCGGGGGGAACATGGCAAGGGAGACCGAAGTGACCGTAGCCTGTATCAAAAAACCGAAAATGACCCGTTTTTCACGCAGAATCGCGGATGTGAGCCTCAAATTCGGCATCCCCGCCGAACCGCTCCCAACACAGATTCTCGAGGAACTACGCCTCAGAATCGCCCCGGACAGGCTCATCGCACTTGTCGGACCATCCGGCAGCGGTAAAACAACAGCCCTTCAACTTATTGCGCAAAAATGGCACAACACCATCGACATCAACCGCCTCAACATCCCCACGGACAAAAGCCTCATCGACACCATCTGTCCCCATCAGCCACTCCCCCACGCCCTCGAACTTCTCAACGCCTGCGGACTCGGAGACACCTCCGTCTGGCTCCGAACAGGCGATGAAATCTCCGCCGGACAGACATTCCGCGCCAAACTCGCCCGCGGCATCGGGCTCGCCCTCCAGTCAGGCCGGTCACCCCTGCTCATCTGCGACGAATTCTGCTCCGGACTCCACGACAGACTCACCGTCGCCGTCGCACACAACCTCCGAAAACTCACCACCAGACACAACCTCACCATCATCGTCGCAGGCTGCAACCAAAAACTCCTCAACGACCTCCAACCCGACGTCACCGTCCGCTTCACAGGCAACGGACAACACGAAACCACCGAAACAAAACCACGCACCAGACAGGTAAGCCTCACCCGAAAACTCATCATCGAACCAGGGGCCAAATCCGACTACGACCATTTCGCCGCCGACCACTACCGCAAGACCGACGAACTCGGTTTCGTCGACAAGGTCTTCCGAATGAAAGAGCGCAGCACGGGCCAAATTCTCGGCGTCGTCGTCTACGCCCACGGACCCCTCGAACTCGCACTCCGAAACCAGGCCACCAACAAACGATTCACCCGAAATCCCGATAAACTCAACCGCGAAATGCGCATCCTCCGGCGACTCGTCGTTCACGCAGACGTCAGAGGTTGCGGACTCGGCGCCTGGCTCGTCAAGAAAACGCTGCCACTGGTCGGAACCCCATTCGTCGAGTGCCTCGCATCAATGGGCGAGGTAAACCCCGTCTTCGAAAAAGCAGGCATGCAGCGCATCGGAACCTGCGCCCTGCCCAAAGACCGCGCCAAACTCGTCCAGAAAGTCGCCGACCTCGGCGCAGACCCCTTCGCACCCGATTTCGTCAGACAGGTCGCAAGAAAACCCGCCATCAGACGCGTCGTCGCCCAGATGGTCTACAACTGGTATCAAGCCACAACCGGCGGCGGCGAACGTCGCGTCCGTCGCCAGTCAACCGAAAGACTCACCCAGACCTTCCGGGGTCTGATCGGATCAACGCCCGTGTATTACCTCTGGCAAAAGTCCGCCAAAGGAAAAACCACCACACGGGCAACGAACCCGCCTCAAAAAGGAGCACGCCGATAATGTCACGCCTACCCACCCAACTCACCAGGCGGCTGTTGCACTCGCTTCGATCGCGCAAGTTGCGGATCGCGCTGGCCACCACCGCCGCGGCCTTCGCCGCGGAAATAGGCCTCAACGTTTCGCAGGAACTTGTGCTCGCGATCGTCGGAATCGGAGCCTCGCTGATTCTCGGCATCGCCCACGAAGACGCAGGAAAACACGCCGCCCACCTTCCACAACAACCCGGCCGGGAAAACCCCGACACGGAGAATATATCATGAACGCCGTCCAGACCGACAACGACCGACACGATCCCGGTCGCCCACCCAAACCAACGACGAACGCACCGCACACATGGGTGTTTCACCCACGCGACAAAATCGTCGATCGTCTGTGCGCAGGTTATGAAGACCGGTTCGGAAAACTACGCAACGACGTCGCTAAAATCATCGCCGGTCGATTGCAGAATCAGGACCTTTACGACGAAGCGATACCGATCCATGGAACGCCGCCCAATCCAATGTGGATGGGGATGAAAGCCCGTTGCTCCCGGGTTAGTTTATCGAGCGTTGTCGAGAGACCAGCCCACCTTACACAAAAAAGCAACGGACATGGACGATTGTAAGGTTTTTGTTGGATTGGACTACCACCAGGTTTCGGTGCAGT
>JAJDDT010000060.1 GCA_029260165.1 Phycisphaerae bacterium | reverse complement strand
GTGAATTCCGGCAGGAAGAAAAGGATCGCATTGGTCGCCGGCATGCGAAAGCTGCTTGTGATTCTGAACGCCATGATCCGAGACCAAAAACCCTGGAGAAAAGAAACCACGAGCAATTGACACGCAAGACAGTCGCTACCGACTGACGATGCGGCTTCGCAGACACATGGATTATATATTCACATTTCTGGAGTATGAGAATGTGCCGTTTGAAAACAATTTTGCGGAAAGACAAATCCGCCCGGTTGTGATCCTGCGAAAGAACAGCCAATCGAATCGTTCGGAGCAGGGTGCCGCGACGCAGGCTGTTCTGATGAGCGTGTACCGCACCTTGCGTTTGCGTGGCTTGAACCCCACAAAGACGATCGCCAACGCCCTGAAAACCTACCCGAGCACCAGCCAACTCCCACCTCTCCCCACCTGATTATTGCATGTGGCTGAAGAGTTAGATGCGCCGGTCAAAACCGGCAAGGAGAAGCGAATGAAAGAGTCGCACGGGAAAGGCCCAGCCAGCCATTCCGGCCCCGAGTCATGTGGCGTCGATCGCAAGGTCGGCGCTGAAGCGTTGACAGGGGAAAACGCAGACCAGGTATCGAGCTGCGAAATCAAGCAGTCCGGGGCGCCGACGCCGTTGACTCACGCGGAAGGCAACACCGGAGGCAGCGCAAAAGGCGAGCTGCCGACGGGCCCTGCGCAGTCGGAGACCCTGTGTATGCGTGGACACTCCTTGCGCGGGAACCGGGAGATCCCACCAACGCCCGCCGAAGTTGGCGCGGCGGGCCGGCTGGAGAAGGCTACAAGCCGCACGTCCAGCACGCACGTTGGTGGGAAGTCGGACAGGCCCATAGTACCGAAGAAGCCGTCGAACAAAGGTGCCGCGAGAGTGGCACCCGCGGAGGTGGTGGAGGAAAGGGGCCTGACTGAGGGAAACATCGATCAGACGGCCGTGCCCCGGACACAGAGCCGGACCCGCACGTCGAACGGACTGGCCGGTGTGCGTAGCGTTGCACGCGAGGATAAGCGTGCACGGTTCACTGCCTTGCTGCACCACGTGACGGTCGATCTGCTCCGGGAGAGCTTCTACGCACTCAAGCGTCAAGCATCGCCCGGCGTGGACGGCATGACGTGGACGCAGTACGAAGTCGACCTGGAGGATCGCCTGGGTGACCTGCATGGACGCGTTCATCGCGGGGCCTACCGGGCGTTACCCTCCAGGAGAACCTACATCCCCAAAGCCGATGGGCGGCAACGACCACTGGGCATTGCGTCCGTGGAAGACAAAGTCGTCCAGCAGGCGGTGGTGACGGTACTCAGTCATGTTTACGAGGAAGACTTCCTGGGCTTCTCCTATGGTTTTCGACCAGGTCGCAGTCCGCACGATGCGTTGGACGCGCTCTGGATGGGGATCATGGGCAAGAAAGTGAACTGGGTGCTCGATGCAGACATTCGCGGCTTTTTCGATGCCATCAGCCACGAATGGATGATGAAGTTTCTCGAGCACCGCATCGCCGATCGGAGGATACTCCGTCCGATCCGTAAATGGCTCAGAGCGGGAGTGTCCGAGGACGGAAAGAGGTCAAGGACAACTGTGGGGGTTCCGCAAGGGGCGGTGATTTCGCCGCTCATTGCAAATGTGTATCTCCATTACGTCCTTGATCTGTGGGTACAACAGTGGCGGACGCGTTTCGGCCTACTCGCCGACAAGTGGATTCCCCGTGCCCGGATACTGCACCCGTATCCCAACGCGCGATTCTACGCCAAACACCCGAGGTAGGAGCCGTATGCGGTAATTCCGCTCGTACGGATCTGTGCGGGGGGCCGCCCGAAAGGGCGGTCCCTACCGCGACCAATTCAACAAACCCCGCCAGCGTGGCGCTGCCCAAACGGCCCACGCGGGCGGTTTGTTGCGCACTTGCCCGGCCATGCAGGTTGGGTGGCCCATAACTTCCGCCGTGGGGGAGTCGAATCTCCCGGGCGTTTTTGATGATTGACGCGTCGGATTTCCGTCACGATGCACTAACTAATTGTTCAACGCACCCTGCTCGATCCAGTCGCGAATCAGGTCGATCTGCCCCTGATTCAGTCTCCCGCCAAGCGGCATCCGCGATCCCACCGGCGGGTTGTCCGTCGAAATTTTCTGAAACAACAAACTCCCCTCCAAATCACCCGGAACCACCACCGTTAGCGTTGGATCCTGAACGCTTGGCTGATTCACCGTTGTCCCAAATGACCGGTCAGACGTCAGCTTCACATCAATCCCCTGAATATCCGCAAAACCACCCACGCTGTGACAAATCGCACATATCTGATCAAACAAAGGCTGAATATCACCCGAAAAGGAAACAACCCGCGCCATCGAACCGTCATCGCCCGACATGTCATCATCCATCGGTGCTACGTCGCCCGAATCATCATCCGGCACCATCGGCACCACGGGTGTACAGCCAACGTCCATCGACGACACCACCAAACCCCCCAGGACCAGCAACACCCCAAATCCGAAAAATCGACCACCAGACATCTGTAAATCCTCCAGGAAAGTTGAACGCATCTTTAACAGATGTTCAAACCACTCTACCTCTTGCGATATTTCAACGTTGTTTCGGCGTGATAACCGTCGCGGTTACTCAACTCGACCTGCGCCTTCCCCAAATCCCCGCCGTCTCCCCCAACCACACACATCGCCCGGCCATTATGGCAGGCATTGCACGTCTGCTGATCAATCCGCCTCAAACCGGCTGCGAACAGCTCATCCCGCGTATACTCGCGCTTCTCACGACGCACGTTTTTCATCACCTTGATAAACGACGACCCCGGACCATGGCACGACTCGCAACCAACCCCTTGTCGAACCCGCGCATCGCGCTCAGCCTTGTCATCACCGGGCAGCGGAATGACGTATCCCCCCGAATGCCCAAACCCCACTGTGTGACAGGGCAGACATCGGGAATCCGTCGAATAGTCCATCTTCGGGTTCAGTCCGACCGCCAGCTTCTCCGACGCATGCGACCCGGCCTGCAATAATTCCCACACGTCGGCTTTTGGAGATTCCTGAATCGAGCGATGCACCTTGCTGTGACACTTGCGGCACGTCTTGGTCCCCACATATTCGTGAACAGGACGATCAGCCAACCCTGCCACCGGAGTCGCAGCCGTCACCGTCGAAGACTTGTCGTCACCCTCCGCCCGAACCCCGATCCCCCCAAACACCGCGACGGTAACCAACACGCACCCCAACAACCCGCAGGCGAATTTCAAGACTGTCCTCCCCTTCCCACCAACCGCCCGAACATCGCAACTACCGTCGCCACCAAAGCCGGCGCGTCAATGGCACCATCCCCGCCATCAAGCCCGACATCGACAACACGCCCATCGTCCCGCACGCGTCCGTCATCCCCGGCGGACCCATCGGCACGTCCTGACCCGCCACCGGGTCATCACCCATATTATTGGCATCCTCATCCGGGGACACCTCTTCATCATCCTCCATATTTGAAAAATCATCTCCCGCAGTTTCTCGCGGTTGAAATCCATCCAGATTGACTTCACCAATTGCAAACACACTGAAACGATCGCGAACCACCCAGAATCTCACGATGTCGCCGACCGCCTCGTAACCATAATCACCGACGAAATACGTCGGCTCGGACATTCCAACAAACTTGTCACCTGCCACCATCCAGAAAAATTCATCTCCCGTCGCGTCCAGTACATGAATGGCTGCTTTCTCCGCGGAAATCCCCACGTCGTCCAATTCCGCCATCGGAACGTCCATCTGCACGGCGGCCCGAAACGACCCAGGCTGCATCGACGTCCAGACATCCAGCGTCACACCAATCGCAGCCTCGTCCAGAAAACCGTTCAACGTGGTCGCGCCCGTCAGCCCGGGTTCCGCGCCGGTGTCAAATACGACGGCTGCCACCTGCTCGTCGGGCTGACCACTCAATACCACGACCGACGCCTTGATATTCGTGTCACGCTGGAAGGCCTCCAGCGTCGCCATGCCAAACTGCCCCACGATTTCCGTCCCCGGATTGGGGGCAGGTCGCATCGGAACATCATCGTCATCCGGCGTCACTTCATTTTCGTCGCCATTGTCTTCATCATTGACGTCACCGTTGGGCGTACTGTCACACGCGTCGCCGATACCGTCTGCGTCGGTATCGAATTGGTCTGCATTGGACACGTTTGGGCAGTTATCCGACGCGTCGGCAATTCCGTCGTTGTCAACATCGACAACACCGGCGTTTAGCGGCACGCACCGTTCATTCGATTCATCGCAGATTTCGTTGCCCGTACAGGGGGTCCCTGTTGACGTGCAGTCGCCGGTCGGGTCGCAGAATTCCGATCCATTGCAAAACTGGTTGTCGTTGGGACAGTTGGCGTCGTTGGTGGTTGAAACACAAACGCTGCCATTGCAAACGTCGTTCGTGCAACCAACACCATCGTCGCATTCCCCACACGATCCGCCGCAACCATCGTCGCCGCAGTCAGCACCCGTACAATCCGGCGTGCAGATTCCGTTGACGGTGACCGATCCGATCATGCCGAAATCGACGTGCACGATGCAGTAATAAGGGTAAATATTGCCCGGCATCGGACTGCCGTCGATAAACGACTGGTCGAACGTCCGACTGAACATGGTTCCGCTCGTGGCTGTTGGATCTCCGGAGCGGAAGTTTCCGTCGTGGTTACCCCCCAACCCGCTTTCGACGTTGTGGAAACCCGCTTCCCACGTCCAACGCACGGTATCACCAACGTTGATGGAAATGTCGGATGGATCGAACATGTTCTGTGACGTGAGCGTCACCATGTGCGTGGTTTGCGCCGACGTGTTCGAGGCGAACACGCCCATCACCGCACCCATCATGATGGACATCGTACAACGCATCTCGATTGATTCCTTGAAAGACCGTCCGTCACAACATGCCGCAGCGTGGTCTGCCTAGGGCTGAAAGACCCTTTGAAACCCGCCAAAATCGGCAAAATCGACGTCGCCGTCGTTGTCAAAATCGAACGTCGCACATGAATCGCCTTCGACGGCGACGCTGCCGATCATGCCGAAATCGACATGCACGATGCAGTAATAGGGGTAGAGATTGTCCGGCATCGGATTGCCGTCGAGATAGGCCTGGTCAAACGTCTGACTGAACATGGTTCCGCTCGTCGCCGTCGGACTTCCGGAACGGAAGTTGCCATCATGACTGCCACCCACGCCGCTTTCGACGTTGTGGAATCCACCTCCCCACGTCCAGCGAACGGTGTCGCCGACCGCAATCGTGACGTCGGGTGGGGTGAACAGGTTTGCGAACGAGAGGGACACATCATGCGTGGTCGCGCCGCCGGCAGCCTGGGGATCGGTCATGCAATCCTGAAAGGCTTCGTAGTCATCGAGATCAACATCCCCGTCACCATCCCCATCGCCCGGACCGGCGGGTCCTGCTGCCTCGACGGAGACCGAACCGGTCATGCCGAAATCGACGTGCACGATACAGTAGTAGTTGTAAATACCATCTGGTGCCGGAGCTGCGTCGAGAAGACCCTGGCTAAATGTCACTTCAAATTCTGTGCCGGACGCGGCGGTCGGATTCCCCGATCTGAAAACACCGTTGTGGACGCCGCCCACACCGCTCTCGACGTTGTGAAAACCACCGGTCCACACCCAGCGAACGGTATCGCCGACGTTGATGGTGATGTTGGCTGGGTCAAACCTGCTGGCGATGGTGAGATTGACGGTGTGGGTGGTCTGTGCGCCGGCTGTCTGAACCAGGCTGAACAGCGCGAGAATCGCGCCAATGAAAGATGATGTCTTCATCTGGTACTCCTGACGATTTCGTTGCTTCCGGCTCCCCGGCGCGCACACGCGACGCCGCCCGCGAACACCGGTATCGACGCATGTGGTCGCCGGGGTCGCTCGCTTACCATTCTAATGTGAATGGGCGGGAAATTATTGCAGAGAAGCGAAAAAGCTTTCCAGGTCGGCCAATTCCTGCTGCGAAATATCAAGTGGGGCAATCGGATGGGATTGCTCCCCGCGAAGAATTGCACCCGTTGTTTCTGCATTGACGTCGAACAGAGGTGGGGCGCTGAGGGCGCACCCGCCGGATCCGTCGTCGCAGTGGCATCCGCCGCAACCATTGGCGGCATAGAAGGCCATACCGGCCGCGGTATCGGGCATGAGATCGTCCGGGGGTGGGTCCATGTTGCTGTTATCCGGACCATCGCTGCTGTCAGGACCATCATTGTCGCCGGGCTGATCGACGGGGGTTTGATCGAGGTTGTCGACGACCTGATCCACAACATCGGTGATGATCAGGTCGAGAACCGTCGTCCCGCGAGCGGCGAGCGACTGGAGCAGGAGGGCGTCGAAATTCGTGCCGCAGCCGCAAAGGGCGATGGCGGTCAACATGGCGCTCGTCATGATGTTGCGGCGCATGGCTACTCTCCTTTTTTGATCGACCGGTGATAGGACTCGCGCAGGAACATGTCCGAGCCGAAATGCGGATCGTGACATTTGATGCAGTTTTCGGCGTCGTCACCGCCGTGCGCCTCGGGGCTGAGGTCTTCGGGGTAGTCGTGACACTCCGCGCAGGTTTCCAGGACGGTGGTCTTCAACAGCGCGGGCTGACGACTTCGGTGCATCTCGTGGCAGACGCGGCAATCTCCTTCGGCGGCTGGTGCATGTCCGACCTTTTCGGTGTAGTACATCGCGTGACAGGTCGTGCACACGTCCGCAAAATCCTCCCGGACAGCCATCCTTGTCGAGGCATCGTGACATCGGGTGCATTGTTGGGCGACGTAGGGTGGATGACGCGATGCGAAGACGGGGGTGGTGTCGGTGGCGGAACGATCATTCACGCGGTTGGTGGGTGATGGCTCGTTGGCGGTTGCCTGGGAAGTTGGTTCGTCGGGGATTTCGAAGAACCAGTGCATGAACCGGTTCGTGGATTCCTGCGAGCATCCGAGCATGACCGCCAGGAACAGACAGGAAAAGCATATAAATCCGCGCATCGATCGACTCCCAACGCCAACGTCCTTGCAGGGTAACGTATCACGTTGTACCTGAAGTTCAATACGCCGACGTGGGTTGGCGCGGTTTGTGCGCGGAATTTGGTTGCGAAGGTCGAAAACATCGCCTATAGAGTGGGGTGGTTGAGTGGACCGTGATGGCCGGTGCGGTGTCGCTTGATAACAGGGTTTGCGCAGTAGGAACACGATCGGCGAATGCGCTCGCGCGGGCGGTGTCGTCGACCGAAGCGGTGTCTGACCGAGGTGGAAGACGATTGGCGAGCGGCACGGTCATAGTCTGCAGAAACCGGCTGACGGGTGGCGTGATGGCCATTGCGCTGTTGGGGGTGGCGGGCGCGTCGACATTGGCAGACGACAAACCCGATCGGCCAGGACCTTCACTTTTTTCGCTGACCGAACTGGACGCATTTTTTGAGATTGAGGGGGATTTTTCTCACCGCGAGGTGGAATCGACCCTTCCGGAAAGCGGTCGTCTGTTCCGGCGTAAGAACTCGCAATCAAACGAGCAGTGGACGATTGAGGAGCAGTTGGGGCTTCGGATTGCGGGAACGCTGATCAATCCGAAGACCATCACGTTTGGTGGAACGTTGAGCTTCGGGTTGTCGCAGAGCCGATTCGAGGAACGTGGATTTGCGGGGGATCGAACGGACACGGATCGCGGGTATCTGGCTGAATACGACCTGCGGGCGAATTTTTTCCCGGGCGAGAAGCTGTCGGGAAGCGTGTATGGGCGGCGGGTGGACAACCGAATCAATCGGGCGTTTCAGCCGACATTGCGCGAACGCGTGACCGCTTTTGGTGGCAGTTTGTATTATGCCGACGAAAAATTCCCGATGGAACTTCGCTACGACCATCGCGAAACGGATCGCACGAACAACGTGCGTGAAATTGACGACGAGCACTACACCGACAGCATTTTCCATGTGCGGCAGGGGTGGAACATCGACGACGGTCACAAGGTCGATTTTTCGTACGAACACGGCAACATCAAACAGGCGTTTCAGGGAGCGGACCGCGATTTTGAAACGACGCGCGATCTGATCCGCGTTGACCACGAATTGCAGTTCGGCGACGACAGGCAACACACGTTTCGCACGCTGGTTCACTGGCAGGAGGAAAGCGGCGATTTCGCACGCGACCTGTTCGAGATCGGCCCGCAACTGATTATTCAGCACTCCGACAGCCTGCAGACGCTTTACAAGTATCAATTCAATCGCGAGCGGTACGAGGGGCTAGACGTTGAAACGCAGCGGGCGGATTTTCAAATCGTGCATCAATGGTATTCAAACCTGACGACGACGTTTGATGTGTTCGGACTGTATGAAGACATCGAGGACGACATCAACACGACGCAGTACGGGGCGCTGGTGGATTGGCAGTACAACCGTCGCAATCGGTGGGGACATTTTTATGCGAATCTGGCATTGTCCTACGATACCGAGGAAATCGACGGTGACGACGGCAGGCGAATCGTGCTCGACGAATCGATCGCGCTGCGTGATCCGGTGCCGGTGGAACTGCGGAATGCCAACGTGGTTCGCAGCAGCGTTGTGGTGACCGATTCGACGAATCGACGGGTTTTGCGTGCCGGGATTGATTACGCGATCCTGCATCGGGGAAACGCGACGCTGATCGATCGACTGCCTGGTGGGTTGATCGTCAACGGCGACACGGTGCTGGTGGATTATCAGGTTGCGACGCCTCAGAACGGGCAACTGGACTCGATGCGTGTGGATTTCAGTCTTGAGCAGCGGTTTTCTAACGGGTTGCGTCCCTACTATCGTTTGTCGTATCGCAATCAGGAAGACGACACGTCGGAGGGGTTTCTGCGTCGGGCGGATCGGACGGATCATCATCGAGTCGGCGTTGTGTTCGATCGGGATCGGTATTCGCTTGGGGCGGAGTATGAGGTCTACGACGATCCGGTGGAACGATTTCACGGGTTTCACCTGGACGGACGGGTTGATTTATTGAGGGACCCGGACCAAACCGTGTCAGCCACGGCGCGGTTGTCGCGATTGTTTTTCGATGGTGAGTTTGACGATCGTAACGTGTCGCTGCTGGATTTGCAGTTGGACCATAGATGGCGGATCAGCGAGGCATTGTCGACCGTGGAGCGGTTAGGATACCGTCTCGAGGATGATTCGGTCGACGGGACGACGCACAGTTGGGATGTGACGGCTGGTCTGGAATATTCGATCGGAGACTTGCTTTGCTCGTTGACGTTGGAGTATGACCGGTTGGACCTGCCGGAGTCCGAGGAAGACAATTTTGGTGTGTTCGTGAGGTTTCGACGGGATTTTCCGAATGTGTTGGCACGGTGACAGGATATTTCGCGGTATGACCATGCTCGTGATTGCGTGCGCTGCGGCGGTTGTTCCAGCCGGTTGCGCTCGAGCGCGGGGCGAGATGTTTCCGGCGATGGACTCGCCGATGCGTTGGCCACCGCCTCCCGCGGCCGCTCGTTTGTCGCTGATCGGTCAGTACGCCGGCAGTGACGATTTGAATGCGGGCGTCACCGGATGGGAATCGATGGCTGAGGCGTTTCGCGGACGACGTCAGCCTATCCGATTCGTCAGTCCACACGCGGTGGCGATTGCGAACAACGCGTTGTTGGCGGTGACCGACACGGGGAGTAGCGCGGTGCATATTGTCGATCTGGACAGGCGTGATCACATTCGCGTGACGGGCTGGGATGACGAGCGGTTCAGCGTGCCTTTGGGGGTCACGTTTGTCGGCGAACGGATTTTCGTGACCGATGCTGACAGGGGCGAGGTGATCGAGTTGTCGCGTTCGGGGATCGTGCGGGGTACCCTGGGTAGCGAGCATCTTGGCAGACCGGTCGGAATAGCCTCATGCCGGGACCGGTTGTTTGTGGTGGATGGTATGGCGCATGATATCAAGGTATTCGCGTTGGACGGCACCCTGCTGCGGACGATTGGCAAACGTGGTGTCGGGCCGGGTGAGTTCAATTTTCCGACGCATCTTTGTTGTCGTCAGGATCGGTTGGTTGTGGCTGACAGCGGGAATTCCAGGGTGCAAATCCTGAAACTCGACGGAACACCTGTTTCGATGTTTGGGCACAAAGGTAACGCTGCCGGCGACCTGTCGCTGCCGAAGGGGGTCGCGTTCGACGGCGACGGACATGTTTTTGTCGGCGATGCGCAGTTTGAAAACGTGCAGGTGTTCGACCCGGCTGGACGATTGTTGATGGCGTTTGGTCAGGAGGGAACCGGGTTGGGTTCATTCTGGCTTCCCGCGGGCATCTGGATCGACGATCTTGACCGCGTATGGATTGCGGATAGTGGCAATCGTCGCGTACAGGTGTTTCAATACCTGCGGAAGGCATCATGAGCAGATTGAATCAATTGGTTTTGGCGTCTTGCGTTTTGGTATCAACCGCGCTTGCGGACGAGTCGGTCGTGAATTCGTTGCACGATCTTTCCGCCCGTGGCGTCGGCCCCGTCCGCGCGGTACACGAGAACGAAATCTGCATCTTCTGCCACGCACCGCACAACAACGCCCCGCAAACCCCGTTGTGGAATCGCGAAAACCGGCGGACGCATTACCGCATCTACGAAAGCTCGACAACCGATGCGCGTATCGATCAGCCTGGTGGACCGTCGAAAATGTGTTTGAGCTGTCATGACGGCACCCTTGCGTTGGGCAACGTGTTTTCACGACCCGCGAGCGAGCCCGTCGTCACGACGTTTCGCACCATGCCACCCGGAAACGCCGACCTGGCCACGGACCTGAGCGACGACCACCCGATCGGATTCCGATACGACCGGGCACTCTCAAACGCCGATGCGCAAATCCGAGCGCCCGAGGTCGTTTCAAACCTGCTGCCGATGGGCGATCATGGTGAGGTGCACTGCACAACCTGTCACGACCCGCACAACAACGAGCTTGGCAACTTCCTGCGCGTCACCGATCAGATGTCCGCCATCTGCATCTCGTGTCACGACCTCGCGGGTTGGCAGGGCAGCGCACACGCCAACAGCGGCAAACGTGTCACGGGTCGGACCGTCGATCAATGGGAACGACTGCCTTATGGTACGGTTCGCGATAACGGATGCACAAACTGCCACAAGGTGCACTCCGCCCGAAATCATGAACGATTGCTCCGCCATCAACGCGAGGAGGACAACTGCCTGAACTGTCACAGTGGCGATGTCGCCAGTTTCAACATCGCAGCCGACATCCGCAAACGCTCCGGTCACGACGGATCGCTGCGAGCCAACGTCCACGACCCGGCTGAATTGCCATTCTCGATGGCCAGACACGTCGAGTGCGTCGATTGTCACAACCCCCACGCCGTCTCGCACAACCCTGTCGGTTCGGTTCGCGGCACGCAGGGTCGGTTTGTCGAGGGACCGAATCGGTTCGTCAGCGGGGTCACCATCACGGGTCGCGAGATTGATCATTCGCAGTTTGGGTACGAAATCTGTTTCAAATGTCATGGCGACAGCGCCGCACGTCCGCGGCTGACCACGACTCGGCAGATCAGTCAGACCAACACACGGCTCGAATTTCAACCGGGCAATCCGTCGTTCCATCCGGTGGCTGGTGCGCGACGAAACCCGGACGTGGTCAGCCTGATATCGCCGTTGCGCGTCGGATCGACCGTCACCTGCACGGATTGCCACAACAGCGACAGCTCGCGATTCGCAGGCGGTACCGGTGCCAGCGGTCCACACGGTTCCATCTACGATCCGCTATTGGTTGCAAACTACGAAACGGATGATTTCACGATGGAAAGCGCCCAATCGTACGCATTGTGCTACCGCTGCCACAGTCGCGACAGCATCCTCGGCAACGAGAGTTTCACGCTGCATCGGCTGCACGTCGTCGACCTTCGCGCACCTTGCAGCATTTGTCACGATGCGCATGGAATCTACCGCGGGCAGGGCAACGCGACAAACCACAGCAGTCTGATCAATTTCGACACGAGTGTCGTGACGACCGCCGACACCCCATTCGGCCCGATGCTGCAATACACCGACACGGGTCGAATATCGGGCAACTGCACGCTGACCTGTCATGGGGTAGCCCATCTCCAATTTCCGTACGCTAACAGCGCCGCCGGAACATCCGCACGCGGGGCTACCAATACCCGCGGCGCGACCAGGAAGGGAATACGAAGATGAATCGAAAATCGATGATGACGACATCGCTGATGCTCGCGATATCCGGAATCGTTTTTCTAGGTTGGGCGGGCATCGAAAACAGCAAGCACGATTTCAGCAGCAGGGAGTGGACCGGCGGGGACCTGTGCGCCGCCTGCCACGTCCCCCATCGCAGTGTCGCACCGACGCAGGGTCCGTTGTGGGAACCCGACGCAGACCTGAACAAAACGTTTGGCACCGCCGTCGGTGGTGACGCCAACCCGCAGCGGGGCACGATGATGTGCCTCCGCTGTCATGACGGCACCATTGCGGGCGACACCATCAGCGGCGTCTCCGGAAATTCATTTGCCAATCACCAGCACGACGGTATTTTCGCGCTCGGTCATGGCACCACCGATCACCCGGTCGGCGTTGCCTATCCCAATATTGACCGCGGTTTTCGGCCCGCAGGTGTGTTGGAAGCGGAGGGTGTTGTCAAATTACCCGCCGGCAACGTCGAATGCGTGTCGTGTCATGATCCACACAATACGGCTGGCGCACCCTTCATGCTGGTCAGGAGCAACGAGCGGAGCGCACTGTGCTTGACATGTCATCGAAAATAGTTCGCGTCGGTCTCGCATCATCTCTGATCCTGATTTGTGTCGTGGCGGGGTGCGCGCAGACCCGGATCGAGCCGGAGTGGGTCTACTTCCCGCAGGAATCCGCACAACCGCGTGTCGTCCACATCGTTTCGTTCAACGCCCTCGACGACATCGTGTCACCGGAGCACTCGTGGGCAAACGCATTCACGGGCGGACCCGTCAGCCCGTTTGTCGCTCGACCCGCCGGCATCGATTACCACGCGAGCCATCTCTACATCTGCGACACCGGCAGGAACATCGTGCACGACTGGAACCTTGCCACCGGTGACGCCCGTCGTCTCGGACTCTCGGGGTCAGCCACCCTGCAAAAACCGGTCGACGTCGCCGTGGATGACTCGGGCAACGTCTTCGTCGCCGACACGAGCAGGCGGGGTATCGTACAATTCGACTCGTCGGGCGCGGGACAGTCGCTCCCATCGCCCACCGACGGTGCGTTTCGCCCGACAGCCATCGCTGTTTCAGGCCAACGTCTCTGGGCGACCGACATCGCAGCCCACGCGATTCACGAATTCGACGTGAACTCCGCGACATGGACGACGAGAATCGCAAAGGCCGGTGACGCAGACGACGCGCTGTACTATCCGTCAGGCGTCGCCGTCACGAGCGACCACGTCCTCGTCGCGGACATGATGAATTCCCGCGTTCAGGTATTCGACACCGCCGGCCACCACGTCAGACAGTTTGGTCGACCCGGCAATCGCTACGGCGACATGGGAAAACCCAAACACCTCGACATCGCCCCGGACGGCGTGGCCATCATCGCCGACGCGGAATTCGCCCGGTTTCACCTTTTCGACAAACAGGGACGACTTCTCATGCTCCTGGGCAAGGACGGGGATCGACCCGGTGCCACACCGATGCCGATGGGCGTTGCTGTCGCACGGGACTTGCCGGAAAACGTCACAGCGCTCGTGCCCGACGACTTCAACCCCGACTACTACGTCTTCGTCGGCAACACCGTTGGCCTTCATCGCATCAGTCTCTACGCCGTCGGCGAGCGCCGCTAATCTCTCGGTGATCGGCGGTCACCGTGTTCCCCAGGCACAAGACACTCAAACCGCGCCAGCGCCCAGGATACATGATCATTCGAAATCCCATCCGGTGTCGGAAGGGCTCGCAGACGTAGACGAGTCGCCTGGCCCACAGGAATCGCAATCGACACAGGCGGGGTGTCCGCCATCAAGACATCCGAGCGAAACGCAACACTTCCGTCAAGCAGTACCTCCAGCACAGCCGAACCCATACCCCTGGTCTCCGCGTCAATCCCAGCCAGCGCGTTAAACGTCGCGCAATCCGCCGGAACATCGTACGTCACATCCGAGGCGGCATGCACGCCGATTCCGCGAAGATACAGTCTGTCGTCCAGTTGAATCACGCCGCCGTCAACGGTCGCGCCTCGACGCAATTCGAGCCAACTCTGCGACGACGAAACCGGATCGACCTCGTCCAGCATCACAACACATCTGCCTGGGGCCGCCTCGGCAACGATTGACGAGTTCGCCACCGACCTGCTCGCCAGCCATTCCGTCCGCACCGCGATGAAAAGATATCCCCCGCACGCCGCAAACACGCACAGCGACAGGGTCGATGCCCACCCGAACGTTCGTACCAGCAGCGATGGCGGAGGCCCGTCGACCACCTCCATGGGAACGTCGTCAGGCGGGGATGGTGCACGCGGTCGAAAGAATTGCGAACCCATCACCACAAGCAGCAACAACACGGTCAAACCAGCCAATTCCGGCGCGATCGGTTCGATGGGCTGAACGTATGTGTAATTCAACAGCAACAGCAGCGACAGCATCACATACGCCCGCTCCCGCCAGACGCCCGTCACCGCCCAAATCGCCAGCAGTGCCACAGCAGGATGCGCATACCGCTCGTGCATCTCGGTCGGCACCAGGAAGAACAGCATCGCCAACAGGCCCGCCGTCGCGTATCGACGCACCGCGCTCGGGTAACGCCCGTACAACGACAGCACCACCGCGACGAGAATCGAAAATGCCACCAACGACACCCGCCGCCACGTTATTTCAAACAACGGTGACTCGTCAGCCAATACCGAGTCGCGGCCCCTGGCGACGTATTCAACGATCGAACGGGGTATCGTGGTATCGGTGTCGCCCGCATTTCCAATCAAATACCAGACATTGAACGCGCTTGCGGACCGCTGATTGTACTGCCCGACGACACTGACGTAGGCACGCTCGCAAACCGTACCAGCCACACCATGCGTCATGAACGGCAGCAGCACGCAGATGGCTGACAACAACGCGCCAAGGACCATAACGACGAGGCCGCGCCATCGGCGGAACAGATACGCATCGAACAACAGCAGGGGCAGAAGCGCGATGCTCTGAAATTTCTGCAGCAACGCCAATCCTGCCAGAACACCGGTTGAGAAATCCATCCGCCGACCCACAAGACCAACCGCCGCCAACAGGAGGGCCGTATGAACCGCGTCGATCTGCCCCCAATAGGCTGAGTTGTAAAACGTGATCGGATTCAGGAAGTACAACGCCGACGCAGCCAACGCCCGACGACGACCGACAATCGTTCGACCGAAAAAATACAGAAGAAACACGATGACCAGATCCGCCATGCAGGGTGGCACTTTCAGCAGTGTCGCGAGAAGCTGGTCGTTACCGATATCCCATCCCAGTGCGATCGTCGTCGTCCCGACACCCCACATCACCAGCAAGTACAACGGCGGGTAGTCGCAGAATCCGGTCGCCTCGAAAAACCCGCCAAGACCATGCTCGGTCAGATTTCGCGTCCACAACAGAAAAAGGTCGATGTCCTGAACGTACCCGATCTTCCCCCGCGACAAGATGGATACCCGCACCGCACAGCCAACGAGAACAATCGCCAAAAACCCCAGCCGCTGACGCCAACGCCCCGAATCGACGATGCCCGCTTCAACCGAAGCGTTCTCATTCCGTCCGGGATCATCAGTGTCTGCTTTTGTCTGTATATCCATCGAACTCCCACCGAACAGCATACAACAGGAACAAACGGTATGAAAAGAGACCGCCGCCTGCATTCGGTCTTTCGACTATCAATCGACACGTTTCGGGGCTAAACTCAAGGCTTAGCATTCGGGTCGGAGATACGCTCAACCGTACGACTTTTGTGGGATACCTGAAATGACCTCAGCGCCACAGGTGGGTGAAAAGCCCAAATCCACGAGCACACGCCGTCGCTACGTCCCCGCCATCGGTCCGCGACTTCACAGACTGCTAATCGTCGTTTTCACGCTGTTCGCACTGCTCGGCGTCAACTCAGTCTATCTGTCAAGCATCACAATCCTCGAATGGGCCACCGAACAGACCTACCAGAATTATTTCTACCAGTTCATGTTCCTCGCCCACCTCATTCTGGGTGTCGCGATCGTTCTGCCGGTCATCATCTTTGGACTGACCCACATCGCCAACACCAAACACCGATCCAACAAACGAGCCATGCGCGTCGGTTATGGCCTGTTCGCAACATCGCTGATCCTCCTCGCCAGCGGGATCGTCCTGACACGCGTCGAACTGCTCGGTTTCAAACTCGCCATCAACCATCCCCAAACGCGAACCATCTCTTATTGGGCGCACGTCATCACTCCGCTCGTCGCCGTCTGGCTGTTCATTCTCCATCGCCTGGCCGGCAAACGACTGAAATGGAAAATCGGTGTCGCATGGGGAGCAGCCTCATGCGCGTTCGCATTGGCCATGGTCGCCATGCACTCGCAGGACCCACGCAAGTGGAACGTGGCTGGTCCCGCCTCGGGCGAACAATACTTCTTCCCCTCGCTCGCCCGCACCGCCGACGGAAATTTCATCCCCGAACGCACACTCAACAACGACGCCTACTGCAAAGACTGCCACCCCGATGTCCACGACTCATGGTCGCGCAGCATGCACAAGTTCGCCTCGTTCAATAACCCCGCCTATCTCTTCTCTGTGCTCAACACGCGCAAAGCCCTCTACAAACGCGACGGCAACGCACGCGGTTCCAGATTCTGCGCGGGATGTCACGACGTCGTCCCATTCTTCAGCGGCGCGTTCGACGACCCCAAATTCGACGACCCCAACTACGACCTCGCCGGCGATTCCATGGCCCAGGCGGGCATCACCTGCACCGCCTGCCACGCCATCACACACGTCAACACCGTCCGCGGAAACGCCGACTACACCATCGAGGAACCCACGCACTACCCCTTCGCCTTCAGCGACAACACACTTCTCAAGTGGGTCAACCGACAGCTCATCAAAGCCAAACCGGAATTTCACAAAAAGACGTTTCTCAAGGAATTTCACAAATCACCGGAATTCTGCGGAACCTGCCACAAGGTGCACCTTCCCGTCGAACTCAACGCCTACAAATTCCTCCGGGGACAAAATCACTACGACGCCTATCACCTCAGCGGCGTCTCCGGTCACGGCGTCACCAGTTTTTATTATCCCGAAACAGCCGAGCAAAACTGCAATGGCTGTCACATGCCACTCGACATCTCAGACGACTTCGCCGCGAAGGATTTCGACGACACCGGCACACTCACTGTCCACAACCATCAGTTTCCCAGCGCCAACACAGCCATCCCCTACCTGCTCAACCTGCCCGACGACGTCATCACTGCCCACCGAAAATTCAACGACGGCGTCATGCGCGTTGACATCTTCGGAATCAAAAAAGGCGGCACCATCGACAGCCCACTCACCGCACCCATCCGACCCGAAATTCCGACGCTCCAACCCGGACAGACCTACCTCTTCGAAACCATCATCCGCACCGTCAAGATGGGCCACCTCTTCACGCAGGGGACCGCCGATTCCAACGAGGTCTGGATGGACGTCACCGTGAAATCGGGCGATCGCGTCATCGGTCGCAGCGGAGGCATGCGCGATAACGACAACACCGTCGATCCCTGGTCCCATTTCGTCAACGCGTACGTCATCGACCGCGACGGAAACCGCATCGACCGCCGCAACGCAGAGAACATCTTCATCGCCTTGTACAATAACCAAATCCCACCCGGAGCTGCCGACGTCATTCACTACAAACTCACCGTCCCGCCACACGTCACCCAACCCATCACCGTCACGGTCAAACTGCAATACCGAAAATTCGACACCATTTACATGAAACACTTCCAGGGCGACGAATTCAACACCAACGACCTGCCCATCATGACCCTCGCCGTCGACTCGGTCACGTTCCCCATCGCAAACCAAAACCACACCGTCTCCAACGAAAAATCGCCGATCATCCCCTGGCAACGCTGGAACGATTATGGCATAGGATTGCTGCGCAAAGGCAATTCCGGTGCCAACCGCGGCGAATTGCGACAGGCTGAGCACGCCTTCACAACCGTCGAAAACCTCAATCGACCCGACGGACCGCTCAACCGCGCACGCGTCTATCTCAAGGAAGGCAGACTCGAAGACGCCGTCACCGCCCTCGCCCGCGCCACACAATTCGACCCACCCGCACCACCATGGTCCGTCGCGTGGTTCACCGGGCTGGTCAACAAGCAGAACGGATTCATCGACGAAGCCATCAACAATTTCCGAACAATCGTCAGCATCGACACAGCCGAGACACGTGAACGAGGTTTCGACTTCTCACAGGACTACCGCCTTCTCAACGAACTGGGCCAGACCATTTTCGAACGCGCCAAACAGGAGCGAGGCCCATCCAGCAAACCTGCCCGCGAAAAACTCCTGCGAGAAGCCGTCGCGTGGTTCAAACAATCACTCAGCTTCGATCCCGAAAACGTCACCGCCCACCACAACCTCGGCCTGCTCTACGCCCAACTCGACAACCACGAACAAGCCAACATCCACCGCAATCTCCACGCCAAATACAAACCCGATGACAACGCCCGCGACCGCGCCATCAACCTCGCCCGAACTAAATCCCAGGCAGCCAACCACGCCGCAGACGCCATCGTCATACACGACCTTCAACGACCCAACGCCTGTGAACTCCCACCATTTGAAAAAGAGATCGCAAGGAAATGACGCTCGAACCGACCGACAAAGACAAACACGCCGGGACCGACGAGGAATTTGTACCCGCTGACGACACCGTAGTCGGAAAAGCATTCAATGGATCCCTCGTCGTCATCGCCGTCATCGGCATCGTCATCACGACAGCCATCTGGATGCTGCGAAAACCAGACGCACCGCCCCCAACCGAAATCGACCCCATCGCCGCCCCGCAGATCGTCACAACACAAGCCATCCCACCCACCGTCGCATTCACCGACATCACCCAATCCGCCGGCATCGACTTCGTCCACCAAAACGGCGCCACAGGCGACAAACTCATGCCCGAAACCATGGGCAGCGGCCTCGCATTCTTCGACTTCGACAACGACGGAGACCAAGACCTCCTCTTCGTCAACGCAACCCATTGGCCCGAATCCAACGCAACCGACAATCCCACCCTCGCCCTCTACGCCAACGACGGCACGGGAACGTTTACAAACGTCACCGTAGATTCAGGACTCAACGTCAGCCTCTACGGTTGCGGCGTCGCCGTCGCAGACTACAACGCAGACGGTTGGACTGACGTCTTCATCTCCGCCGTCGGCGAAAACAAACTCTTCAAAAACAACAATGGTCAATTCACCGACGTCACAACAACAGCCAACGTCGCGGGCGATCCAGACGAATGGGGAACCAGCGCCGCATTTTTTGACTACAACAACGACGGACACCTCGACCTCTTCGTCGCAAACTACATCCGGTGGACCCGCAAAATCGACTTCGCCGTCGACTTCAAACTCCTCGGCGTCGGACGAGCCTACGGACCACCCACCAATTTCCAGGGAACCTTCCCATATCTCTACAAGAACAACGGCGACGGAACCTTCACAGACGTCTCCAGAGACGCGGGCATCCAAATCACAAACCCCGCCACCGGCGGACCCGTCGCCAAGGGCCTCGGCCTCGCACCCATCGATATCGATCGCGACGGATTCCTCGACATCTTCCTCGCAAACGATACCGTCCGGAACTTCCTGTTCCACAATCAAAAGAACGGCACCTTCACCGAATCCGCCGACATCTTCGGCCTCGCCTACGATCGCGAAGGATCCGCCACCGGCGCCATGGGCATCGACGCAGGACACTACCGAAACAACGACGACCTCGGCTTCTTCATCGGAAACTTCGCCAACGAAATGACAAGTCTCTACGTCTCACAAGGCGATCCCACGCTCTTCGCCGACCAGGCCATCGGCGAAGGCATCGGTGCCACAAGCCGATCCATGCTCACCTTCGGACTTTTCCTGTTCGACTACGATCTCGACGGCAGACTCGACCTCCTCCAGGTCAATGGACACCTCGAAGAGGAAATCAACAAGGTCCAGCCAAGCCAACACTACGAACAACCCGCCCAACTCTTCTGGAACAGTGGACCCGAAAACCGACGATGCTTCGTCCCCGTCAATCCTGACACCACAGGCCACCTCGCCAAACCCATCGTCGGCCGCGCCTCCGCCTACGCAGACATCGACAACGACGGCGACCTCGACGTCGTCTTCACCCAACCAGGAAGAAAACCACTCCTGCTGCGAAACGACCAACAAACAAGCAACCACTGGCTCCGCATCAAACTCGTCGGAAAATCCCCCAATCGAGACGCCATCGGCACCCAAATCGAAATCACCACCGCCACCGGCATACAAATCCGCCAGGTCATGCCCACCAGAAGCTACCTCTCCCAATCCGAAAAAACCGTCACCTTCGGCTTGGGCGACGCAGCGACCGTCGAGTCCCTAACAATCACCTGGCCCGACAGTTCATCTCAATCAATTAAAGACGCAAAGTCCGACCAAACAATGGAATTGACTCAGGAATGAATGTAGCGTCACCCCTTGTGGGTGGCGCGAAGGCAGCACTACCACGGACCGACCCACTCCGAATTGAGGCAAACAAACCACCATCCAGCCTGTTACTGAAAGCAAATCATTCTGCGATTCCAATCGTGGCAAAGTAATAATTGTCCTCCACCTCAACTCCCCCGATCGAACGCGATCTGAAACCCTGACCAGTCGAAAAGATCCACGTCCCCATCACCATCAAAATCCAACATCAAACACCCCACATCAGCCGGCTCCGCCACACACGCCTTCCACCCTTCAAAATCCGCCAAGCTCACCACAAAATCATCATCCACATCCCCCGCCTGAAACTCAAACGCCCCCATATCCACAATCGCCCCAAGCCCATTCCCCACATCGGGACTCAACGGCGAATCAATCCGCCGCGCCCGTCCATCCAGATCAAGCAGGTTCGTGGTGCCCGATACCGGACTGTTTCCGGGTTTCAGCACGGTGTTGTCCCCCGCATCCACACATGGCGAACCCGCCCGCAACCGATAGTCATCATCCTCCGTCCCCTCAATCCCGTCCGCGCCCAGAGGATCACGAAACAACGGATCAGTATCGATGAGGTTCTCGGTCACCCACTTTGATGAAGGATTCTGAACGCACGAGTAGCGAACGACAGGTTCGAAGACCGGCGGATCGATTTGAATTTCCCCGGGCACACCAGCCACACTGTGGTTTCCCCAGACGATTGAATTTTCCACACTAAGCATACCGGTATATGTCCCGAAGCCATAGTCCATTTGCCCAATTGCTACCCCATGCTCCGATTCGTTGTTGACGATTGTCGAACCGCGTACAACCACGTCGCAATAGTAGCAGGAGCCAAGCAAATAGATAGCGCTGATCTCGCCCTCGTCAACGTTACCGGAAAAGACGCACCCACTTACCAGTCCTCTTGAGTTCGGTAAGGAAACGGCACCAAATCTTCTGGAATGATTCTCAAAGAACGCACAATTCTCCACCGTGCCTGTTGCCTGTTCGATCTTAACCGCCGACATTCCATCAGCCTGATTCGACCGGAATTCGCAATTTCTAATGATGGTCGGGTACCCAACGGCCGAGACCGCACCACCAAATTCAAGCAGCGGCCCACCATTTCGGAGAAAACGACAGCGTTCAATAACCAATTGCGAGTTGATAGGTTCAGAATCAATCCCGGACAGAGCCTCAATTGCACCTCCCGCAATTGACTTACTCGTACCGTTTTCGACAAAAACTGTGTCGGTGAACTTGCCGCGCGAGCGGTCAAGATGCACGGCACCGCCGAGCCGATTGCACGTGTTTCGCATGAAGCTACACGAATTCACTTCCAAAATGCTCGCAAGAGCATGTATTGCGCCGCCACTACCATTATAACCAAATGCATGATTATCGGCAAAGTGGCACCGTTCAAAGACGGCATCAACAAGGAGGAGAAATACGGCACCATTATCACTTAGCGCACCGGTAAATGACACATCTACCACACGAAGCTTCGCAAAAACCGGAAAATCGCCGTTGATCGAAAGATGCCCTGCCACAAAAAGCTCCCCTGCCACAATATGTAATCCGTTGAGCACGAAGTCGCCCTGATCACCTGATGACACTGTGCCTTCGATATCGCTCAAGCGAATCTCAGTGACAAATTGAGACAAGTCACGCAAATTCGGGTCCTCAGCATCGATGCCCGCATAGCCGCCGATCACTGAGACGCCGGCAACCAATTCGTAGTCAACTCCACCGTCCTGATAGACACCCTGGCCCATGCGAATCTGAGACGCCACACTCCGGGGTTCCCGCGCCGCCGCCAACGCATCGTGCAAATCCGAAAACGCCGTCGCCCAGCTCAACCCGTCCCCACCCGCCGGCGCATCGTCATCCACAAACAAAACCCCATCCCCCAGCGCAGCCCCTGCAGACCCAAACCCAACCAATATCAGCACACAAACCATCCACCGCATCCCGATCTCCTTACAGACAAAAACACCGCCATGAGTATATCAACCACCCCGCCCCACAACCACTCGCCAACCAAATTAAAGCACCACTTCGCCTCACCCCCCTTGGCCGAGCGCATGCAGGTGATCGAACAAAAATTTTTCTTCGATCGCCTGCAACGTTCTTATGGGTAGAAAGGAGGCGTCACCATGTCGCCCGTCGCAATCGTCCGCAACCCGCCCGAACCATCGATCACCACTCGCCACCGGACCGCCGCCTCGCCAGCCGGAACCCGTCCGAAAAAACCACCCGTCACAGCTTTCCCATACGGTTGCGGGGCGAATAATTCAATCGTCAGGCGCCCCACCAGGAACATCGTTCGATACCCTCTTGCATCTGTTGCCTGCTCGGTGATATCATGCCTGTGGGCATTGGGCTGGAACACCGCCTGCGGGGTCGATTTTGCCACCTCCGGACAGTCGAACGAGGAAAAGATGAAGTACTACAACAACGTGCTCGAACTGATAGGCCACACACCGCTTGTGAAAGTCGCCCGCATGGTCGATGCGGACATGGCCGACGTGTACATCAAAATGGAAATGCTCAACCCGGGCGGATCGGTCAAGGACCGGATGGCTGTCCACATGGTCAACTGCGCCGAAGAGAAAGGCCTTATCAAACCCGGTGCGACCCTGATCGAGAGCACATCGGGCAACACGGGTCTGGGGTTGGCCATGACGGCGGCTGTTAAGGGCTATCGTTGTGTCTTCACGATTCCCGACAAAATGAGCAAAGAGAAAATAGACACGCTCAAAGCCTACGGCGCCGAAGTTCACGTCACCAAAACCGACCTCGACCACGATCATCCCGACAGCTATGTCCAGGTCGCCAAACGACTCGCGCGCGAAATCCCCAACGCGTTCTACACCGATCAGTATTACAACATGGACAACCCCGCCGCACATTACCTGACGACCGGGCCGGAAATCTGGGCCGACACCGATGGTAAAATCGACTGCCTCGTCGGTGGTATCGGCACGGGCGGCACGATCTCCGGAACAGCCAAATACCTCCGCGAAAAAGCAACCGAAGCAGGCAGTGAAATCAAAATCGTCTGCCCCGATCCCGAAGGCAGTATTTATCTCGACGTGTTCATGAAACGCGAGGTTCAACCACCCGGTGTCTACGTCGTTGAAGGCATAGGCCACGATTTTATGGTCGGAACCCTCGACATGTCGGTCATCGACGAAATCATTCAGGTGTCAGACCGCGACACATTCCTGCTCGCACGGCGTCTCGTCCGCGAAGAGGGCATCTTCGGGGGCGGTTCCGCGGGGACAGCCATGTACGGTGCGCTCGAGATGGCCAGGCGATTGGGACCGGGAAAGACCGTCGTCGTGATCATTCCCGACACCGGTGCCCGTTACATCAGCAAGTGTTTCGACGACGAGTGGATGAAGGACATGGGCTATCTTGGTCCTGAGCAACGGCTCGGTTCGGTCCGCGAACTGCTGCAATTCAAGGGTCACGAGGTCGAGTTCGCCAGGCACGATGAGCCGCTCGGCACGGTCGCGCACCGCATGAGCGAACTGGGGTATTCGCAAATGCCCGTCCGCTCCGCCGGCACCGGCCACCACCTCATGATCCACGAGATCGACCTGCTCAAGGCGCTGGCGGGTGGTCGCTGCACCCAGGATGACCCGGTTTCCAAAGCCGCAACCCGTCTCCAGGGCGAGGTCACCATCGACGCCCCCATCGCAAGGGTCCAGGAGATTTTCGACGAAAACAACGTCGCCGTCGTCTACGACAGCAGCAACATCACCGGCATCATCACAAAAATCGACCTCATCGAATTCCTGGCCGCGAGGAATTGAGGCGACGCACAATCAACCGGAGCGACCTCGATCTCAAACCGGACGCAACCGGTTTTCCAAAACGGGGGCTTTCCACGGCCACCCGCAGTACGGGGGTCGGCTACTCATCGATCTTGTCCTGCAGACGTTTGAAATCAGCGAAATCGACGTCGTAGTCGGCGTCGGTGTCCGCGCGATCGCAACCCGGAAGAATCCCGCCGCCCGGTCCGGTCATGCAGTCGTTGAACATCTCAACATCATCGAGATTCCATTGTCCGTTATCATCCATGTCGCCGTTGTGCGCATGTGTTACGGTGACAAGAATATAGTCATGAAAAGTGCGCCAGCGACTGCGCTCGGCGTAGTGCAATAGCGTGAACAATCCGTCACTGTTGATATAGCGGTCAAAATTCGACGTGATGTGGCCAGTCAGTTCCTCGTCACGATTGGTTGCGTGATTGTCGAGGTGGCGGTTGTCGCCGAACAGGCCCTGTGTATCACCCCAGTTTCCTTCAACATCGTCCCATAGGTATATCTCCGACTGTGTGCAGTCGTCGGCGTACCCTTCCCAGAGGATTTCGATGTCGAGAATGTCCTCGAATTCCTCATAGATCATGAATTCGAAAATATGTGTTGATTCCCGGCCAGTCGTCGGAACTCGAGCGCGATATCGATTCAAATCATTATCAGTACCGTTCGCGTTGGAAGTGGCCAACCGCGAATACGCGCTCGCATCAAGCGTGTCGATCTCAATACCCGCCGAAGCAGGCCTACGGTTGCTGTTGATCGAACCCCAGCTCGTCGTCTGGTAGCCAAACGCCCATTTGTCGACACCGGCGCCCGCGGAGAAGTCGTAGAGGTTCCGTTGAGCGTTGACGATGCGGAAGGGGGAATCGCTGACACCGTCGGCGGTGTTGTTGTCATCGTCGTAGGCTGACACCTTGACCATTGCTTCTGATGTCCCGATTTCGGGAACGATCCAGCCAATGCCACCGTTGTCTGCCTGGTTGTTCACGACGCCCTGGAATGTGTCACCGCCATCAATCGACCAGGCAAAGTCGATGGAGGAAACGCCCTCGTCATCATCTGTTGTCCAGCCAACGTCATATTGAGTTCCACCGACGAGCGTGTTTCCGCCGTCGGGTTTGAGAATTCGGGCGGCGGGGTTGGTGTTTGTATAGCGTGGCACCTGCATGACGATGCAATGGATCGCACCGGCGGCCGGAATAATATCGTAACAGTTGATTGGGACGATCTCGATGCCGGGTCCAGCCGCCTGCTCCCAGGTTGCGCGGGCCTGGGCATCGCGAGCGTTGTGTGTCGCGCTGCCCTGTCCGTAGGAGGGGATGAAGATGCGGTCGTTCACGCGGAATGCGTTCGCGTAGGTAAAGTGACTGCCGTTGCCCTGTGGGTGAAATCCGTTGCTGTCGGGTACACGGAATACCTCAAAACCCAACACGTTTTCCATATAGTTGGCTGCGTTGTTCGTGATCTGGATGGCCGTCGGATTCGAACCCGGAATAAACTCGGAAATGATCACCGTGTCATCATCAATCAGATAAAACCACATATCGATATGGCCCGTGCCGTCAACGGACCCGGGCAGTGCCGGGAACACGGTCAGATTGTCGACACCCTGATATTTGTTGTATAGCTCCGCGATGAAAGGCTCGCCGAAACCGGGGTTGTCTGAGTGGATTAGTGACGTGATGTAACCATTTCGGTTCGAGTCGGCCTGATAATTTCCACCGGAGTAATACAGACCGATGTCATACGTCGGCATCTCGAAAAAATCGTCGCCGAGAAGCGTTGGGAGAAAATTGTCCAAAGAACGACCCGGGTAATAGTGACTATCGACGATCGCACGGTTTTCGCCCTGAAAAACGAAGTGCGGACCATAATCGCGAATCCAGATCGAGTTGTTCGGGGCGATGATAAACACGACCTTGCTCATGTCGGCTCCCCCCGAAGTGAACTGCGTCGTGGCGATGTTGCGCTGACTCGAATTCGCGACGACAACGTAAGCGATTTCGTCATGCGCTGGGTCTGATGTCAACGCCACCACGAGATCAGTCACAAGCACCGCCCATGCGGCTGAACTGTATCGATACAGGACGCCATCGGTCGGCGAAAATTCCGGTGGGGTCGTGACCAGGCCGGACGTTGGTCCGTCGGCTGCACTCGGCAAGGTGTATGGATGAAGCGATTCACTCACAGGGTCGGTGCGACCCCCTTCGCGCCAGTGTGGCATCGGACCGTTTACAGCTTCGTTCCACACCGATTGTTCGCTGTAGTAGGGATCGTCGTCGGCAAGGGCAGGTCCCGAGACGCTGAGCAGGGTGACCACCGTCAGCAGTCGCCGGAAGGATTGGAAATACATGGCTCCTCCTTTCAGGAAGGAAAGATCGGCTCGCATGCCGTATCTCCGTTATGAAGTGGGCGCAAACAACAGGCCCCACGTTTTCTCAGGCACGAAGTATACCAGAAATCCGGACTTGACACGCTACTATTTGGAGGTCCGATTATATCAAATATGCGGAATCCGGAGAAATGTCGGAAGGAACAGGAGGTGAAAATGAGCGTGAGCGGGGTTCGGATGCTGTCAGGCAGCCACGTCTACAAATCGACCCGGTGATTCGGATTGTCCGGTTTTTGCGTAGGTTGCGGCGATGGTATTTCCGGGAGATTCGCCGCCTTCGGCATCCTCACCGTCCACGCTGCCCACCGGGTTTTCCTCAGCCAACTCCGCGCGGGCCTTGGCTTCGGCGCGGGCAGCCTGGGCGGCGACCTGACGGTCCTGTGAGGAAGGTTCAGCCGGTGCTGCGGCTGCCCGTCGAACCTGCTGCATTTTTTGAATTGTTGCCCGGGGATCGTCCGCAACCGCGGAGGTGTCAATCTGCACCTCGCCGCCGACGGCGTATTTCCTCCCGTCGGGACCGGTCTCAAACTCGAAGGATGGACCGCCCTGGGCGAATTTTCCCGCAGCCGCTTTATGGGCAGCCTCATGACGGCGGACCTCGGCGTCGCGCTGTTTGAGCTTTTCGACCTCGCGAAGCTCCTCCTCGGTCAGCTCGCTCTTGCCGCCCAGCTCGTCGGTGCCTCGCGTTGGTTGGATCGACTGGGCGCCGGACGGTCCGCGCGCTTTTTGGCCACGCCCCAACGCGGAAATGAACGCGTTGGCGGTTTTGCTGGCTGAGAACCCGGATCCGACTGCTTCAAGCACGCGTGAACCTCCTGCGCAAGCGTCTACACTGTCACCATCGTACGATTTGAAAGGTGAATTGAGTTACGCGGGGAATAGTCGCGTTTATCGGACCATCGGGCGGCTGGTTTCAGGATGGATGATGCGGAAGGGAACGTCCGAAAAGCCGATGGTGGGAATCGAACCCACAACCTCAGCTTTACGAAAGCTGTGCTCTACCATTGAGCTACATCGGCCAACCGCCACAGAGGCGAGTCGCACATTTTCTACCGACTCGCCCACAAAATCAACAGCTTCAGTCCCCGTTTTCGACCCTGGCTCCGGGGTTCACGCCGACGGCGTCCAATCACGTCGTAAAAGCCCGAAAAACACCGTATCGCAGACCTCCGCGTTCACCAGCCAGCGCTCGCGCAGATAACCCTCCCGCTGAAACCCCAGTTTCTCGAGCAGTCGAATCGAGGCCTTGTTGCGCGGGTCCACATCGGCTTCGATCCGATGGAGATTCAATTCTCCGAACGCGAACGCCAACAATGTGGACGTGGCTTCGGTCATGTATCCCTGCCCCCAGTGATCCGACCGCAGTGCGAATCCGATCTCCGCCCGGCGGTTTTTCGCGTCGATATGGGCCAGGGTACAGGTACCAATGACAAGATCATCGCTTTTGTGGGCGACGCCCCACTGAAACAACGACCCATCTGCGAGGAATCGCCGCAGGTCTTTGATCATGCTGATTCCCTCCGCGGGGTCGGTCCACGGTGTAGAACTCCAGAAGCGCATCACCTTCTGATCCGAAAAAACGTCGAACAATGCCGGGACGTCGCGGTCTTCAAGCCACCGCAACAACACCCGTGTTCCCGTCAACGTCGGAAGTTTATCGCCTTCAATCATTGTCATTGTTCCATCGCGCCGTTGCCCGTCATCGTTGCGGTAATGTGTTTCAACTGCTAGCCTGCCGTCATCCCAAACCGGAGTCCGACTCTTGCAATCCGACCTGTTCGCCAATCCCCGAATGCCCAGGACCCGCTTCCAGGGCAGCAAGCGCAAGCTGGCGGGTTGGATAGCCGACCAAATCGATCACCTCGAATTCCAGACTGTACTCGACGCATTTGGCGGGACAGGATCGGTTGCCTACGAACTCAAGCGCCGCGGAAAATCCGTCACCTACAATGACCTTCTCAGATTCAACCACATCATCGGCACTGCGCTGATCGAAAATCAATCCACCCGCCTGAAGGCTGATACCATACAGGCTATTGCCCATCCCGACCCGACCGCCAATCACGACAATCTTATCGAATCAACCTTCGCGGGCATTTACTTTACCGATGACGAGAATCGCTGGCTTGACGCAGCCATCCACCAAATCCGCCGGTTGACCCATCCCCATGAATCCGCCCTCGCGCACCACGCCCTTTTTCAGGCGGCGATGGTCAAGCGACCGTACAACCTGTTTCACCGCAAAAATCTCTACATGCGATCCGCCAATGTCGAGCGTTCCTTCGGCAACAAGGTCACCTGGGATACCCCCTTCGACGTCCATTTCGCCAAACTCGCCACAGAAGCGAACCGTGCCGTCTTCGACAATGGTCAATCCTGTGTCGCCCTCTGTCAGGACGCTGTCACCGTCACACCGGAGTTCGACCTCGTCTATATCGATCCGCCGTACATCAACGCGAACGGTCAGGGCGTCGACTACCGCGATTTTTACCATTTTCTCGAGGGTGTGGCGGACTACCCCGACTGGCGCGACCGCGTCGAAATGGGTTCCAGACACCGCCGCCTTTTCCGCCGTCCGAACCCATGGATCGACCCTGCGTCTATCTGTGACGCATTTGACGCGCTGTTTCGTCATTTTGCCGACTGCACCATCGTCGTCTCCTATCGCAGCGACGGCGTCCCCACGATCGACGATCTTCGACAGATGCTCGCATGTGTCAAATCAAACGTCGAGGCGGTCGAGTACGACGCTTACCAATATGCGCTTTCCACGAACAAACGCTCGCGGGAAATTCTGCTCATTGCCCAATAGGAAAATCGCGCGATGCAAGTCAGTCAATTCCGCCCCACTGCTTCGTTATTCGTTATTCGTTATTCGTTGTTTGATGGGTGGCCCATGGCTTTAGCCGTGGGGGACTCGAATCCAAGCCTGCCATTGAGTCCCCCACCTCTAAAGAGGTGGGCCACCCATGTGCTGATGATGCATCGAACTATCCGTCATGACGCACTACAATAGGACGCATGATCCAGGGAATCGGTATCCTCATCGGTGGTCAGTCAAGACGTATGGGCCGGGACAAATCCCTCCTGCAATACGAAGGCAGGACGTTCGTCGAAACCATCGTCCGAATCGCCGAACAGCTCACGAGCAACATCGTCCTTCTGGGTCAACACCCGGATATCCCCGAATCTCTCCACCGTCTCCCCCAGCTTCCCGATCAGCAACCCAACAAGGGTCCGATCGCCGCCCTCCACTCTCTGCTCACGAACTTTCCCAACGGTTGGTCCCTCATGCTTCCATGCGACACGCCGCTGATAACAAAAGAGACCCTCGACCTCCTGATGAACAACACCGATCCAAACACGCATGCAACGGTTTTCGCCGATCCTCCACCGGCCAACCGCCTGCACCCCACCACCGCGCTTTATCACCCCAATCTCCTGCCAGCCATCGCCGCCGCTATCTGTGCCGACTGTCTCTCTCTCACCCGCCTTGTCCTGGACAACCCCCACACCCTCGTTCCGACAACCCCGGCTGTCGCCCATGCGCTCACGAACATCAATACGACTGACGAGTACCAGTCCCTATGATGTGGAAAAACCTCATACGCGGGGTATGAGGTTTCACTGTAATGAAAACCGGCGGTGTGATCTCCGGGTTTTTGGCTATTTGATGGACCACGTTCCGTCGGGTCGTTTTGTGTAGTCGCCTTCCCTGATGATGATGGGTTCATCGCGTGGTCCCCATCTGCCTATGAGGTAGTCGGTTGGTCCGTGGAGGAAGGTGTTGAGATTGATGATGTAGTTGTCATCGTGGGCGGCGTAGATGAGGACGGGTTTTTCCTTGTTGTATGGATTGGGGAAAATGGTGATGAGGATGATGTTTTGGCCTGTGTAGGTTTTGTCGCCGATTTTCAATTCCGTGCGTGTGATGGACATGTCGCATTTTTTCATAACGTCCCTGAGAACGACGTTCGAGGAGGGTGAGCCGAAGAGGATCATGGCACTGGTTCGCCTCTGATCCTTTGTGATTTCACCGGCGGGTGTTGGTCTTGAGACGAACTGGTTCTTGAACAGCGCTTCCCACACGCCCGCAACATAGTCCGTCACGCCTCGCCTGGTGCCGGCGTCCGGGAAGACGTCCGGCGACACCATGAGGAGATCATCATGGTCCTGCGGACGACTGAACATGCGCAGGATGGGTCCTTTCGCAATGCTGTCTGCGTCTGCGATGTGCATTTTTGACCAGTCGGCGAAGAGCTTGTCGATCTTCGGTGCGAAGGCATCGAGGTTGGGGTATGTCCTGCGGTCGGATTCGTAGTCGCGAAGGAGCAGGGCGAGTTCGTCGATCCAGAAAAAACCCAGGCCTTGATGGCGGTACATTTCGGACTGGCCTGCCATTTTGCCTGCGACATTTTCGACGTAGCGGACCGAGGCAGCGCGGGCGATGGACTCCTCGACCATGGCTTTTCCGTTGTAAATGCCGAGTGCGTGCATCTTGTCCTTGATCTGATCAAACAGTATCTGACCGTTGGGGGCGATCTTTTCGATGTGTCTGGTTATGGCGGATTTCGCCCCGTAAAGGCAGAGCGCGTCGACGACGGAGCGATCGAAATCCTCTTCAAACATGGCTACCCCTTTGCGGTCGGCGAAGAGGACACCCGGAATAATGAAGAGGTCTGTTTTTCCATTGTCGCGCGCGCTTGGAACAACGTAGGTGTAAGGCCCGTTGAGAAGTCCGGGAACGGCGTGGTAATCGACGCTGTCCTCGATACCGAAGAAATGGCGGAACCACGCGACGTAGGTCTGTTTGGCGATTTTCTTTTTCAGGTTTTCGGTGCTTTTCCCGCGGGCGTCCCTGCTCTGGGCCAGTTTTTTCCTGAACTCGGATTTGGCGACCCAATCCCGGAGGTGTTTGAGGAATTCGTCGGTTCTGGCTTTGGGCCATTTCCTTTCAAAACGCGCGGTCGCGCGGTTTTGATGGGGAAGGCGACGGAGTGAATCAACGGTGTCGAGGTTGACAGCGAGGTACATGATGTCGTCGAAACCGACGCGGTCTTTCTGCCAGAGTGACCTTGCGGTCTTGATGGCGGGGTGATCCTTGTGGTCTTTGAAGAACTCGTCGATGTTCCCGGCAAGAAGGACTTCACCGGCGACGGCGTATTCGGGACAGTCCGCCAACCGGAAAACGGTGGCCAGCAACTGGACACGCAGGTCGGATCTTGCGGCGATGGGGATGACCTTTTTCGTGGGGTCCGGTTTGGGAGGTGCTTCCGTTTTTGGTTTTTCACCGGGATCGTCGGTCTTCTTTGCAGTGTCGGTCTTTGGGGGATCGGAGGCCTTGGTTTCCTGGCTGAAACCGTCAGGTGCAACAAGGGTCCACGCGATCAATGAGCAGAGGATGGTCCTGGTGATCATGGTTTTGTATTCCGCGGTGTTTGTTCTCGTGGCGTCGGATCGCAACGTCTGTCCGGCGCACCCGCACACAAGGTAACCAAAGGGGGTACAGGTTGCAAAGTCACGGGAATGTCACGAACGGGGGCGGAATCAAGCTCGGACACGCCCCGGGATGGACCTGCGGGCCTTTGCGTTGGTGGAAAAAGCTGATATGTTGCGCGGCGGAGCGGGATTCCCGAACTCCGATCATGGAAGTATCGCGGAGGCGGAGTTTTTCATGGCGTCAATGATTGTAGAGTTGTTTCGCAAAACCCCGTTTGAGCCGATGCGGCACCACATGGGTGCGGTGATGAAATGCGTCGAGCTGGTCAGGCCCATATTTGAATCCTGTCGGGACGGGAAGTATGACAGGCTTCAGGAGTTGGCGGACCGGGTCTTCAAGCTTGAGCACGAGGCGGACCTCATCAAGGATGAAATCAGGCAGGTGATCCCGACGCGGTTCGTGTTGCCTGTTTTTCGCGGTGATCTTCTGGGTTATCTGAAGCTTCAGGATGATATGGCGGACGCGGTTGAGGATGTGGCGGCTTTGCTGACACTCAAGCAAATCACGATTCCGAAAGATCTGGTCGAGTCGATGCTCGCGCTGGTGGACAAGGTGGTCGAGGTCTGCGAAAAGACGCAGGCAGTGGCGGATTATCTGCCCACGCTCGTCGAGGGGGAAATGGTCGGCCCGAACGCCGAGCACGCACTGCAGTTGGTTAAGGACGTATCCCGGGCGGAATGGGAAGCGGACCGTGTTTCCTACAAGTTGAGTCAGAAATTGTTTTCATTGGAAGATGAGATGAAAACCTCGGACCTGATTCTTCTGTTCCGTGTTTTTGGTGAGCTGGGTCGATTGGCGGACTACGCGGAAAATTGCGGCGATCGGTTGCGACGCATGCTCTCGAACAGCGTTGGTTAAGTGGTTGGGTCGCGGTGGTGCTGCACGTCGACGCGACCCTGAAAGAACGAACTCGGATAATCGCGGTTTCGGTCAACCATGAGCTTCCCCCTGGGACTTGATACCACCTTTCAGAAGGCCTGCCTCATCGTTGCGGTGGTCATGCTGATTTGGGACACCGTCGAGGTCGGGCGAAACGACGCTGCCAATCTGGTCAACACTGTTTTCGGCGCGCGGGTCATGTCGCGACGGGCGGCTGTCATTCTTGCGGGCATCGCGGTGGTCGCGGGGGCAACGCTCAGTTCCGACGTCATCGATACCGCGCGAAAGGGTATCTTCGATCCCTTGGCTTTGACCTCGCTCGAACAAGCCCTGGCCATCTACGTTTCCGTCTACATCGTCGATACCGTTCTGTTGTACAGTTATTCCGCCTTCGGTATGCCGGTCAGCACGACCGCATGTCTTGTGTTTGAACTGCTGGGGGCTGCGCTGGCGATTCAGGCCAACACCGTTATGTGGCCCAAGGCGGGGAGGGTCATCGCGGGTATCGTTTGCTCGATCATCCTGACCGGTTTCGCCGCGTTCCTGCTCCAGCGGGCAGCCCGGGGGGCCATCGGTGGTCGATCGAAAAGTCTCAAGGCGCTGCTGTTGCACGGCGGATGGGTCGGCGGGGGAATCGCGGCAGGCTTGTGCTACTTCCTGCTGCTCAAGGGGATGAAAAACGTCGGATTTGTGGTCAGCCTTAACGACATGCTCGAATCCTCCGGGGTCAGCAGTGTTGTCGTCATCGTTTTCTTGTGGGGCATATTCTCGATCGTCATCCACGCCCTGTTGGTCATCTTCGGAAAAAAAGCGGCTGAGAAGCTCTTTCCGACATTGGCGGTTCTGGGAATGTTCGCGATGGCGTTTGCGTTCGGCCAGAACGACCTTGCCAACTGCGCCTCGCCGGGGCTTTCGACCTATGCACTGCTCGAAACGCAGAGCATTGAGATTGGAACCGAGGTAGACATTGAGCGAGGTTTCCTGTTTGTCTGCGGCCTGTTGCTCGTCATCGGGATGAGCACGAAGAATGCGGATCGCGTGACGCGGGCGCAGGTCAGCACGGGATCAATGGGCAATCGCGTGGCATTGTGGGCACCTGAGTGGTGCCTTCAGATCGCACGCTGGATTCTCTCGTTTCGAACAGAAGGTCCGGCACTCGCACCGCGCAACAACATCACCGAGACCGGCAAGACCATGCACTACGATGCCCTGCGCGCCAGTGTCATCACCTCGGTGGCTGCCAGTGTGATCGCAACCGCCAGCAGCCTGGGACTTCCCGTGTCAACAACCTATGTGGCATTCTCTGCCGTCGTCGCGACCGGAGTGGCTGACCGGATTTTCCAACGCGGTGATGCGAGTTTGAAGCTCGGTCGATCGATCTGGGTCGTGTCGGGTTGGTTCATTTCCGCCATCGTTGCTGCCGTGGCTGCGGGACTTGTCGCGCGAACCATCTACCACCTTGAGGTTTGGGGGATCGGTGCGTGTCTGGTTGTGAATTTCCTCGTTCGGCGTTATGCGGCGCGAAGAGCGGACATTCAGGAAAGACAGGTAGAGGACGCCACCTTCGAACGCACCCATCCCGAAGCCTTCGCCCTGGAAGACGAAGCCAATGCCTAAAACGACGCCCTGGTCAGCCATCCCATTCGTTCCCCAACAAGGCGGTCAGCACATTTTGGCAAAGCTGTGAACCGAAAAAATTCCATCGCGTTTCCATTTCTCCAGGAACGGCAGAAGCCGCCTTTTTCGACGGCAGACACATTTCGTGACAATGCAGCACGTTGGTGTTTTCTAATACGCGTGGTTTCTTTTAGAACCCTTACTTAGAATTTTCTAAACATTCTTTTTTCTGCGCCGGGGTCCGTCAATACTCCGCTTAGTCGGTTTGACCATGGCGATGTGGATGATGTCGTATTCACTTCATCGCGCAGAGGCTTCTTATCGAACAACTGGAGGACACATGATGGGCAGAGATTGGCGAGCCAGATCGCTCACGGTCGTATTGTTTAGCACTTTCGCCATACCGGGCGGGGTTGCCTTTGGGACGACGTATGATTTCAGTTCCGGCGCGGGTTCAAGCCACGTCGCCTACTGGAATTCAATACCGACGACACCGAATCCGCCTCTCGACAACGGCACCCCGGCATCACGGGTATTCAACTCGGGGTACTCGTCGCTGGCGGCTTCGGACGACGTGCACTTTCTGACCGGCGTGGTCGAGACGCCTGACAGAAGCCTCATTGCGGCTATGCGATTCGTTTTCACTGTCGATGAGCCGCGATCCACAGTCTCGCAAATTGACTGGCAGTGGGAAGGTGCAGCCGACGAGGACAAGGTCCAGACAGTCTGGTTATGGAACGCGACCACAGGCTCGTATGTATTCGGCGGAAGCCAGGAAGACGTTCGCGTTGGTGAGGGGTCGGGCGATGGCGTGGTCTCTGGAACGATTGCGGCCAATGCGGCGGACTTCGTCGATGCCAACAATCAAGTCACCATCCTCGTCAGTTACAGCGATGCCAACGCCGGTTTGTTTACGGATTATGTGAGCATCACAGTCACCGGTCAGGGTTGTACCGGTGACGCCGAGTGTAACGATGGCAGTTTCTGCAACGGCACTGAAACCTGCGTCGCAGGTGGATGCCAGGTTGGCACACCCGTTAATTGCAACGATTTCAACTTTTGCACGGACGACGTTTGCAATGAACTGACCGATGTATGCGATCATCCGGCCGTCGATTGTAACGATGGTATATTCTGTAACGGTGTTGAGGCTTGCAATGTGAATTTCGGGTGTCATACGACGACGCCTGTGAACTGCAGTGATCTTGATGACTGCACGACCGACACATGCAACGAGGCGACCGACTCCTGTGACCACCTCCCGGTTGGTCCGCCGGATGGGGTGGCAACGCCCGATCCGATGGACGGTGCCTTCGAGGTTGTGCTCACTCCCACGATGACGTGGGACGGTGGACCGCCAAACGTCCCTTGTGCGCGGGTGTTCGATGTTTATCTGGACACAGCCAACCCGCCGGTCACCCTCGTCGCCGGCGACCTTGCAACCCCGAGCTTCTCGCCGGCACCTCTGGCGGAGGCGACGACCTACTTTTGGCAGATTGTCAAACGCGACTGCTGTGGCGAAACGGCAGGTCCGGTTTGGAGCTTCGCGACTGCCGGAATACCAATGCTTTCGGTAAATCCGGTGGCGGTGGATTTTGTCGCGCCCCCGGGTTCTGTGAACACGATTCAGGTTACACTGACGAACAACGGAAACGGAGCCACGAGCTGGACGCTCGGGGAGTTGCCCGCAGGAGTCGCGGGAGGTCCGAACGCAGCTTCAGCTCAGACGTCCGTCCTGGTTGGCGGCGGTCAGGGTCAATTCGGTGGTACGTCCTCGTCGTTGACGACGGGTGACGGTGTTCTTCGTCGGGGAGCGGAGGCGGGTCCGAACTGG
>JAJDDT010000059.1 GCA_029260165.1 Phycisphaerae bacterium | reverse complement strand
ATTGGCCGTTACCGTCGGATGAGCAAAGATTACGAAATGTTGCCCGTCAGCAGCGAAGCCATGGTGCTATTGACCATGATCAATCTGATGATTCACCGGCTAAAACCAGGATGATCTTGCTTCTCACACACCCTCTGAGGGTCTGCTGACGAGGATAGTCTGGCCGATCGATTTGGGCAATGCGGGCGCTAACCGCCGAGGACTCTTGGGCAGCGAAAATGGCGACGTCGGCTTGAGTTAGCGCGTGGTCGAGTGATCTTGTGAACGGACGGTCCTAGGCCGTGGCGGCGGGTTGGTGTGTCTTGGTGTGTTTGGTTTGTTTGGTTTGGGGTTGGTTTTCTCTGAGGGCGATGTAGGGGCCTATGGCGAGGGCGTCGAGGTTTCCTTGTTGGAAGGTTTTGACGGCGTCTTCGGGGGTGTTGACGATGGGGGATTCATGCATGTTGAAACTTGTGTTGACCAATGAGGGGATGTTGGTGATTTTGTTGTAGGCGGACAGGATGGCGTGCAAACCTGGATTGTTTTGGGGGGTGACGAACTGGGCGCGGGCGGTGCCGTCGACGTGGACGACGGCGGGGGACTTTCTTTTCATTTCATTGGTACAGTTGAATGTAATTGTCATAAATTCGGCGGAATGTTCGCAGCCTTCCGTGCCGGTGTAGCAGCGGTCTATCTCTTCGATGAGTGTGGCGGGTGCGAATGGCATGAACTCGGTGCGGTTGAGCCGTTTGTTGAGCCATGCGTTGACGGACGGATCGCGTGTGTCGTAAAGGATGGATCGGTTTCCGAGTGCGCGCGGTCCGAATTCCATGCGGCCATCGAAGCGCGCGACGACCTTTCCGTCGGCGAGCATGTTGGCGATGGCGTCCGGGGTGTCTCCGCAGCGTTGGTATCTGATTTGTGCGCGATCGAGGGCGTCTTGTAGGTGCTCGTCGGTGTACCCCGGGCCTGTGAACATGTGTGGCAGGCGGTAGGGCGGTAGTGGTGCGGATTGGGCGAGGTGGTTCAGGGCTGCTCCGAGCGCGAGTCCTGCGTCGTCCATGGCGGGTTGGACGAATATGTTTTTGAATCCGAGTTGTTTGATTTTCTGGTTGATGCGGACGTTGGCGAAGACACCGCCTGCGAGGGCGATGTTGGTTTGGGCGATATTGGGAATGTGTTTGTTGATGAGATCGGTGATGCGGGTTTCGGCGAGGTGTTGGATGGCGTGAGCAAGGTCTTCTTTTGAGAAGTTTGCGAATTGTGTTTTGCGGAGCGTGCGTAGTTCGTTGAGGGTTTGTTGTTCGGATTGGCCATGCATGCGGTCGAAATAGTTTGTTTGTTTTCTGGACCAGGAGTTCGTGAAGAAATGTTTGACGGCGGCGATGCAGGCAGGATCGTTTTTCCCGTAGGCTGCGAGTCCGGTGATTTTTCCGCAGTGTTTGTCGGGGTTGAAACCGAGCAGGGCGGTCATGGTTTCGTAGTCGGCGCCGACGGTTAGCTCGTTGTAGAAGAATTTCGTTTTGAGGGTGAGTTGTCCGTTTTGTCCCTGAAAGATGGTTCCGGAGAGGCAGTCTCCGACGCCGTCGATGGTGAGGATGGTTGCGTGGTCGAATCCTGAGCAGAAGTAGGCGGTGGCTGCGTGGGCGGTGTGGTGTTCGCAGAGGGTGTCGTTTTTGAGTTGGACGGTTGCGTTGCGTGATTCGTATCCGGTGAGGTTGCGTTGGAGGATTCGTCTGGTGGTGTTTTTGACGAGTTGGGCGGTTGATTTTTCGGTGTTGCGGTTGTGTCGCCAGGATGAAAAGAGGAGGTCTGCGTTGCGGGCAATTTTGTCGATGGGTGCGAGATCGGTGTAGGCGACGGGTGTGGTGGTTTTTCCGAAGCGTTTTTCGATGTTGTTGATAGCGTTTGTGGGGTACCCCTTTTGTAGTTTCTTTTTTGTGAAACGTTCTTCTGCGGCGGCGTAGAGGATGCGTCCGTCGTCTGAGAGGAGGACGGCGCTTGCGTTGTGCGAGTCGTGCCAGCCGAGGACGGCGGGTCTAGTGGCGGGGTTATTGGGCATCGCGTTGTTGTTCTTCCTTGATGATAAAGGCGTCTGCGAGGAATTTGGCGGCCCAGTTGACGAGGCAGTAGCGTTCGTATCCGCCGTTGACGGGGTAGCAGCCTGTGAGTCCGCCGAACAGGTCGAGGTTGGTTTCGTCGACGAGCTGGGCGGACTTGATTCTTTCGAGGAGGTCGGTGGCGGCGTTCTGATAGCTTGTCTGATTGAGTATCTGGTCGCAGCGGGTCCATGCGATGACGAGCTGGGCTTCGCCGGTGAGGCATCGCCATGTTGCGGCTGTTGACCAATCATCATGGAACGCGCCCGAGAGGTGGTTGTTTTGTTGCCAGAGGTCGTGGAGTGCGTCGGCGGTACGGGTGGCGTGATTGATGTAGTCGGGGTTGTCGAGCAGTTGGCCTGTTTCGAGAAGTCCGCGCAGGGCGTAAAGAAGCGTGTGAAGGTTTGTGTTGGGTTCGTCGGGGCAGAATGTGTTGTAGTTGAAGAATCCGTGTTCGTTTTGTTGTCCGATGGTCCAGAGGGCGTTTGCGTTGGCGGCGTTTTTGCAGCGGTCTGAGTTGGTGGTTTTGGCGAGTTCGGCCAAAGCCCATGCGGTGCGGACGTTGTAGGTGTGGACGATGTTGTTGAGGGTGTGTTTTCGCCAGGCGCCGTCAGGATCCTGGATGTTGCAGAGCCAGTCGGCTGCCTTGGTTGCGACGGTGAGGTATTGGTCGTCGTTTGTTTCCTCGTGTGTGCGGAGGAGTCCGAAGATGGTTTGTCCGGTGTTGAAGACGCGTGGTCCGGTGAAAGCGCCGACGAACATTCCGGGAAACGAACCGTCGTCGTCTTGACAGGTGATGAGCCAGTCGGCCATCTCGATGGCACGCTCGCGGAGGTCATCGCGCTGGAGGACGTTGGCTGCGTCGAACATGGTGGGGATGATGTAGCCTGTGGTTTCGGGGTAGGAGCCTGTCCAACCCTGGAGCAGGGAGAACATGGCGGGTACGCCGCCGTCGTCGGTCATGTCCTGTGCTCTGCATATCCAGTTGATGGCGGCTTTGAGGTGGGTTCGGTTGTCGGTTGGTTTGCAGCGGGTGATGTTTTTGTTATCGGACTCGCGGATGCGTCGGGCATCCTGGCTGAAGGTGGTTGCGTAGAGTTCGACGGCGGCATTTTTGAGGATCGTTTTGGACAGCATTTCGTTTTGTCTTGGCTCCTGACATGTATCTATCGGAATTGCGTTGCGGGAAGTGGAGTGGGGTCAGGTGATGGCGGTGAGGAGTCGGCGGATAGAGGATTGGGGTATTGGGGCGGGGGATTCGTTGGCGAGGGATTCGTAGAGGTTTGTCCAATGGTCGACGCAATCGGACCATTCAAAATGCGTCCTGGCGAATTGGCGGCCTGCCTGTCCGAGGGCGCGTCGGCGGTTGGGGTTTTTGACAAGATCGATGAGCGCGTCGGCGAGGGCTTGTGGGTTGTCGGGGTTGACGTGGAGTCCGGTGTGGTTGTGTTGAACGGTTTCGAGGAGTCCGCCGACGCTGGAGGCGACGACGGGGATGGCGGCTGCGGAGGCTTCGATGGCGGCGACGCAGAATCCCTCGTTGCGTGATGGGATGGCGACGATGTCCCATTTGGCGAGGAGGCTGGGGATTTCGCTGTGGGGGAGGTTGCCCAAAAAATGGACGTGGTTGGTGAGGTTGAGCTCGGCGACCTGTTGCCGGCAGGCGTCGAGGAGTCTGCCGTCGCCGGCGAGTTCGAAGCGGACGTTTGGGTGTTTGGTGGTGACGATTTTGGCGGCGTCGAGAAGAACGTCTGGTGCGTAGACCGGTTTGAAGCCCTTGAAAAACCCGACGGCGATGGTGTCGGTGGGTCGTTTTTGCGGAAACTGGAAGGCGGCGGTGTCGACGCCGTCGGGGATGATATGGATGTTTTCGGGGTCGAGGTGTGCAAATTCGGCGACGCGGTTGCGGAAGAATTGGCTTGCGACGGTGACGGCGTGGGCGTTGCGGAGCAGGTTGATGCGTGCTTTTACGAGATTGGGGTCGGGTGGTGGTGTGTTGGGCGGATGGTCGACGTCGGAGCCGTAGGGTTTGACGACGAGTTTTCCGTGTGCGACGGCGTCGGGGGTGATGTGCCAATCGTTGAGGAAGTGGACGGTGACGACGTCGAAGGATGCGAAGAGGTCGGCGATGTGCATGTCCCAGCGTTTGTTCCAGCGTGCGGGGTAGCGGAGTGATGGCGGTGGGACGCGGAAGGCGGAGGTGGTGACGCCGGGGATGTCGTGTTTTTTTGTGGAGATAACGTGGACATCGTGGTCGCGGTCTGCGAGGGCGGTGGCGAGTCGTCTGACGTGGACGGTGTCGGCGGGTCCGAGGATGAGGAGTTTCATGAGATCGTCCGGTGTGGGTCAGGGGAGCGCATTGGCGTGTTGCTCGGTTTGGATGTCATGTTGGATGTCATGTTGGATGTCGGGTTGTGGCTGGTTGTTGGATTGCCATTCGTGTGGCAGGCAGAGGACGCCCGTGCCTTTGTCGTCGTCTTCGATGAAAAGTGAGAATCGGTAATCGGTGTCGGCGATGGTGTTTCCGGAGTCCGGGTCGCGGAGAATGGCGCGGAAGAAATATTGTCCGCCGAGAAACGGTAGTGCGGGGAGTTTGAGTGTTGTGCAGCCTGCTCCTTTTGGGGTGTTGAAGGTGACGTTGTCGCGGATGGAGCTGAAGTTGGCGAGTCGAGAGCCGACATCTCTGCGGATGTCGATTTCGACGACGAGGTTGGTGACGGGTTTGGCAAGCTCGTAACGGACGTCGATGTCGATGGTGTCGTGTGCGTGGGTGGTGAGGGTTTCGCGGTTGAATTTGTCCTTGAAGACCAGGCCTGTGACGCGGGCGACGGTTTGGGTTGTGGCTTGTGTTTTTGAGGTTTCGCCGTTTTTGAGCGCGTCGATGTAACGGGCGACTGCGTCGGTGGTGTGGCCGTCGTGGATGATTTTCCCGCGGTCGATGACGACGGCGCGTGAGCAGAAGGATTGCATTTGTTCGAGGTGGTGGGTGACGAAGAGCAGGGCGGTTCCGTTGTTGACGAGTTTTTGCATGTGATCGACGCAGCGTTGTCTGAAGAGGACATCGCCGACGCTGAGGACCTCGTCGACGAGCAGGACGTCGGGATCGACGTGGGCTGCGACGCTGAAACCGAGTCGGGCCTGCATGCCCGAGCTGTATCGTTTGACGGGTGTGTCGAGGAAGGCTTCGACACCGCTGAAGGCGACGATGGCGTCGAGTTTCGCGTCGATTTCGGGTTTTCTCATCCCGAGGACGGAGGCGTTCATGTAGACGTTTTCGCGTCCGGTGAGATCGCCGTGGAACCCCGCGCCGATTTCGATGAGCGCGGTGAGTCGTCCGCGGGTGGTGATGGTGCCGGTGTCGGGTTTCATGATGCGGCTGATGATCTTGAGCGCGGTGGATTTTCCGGCGCCGTTGGCACCGATGAGTCCGACGGCTTCTCCGGGGTTGATCTGGAAGGTGACGTTTTCCATGGCCTGGAAGGAATCGCGGGTTTTGGGTTTTCCGCGACGCGTGAGCCGTCGGATCCCGGAGGCGAGCAGGTCGCGCAGGGTGTCGTGGGCAGTCCCGCGGTAGAAACGTTTTGAGACGTCTTGTAGTTGGACGCTGCCGTTGGCCATTCTATATACGCTCCGCGAACTGGTAGCTGGCACGTTGGAAACAGGTCCATCCGAAGACAAGCAGAGCGACGGCGACCAGGGTCGCGTAGATGAACGAGGCGGAGTCAGGGAGTTGACCCTTGATGAGGCAGTCGCGGTAGGCACCGATGAGGGGTGTCATCGGGTTGAGTGCGACGGCGCGTCCGATGAGAGACTCGTCGGGTTTGAGTGGGTAGACAACGTTGGTGGCGAACATCCAGAGTTGGAGGACGACCGAGAGGATCTGGCGGACGTCGCGGTAGAAGAGGTTGGCCATCGAGAGGATGAGGGCGAGTCCGGTCATGAAGATGATTTGCACGACAACGACGACGGGCAGAAAGAGGATGGCGGGTGAGGGGTTGAAGTTCCAGTCGGTGAAGAAGTGGAAGTAGGCGACGAGTCCGACGAGGACGGTCGAGGCGACGACAAAATCGACGAAGGCTGATCCGATGGCGGACATGGGCAGGACTTCGCGTGGGAAATAGACCTTGGTGACGAGGCTTCGGTTGTTGACCAGGGAGTTGACGCTGCTGTTAAGTCCTGTGGCGAAGAACGCCCACGGGACGAGTCCGGTGTAGGCGAAGAGTGCGTAGGGGATGTCGATGTTCATGGCAGCCACGACGTTGACCGCGCGGGTGAAGACGAAGGTGAAGATGAGCATCATGCTGAGTGGGACGCAGATCGCCCATCCGACGCCGAGGAGGCTTTGCTTGTAGCGGATGCGCAATTCCCGGACGGTGAGGCTGACGAGGAGGTGTCGGTAGTGCCAAAGCTCAGCGAGCGGGTGATGGTTTGTCTGGACTGTCGCGGACAAAGAGTCCCTCCGTGTGATTGGTGTCCGATGATGTCCGATTTCCGGACGACGCCTGCAGGTGTATTCTCGGACGGGGTTGGGTGCGACTTTGGAGGGAAAACGGTGTGGTTTTCGGTCGTGAGTCTTATCGGACAGGCCTTTTGGGATGCCCGATAAATGTCTTGTGTGTTGGTCGTGATGAGCGGTTCTATCGGTCGTGCTGCGGTAGCCGTTCGGGTGTTTCGCCACGATATGACGCAGCTCGTCAACGCTCGCCGGCACTTGAAAGATTGACCGCGCCATAGGGTGTTTCGATTGAACCGGTTGGGGTCAGCTTGGCGTCGGCTATGTTGGCTCCGCCCAGCAGGCTTCTTACCGCGGATGCCGACGAAATCCGACACGACAGCGTGAAGGCACCGTCAGCATCGGAGGGGATCCTGTCGACCGTTTGTATGTCAACGGCTCCGACATCCACATCGCCGAGAGCGAAACGATAGCCTAACCCTGCAAGGCCCACTTCAAAGGCGTTCGGGTTCTGGATTCGACCTGTCACGGTCACCTCCGCGCCGGACAGAGAGACATCGGAGGTGTCGATATTCGAGACGACGAATTTCGGTGCGCGAAGGACCGGCAGGGTTCCGGCGTGTTCGAACGGCAGCTCAACGACCTGGCCCAACACGTCGACAGGCAGCGCGCCGTCCAGTTTGAAGTCAACCTCCTTCGCATCCCTGACGTCGGCGACAAGTTTCCACAGGTCCACATATCGGATGCGCGCGGGAAGCTGGATCACACCCACGTCAGAGGCAGGGAGTTTTGAGGCGGGAATGTCCTCGGCGGTGATCATCGTTGTACCAGCCAGCTTGATTCCGTATCGCCCGCCCGGGGCGGTCAGTGATATCGGTGCCTTGTTTTTCACGGAAACGTCGATCGACAGGGTCACCCCCTCAAGACTGATTTCGTCGATGTGGCTTGAGACACCTTCGATTTGCGGGCGCATCGTTGCACAACCGGCACCTGCGATCAGCAGCGTGGAAACCGTGAGCACGACGGCTGGAAGTTTGTTGGGGCGCGTTGTGTTTCGCATGCTTTTGCTCCTGATGAACTGCGGTCCGGATGCGCGTGGCTGCAGGGTAGGCGTTGGGCGCGTGAACGGCAAATGGTGCGAGCGGGTGCGGGCACCTGCCCTGTCGGGGTTTTATCGCCATCTGCGTCAACTTGAATCGGGTAGACTCGGGGGCTGCGGGATGGCAGACGGGAAATGTCCGTTGTACGGAGCATCTGCCGCGAATTCCGGCACAACCAGTTCCGAAAGGGGTAGTGGTCATGCAGCGGGGAAGTTCATCATTCGTCTTTCGAGGCCTCCCGGTTCTGATCGCCCCATTCACCGCTCAACTCATTCCAACAGAAGCCTGTGCGCTTGCGTGCGCCTGTTTTGGTGATTTGAATAATGATGCGATCATTGACGGACTCGATCAGGCTATTATGGATAACAGTTGTTCTGGAGAGAATCCTGAGAATGGCTGCGTGAATGCGGATCTCGACTGTGACGGCGATATTGATGCTACAGATAATGGTATTTTGATTTGCCAGGTTGATAATCCCAATCCTGCCATGTGCTGCCCTTCTGAGTGTACACAGGACACCGAATGTTCCGATGGCGATGTGTGCAACGGACAAGAGGTTTGCGAAGATTGTACAGAGCCAGGAGCATGTAACCTGCGCACCTGCATCCCGCAGGCTCTGACCCTTCAGGAAGACTGCAACGCGAACGGGCGGTTTGACAGTTGCGACATCGACCAGCAAATCGAAACCGACGTTAACAGCAACGGTATCCCCGACTCCTGCGAGGGGATCAGCATCCCGACCGTCTCCACATGGACTCTGACGATCATGACGATCATTCTCCTGACGGCCGGCACGCTGATCGTCGGCCGCCGCGGGCGTGAAGCGACCTCTGTGTAGCGACTGTCTTGCGTGTCAATTGCTCGTGGTTTCTTTTCTCCAGGGTTTTTGGTCTCGGATCATGGCGTTCAGAATCACAAGCAGCTTTCGCATGCCGGCGACCAATGCGATCATTTTCTTCCTGCCGGAATTCACAAGGCGTTGGTAGTACACTTTGATCCTTGGGTTATGTCGCGTCGCGACGAGCGTGGCCATGTAGAGCGACGTGCGTACCGATGCGCGACCGCCGCTGGCGGCCACCTGCCCCGTGGGTGTGGATGCCGACGCGGATGGTGACGGTGATACCGATCTGATCGATTTTGGAATCGTGCAGGCGAACTTCACCGGGTAGTTGCCGTAGTCAGAACAGTTGCGCGACTCCAGGGGCGCGCGCTCGTCGGGAAGTGAGCCGGTTATGCTCCCCCTTGGGTGAAAGTTCAGGTTGTGGAAGGTGGATATGCAAGTGACACATTGTGACACACGCGTTCAAATGCATCGGTATGGATTGACCGCGGTTCTCGGAATCGCGATGGCTTCTCTCGGTACACCGGGGAAAACTCTTGCGGTGGACTGCGAGGACCTTCCGCCTGCATTGCAATTCGGACCGGACGATCTCGTCCTGTTTCCAGAACCCACCGCTTCCAATTGCAATCATGCTCCTGGGGGCGGTGGTGCGAGCACGCTTCGTTTCTATGGGCGCATCGTGTCAGACCGGACGATCGTGCTTGGCGTGGAGAATACCACTTCTCCTGTGTTTGACGGTGTTGACAGCATTCGCGTCGAAGTGTGGGACCGTGATACGGGCGACGACGATCTTCTGTGGAGCGGCCTCACCGATCAGAACGGCTGTTTCGATAGCGGGATATTCCTGCACCTTGGCGAAGCCCAGCCTGACGTTTACCTGCGTGTGGAAGCCGGCAACAGCGCGGTTCGGCTCGAGCATCGTTGTTTTGGAACGTGGGCCTGGAAGACGGACGACGATAACTCGGCGTTGTTCTTCAACGATTTTTCCGGTGACGAGCTTAACTTCGGCGTCGCAAGCGTGTCCATTCCTCTTCTCGATGCCAAGCCATGGACGCTCACGCACGCGTTCAACGTGATCACGCGAATCGAGCGATGGCTGCGCGCCGGTAGTGGGTTGGGCATCGATTGCCCCAGGTGGTCATCCGCAACCCCGAGTTTCTTACGTCTTTTTATGATGGGAGAATCATAACGTCGATTGGCGTGGATGAGCGCGAATATCTCCATCACTACGCGCATTTCCTGCAGGATCAGTTCGGCTCCGTGCTTCCGGGCGATTGCGACGATACCGCCCCATGCGACCGGATGTTTCTTTGGTGCGCGAGCGTGACGGCAGAAGACGCCTGACAGGAAGGCTTTGCCGACTGGTTTCCGGAGATTGCGCTGGAACGTCTGGAAGCATTGTACACCGTCGATGGCGGCGGGCCGTGGATGCCTTCCGGTGTGGGTGGGACGCCTCTTGAGCACGTCGAGGTCTGCCCGGACACGGGTTTTTTTCCAGTTCCACTCAGCTTGTCGAGCGGTATGTTCGCGGCGTTTCTGTTCGACATGACGGACGGTTTCGGCGATCCGGAGTGGTTTTTCGCCCAGGATGACGAGACGGCGCTGGTGGCAGATAATTACAGCGACTGCTCGCGGAGTGGTTGGTTTGAGATACTGGATGTGACGTCGAGAGCGGCGCTCCCGATGACGCCGGATCAGTTCGTAGCCGACTACGCGTCACTCTATCCGCTGCAACGCCCAGCCTTGTACTGGACCGCGTTCAACATCACGCCGGATTACCTGTCCACAGGGGTTTTCCCCGACGCCCAGGCACCGGGAGCCGTTCCCGATGCAGGCTCGCGACAGGTCGGCTCATCGCCGTGTATTCCCCTGGTGGTGGATCCACCGCCCGATGACGGTACCGGGGCGTGTGGGTACAGTTGGGAATGGACGCAGAATGCTGCGGGAGTTTCGCCGGATTTGACGGTGGACGTCCTCGGATCGTGCACCCTCCCGGGACCTGTCCTGGGCGAAGGAGATTGGTACGTTTGCATTCGCGCTCGCGATTGCGCCAACAACTGGAGCAGCCAGTTTGCAACCTTCGGTCCTTTTGAAATCCGCGATTGCAACAGCAACGGCGTGACCGACGCCTGCGAGGTCGATTGTGACGAATCCTTTCTGATCGATGCGTACAACTGCGACATTCCCTTGAACATGTGCGATTCGGCTCCGTGCACACCGAACGACTGCAACGGCAACCTCAAGCCGGACGATTGCGACATCGCGGAAGGCACAAGCACGGACTGCAATCTGGACGACATCCCCGACGATTGCCAGGAGGCCACCGTGCGGAAATGGGTGGGTGACAAGGGCACCTGGAATACACCGGAAAACTGGTCCCCCGACTCCAACGGTCAGTTGTCATTGCCAACCCACGAAACCGACGTGTGCATCGAAAGTGCCTCTGACGAGGTGACGATCTTCAATTTCACCGCGAAGGCTCGGCAAATGCACAGCGTGGGCTCCATACTGATTGAATCCGCCGGTGCCGGCAGCAGCCTCGAACTCAACGCGGAATCTGTCGTCTCCTCACAAGTCACCGTAGACGGTGGGCTGTCCACCCTGAGCGCCGCTGATCTGGAGGTGGACACGCTGATCATGCTGAACAACGCCCGGTTGGCAGGCAGGATGAGGGTCGTCAGTGCACTTGAGGTTAGCGGTGAAACTCTGAGTTCATTGGGTCGGGCGATATTGACCGATGCTCCTTTTGAAAACGGCGATCTTACGATCGGTGCAAATGCGACCGTCACCGCGAGCACCGGGTTCAATTACACAATCGGAAACGAACGCATCCACGTCGAGAGCGGCGCACAATACAACTACAGCGGTGACGGCGTGATCGCGCAGGGGTTCGGATTGTTTGAAAACGACGGGACGCTGACGCGAGTCTCTGGAACGGGAACGGCGGGTGTTTTTGTAGACACGGTCAACCGCGGAACAATTGAGATCGATACCGGCGACTTCACGTTAAGAGGATTTCTGTCTCCACTGGAGAATTCGGGCGTGATCACTGGAGCGGTAGGCACGAACCTGTCGTTGACGAGCGGAGCCAATCTCACGAGTACAAGCGAATTGTCCACCGGCTTGCTGTCGTTTGTGCCGGGCGGTCCGTCGATCCCGACGGTTATTCGCGGCGTGCTCGATCCAAGAGATGGGATTTCGATTGACGGCGCAGAAGTTATCGTTGACGCATCGGCGACCGTTGTGAGCTATGGTGACGACATTGACGTTGTGATGGGCTCGCTGACCCTGGAGCCGCAAGTCGGCGCCGACCTGGTCTTTGACCAGGTCAATGCTCAACAAACGGCGCAGATCACGTTCGAGTCCACCGACGCGATTTGAACGAACACGTTGGTGTGTGGGAGAATCAAGAGGGCGGATCCGCTCACGGTTCAACAGTCCTTTTCATTCAACGCTGCAGGGTTCGTCCGAGACTCCAACATTATCACAAAGGGCGTTACGCAGTTTGGGCCGGGCGGTTCTGTGCGTTCGCTGCGGAATTCCACATGGACGAACGAAGGGGTCATCGAGCTTGATGAGTCATTCGCCATGCAGGGTGTGGCGACGATTCTCAATGCGCCTTCCGGCACGATCGACATCACCATTAGCACGATTAGCACCACGCTCATCAGTGACGAAACCGTTCTGCCCGGGCAAGAGGTCTACACCATCCAAAACGACGGCCTGCTTACCAAGTCGGTTCCAGGGATCGGCACGCTTATCAGTGCTAGTATCGAGAACCGCGGTGACATTATCGCAGACCTCGGTACGATTACGCTCAGCAACTACCTCAGGCAGACGGCAGGACGCACCATAGTGAATGGCGGCGCTATCGTTCTGAGCATGCCATCGCGGTTGTTCAGACTCGAAGGCGGCCTGTTGGGCGGGACGAACACGTTTGCCGGGCGGGTGGAAAATACCGGGGGCAGTGTTCAGCCGGCGGAGACACAGGTCGGTCCCCTCACGATCGACAATGATTACCTTCAATCAGGCACAGGGGGGTTGAGTATCCAGATCGAAGGCACGACGCCGGGTGTTACCCACGATCAGCTTATGGTCACGGGATTGGCTGATATCACCGGTGGGACACTCACGCTCAATCTGATCAACAACTATGTTCCGCCGGTCGGAACGGAATTCACGATTCTCACAGCGGGCAGCGTGCAGGGAGTATTCACCAACGTCCTGGGCAACGGGGTGTTCGAAGTCGCGTTCAACCCCACGACCATCGTCGTGACATTTCTTCAGTTGGGAAACCTGTCGCAGCTTGCGGACTTCGACAACGACAACGACGTTGATCTCGACGACGCCCAATTCATCATCAACTGCACGGGGAGTCCGCAACAGCCCGTCGTCCCGCCATGCGACAAGGCCGACCTCGACGGCGACGGGGATGTCGATCTGCTGGACTATCAGTTGTTCATGCAGGCGTTCGGACCCTAGACCTCGCCTCAAAACGTCCTGTGCACATCAGTTGTGGGTATCGCCGGATGAACGCCGTATTCGTCCTGCCGGCGAAGTTCCCGGTGGTTTTCCCGAACCGTGAGAGGATTCAGCGGCGTTTCCTGCGACGCCCTATCAGGCGTTCGACGATATTTCCCTGCCGATACGCGTCGCGGCAAGGAGGTCATCGAAGCCTGCATCCGCCACCACCAGGCCGCCTGCGACAGGGTGCACGATAGTTTGGGCACCCCGGCGGATGGCAAGTCAACGTTACGTTCACGCCGAACAACGACATGCCCCACGGTTTCTTGTGCCCGCCGATTCCGCCCCGCACTCACACAGACCAACCCTCCCTGGGCGAATTTGACGGCACCATGCAGGTCGCGGACAATGGTTCTCCCCGGGGTTTTCGTTGGCGATCCTTGTTATCGCTGCGTTGATCGGGCACTCTGGATGTGGGTACGTTTGTTGGACATCGCGGCCGGGCCAAACGCGCACCGGCCCGCGGTTCTGTTGGAAATGGATCGATGGATTCTGAACTGGACAAGGAAATAGAGGCTGCCCTGTCGGACATGAGTCTGATGGATTTCGAAGAGCCTAAGGCGATGACTTCTGACACGAAGCTCAAAACCGGCACGGTCGTGTCGGTGCAGCGCGATGACATTCTGGTCGACATGGGTGGCAAGAACACCGGGCTGCTGCCGATCAAGGCGTTGGGGTCCGAGCCGATTCCCGAAGTCGGATCGGAAATTCAGGTCATCATCAAGGGTTACAACGCCCACGAAGGCTTGATCATGCTGTCGCGTGAAGACGCGGTGGAGGCGGCAGAATGGGACACGGTCGAAAAAGGCCAGATCGTCGAGGGCGTTGTTCGGGGTCACAACAAGGGCGGATTGGAACTCAAGGTCGGCGGGATCAAGGCGTTCATGCCGATCAGCCAGATTGATACCGATCGCATCGAGGATGACCAACTGTCGGGTTTCGTCAGCCGGAAGATGACCTGTCAGGTCATGGACATCAAGCGTTCGGAAAAGTCGCTCGTCGTGTCCCGTCGCGAGGTCATGAAGAAAGAGGCGGCCATCGAGCGCGAGAAGAAGTTCGAGACGCTCAGCGAAGGCGACACAATCACCGGCACGGTCCGTACGATCATGCCGTATGGTGCGTTCGTTGATATTGGCGGCACCGACGGTTTGCTGCATATTGGCGACATGAGTCACGCGCGCGTCGAGGATCCCAACGATATCGTCTCCGAAGGGCAGACGCTGGAATTGAAGGTGCTCAAGCTCGATCGCGAGAACAAAAAAATCGGCCTCGGCTTGAAACAGGCGTTGGCGGACCCGTGGACGGACGCGGAAAACAAGTGGCCTGTCAATTCGGTGGTCAGCGGACGCGTGACGCGATTGGCGGATTTTGGTGCGTTCGTGGAGCTTGAGCCGGGCCTCGACGGACTGATTCCGATCAGTGAGATGTCGTTCGCCAAACGAATCAATCACCCGCGCGAGGTTGTCAGCGAGGGCGAGGTCGTCAGGACGCGGGTCATCAATCTCGATCTGGAGCGTCGTCGCATTGGTTTGTCCATCAAGCGACTCGAGGACGATCCGTGGCAGGGCGCTTCGGTGCGTTGGCCTGCGGGCGCGATCGTCGAGGGTCGTGTTTCCAGGACGGCTGCTTTTGGTGCGTTTGTTGAGTTGGCGACCGGCGTCGAGGGGTTGATCCACATCAGCGAGCTTGCCAACGAACATGTGCAAAACGTCTCCGAAAAAGTTCGCGAGGGCGATATGGTTAAGGCCAAGGTGCTTGAAGTTGATGAAGGTCGTCGCCGCATGTCGCTGTCGATCAAGCAGAGCGAAGAGTCGGCCGAGGGGTCCAACTATTCGGACTACCTGACCGGTGGTGACGCGGTGTTTGAAAAGCCGCGTAAGAAACGCAAAAAACCGCTGCGTGGCGGGATGGATTTTTGAGATGATGCGAATCGGTCGTTGGATGGTTCTCGTGGGCATGGTGGTAATCGGAGGGTGTGTTGTGACATCGAAAAACGCGTCGTTTGGTGAGGCACAAGGAATCGAGGACATTTCGGGAGTCCGGAATCTCTCCCGCGACGGTGACATCTGGTTCGCGGGTCAGCCTACCGAAGAGGGGCTTGGGAATCTGAAAAACGCGGGTATCAGCAGAATTGTCAATTTTCGGACGGATGCGGAGATGGTTGATGCGGTCGGTTTCGACGAGATCGGCGTCGTGGGCAAGCTCGGGATGACGTACGAATCCATTCCGTTCCGCGGGAATACGGTCGACGTCGAGCACGCCGACGCGCTCGCCAAAGCGCTGTCCCGATCGACTGAACCAACGTTGTTGCATTGCGGTTCGTCCAATCGCGTTGGCGCGGTATGGGCGATCTATCTTAACTATCACAAGAACGTAGCTTCCGAGGAAGCGATCCGCCTCGGTCGATTGGCTGGCATGACCTCGAGCGCTGTCGAGGATCGCGTTCGTCAGCATCTCAAATAGCGCACTATTTGTTGCCCAATCTCTCGACCAATACCTTTTGTGCGGCAGCCACTCCCGCACCGGGTTCCATTTTGTGTCCCTGCTCGAGGAGCCCGAATTCCAACGCGCTCACCGCAGCCAACGCATCGAACCGATCAACGTAACCCATATGCCCGATGCGAATCACCTTGCCCTTGATGTGATCCTGCCCGCCGGCGATCTGCACGCCCCACTTGTTTCGCATGCTCTTTCGCAACGGCCCTTCATCCACACCGTTCGGGATGTTGATGGCGGTGACTGAATCGACGGGATCGTGGGCGTAGACTGACAGCCCCATCGCCTTTGCGCCCTCGCGCGTTGCGTTTGCACAGGCAGCAACGCGCGTCCATACCCCCTCAAGTCCCTCCTCTTTCAGGCGATGCATGACAACCTGTGCCCCGCGAACGAACACGTTGTTCGGCGTGTAGGGTGTGTCGAAGTTGTCCATCGATTTTCGATAGGCTTTCAGATTGTTGTAGAAGGTGCTCGTTGAACCTTCGTCGACGCGCCTCCACGCACGATCGCTCACGGCGACAAACCCCAGCCCTGGTGGCAACATCAGTGCCTTTTGCGAACCGGTGATCAGAATATCAATTCCCCATTCGTCCATCTTCACGGGAATCGCTCCGACGGCGGTGATTCCGTCGACGATCAGCAACAGATCGCGCTCGCGTGCCAACTTGGCAATCGATTGAACGTCGCTGACCGCGGCTGTTGACGTCTCGCTGTGCGTCACGATGACCGTATCGCAATCCGGATTCTCGTCGAGCATCTTCCGTACGCCCTCTGCTTTGAATCCGAATCCCCAGTCAAGCTCATATTTGACGTTAGCAATGCCAAACGCGTCGCAAACCTTGCCCCATCGTTCGCCGAACTTGCCCGATCGACAGACCAGCGCCTTGTGACCGGGTGTCATCGTGGACACGATGGCTGCCTCGGCTGCACAGGTGCCGCTCCCGGTAATCGTCAGACACGTCCCATTCGTACCCATCAGCCATTGGAGGTGTTCGGTGACGTCCTGGAGCATCGCGCGAAAAGCAGCCGTCCGATGGTGGTCGATCGGATGGGCCATCGCGAGCATCACGTCTTCGGGAATCATGCACGGTCCGGGGGTGAACAGACGTAGTTTTTTCATCGTCAGGAATCTCCGAAACACGGGAAACATCAGCCACTCAACACGATCCGGATTATACCGGTCATCCGCAACCCCGACGAGGCACCCGCGCGGGTTGATCTCCTCGTCACCCTTAATAACGTTGCAGGCGATCGAAGAAAAATTTTTGTTCGATCACCTGCATGCGCTCAGCCAACGGGGGTGCGGCGAAGTGGTGCTTTAATTCGTTGGGTTGGGTGTTCGTGCAGCCACCGCAGCCGGACTTCGCACGACACCTGCGATCGTTCAGATCGTGGGCTGCTTGAAATGGCCAGTCACGACAACCGGTGGTGATTTTGTGAAATTCCTCTTTCGGGGCGCTTTGAGCGTCGCCAATCCAGGCAGCAGGAAGCACGCTGTTGATGGTTCCGGTACACGAAATCCCAGGGAGAATCTTGAGTCGTAGAATCTTAACGAACCCGGTCCCACGCTCCCTTGTCCAGACATCGTGCTTGTAATGCGAATGAGATCGCCTGCGTCGACTCCAAGGAGCAGTGCTTCATCTGGAAAGAATTCCTCCGTAAGCTCCAGAATGATCGATGATTGCGTAATGTTCTCGATCATCACTTGAGTGGACCCGTCAAACACCTCCGGGTGATCCTCTCGAATACGCAAACCGAAGCCAACCGACACCTCGCTACCCGGCATCACCACGTTAAACACCGACGAAAGCTCACCCGTCGCTTCGCCACCCGGGTTATCCCCGCCAGGAAAAGCGGAGGAGAGATATCCCACAGAGAACGCAACAGAAACAAAAAGCCACTCACCGTCGGGGTTTATGGACGACGACCCGCCTGCCGATGCAGAGGCACCCTGGCTGCCACTTTGAGTTGCATCCCTGGCGGAAGCCCGAAGACTTCTGTCGTCGGGCCCATCGGTTTGACGAGATCGCACCACCGGCGGACCGCCGTCGAAGACGTTCGCCGTCCCGCTAAAGCTCGCCTCATGCTCCCACTGCCAAAGCTCGGTGGCATGAGCGGTGACCGCCGTCGCGAAAAGAACGGTCAGAAATCCGGCCTTTGCCCTGATCATAATCGTGTGTCGCCTCTCTCCGGAATCGAACAACGCCCGGGCGAAACCGCCGCCGGTATTCCCGATTCCTCCGGATTTTCCCTCTGTGGTGGAAAGCCGCCCGATGCGCTCCTCTCTCCCTTCGGACCGCCGGTATTATTATACCGGACCCCCCCCGAAACTCCTGGATATTCCACAATTGAATGGCGGTAGTTCACGCGTCACGCTGTAGGGCAGGTGCTTGCACCTGCCGTCACCAATAACTGCACGCTTACAAACCGGCGCCAATTACGGAGAAGCGACGTAACTCAAAACATCAAACAGAACCAATCCCAATTCAGACGAGCAAAACAATGCCACACAGAACGACGGCCTATAGTTTCGGCAGGTACAAGCACCTGCCCTACCCGGCTGCCACACAGAACGACGGCCTATAGTTGCGGCAGGTGCGAGCACCTGCCCTACGCCGCTTCGCCACCAGGATTGTTCCTCTCATCAAAGCTCTTCAGATCGCCACCATTCGTCGGAGTGCATCGATGGTGGCAGCTCATCTTCAGGCTCTTTGCCAAGTACTTCGATCCGCCTGTACCATTCGTCCCGCAAGGACACTGGCAGACGTGCGCCACACCAAGGGCAAAATCGAATTTCCTGAAATGACGTTCCCCCATCCAGTATCTTGATACCATATTCACGGAATTCTTCGATATAGATAAGGGCTACTTCGCCTTCTTTCAAATGGCGATCATGTTCATGGCAACAATGGATCATGTGGGCATTTCCCCCGGGGGACGACAGATCCTCGCACCTGACTCCACTCGCCCCCTTACTTCGGCACAAAGCTCGTCTTGGGCGTAATCCGCGAGATCGTCTCCGCGAACAGCTTCGCGCAGCTTTCCAAATCCTTCAAGCTCACCGTCTCCACCTGCGTGTGCATGTATCGATTCGGGATCGACACCAAGGCGGCTGCTACCCCCGCACGCGAAATCTGCAACGCATTCGCATCGGTCGGCGTCGCGGAAGGCTCTGCACTGATCTGATACGGAATCTTCCTCTTTTTGGCGGTATCAATCAGCAAATCTGACAACACCGGATTGATGTTGGCCCCTATTCCAATCACGGGTCCCTTGCCGATCTGAACGTCGCCATGCGTTCGCTTGTCGATATCCGGATAGTCCGTCGCGTGCGTCACATCCACCGCAATCCCCACCTCGGGCTCCAGCCCGAAGCACGATGTGATCGCCCCCCGGCAACCGATTTCCTCCTGCACCGTGCTCACCGCGTGCACCGCACAGCTTAGTTTCATCCCCTTCAACAGTCGCAACGTCTCCATCACCACGAACGTCCCGGTCTTGTTGTCCAGCCCCGGTGACACAATCATGTCATTCTCAAGCTGCTCCATCCCAAGGCGAAAAACGGCAGGATCGCCCAGACTCACATGCTTCTCAGCCTCCTTTTTGTCCTTCGCGCCGATGTCGATCCACATGTCGCGAAGCTCCATCTTGGCATTTCGCTCCTCGGGCTTGAGCACATGAACAGGCTTGCGTCCGATAATCCCATACACATGCCCCTTCTTCGTCACCACCGTCACATGTGTTCCCGGCAGCACGGCGTTGTCGATTCCCCCGATAGGCCTGACGAAGATGAAACCCTTGTCATCGATGTAGTTGACCATCAGACCGATTTGATCGCAGTGACCCGCCAGCATCACGCCCGGCTTGCCCTTCGGGTTCAGTGTGCAAATCGTGTTGCCATGAACGTCCGTGGTGATTGCGTCCGCATGCGTTTTCATCCTCTTTCGGACGACGCGCTGCACTGCCTGCTCGAAACCGGACGGTGACGGGGTTTCCTGCATTTCCGTCAGGAATTTAAACGACTCTGCTCGCATCACTGCCTCCACAATTCCCATTTTTCTGCTGTAGCGTCACCCATGGTGGGTGACGGAAACGCTTATCACACGCACACCGGACGGAATTGTAACGACCGCTAACCTCCCCGCAATCAAATCCCGTCGATTATCGGCCCGTCATCGCAATTCCATCACACGCCGAACCAAAGACGCCTTCCGCACAAACCGACGAAAACAACATGCGAGCGACGTTCCTCTCCATCCTGGCTGCGCTGCCATTGATCGCAGCGACGGGCTGCGCGAGCACCGCCAACACCGGTGACTACCTCAGCCTCGTCCGATCCATCACCGCGGCTGATGTGTCCGCCTTCGAGGACAGCCACGGCGGGCGTACCTCCTCCGACGAAATCGCCCGGATGCAACAAGTCACCCGTCAGCTCGTCGATGAGCAGACGGGTCTGGACGACATCCATGTTCACGTTCTTAAATCAACATCCCCCAATGCCTTCGCCCTCGCGACGGGCAATATCTACATTACCACAGGTTTGTTTGATTTGATCTGCACGGAGGATGAGTTGGCAGCCGTCCTCGCCCACGAGCTTGCGCACATTGAGGAAATGTCAGAGCTTGGTGCGATGGGTGGTATTGATCGTGACAAGCTGCTCGTGGAAGCCGACGCGGACGCCCGCGCCCTGGATTTCCTGATTGACGCAGGATTCGAACCAGCCGCCCTTGCCTCAATGATCGAAAAACTGGAAGACGAACAACCACGGGGGTGGGCAATCCACCGCACCGATCAGATTGACTTCCTGCTGGGTCAACGAATCTCCAACCAGTTCTGCGAATAACCTCGAAGCCCGGTCCTGACCGCGCTCGACGACGCGTGCCATTTTCCCTACAGTTTCCGGAGCGGACAGGTATCCCACTGCCCCTCAGGAGAAGATGAGCCAATGCGCCCGCGAAAATCAATTCTCGTTGTGTTGTTAACGATCATTGCGGCGTCGCCGTCGTCAGCCGAGGTCATCAGCATCACCGCCAACCTGCGAAGCCTCGTTCAGTCGTCGATCGACGGGACCGAGGATTCCTTTGACGAATCTCTCGAAATCCTCGACGAGAACGGGTCGACCCTGCCCATCACCACGCGTGCCAATCTGGAATCCGGATCGGGCATCGACGACATACAGTCTGAAGCGCTCGCCATCGCGGAATTCAACGATCCGGGCAACAGCCCCGTCCGCAACCCACAGGAATTCGGCGCAGAAGCCAACTGCTTTTCGCTCGACAACACCAGCTACACCCTCGAAACAACCATCACCGAACGACGCGTCATCGAACTCACCGACGCTGAGCTGAATTTCCCATCCGGTGGTGTCGAAACTGTTCAGAGCGCCATCTTTCCATCGGGCGTCATCAGCCTGTGGTCGCTGAACGAGCGCATCGATCTGACCAATCTGACAGGCCAACTTACGTTCGTCGTCAACCGCATTGAGCTGGACGACTCCGGCAACGAAACAACCACCACCCAACTCGTCGCCCAACGCGTCTCGCTGCGCGGTGCAGGCTTCGACGTCACCCTCGAACAGACCGAAGACATCACCGTCATCGCCGGCGGACTCGACATCCTCCCAAACGACGAAATCGGCGATCTCGACATCGATCTCGACGCACTTGCAACTGCCCGGGTTGCGATCATCCCCGCCCAACAGATCGACTACGAATACGTCGCCACCGCAGGCGAACGATTCATCCTCGAAGCCATCATCACCATCAACGCATCCAACATCGCCGGCGGCACCGGCGTGACCACCGTTGTCGGCAGGCCTTTCGACAACGCAGCCAACATCATTGACCTCGGCATCCCGTCTCCCACCGCCCGCCGACTCCAGTTCCGCATGAACCGGGCGCTGTCCGAATTCAAACCCGACAGTCCACCACAATCCGCCCTTGAATCCCCCGTCGATCTCTGTGGCTCGATGGGAATCGAGACGGCGGGCATGTTCGCAATCGTCGGCGGATGGCGTCAAACCCGTCGCAGGCGCGTGCGACTCCGTCTTCGCTGGCGCTGTTGAATTCACTCACCACACCTTGTTGCACTGACGCGCGGTTTATGGGAATCCCGGTGCCGTGTTTCATCCCGGGATGGCCTGTCGCCGTTGTCTCACAGGGCATCACGCATCGCCATCAGCGCGAGCAACGCATGTTGACTGTTGTCGATACGCAGGCGACTGTCTGCCACCGACGCCCGCACACCACCGATCGCTTCCTCGGGCAGTCGCAGGTGATACGCTTCCGCCTCGCGAAACTGTAGCTGCAACACGAATCGCGCTGCCAGCATGGCCGCCCGCCGGTAGGTTCGGACCCGTTTCTCGTCGCCGAATTTGCGAGCCGCTGCGTACGCGTCAACCAGCGCGCTCAACCCGACGGCTGTCGTCGATCCCGGGAGTTGTCGCGGCGATGCAACAATGCCCCCGTGCAATTCAGGCCAATGGCAGTTCTTCGTCGTCAACTGACCAGCCATGAGATGGTCCGCCAATCGCATCGCAAACTCGGCAAACTCCGCCCGGTTCGACACCACCGCCATGCGCGCAAAAGCTCTGACCGCCCACGCGACCGATTCGACATCGCCCTGCCTGGCAAACGATTTCTGATAATGCGCAAAGGCGCGATTGAACGCCGTCAGGATGTCCTTACCCGGTCGCCGCGCATACGCCTCCGCTAGTGCCAATAGCGTGACACTCGGGTAAACATCTTCTTTCGGCAACCAGCGAGCCGGTGGAAAAGCCGTCACAAACGCACCATCCGACTTCTGAAGCCACGACAGACCGGCCGTCATCCGATCCCGAATTTCCGATTTCCCCTCCTGCGTCAACATTGCGAGCAGCAGTTGGGCCGTCACCGCCGACGGATTCTTATCATCCTTGGTCCGAACGAACGACGCGGACGATACGCCTTCCAACGAGACAATCCCACGCTTCATACCACCCACGGCGCGATCCGCCGCGGACCCGAGCGACGAACGAGACAATCGGTCAGCCACCACCGCCATCGCCCACGCCGCACCAGCCTGATGCACCGGATCGTCCCGATCGCTATACTGCTCCGCAGCCGGTTCATACTCATACGCAAACGTTCCATCCGACCGCAGTCGCTGCACCAAATGCTCCGTTAATGATTCAATGGCGGCATCAATCGCCTCTGCCGTTACCTCGTCGGGCGAAACCCAAACCAAACCCCTCCGCAATGCAACGATGGGCTTTCCCTGCGCAGGTTCATACCAGTGCACACTTCGCCGCCTGGAAAGCACTACCTCCCGCGGCACCTGTCCGATCGACTCCACCATGCTCTTGAGGACAGCCACCACCGATTGGTTTTTCAACGCCAACTCCGCCGGGCTGATCGTCCGAACTGCACCACCACCGCGCAGTGTAAAACCATCCAGCCCAGGCTCGATCGCACGCTCCACAACCTTCGGATTCAACCCCGTCTCGCCAAGAGCAACGTCCACATCATCCCCGATCGCCTCGATTTCGATACACAGGGACGAACCCCCCGATTTTGGAATGGTCCCATCCTGATCCGCGCCCTCCAGGGCAGCGAAGCTCGATTCGATCAATGTCGGGACAACCGCTCCCGGCCCCGACGCGCCCACCCCGATCGTCTTACCCGCCACCCGCAGGGTCACAATCACATGACAGGAAACACCCTTTAGCGACGGCGGGAGGTAGGGTGGACTGTAGGCTGTGCGGTCCGCCACATACTGTTCGACGGTTCGCCGGGCAACGCGCGACAGGAACCGCTGACCATCACGATCGATCGGCGGTGCCACCGGTTCGGGCTGCTGCCCCGCCGACAAACACCCCAACACAAAAATCCACCACAAGTTGTAGGCTGACATCGACCGAAGTATAGTCGGGCCAATCTGCTGGCTCAAACAGGCACCCAACCGGGATTCGACCCATGGCAGAGGCGAAAGACTTCACACAACCGATCATCGAGGTGGCTGGCGACATCGCCGGGAAGGTCTCCGCACGCGTTCTTTTCGCCTACGCAGACGCCGTCGGCGATCTCGTACAGTTCGCCAAATCCGTCAAATCCCCAACCAAACTTGTCCTGATCACCAGACAGCCCGATGACGCCGGTCGCTGTGCGAAGACCAAAGCCCAGCTACTCGATGTTCCCAACTTCAGCCTGACCAGAATGGGCCAGATCAAGGTGGCCACGCTCATGGCCTTCTCCCAGGGTTTGCTCACCGCCGGCGATGTGTTCGTCTTTCTCACCGGCGCTTCAGGCCACGGCATCGACACGCTCGTCGTCATGGAGGTCGGTCAGGAATACGAACTCTTCCAATCCGTCGATCAACCCAAACTCACCGAACACATCAAACGCGTCGTTTTCCAGCGCGCCCTGACTCTGCTGCTCGAACTCGCACACGAAGGCCGCGAAGGCAAATCCATCGGCACGCTTTTCGTTCTGGGCGATCAACGCGAAGTGCAAAAATACTGCCAGCAAAACATTATCAATCCGTTCAAGGGATACCCCGAAAAACAACGCAACATCCTCGACGACAACATGCGGGAAACCATCAAGGAATTCGCCTACATCGACGGTGCCTTCGTCGTCAAAGGCAACGGCACCATCGTCTCTGCCGGCACCACCCTCCTCCCCGCCGCAACAGCCGACCCCCTGCCAGCCGGTTTGGGAACAAGGCACGCCACCGCAGCCGCCATCACCGCCAACACGAAGAGCGTCGCGATGACCCTCAGCGAATCAACCCAGACCATCCGCATCTGGCGACGAGGCAGAATGATCACCGAGATCGAAAAAGCAGCCCGCGCCCCCGCGAACCGCCCACAATCACCAGACGCTACTCTTCTGTAGCGTCACCCCTTGTGGGTGACGGGAAAACCAACAATTGTCGGCGTGCCAATCACACTGCATTTGACTTGAAACTGTTCGCGGGATCGCTCGAAGGAACTCGGGTTAAAGGTCCCAGCCATCCGACTGAAGCCCCAGCACACGATGAAACAATTGCCGTTGCGCACCAACCAGATCACTGCAAACAAGGTCCATTCGACTTTGCAAACCGCGACGCTCGCGCAACAATCGCCGCATCATCCCCCGCAGTCGCTGCTCGCGGCGTACACGCCGACCCATCGTCGTGCTGTCGTGAACCGCACGGTTGATCGCTTCCCGAAGCGTCCGTGGCGAGGGGGGTGACGACACAAAATCGGCCACACGCAACCTCAACGCCGACATCAGCAATCGACTGTCGTCGGCATCACCAATCAAGACAGCCGGTCGATGTCGTACATCCAGCAACTGTCGCACCAGCTCGCCCCCATCGATATCCGGCAGGTCTGCCTCCACGATTACCACGCGATGCGACTGTAGAAAATCCAGCTCGATCGCTTCGGCACCCGTCGCAGCGTGCGTAACGCACGAATCGAACGAATACATCGCCAACTGATCAATCTCGTACAACGTGTCTTCACACGTGACAGCCGCCAAAATGCTCATCGGGTCGCGGTTCGACATCCGGGATTCTTCTCTCGCGTGTCGCTGACGAATCCGCCGTTACCCACGAGCCGGTAGCTCGAGGTACGCGGTCGTCCCGACATCCACGGTCGATTCCAGCCAAAGTGATCCGCCATTGATTTGCGAAAGACGCCGAGCCAACGACAGCCCGAGTCCACGTCTTCGACCAGCCAACTGATGCGAAAAGAATGGATCGAACGCACGATCAAGCACGCCCTCCGACATTCCATATCCGTTGTCCCTGATCACGATCACGATCATGTCATCGGAAGGCATGGAACGCGAGTTGATTTGCACAACCCCGTTTTCCTGCGCGATCGACTCAATCGCGTTGGCCATCAGTTCGTCCAGAACGCGCTCCAAATGCCCCGAGTCCACCCAGACCCGCACATCAGCATCAGCAGGCACAACGACCAATCGACCACCAACCCCGGCCAACCGGTCCCCCCAACGCTGCTCGACCCCGGAAAACACCGCTGCCAATGTTGAAAACCCCGCCACCGGTGGATCGGGTTTCGCCACCGCGACCAGATCATTCACGATTCCTGTCGCAATGTCACACTGCTCGCGGATCAACTCGAGCGATTGCTTCGCACCCGCGCCATCCTCGGATCGGGCGAGCATCTGCGCCCGTCCCGAAATCACTGCCAACGGGTTGTTCAACTCATGCCCCGCCCCCGCCGCCATCTCCGCAATCATCGAGGTCGCCCGCTCGCGAACCTGTTCCTCCCTGCCTCGAACCACCGATTCATGTATCCCCGCAAGCGCACTCAACGATTGAACCGCCGATTCGGAACGCAACACCGACCAGGCCGCTGTTGCAAAAACCGATGCAGCAAGCCGCACCGATTCAACCGACATCGTAGACGCCAACGCACTCGCACCATCCTCGTCCAGCAACACACCCCCCACCAGTTCCGTCCCATGTTTCAGCGGCAGCATCAACGGCAACCGCTGGCCAAACCGGTGTCGATACCGATCCCGCACGGATCCCGCCATGGGTGGGGCATACAAAAGAGGCCCGCCAAGAAACGTGGCTGGTATCTCCGATCCGGGATTGTCATCACCGACCATCGCAAACCGCTCCGCGATGTCGCGACCCTCCGCCCGCGAGGCACAAACATACGACCGCCGATCCCGGTCGATCAAAAAAACGACCAGCTTCGACAACGGAATCGCCTCGACAAGACAATTCAAAATGCGACCCACCACCGCACCGGGAGCGTCAGAAGGCGATGCGCCAACCGCAAACGTCATCAGCGGTGTCAACCACGGTGTCAGATGAACACCCCCACCCGCCGTTTCCACCGACGGTATTCCCCTTGCGTCCCCATTGCGAATACGCGTCAGAACGTCCGCCAGCGTTTCACAGGCACCCCGTGCCCGACCGACCACACCGTCTATTTCCCCGGGTTCCACCGAGGCAATCCGGCACAAATCAGAAATCGACGCCCGCCGCGATCGCCCGCTCACCGAAGCGAGTTCCGCCAATTGCAGCATCGCTGCAATCCGGGCGTGTGGCGACAACCCGCCAAGCAACTCCGCCGAGTGATGACGCAACCCCACACCATCCACAATCGCAGGATGCACCGACCAGTGCGAAAGAACCATCCGACCCACCTCCGCCCGGTCAATACCGAGAACAAATCGCTCAGCCGCGTGGATCGGCAGACGCTCGTTCTCCGCCATGGTCAACACGCGTGCGTATGCCTTCGGCAAAAACTCCCGCAAAACACATTGCCCCACATTTTCCAGGAGCGAAGCAGCCAATACCTGGTGACGCACCTTTTCCGCACCCGCCGACGAGCAAAGCGCGTCCGCAACAGATGCCCGTTCGCACGCGGTCGCCCAGAAGTCCGCGTCACCGCGAAGCCCGGGCAGCACCGACATGGCAAAATCCGCCAACGTCAGTCCGGTCCCCGAATGGGAACCGACCGTCTCGACCGCATGCGCGAGAATGTCCTTTTGGGATGATCCTTCCGACGGAGGCCAGGGATCAGGTCGTCGGGGCAGGGCACTGACGTGATCCAGGATCGCAGACGCCGTCCGACGTCCGTTTTCCGTCGCACCCCAACCGTGGCGCAGCTTGTCCATCCTGACAGGCACGCTCCCCTCCACCTCCAAAAAATGTCGACTATCGACCAACCAGCTCGGCTATCCTGCCCAGCACCTCGTCCACCGAAAACGGCTTCTTGATAAACGCGTCAGCCCCAGCCACCCGCAGAGACTCGACCTCGCCTGGGTCGGCCACCCCGCTGATCATGATGATGCGAATGTGGCTTAGCTGCGGATTGTTGCGAATGCTGCGACAGACGGCTGTCCCGTCGATGTCGGGCAGTTTGAAGTCAAGAAGGATAATATCCGGCATGAATTCGCGCGTGATCAACCCCGCATCAAAACCGGTATGCCCGACCCTGATTTCGTAATTACGCTCACGCTGAAGAAGATCCGATAACATGTCCACGATCGCGTGGTCATCGTCGATAATCAGCACCCGTTTGGACTGCGTCTCCAGTTTGTCCAGGGGAATATCGTTCGTGTTCATGAACTCGAGAAGGTTTTGCTTCGGAATCCTCCGAAACTTTGAACCGGGTACCCGGAATCCCTTCAACCGTCCGCTGTCAAAACACCGGATCACCGTCTGCTGACTGATGCTGCAGATCTGCGCGACCTCGCCTGTCGTGAACACCGTTTTTTCCGCGAAGCTGTTTATCATTGCTTTCTTTCCAAATGCTCCAAAATCGCTATTCGCCCCACAACCCGCCCAAGTCCTCCATGTTTTCTATACCCTACATACGGTAGACTTAACGTGTCAAGGGTTTCTTCGCGCGCTTCTCCAACTTCGCGTAAAGTAACAAGCGAATTTACCCTGTGACTTGTTTTGACAATTTCTGGAACGTGTCGTCACACCGGAACTTACCGGACTTGATCAGGGAAAAACACCTCTTCTGGTCGTCACGGAAAATTTCTGTAATTCGCAATGACGGGTCAGCGAAATTACGACGGTTTTCCCGGGATCAGCCCGTTTTCCCGGCGGTGTCTCATGTGCACCCAGATGATGGTGACGTCCGACGGATTAATGCCGCTGATGCGTGAGGCTTGTCCGAGCGTTTGGGGTTTGATGCGCGAGAGTTTTTCGCGCGCTTCCAAACGAAGCTCGGCGATCCCCTGGTAGTCAACGTTCGTGGGGATTTTCAGTGATTCCATTTTCCGCATCTTCTCGATCTGACGTTTTTGACGCTCGATGTAACCGGAATACCTTGCGTCAATCATGACCTGTCGGACAGTCTCCCTGGAGACGCTGTTCAGGTTTAACTCTTCAAGACGTGCATGAAAGTCCGCTTCTGTGACGTCGGGCTGACGAATCCACTCGTCGAGTGTTTTGCCATGATGGCGAATCCTGTTCACGCGGGATTTGAGGTAGCTGATTTCCTGTAGTTTGTTTTGGAACGCGCTGAATCGCAGGTCGTCGACCAGACCGGTGTCCCGGCCAATGCTCGTCAGTCGCTGATCGGCGTTGTCATGTCGCAGGTGCAGGCGATACTCTGCGCGCGAGGTAAACATGCGATAAGGCTCGGTCGGTGGTTTTGTGATGAGGTCGTCGATCAGCACACCGATGTAGGCCTGGTCACGTCCGAGGACGAACGGTTCCCTGTTGTTGAGGGCGTGCACCGCATTCACGCCGGCGATCAAACCCTGGGCGGCTGCCTCCTCGTAGCCACTGGTTCCACATATCTGACCGGCCAGGTACAACCCCGAAACGATTTTGGTTTCCAGGGTGCGTTTGGTCTGGTGGGTCGGGATGAAATCGTATTCGACGGCGTAGCCTGGCTGGAGGATTTTGGCGCGTTGGAGACCGGGAATGGTGCGGATGAATTGTTCCTGCACCTCGGCGGGCAGTGACGTGCTGATGCCGTTGCAATAGACGCGTTCGCTATCGTAACCCTCGGGTTCCAGGAACAGCAGGTGTCGAGGTCTGTCGGCAAATCGGACGACTTTGTCCTCGATGCTCGGGCAGTAACGTGGTCCGTCGGAGGTGATTTGGCCACTGTACATCGGTGCGACGTGCAGGTTGTTGCGAATGTGTTCATGTGTTTTGTGATTGGTGTAGGTGATCCAACAGTGAATCTGGGTTTGATCGAGGCGATCGGTCATGTAGGAGAACGGGACCGGATCGTCATCGCCCGGTTGGGGTTCGAGCTTGTCGTGGTCGAGCGAATCGCGGTGTACGCGTGGTGGCGTGCCGGTCTTGAGTCGCCCCAACTCGAAACCGAGACCTTCCAGGTGGCCACTAAGCCCCCTGGAGGCTGACTCGCCAACGCGACCGCCGGGGGTTTGGGATTGACCACAGTGCATAAGCGCGCGCATAAACGTGCCGGTGGTGATGATCACGCAGGGGGCGGTCAACGTACGGTCGCCACTGATCTGTACACCGGTGACGCGGTGTCTCGCGTCGGATCCGTCTTCGCATGGGACGACCGTCAGAGATTCGACGGTCCCCTCGATGATGTCGAGGTTGGGGGTTTCGCTCAATCGTCGCTGGACTTCGCATGCGTAGGCCTGGCGGTCCGTTTGGGCGCGGGGTGCCTGGACGGCGGGTCCCTTGCTGCGGTTCAACATGCGGAATTGGATGCCCGCAACGTCGGTGACCTGTCCCATCAATCCACCGAGGGCATCGATTTCGCGGACGATGTGACCTTTTCCGAGACCACCGATGGCGGGGTTGCACGACATGCGTCCGATGGCGGTCGATTCCATCGTTACCATGGCTGTCGGCGCACCGAGACGGGCTGCTGCCCATGCAGCTTCGGTGCCGGCGTGTCCTCCGCCTATGACAATGACCGAATATTGCGACATTGATAAATCAATCGTTATTCATGCGAGGTATCGCAGTCTGCGCGCGGAAAAGCGTCGCGCAATACCACAGCGCGACGCTTTGACACCGTTTGTTTCGGAATCCGTGATGTTCTAGCCGATGTAGGGCAGCAGCGCCATGAAACGGGCACGTTTGATGGCTCGCTGCAACGAGCGCTGTTCATACGCACTGGTCCCCGCACGCTTGCGGCCCATGAGCTTGCTGCTGGCGGTCATGAACTTGCGGAGAAGTTCGACCTCCTTGTAATCGAGCAAAGGCCCGACCCAATCCTTGTTGTCCCGCTCCGGGAATCGACGTGTTGTCTTGGTGTAACGATTTTTCTTGTCGCGGTCTCTGTCTGCCATTTTTTCCTAACTCTTCGGTGTCGAACCTGTTGCACGACGAAATTCTTCATCGGAGACGGTTTCGGCTTCGTCAACCAACATGACCGGAATTCCGTCGCGGATCGGATAGCGCAGACGGGTCTCCGGGTCGGTAGAGTACAGCCAATCCCCCTGTTGAATCAAGGGGGCTTTGGTCTTTGGGCAGACCAAAATTTTGAGAAGCTCCTGATCTATCTGCGTCATCGGCGACCTCCCTTCCTGCGAGTCCGGATAATGATACAGGTCACGCAGGCGTGGGGCAACCCTCGATGGAAACACCTAACCTGTTTATTTGCATCAGGTTACATTCTGTTCAGATGGGGAATCCACCAGCTCCCGCAACTTCCGCTTGAGCACTTTTCCGGTCGGGCCGTGGGGTAGTTCGTCCACGATGCGAATTTGGCGGGGCACCTTGAAACCAGCCAACCGTTCCCTGACGAATCCGCGCAATTCGATGTCTGTCGTTTCGGCGTCGGGTTTGAGCGTGACAAATGCGACCGGTGCTTCACCCCGGGTGCCGCCGGAAATCCCGATGACGGCGGATTCGGCGACGGTGGGGTGTTGTTCGATGGCGTTTTCGATTTCGCGGGGAAAGACGTTTTCGCCGCCAACGATGATCATTTCCTTTTTTCGACCCGTGATGTGGAGAAAGCCAGCCTCGTCGATTTTGCCAATATCGCCCGTGCGAAGCCAGCCATCGGCATCGAGGACGGCGGCGGTCTCATCGGGGAGATTGTGATAGCCTTTCATGACCCCGGGACCGGAAATCAGGATTTCGCCGTCGGTGTTTGATGGTAGTTCCTCGCCCTGGTCGTTGACGATTTTGACGGGGACGCCCGGAACGGGTTGGCCAACCGATCCTGGTTTGTGGGATGTTGGTGAATTGAGCGCCACCACGGGCGACGACTCGGTCATGCCATAACCCTCGAGCAGGGGAATCTGAAATCGCTCGCGGAATCCCTGGCCAATCCGCTCGGGCAGCGGTTCACCTCCGCTGATGAGCAGACGCGTGGACGAGAAATCGGACGGGTTGGCGGATTTGGATCGCAGGAGCGCGCCGTACATGCTCGGGATAGCCATGAACACGGTCGGTTTGTCTTTGCGGAGCGATTTCAGGACAGCCATCGGACTGAATCGCGGGATCATGATCGCGCGTGCCTTTCGAACGACGGGCACGAGCACGTTTCCGGTGAGGCCAAACACATGGAACGGGGGCAGAACACCCAGAATCGCGTCATCGGAGGTGAGTCCTGCGGCCTGGATGATGGCGTCGCAGTTGCTTTTGAGGTTGTTGTGTGACAATTCGACGCCCTTGCATTTGCCGGACGTGCCTGATGTGTAGAGCAGGACCGCCAACGTGTCGGGTGTGACGTCCGGGGGATCAGGCAGTATTCGAAAAGCTGACATGACCAGTTTCCGGCGGAGTGGGAGGTCTTCGAGGAAGAGGGTGCGTGTTGGGAGCGTGCCTGCGAGGTCGGCGAAATGTTTGGTTGCGATGACGAGGTCGAGTCCCGCGTCCCTGACGATGTCGCCCAGTTCTTCCGCGCTTAGGAGGAAATTGAGTGGGACCACGACCTTGCCCGCCCAAAGTGTTCCGAAAAACGTCGCACCGAAGGCGGAGCTGGCGGGCAGGAGCACACCGACATGTTCGTGGGTGGTTTCTTTTGCGACGATGTCGCGTATGACGCGCGCGAGCTGTGCGTATCGTTTGTAGGTCAGTTGACGGACGGGGTCGCTCACCGCGATCACGTCAGGCTTCTCGCGCGTAGCTTCGATCAGTTCCTTGACCAGCATGTTGCATTCATCCCATCGCCCGTACCGTGGGCGATTCGCATGAGAATAAAGGATGGGGGTTTGGTTTGTCTATCGTTTGGGATTGACCCATAATGTCGGCGACCATCAGAGAGAGGAGTTTGATCATGAGACCGGCGACACGGATGGGTTGGATTGGCGCGGTGGCAGCCTTGTTGGCGGGGACGGGTTGTACTGAGATTCCAGCCGACGCAGCGGCCCGGATTCGTCAGGCGGATCAATCCTACCGGCAGTCGGATTACGCGAATACCGAGCGTTATGCGTCCGCGGTGATCGATGCACACCCACAACACCCTGCCACGGCTGAGGCGTACTATCTTCGGGGTTTGGCGAGGTTGAAATCCGGGGATCGTGTGGCAGCCCGCGGTGATTTCCATGATTCCCTGCGGCTATCGGGCAGGAAGGATCTTGGGGCAAAAATTCATGGGCAGTTGGGGCATCTTTTTTTTGACGAGGGTCGTTACCAACGGGCGTTGGAGCATTTCAGGAAATCCGCGTCGGTGGGGTGGGACGAAGCGGTTTTTTATCGGTGGGGGATCGCTGCGTTGCGAAGCGGGCGATTTGCGGAGGCGAGGCGGGCGTTGACGACATTGTTGGAAAAATCTCCGGGTGGTGTTTACGCGGAGTCGGCACGTCAAAAAATGCGATGGAAACACCAATATTTCAGTGTGCAGTGCGGTGCCTACTCGACGTCGGAGCGGGCGTATTCGGCGGCGGCGACGCTGCGATCCAATAATGCGAACATAGCTGTGGTGCGCGACGTCGGGCAGCGTCATCCGAAATACATCGTGCTTGCGGGCAGGTATCGTGATTTTCCATCGGCTGAGAACGCGCTGCGTCGGATCAAGCCTGTCGTTCCTGATGCGTTTCTGGTGCCGTGACAAGAGGACAACCATCTCAATCGCTACCCGATCCTGGCGCTCCAGCGACGCTTTTTGGTGCGCAATCTCTGTTAGCTTCCGCGGGTGCGCAGGTGGTGGCGGTCTCGGCTGGTCGTGTTGTCGGGTTTGTGCGCGGGATTGCGCTGACGTGGTTGATGACACCCGCCTCGTTTGGCGCTCTTAATGTTGGCATGACCGTCGCGAACGTCCTGATGCCCCTGGTCGGGCTGGGGTTGTCGCAGGGGATGATGCGCTATGCACCCGAGCACGAAGCCCGGGGGACGTTGCAGGGATTTGTTCGATCAGCCACTCGGGTTGCGATGATCGTTGCGGGTGTTGTGTCGCTCGCGGTTTTTTTGATGGCAGGGCGGATCGCGTTGTTTTTGCCGATCGCGGAATCGCAGTCGATTGTAATGATACGCGTCGTGGCGGGCTGCGCGTTTTCATTGACGGTGTTTCACATCGTGTCGGACCTGTTGAAGGGGCTGCGGATGTTTCGCGCGGTGGCTGTCATGGACGTTGCGTCGGTCGTTGGCTATTCCCTTCTTGCGATCGCGACCGCGTGGTTCTGGACCGACAACGCGGCGATTGTTCTGACGGGCTATGGTGTGTCGAGTTTGATTCTGGCGATTTGGTTCGCCGGGGGATTGAGGAAGGCTATCCGTGCTCGCGGCGAGGTCCGCCATCGCCCTGCGCGACCTGATGCCCGACTGTGGCGGTTCAGTCTATGGATGATGGGCACCATGCTCGCGTGGCAGACGTTGCAACAGTGTGGGCTTTGGTACCTCAGTTGGATGGATGGGACAGAATCAGCCGGGGCGTTTTATGCGGCACGGTTGTTTGCTCAACTGGTCCTTTGGGGCGGGTTGGCGTTGAGTTCAGCCTTGTCCGCCCATGTGATGCGTGCATGGGAGGCGGATGGTTCAGCCGATGCACTGGTTCGCCTTGAAGCGGGAACCAGGGTCGGATGTCTGGCGATTCTGGCGGGTGGGGTGGTGTTGTCGATGACCGGACCCTGGCTTCTTCGCGTGTTCAGGTCCGAATACAGCGTCGATCCGCAGACGTTTGACACGCTCGTTGCGTCCTTTTGCGCGCTGGCGACGTTTGGTTTCGTGCAGATTCGATTTTCTGTCGAGGAGCAATCGCATCGATCTTTCTGGACGTGCGCGGGCGGGTTGCTGGTGGCGTCGCTGGTGGCGGTTGTGTTGTCTCGCCTGTCGGGCGATGACCTCATTGAACAGGCTGCGTGGATAACGTTCGCAGGGGGGATGTCCGCCGTCGTTTTCGCGATTGTACTCCTGACGTTTCATGGCAGCAGCCCGTCACCAGCCAGTGTCGCGGTGATGTTATCGATCCCTGCCATTGCGATTGATTCCCGCCTTGCGTTGGTGTTGCTTCTTCTCTGGCTCGCTCTTTTCTTCGGCAGCAGACGTTTCGTTACCGGTCCTGAGCGCCGTATTCTGAGCGAGTGGTTCACCCGCCGATAATCGTCGAATCACACCCGAAGTAACCGACCTCATTCTCCAGACCGATACCTGACAATGACGTAGCCGCTGTACGGGTTGTACGCGAGTTATGTGGTCAGGGAGAACCGAACATGGCGATGCGCGATGACGGTGTGGGTGTGGCGACAGCAAAACCCACGCCGGAGATGATCAAATCTCTGGAGCGATTTTTCCGCGGGAGAGATCTCATGCGTCGGGGCATCTGCCTGTTGAACACAGCGTGCTACGACGATGCTCTGCTTGCATTCGCTGAGGCACAACGCGTCAATCCTGCGGCGGGCAGTCTTCCCGAGTATCTGACACAGTGTTTCATTGGGAAGGGTGACAGCAGTCGGGCGGCTGAGCAGATGGCGCGTGCCGTTGAACGCGATGGCCAGGACGTGACAGCCCGAATTCGTCACGCGATGCTCTTGATGAGAAGTGGCAAATCCAGGGACGCGATCGTCGCCCTGCGAAACGCCATCGAGACCACTCCCGATTGTGCGGAACTGCACTATCAGCTTGGCAACATTCTGGCGTCGGTCGATCAGACCGGGGAGGCGGAGGACCGTTTCACTCAGGCGGTGGCCATCGACAACAATCACGCCGACGCCCTCGTCGGGCTTGCGCTTTGTTGCGGTGCTCGGGAGGAACCCGCGTCAGCGGTTCGGTACCTGGCCCGTGCACAGCGGACAAAACCAGCGTGCCCGCGAATTGCCAGGTTGCTCACGATGGCTGCCAGGGCAGCCGGTAAGCAGAACGTCACCATCGACATGGCGGCGACGATGCCTGATGAATCGGGGGAGGCGTGTGAAAGCGCGATCGGAAAACTGGCGTCGATTTTCGAGAACGATCCCGAGTTTGTGGACGCACTCATCGACCTGCCGGCAGAGCAGGGCGACGACGAGCTGTACGCTGTTCTCGCGCTGGCTGTCGAACAGGCGTTGCTTCGAAAACCAGAGACCCCGGAGTTGCATTATCAGTTTGGTCGCGCGCTCCATCGCCTCGACAAATGCAACGACGCAATGGTCGCCCTTGAAAAAGCGGTTGAACTCAAACCTGATTACGTTCGCGCGCTGGTCCAACTCGCGGAGATATATCAGCAGACGGATCGATATGCGGCTGCGGCTGAGCGTCTCGAGCAGACCCTGGCGGCGGGTGCTCATTACGCGGACGTTTATTTTGCACTGGGGAGCGTCTATCAGAAGACCGGCCAGGTGACCAGGGCACGCGATGCGTACGAAAACGCTCTGCGTGTCAACGCGGATTACCAGGAGGCGGACCGGGCGTTGAAGGAACTGTCAACCAAATTGGTTTGACGATTGGGGGGTTTCGCGAATGTCGTTCATGCTTGAAATCCTGGGCCGCGGACTGTTGACCGAGCTGGCTGCAGCGTTTCGAAACGTCCTGTCTGATGACGAGGAAACGCCCACAGGTCAGCTTCGCGAATCGGTCCAGCAGAAAACCTCGACCGACGAAGACTACGTCAGACTGGGTATTCGATACCTGCGTGATCGCGATATCATCGGTGCCAAGGCGATGTTCACGGCGGCCTGTGCGATCAGGCACGACAACGCAACAGCCAGAATCGGGTTGGCGTGTGCCCTGGACGAACTGGGGCGGACCGATTCAGCCATCTCTCAGATGCAGACAGCATTGCAATCGCACCCACAGGACCCTGCGTTGCTGTTCGCCATCGGATATTGCTCTGAACATGTCGGAGCGATCGAATCAGCCATCAAGCACTATCGCGCGTCGTTAGAGGTCTGCCCCTATCTGCAAAACGCGCGAGAAAGACTCGCCTCCATCTTCGTACGCGAAAATCGTCTCGAAGACGCAGCCGGGGAATACGAGGAACTGTGCACCGCCCAACCGGACGACGTTCCGACCATCCTGTCGCTGGCCAACCTTTATCAGCGACTTGGCAGACTGGGTGACGCCATCGAGCGCTACGGTTATGCGTTGACGATCGACCCCGACAACTGGGACGCGCGCGATGATCTGGTGGCGACGTACGACAAGGAAGGTCTGTTCGAGGAAGCCATCGAGGAAATGGCTGAGGTCATCGAACGCGAGCCAGCCTTCCCGGACAACCACATGCGACTCGGCGATCTCTACGCCAAAATCGGTGACGACGACGCTGCTCTCGAACAGTACGTCGAAGCTGTCCGCATCCATCCGGGGTTTCTTGAAGCCACGGTCAAGATCGGCACGCTCTATCTTCGTCACGGTGACTACGAGGAATCCATCACATGGTTCAACAAAGCCGTCGAACTCAACGACCAGTTGCTGGCAGCCTACATCGGACTGGGGGTTTCCCAATACGAATCAGGCCAACAGGAAGACGCGGACGAGACGTTCGATCAGGCTGCTGTCGTCGAACCGAATTCGACCCTCCTGTTCAGCGAGGTCGCCAAACTGCAGCTCAAATGCGAAGCGGAGCGACAGGCCAACATGTACCTCGCTCCGATTTCACCCCAACCAGCTACGGGTCAGAAGAAAAGCGCGATCGGTGATCTGCTCGATCGTCAGATAGAACGTCACCACCACGCCTTGGAATCCCGCCCCAATTACGCCGACCTGCACTATCGACTCGGGCTTCTTCTCCGCCAACGCGGTGACATCATCGAAGCCATCCACCACTTCCGCATCGCCGTGCAGATCAACCCGCGATACAGCAGCGCTGCCATCAAACTTGGTGTCGCTCTTCGCGAAATCGGTCGGGAAGACGAATCCATCGACGTTCTCCGCGACGCCCTCCACGCCAAACCCGATGACATCGCATTGCATCACCAACTTGGGCTGATCTTCGCCGATCAGAACAAGTTCAACCTCGCGATGGAGCAGTTTGAATCCGCCGTCAGGCAGGATGGTCGAAACATCGATCTGCACGCCAACATCGCCCTCGCGCTGCAGAACATGGGTCTTCTGGACCGCGCCGGAGCAGCCTGGGAGACTCTGTGCGACGTCGCTGCCTCTTCCGAGGAGGGATTGGCTCTTCTGAGCACGATCGAGCGTGGTATCGGCAGCGAATACCCGTAAAAACGAAACCCACCCTTTAACACTGTTTCCGAACTTGTTACACTTGTGTCGATCGTTTGTATCGATTCGCGCACACTTTTCACGAATAGCAACCGCCATGCCAAAAACGTCGCATATTCTCGTTCACGTCGGTGTCACCCTCCTGTTCCTCACACCAACCGCCAACGCCGACGAACAACATGCTGCCCACCGACTTGTCGCGCGCAAAGCGATCGAGGGACTCGCTCCTGATATCAGACCCGTCTTTGAAGCCAATCGGGCGGCGTTTATCAACAGCGCTGTCGAACCGGGCGATGGGTGGACCCGCGACCGCGCCATGAACCGACGCAAACGCTGGCACGAACTCGAGGCTGACGTGTCCGCCGACGCTCAAAATCTCGAAGCGCGAATGCGCGCGTTTGATGCCTTTCCCCGAAACGAGCGCGAAGCTCAACGTCTGTATCGACGGTCCAGCGGTCGCAACGGCGGCAGACTTCCATGGGCTGTCGCAGAACTACACCAGCAGTTGATCGAGTCGCTTCGAATCGGAGACACGACGCAAGCGATCCAATATGCGGGCCATCTGACGCACTTTGTCACCGACGCTGCCAATCCCTTTCGAGTCACCGCGAACCATCACGGGCAACTGACAGACAACCCGACCTACGGTGCAACTCGAAGCGTGCATCCGGATGACGCTGACCATTCCGTCCGCGAGCGATTCAACGTCGGGCTTCTTTCGAGATACGCAGGCACCTACGACCCCGACATCCATATCAGCGAAGACGCTTCCACTCGCTTCGCGGAACCACTGTCTGCCGCGTTTGGGTTAATCGAGCTGTCGCTGAGCGTTGTTGACCACGTCGCAAAAACAGACCGCGAAGCCATCACCGCCCTGGGCATCACGGATTCAGAATCATTCGCCGCGAATCGCACGGACTACCTGAAAACGCTTGACGAAAACTGCGGCGATATCGCCGTCAGCCAGTTGTCAGCCGCGGCGTCCACGACGGCACAACTGATCAATTCCGCGTGGATTTCCGCGGGCAAACCGACCCTGAACCCGGGCAGTGGTGCACCGGACGCGACTTCCAACGCAAAACCGACGGGCGTCGCTTCCCTGACCGGAGCGTCCTTTGTCGGGAGCAAAAATTCCAACGTGTTCCACAAGCCCAATTGCCGCTTCGCAAAACAGATATCATCCGAAAATCTGGTCACCTACCCGTCCGCAGTCGCAGCCAGGAAGGATGCACGCCGCGGTTGTCGGTCATGCGAGCCGGAGTAGCCACACACCAGATGACCTGCGACAAGGGATAGAACCGTAAAAACACAGATGGGAAGTGCTGGCCGTGGCGATCAGCACTTCCCATCCTTGTGATACTTTTTGACTTGAAGACTGTCGCGATGATCCAACTCGGCCGCCGTGGCGTGGGTCGAGTCACATCGCGCTCGCTCACCTCTTCTTGGAGCGTTTCTTGGCCTTTTTAGCCTTCTTTGTCTTCTTGGCTTTCTTAGTCTTTTTGGCCTTCTTTGTCTTCTTGGCTTTCTTGGTCTTTTTTGCCTTCTTGGCTTTCTTTGACTTCTTAGCCTTCTTCGACTTCTTGGCCTTCTTTGACTTCTTGGCCTTCTTCGACTTCTTGGCCTTCTTCGCAGCTCTCTTCTTCGCCATAAGGATCACCTCCTTTCTGTTCGGAAATGGTACTGCTCACTTTGGACGTGTCAAAAATTTTTTCGCAATGTCACGCAACAATGCACTTCGACGTACCTCAACGATCGGCACCACTTGCCCATCGATCGTTACGTTCGCCTGCTCCTGCCACGGTATCGCACACGTTACCAGGCAACCCTGCCATTCACAGTGCGACAAAAAAATGATCGGCCATCCATCGCCGGTGCGCCAGATTTTTTTTTGACAACAACGCACGATCACCCGCAAACAACGACGCGCGCGCGTTGGACCACAGTGCCACGGTTCGACACCGATCGTGTGTCAAAGCGTGTTTTTGATGGGAAAAATAAGTGTTTTCGCGACGCATGACAATCGCAGAGCAACGCACCTGCCTGATGCGTCATGCAACAACGCACGCAACAAAAACCACTGCGCCAATCGCCGATACGCTTCATCGAGGTTGATGATTCGTGATGAACGTGAGCGCGAACTGCGACAAATCAACGTCGTTGTTCTGACCAGCAACTCACCACGCGCGAAGCCACAACAACGTGATCCGGACACGGAATCACGTCGCCACAAAACCGCAACGTTGACGAAAAAAAATTTCAAAAAAATTGACGACACGGTCTTTCAGCGCGCGATTCGCGCACCGTTCAAGCGAATCGCCGCGCAAAAAAACACCCGCAACATCATCGCCGCGGGTGTCTTGAACGTGTTAAGACTGACTCGTCGCTTACGGTTGGGTGGACAACATCGTGTTGTTCGGTGCTTCGGACCAGGCACGCGTGGCTGATCCTGTTCCACCAATCAACTGACGGAACCGGAACAGGTCCAAAGGCGAAACCGCACCGTTGCGATCCGTATCGACAAACAATTCGATCGCGCCAACATCCGGTGTCACGACACCGTTGACCAACTGTCGAAAACGGAACAGGTCCAAAGGCAATACGACACCCGACTGATCGACATCCGCCGGCAGAAACCCGATGTCGATACGATCGTCCTCGTTCGCACCCGCACCAAGGTCGCCGGCCTTGTTGATCAGATTGCGGTCAAAATCGCTCACCGTGGCTTCGATCGTCGTCCACTCCTGCAGCGGAATTCCGCCATCCAGCTTCACAACAACCGTCGGATTCCGCCGTGCATCAATACTCGCAACCGCCAGGACATCCCCGTTTGTCGTGCGAACCGAGAAATCAGACGCACCAATCAGGGCGCAGTTGTCCCTGACCACCGGCTCACTGAATTCCAGCACGATCTCGTTTAACGCGAGGTCCACATCAACACCATTCGAACTTTCCGCACGCGGATCGATGTAGCCTCCGAACAACGCATCGCTGCCACCGTCATGCATGACGACCGGACCATTCCCGTCCGGCGTCGAGGGCGTCTCGGGAACAATCCTGAAAATCTGCCCCTGATTGCTCGCGTTCCCCGAACCGCGATCCACGATGTACAGGTTGCCCTTCTCGTCCTGGCCGAACGAGGAAATCTGATTGATCGAACCACCGATATCAGGCGGGTTCAGGTCCGTCGTCCACGTCGTAAAGTTGGCCAACTGACCATCCTCAACGCGAAACGACCAGATTCTGGCTGAAACAAAATCCGTGAAGAAATAGTGACCAAAAATCTCTGGAATCTCGCACCCGCGATAAACAAAACCACCGGTGATCGACAACCCCTGGGAGTGGAAATACTGGTGAACCGGATCAACCAGGGTTGGATCCGTGCATGTACACCCGCTCAAACCCGTGCACCCAAGCGCCTCCTTGCAACGCCAGCCATAGTTTTCCCCGCCCGCACTGTCTGCCGGTTGAAAATTGACTTCCTCGCGGGCGTCCTGACCAACGTCCGCGATGTACAAATCGTTCGTCAGGCGATCAAAACTCATTCGCCACGGATTGCGAATTCCGTACGCCCATATTTCGTCGTCACCTGCCACCCCAACGAACGGATTGCTCTCGGGAATCGCGTAGTTGCGCGTCGCACTGGCTGGGAAATCATCCTCGCCGTCAACGTCAAAACGCAAAATCTTGCCCAAAGGCTGGTTGGTGATGTCCTGACCGCGGCCACTGGGATCGTTGAAAAACCCGCCGTCACCCAACCCGATGTAAAGATAGCCATCCTGAGGCCCGAAAACGATCGTCCCACCATTGTGATTCGCAAATGGCTGGGTCGTGGAGAAAATCAGCTCGTTGCTGTTTACGTCCGCACGATCCGGATCATTTGCAAAAACGTGGTAACGCTCGATTGTCGTCGCGCCCGTGTTGGACGAATAGTGCACGAAAAACGCGCCCTGGTTCGGGTCACCATCCACAAAATAATTCGGGTGGAACGCCATCGAGAAAAGTCCCCGCTCACCGTTACCGGTAAAACCATTGTTCACCCGCGTGTTGATGTCCAGGAACGGGGTCAGAAGAACCGTGTTTGTGGTCAGGTCCAATACGCGGATAATCCCGGGCTGCTCAACAATGAACATCCGGTCCACATCTCCCGGCGCGGACACAAAATCCACAGGCCGATTCAATCCCGACGCGATCCGCTCCGCGTTGATCGTACCACCCGCGTACACCACGCCGACGGACACGCCAACGATCAGCGACGCCACAAGCCTTACCGTTTTCCGATTGCCAAACATCAATACTTCTCCAGTGTTAGTCATTTCAATCCCACAGCCGCCCTGACCCGAGCAGCCATAAGGCAACGGCCCGCAACCAGTTGGTCAGCGATCATGATCGAATCAGTGGATGAACCTGCACGAGCGCCGGCAGAGGCACCCCCATCCGTGCGTGATTATAGCACAGTCACACCGCTCAAAAAAACGGCCCCCGCCCCGAAAATCGACCCGGAACGGGGCAAAATGACAAATTCGGACGATTGAAAAGCCGCAAGATCAAATGTGAATCGTGAATGTCAATACTGACTTCAAACGTGATGGCTGGGCATCAGGATCGCGATCCCACCATCACTTTGCCCGATCGACGTAATCACCCGTGCGCGTATCGACGCGGATGCGCTCACCAGGGGCAATAAAAGGCGGAACGCGAACCATCACGCCGGTCTCCATGACCGCCTCTTTAAGCTGATTCGTCGCCGTCGCCCCCTTCACCACAGGTGGGGCCTCGGTAACCTCCAGCTCTACAACAACCGGCAACTCCAGATCGACAATCTCGCCCTCGCAAATCGTCGCGGTCACCAGCTCATTCGGCTTGAGAAACCTGGTCGAATCCCCGAACATCGCCGCGTCAACATTGAACTGATCGTACGTCTCGGTATCCATCAGAACGAAGCTCTCCCCGTCCTTGTACAGATACTCATATTTCTTGTTCTCGATGAAAGGCGTCTCAAGGCGATCATCAACGTTGAAACGAACTTCATTGATCACCCCCGTCTTGAGGTTCTTCAGCTTGCCCTGCATGTAGCTGCGCTTGTTGCCCTTGGCCACATGGTGAACCTCGTGCACCACAAAGACCGTTCCATCATGGAGAACCGTCTTCCCCTTCCGCAAATCCACCGCCTTCAACATTGATCAAACTCCGTGTACGTCCTGTGAAAATATCTCGATGTCCCAAGGCAGAATGATGGCAGATTGGACCGTCTGGGTCAATGTCGCGGCAGAATCCGATAAATCCAACGCCCTCGCAGCGTAGCCCCGTATTCACGCGAACATCAGGAGACCAGGAAGATCACACCACCTGCCCGGGCTGCGAAATCCCACGCCGAAACGCCTCCTGCAAGGATCGCGTGACTGGACCGGCTCCGCCATTTCCGATCTCGCGATCGTCCACGCGCGTCACCTGCAGGATGTTCATGGTCGTGCTTGAAATGAAAACCTCATCAGACGATCGAAGCTCATCCACCGTCATCGGACGTTCCTCAGACGGCACATCGACAGACGCGGCACACTCCAAAACATATTGCCGCGTCACGCCATGGAGAATCGATTCATCCGCCGTCGGCGTGATCAGCCTGCCCCCGCAAATGGCAAAAATATTGGACGCTGTGCACTCGCGAACGAACCCCTCCGGCGACACCAGAACGGCATCCTGATACCCGGCGCGAACCGCCCGCTTCTTCGCCAGCGCGTTGGCCAACAACCCGGTTGCCTTGATCTCACACAACGCCCAACGCTCGTCTGTCGCCGTCATCACACGAACGCCGTCCCGCAACCAATCCGGATTGACGGGCTGCTTCTCTCGAAACGTCAGCAACACCGTCGGGGTCAAATCGTCGCGATACAAATGATTCCGGTCCTGCACCCCCCGCGTAATCTGCACATACACCAGCGTCGCGTCGAACCCCGACCGCGCGATCCCTTCGGTCACCAACGATGCCAACCCCAACTCGCCCACATCCATCGGCATATCGCACAACGACAGGCTCCGCTGCAACCGATCCAGATGCTCGGTCATGCGAAAAGGCCGGCCGTCGTACGCGACAACTACCTCATACACACTGTCGGCAAACTGAAATCCCCGATCGTTGACCGACACCTTCGCCGACGCGATCGGACCAAATTCCCCGTTGAGACAGGCCAGTTCAGGCATGATCCATCGTCTTTCCCAGCCGTCCACAAACCGATTCAAGCCATTCCTTCGCCAACGCCCGCCGACCCGCATCCCTCAATCGCGCATACGCCAGTTTCAGATGTTTCTCCGCCGTCTCATGCTGCTGTAAATCCCGCGTGTAAATAATCCCAACCAGCAACCGAATCTCCTCGGTATCCGCACCACCCGGATAATTGATCAAATAGCGATCAAAAGCGTTGGCTGCCTGCGAAGACCGCTGCGTATTCACAAATTCCTTGCCAATCACGATCTGTTGCCTCGCGGGCAGACACTGCTTCGGATCAACACCCACCAGCTCCCCGTAAACCCGGGCAGCTCCGGCAACATCCCCCGCATCAATCGCATCACTGATTTTCGATCGCAGGTCGGACACGCGATCGAACCGGATGTCTTCCGCTCCCTGCTCCTGCGCGGATCGAGGCACATCCCTCGCCACGCGACCGTACGATGCACGCAGGTCCGCCCCCGGTGCGCTCATGGCTGACTGGAACTGGCGACGACGGTTCCAGCGATCCATCAACGACAACAGATCAAAATGATCCCGAGGCAACGCCCGCACGAGCAGCATCAGCAATGCCCCGACAAACCCGAACACATACCCAGCCAGGTGCGCCGAATACGCCACAGTCCCCGCCGAACCCATTTGCGGCGCGATAATGTTGTCCCAGAGAATGATCTTCAACCCGATCAGCAGCATCGCGGGAATATCGAAAAACCCGATGAAAAAGAAAAAATACATCACCGTGACGCGACTGCGCGGAAACAGGACCAGGAACCCCGTCGTCACCCCCGCAATCGCCCCGGACGCACCAATCAGCGGAGCCACGTTCCCAATCGCAAACCCCCACCCCGCAAAAACCCCGCACGCCAGATAGAACATCAAATAGGGCAGATCACCCATCTTCGCGTTCACGCTGTTGCCAAACACCCACAGAAAAATCATGTTCCCCGCAAGGTGCATGACGTCCGCATGCAGGAATTGGTAGGTGAAAAACTGATACAGCGACGGCACCTCCGCTTGCAGCATCAGGTATCGATTCGCAAATCCCTCCGCCTGCGAACCACCAAGCTGATTGAAAACCAGATAGGCAAGAACGTTCAGCCCCACCAGCGCATAGTTCGCCATCGGCGTCCGGCGAATAACCATCTCGGTGCGAATTGGAATCATGCGACTATGTGCCCGTCCCCGAAAAAATCAGGACCCCTGCCCCTCGGGCATCTGCCCCTGCTGAGCAGCCGACACAATCTCGACAAACCGCATGTGCATTTCGTGCAACACCGTGTCGATCATCTTCTGCTCGTCCTCGGAAAGGTTCCCCGCCGTCTTCTCCTTCAACACCTCGAGCAAATCAATGAAATGCTTCGCCACCCGATGATCCGCCGGAACAACCTGACCATCAGGAGACTGATACCCCGTCAGCGAAACCGTCGCCTGCATCAGGATCATGTTGATCAGCTCGACAAAAGACGCCTGCGGCAACTCCTGATTCCCGCCAACGTCGTGCAGCTCCTCGTCCAGCTTCGCCTTCTCCTGGGCAGCCTCCTCTTTCCAACCTGAATCAATGATAATCTTCGATTCCGACTGCTCATTACCCTGATCGCTCATATCTGCCTCCTCAAGTTGCAACAGGTTCCGTCATCACATGCAACAGACCCCGACCGATTTGTCGCGAAACGGATCATACACGAAATACCGCTGATTGCGTCAGTCTGTCGCGAAGTTGCTCCAACGACGACGTATCCAGCATCGCAAAGAAAAACTCCCGATTCGTCCGTGACCTCGCCGCGTCAGCCAATTCCCGCACCACCGTCAAATCGTGCGCCGCCCGATCGACCACGCCCGGTTCCATCGCCAGCAACCGGTCGTTGACGTCCCGAATCCGCCGAAACACCTCCCGCCTCGCCGTCCGATCACGCGACCGAGCACGCCGCAATCGCTCCGAATCCGCGACCGCCCGTGACCGCTCCTCTATCAAGCCCGCCACAACCCCCGCTGCGCTGTCCGCTAATCCAGTTTCCGACCCTACATGCCGTTGCGAGTTCCAACGCACATCGCGAACGCGACGCTCCGCCTCGCGCACCGCCCCGGTTTCCACAGCTTCGACAGCTTCCCCCGCATCACCGCGACCATCGAACCACATCGTCGCTGACACGCACGCCATCGCAGGAGGTTCCACTCCGTAAAATCGCCGAACAAGCTCATCTGTCACACGATCGTATTTTGCCCCACCAATCCCATGAATGAACAAATCCCCCACGAAAAGCCTCGCCCACAGCGTCAGACTCAGCGCCCGAGGCCTGAACACAAAACCGTCCACCAATCCCAACGCCTCCTCCGCGGATTTCCACGACGACAACGCCGCACGCCCAACGTTGCCAATCATCTCATCGTCCGCAAACAATCCGATCCGATCCCCATCGTCCGTCACAAACAACCGCCGTCTCCGCTCACCTGTCCTGTACGCCCACACCGGCAACTCGAACCGACCATCACCGACACCCAAATCCGGCACAGGCCTCGACGGATTCCGCTCACCATACCGACCGCGATAGTCAGCGAGCGCCCCGTTGTAACAATCCACAAACCGCCCTGCATTCAACATCATCTCCGGCAGCAACGGCATCCCCCACACACGCCCCACGCAATGCTCAAACATCTCCACCCCCAACCGATGTTCCACCGCCCGCCGGGCCATCACCATCTGCTCCACCCAGTCCGTCGCATCGTCCGCCCCCAATATCCCCTCAAAATACGCGGGCATGTTCGACGAGGCGTATCGATCCCCCATCAAACCTGCAACCTCGTCCGCCAGCGACCGAACCCGCGCGCCATCCATCCGCCCGATCGCGTCATGACTCACCCCGCCCGCCAACGACGCATACGAAACCCGCCCCCACGTCAGCCGATCACCTTCCACAACCGGGACCGCCAACGTCGTCGTCACCGGCGCGTCCGAATCCACCACCAGATTCACCGCTTTGGACCCCATCGCCTTCGCCAGCGCGCTGGCCACCACATGCTTCGCCCACACCCCCGCATGAATAAACTCAGGCTGATGCCCCGTCACGATCACCGGACCATCGCACCCATCGCACACCCGCGCCCGCAATCGGGCGCGCACCTCACCCACCGTCAACCCCAACACCTCAAATGGATAACCTGATATCAACGAGCGATTGCGATGGGCCAGTTCCACCAACCCCTCCGCAGCCGGCTCGATCAACACGTCGCCATGCGCAGCCGGTGTCGCCAGTCTTGAAAAATCCAACATCCTACGCGACGGACGCCCCACAATTCGGCGTCGCCTGGCAGGACCAGCCTCGGCACATTTCATGCTCAAAAACCTCAACGTAGTGCTTGTACCGCGACGCCGGATCGTCCAGCATCCCACCAAAATGACGGGTCGGATCGTTGTAGATCAACCGGACCGAAACCTCCTCAATCCGCAGCTGCGCCCGCCACGCCTGAACCCAGAACTGCAACGGCATCGCATAACCCGGAACCGTGATATTAAAACGACTCAACGCAGACACCCGATAGGCTTTGAACCCACAAAACGCATCCGTCAGACCCCACCCCAACCGCTCGTTCAACATCCGCGTAATCTTCACATTGATCGCCCGTCGGTCCGCAGGCGGCACGTCATCTCCGTTGAACGTGTCCAGATATCGCGACCCGCTCACGATGTCATACGCCCCCGTCTCCGCCGCCTCGATAAACTTCGGAATAAACGCAGGCTCGTGCTGCTCATCACAGTCCATCGTGATCAGCCAATCAAACCCGTGCGTGATCGCGTGGCGAAACGCACTGACCAGACTCGCCCCATACCCCCGATTCTCCGGATGACGAACGACAGCCACCCCCGCCTTGGTCAACAGCTCACCCGTCCGATCGGTCGATCCATCATCCACCACCAGGACATCCGCCACCCGCTCCCGGGCCTCAGCCAGCACCGGACGTACATACGCCTCCTCATTGAATACCGGGATAGCCAGCAAGTACCGATGGCGCATGATGATAGCTCCAATGTCCCTTGTGAATTCCTTGGCTCGCAAGCGCGATCATGGTATAACGTCGTCAGACGAAATCAACAGGGCAACCGCAGGGGCAAACCAGACGCTCTCAGCGGGGCTGTCCGATGTTTTTGTCGATTTTGCCCAAACTTTATCGGTCCATCGATCCGATCCCAATAGAAGCTGAGATCGCAACCATGGGACACAAACTGACATCATTCTATGCACTTGCCCTCATCCCGGCGATTCTGGTCACCGTCGGATGTCAGGAGATGGAACGACAGGTCAATGCCTACCACGCCCAGCGACACCTCGCCAGCGGCAACAACCTCCTCGAAAACGAAAACCTCGAAGACGCCATCACCGCCTTTACAGAAGCAGCCCGTCTCAACCCAATGCTCGCAGAAGCCCACTCCAAACTCGGCGGAATCTACAAGAACAAAGGCGACGTCGACAAAGCCATCGACAGCTACGCAAACGCCATCCACGCCGATCCCTACTCCTTCGACGACACCTATAGTCTCGCCAAGCTCTACCACTTCACCCGCAGACTCCGGGACGCCGTCCAGGCCTACCTCGCCGCCATCGAAATCAACACCAGGGACTACGACACCCGACTGGCCCTCGGCGTCTGCTACCAACAGATGGACGAAAAAACGCTGGCCGTCGAACAGTTTCACAAAGCCATCGAGATCGACCCGGACCAACCCTACGCCTACGTTAACCTCGGCGTCGTGCTCGACGGGCAGGGCAAATTCTACGAAGCCATCTCCGCCTACCAGGCCGCCCTCGAACGCGACAACCACCAACCCATGGTCCTCGTCAACCTCGCCCACACCTACATGAACCAGGATCGCCTCAAAATCGCCCACGCCACCCTCAAACAAGCCGTCAACATGAACCCCGACCTCCCCACCGCCCACGAAGGTTTAGGCTACTGCCTCTTCCGCATGAAAGACTACGACGGAGCAGCCAACGCCTACATCGACGCACTCTCGATCAACCCGCGACTCCCCAAAGCCCACGCAGGACTGGGCGCCATCAAAATGCTCCGATTCGTCCGCGGCGGCTCCGAAGATCGAAAATTCCACCTCCGCGAACAAGCCCTCGAACACTGGCACCGCTCGCTGGAACTCGACCCCGTCCAGCCCCGCGTCCGCGCCCTCCTGGCCAAATACACCACCCCCGCCGACGCAGACCCCTACCGCGCCCTCATCGGCGTCCAGAAAGAAGAACGCTAACTCGTCCGTCGCGCTTCTTCTGGGTGTGGCTGACGATGATCGCGAGGCGTTGTTTGTCATTCCCTCCAATGTTCGGGTCTACGGCAGTCTGAACGGCAATGAGACCCTGGCCACGCTCAACCCGTCACAGGGAATTGATAACCGAGCCGTGTTGTGTATGGACTCGGTGACCTACGGTTTGTAGTCGTAGCGGGCGACGCCGGTGTTGGTGCCGACGTAGATTTCGTCGCGCTGATTACCGTCGCGATCGTCGATCGTCAACCAACTGACCCAACCGCCACACGCACGCCGGGAGACGACCTCTCCGCGTTCATCAACGATCCAAAGCGACCCCTGGTGAAAAAAGACCAGCTCATCGCTGTCACGACCATCGAGATTTCCCAGGCCGACCTGCTGCGGAATCTGCTGGTTGTTGGCTTCAACCTCCAGTTCCCAAAGCTGATTTCCACTCCCGTCGAACGCGGTGAACATCGCCCCCCTGGGTGGTCGCCAACCCGGACTCGCCTCCTCATCGCCGGGCACCTCGTTCATCAACACCACACCCGTACGACCTCGAAATTGGCCGACAACGAATCGTTCCCAACCCATGCTGTTGCCCGCCGTGAAATCCTGGAACGCAATTTCCTGAACAACCTGACCATCAAATCCGATAAGCGACACACCCTTGCGCGTACGCACCCAGAATCCGCGGTCGTCGCTCGTTGCCCCACCGGTGGACATCGAAAACGACCGACCTGATGTTTCAACCGTCACGGACCATGCCTCGACGATGGCACCTTCGTTCACCTCATCAGCCACCTCACCGAAAAATCGACTCGACCGTTGGGCGACGGCTTCCTTGCGCTGGTCTTCGGACATTTCCTCCGCACTTTCCAACGACTTTCCTTCGCTGAGCGTAGCCACGTCAGCCTTGAATGTGTCCATGCTCTGATCGTTCAGAAACGTCGGATACTTTCCCTGAACGACGCCGTCCTTACCGACCAGAACAATGCCTTTCGACCATACCTCGCCCGGAAACGCGTCGGTCAATTCAGAATCAGCGTCCAGCACAAACGTGACATTCTCGCCCAGCTCCGCCAGATCGTCCGACAACGAGTCCGAATCACCCGAAGGCCAAACAACAATGATCTGCAAACCGGAATCAGCCAGGTCCGTGGCTTTCTCGGTCAGACGAGACACCATTTGCCCGGTCACGCCCGGCATGTTGGGAAGGAACACCAGGACGGATACCTTGCCGAGCAGTTCGCGATCGCTCAGCCTTGCCCCGGACGTCGTCTCCAGATTGAACTCGGGCACCTTCTTGCCCGACATTTCAAACTGCGACGCCCCACCCGCCGCTCCCATGAAATTCATCGTGTAGAATCGATCCACCTTCCTGGCTGACGACGGTGGATCAAACTTGAAGGTGTCCACGTCGATTTTGCCATTGAGGCGGGCGTTCTTTACGTCAAGGACAATTTTTAGATCCGCCGCCCCAGGCCAACCGGCGGAATCGTCGTCCTTTCCGGCCGACTGATCGATTTCGATCCGGCGTAGCAGATGCTTGACCATATCGACCCAAATCGAAACCGGGATGTTCTTCGACGACTTGTTACCGAATGACATCACCGTCGTATCCAGGTATCCGTCAAGCCGTCCGCAACGAAAGCCATCGATCTCTTCGTAACCCGTCAGCTCCATATCCCGAACCGCGCGTGCCATGCTTTTTCGCGCGTCCGCAGCGACCAACAAATCCGCAGGCGTCATTCCCGGCATGAACGAACTGATGAACGGACGCACCTGCTTTGTGAATTCCTTCTCGACAGGCTTGACGGTGTATCTTCGAATCGTGACGTCGTAAACCGTGAGTTCCTTGCCGTCGGCGTAGACCTCGAACTGGCTTGACTTGAATTTGAAACGACCGTTGCGAACAAATGACACCGACACCGGCATATCATCCATCCGGAAAAACTGGCTCGATGATTTGTATTGTATGACCGCGTCGTCCGAATACGATTTGCATGTCGCCATCGTCTCGACCATTTTGTTGACCAGAGATTCCGCGGCCGGACTGTAGTTGCGGAAACCCGGCTTACTGGAATCGTCGCCGGCATGCAAACACGAGCAGACGATCAGCACAACGAGGCAGCAATGTATGGGTTTCATAACAATGGCTCCACGGAATTCCTGAAAACGGTCACACACTACGGTTCAATCCGCGCACCAAAGCATACACGACACGCCACATGGCAGCCAACGTCGCAACTCAATTGAGCGGAAATCCAGACGATTGACCGATGCCCTGGGGGACGCTGTCCCCCAAACCCCCTGGGATTTATCGCATTGACAGTCCAAAGCTGCACGGGGAGAACAAGTTAGTCTACGAATATGCGTACGTCCTCAACAAAGAAGCACGCGGGGTCTCTGACGAGAACCCCATCGTGCAGCTTCGGACGACCAGGCGGCGCTCGGGTTGCTTCCCAGCAGAGCCCTACCCTCCGCCTGAACAGAAACATCGTACGGCTATACAGAACCGGAT
>JAJDDT010000058.1 GCA_029260165.1 Phycisphaerae bacterium | reverse complement strand
GATGGATTGGCCGTTACCGTCGGATGAGCAAAGATTACGAAATGTTGCCCGTCAGCAGCGAAGCCATGGTGCTATTGACCATGATCAATCTGATGATTCACCGGCTAAAACCAGGATGATCTTGCTTCTCACACACCCTCTAAGTTGATCTTGGAAGCTCCGGCCGACAACCGAACCTACGCCGGGCGGCACGAAGTCCGAAAGGTCGTTCATGAAATGGAGGCCCGTGCCGAACTCCTCGCCGAATCTCTGGAGTGCCGCGCACTCATCGGAAGAAGCACCCGCGAGGAGCGCGCCAGCCCGAGCGCACCGGCCAGTGAAGACCCCGCTTCCGTGGAAACATCGCGACGTGTATTCCGTCATGAAGCGGTCTTCATCTCTATAGCGATCAAGGTTAGCCGTAGTCAGAAGGTTGAGATCGTAGTGTTGCGCGATGTATATGTGCTTATTGCAAATGCTGAGATCTGCCCGCAACTCGTCAAGGACTGCCGTGTCGAAATCCCCCTCGGCACCCGAGAGGCACTCAAGGCAAAGCTCCCTAGTTACCATTGAGGCGATGAACTGGGAGTTCTTCTCGGGGAAGGACAGGACGGCGTGCTTGTTGTCGAAGGACGAATTTGCTTGGTACGACGAGATGTTCAGAAGTTCAAAGGCAGCCGCAGCGGGAACGGTTTTTGCCCAGGCCGTGCCCCCGCAGAGCTCATAGGTCAGTCGGAGCAGGAATGGCTTGAGGAGGAGCTCCTTGTTTCTGCGGTCCACCACATACCGCATGACTTGATGGAGTTCCGGGTCAATGCCTTTGACGGAGTCAACATGATGCAGCAAGAGAGGATAGGCTTTTGCCGACGTCTCTCGCATCATTTGGAAGTAGTGCGATTTGTCCATGGAGTTGCTGCCTTGCCTTAGTCTAGGAAGACAAACTCGCCTGCCCGAACAGTCTTGAGCACAGGGGTGAGAACAGCGTCTCCATTCGAGTCAATCGTGGTTTCCCCCGCTACGCCCGGATAGCTCTCTACGCGATGAAGTGCATCCCTTATTTTGTTACTCTCTGTGCCTCCGTCTCGCATGGCAATAAAAAGGATACGAACTGCGTCGTAACTCAATCCGGCGAAGATGTTCGGCTCTGATTGGTATTTTGACTCATAAGCATTCGCGAACCGCTGAATCACCGCGTCTTCGCTATCCGGACTGAATTTACTTGCCGAGTAGATGACGCCCTCAGCCGCATCCCCTGCAAGTTTCAGAATCTCCGGGTCTTCGAAGGTCACGGTGCTTAGGAACTGTGTCTTGAACCCAAGCTCCCTCGCTTGGCGTAGAATATAGCCAAGCTGTTTGTGCCCAAGGAGGTAAACTGCTTGGGGATTCTGGCTCGCGATCTTCGTGATCTGTGTTCGGATATCCGTTGCATCTGCCGCGTATGATTCCTCGGCGAGAATCGTGCCGCCCCTCTCAGTGAAGGAGCGACTGAACACGCCTCCGATCCCTACACCGTATTCGTTGTTGATCCGCAATATCGCCACCCGCCTGTAACCGAGAGTGTTGAATGCACAATCGGCCATGACGGTGCCTTCGTACACGTCGGAAGGACAGTTCCGAAACACATACTTCCCAGCGTCCGTCAGTTTCGGCGATGATGACGCCGGTGACAGCAGCACGACTTCTCTCCTGTTAGCGATTGGCGCAACGGAGAGTGTGACGGAACTCAGAAGATCTCCCAGCACGGCAGGCACACGGTCAACAGTGATGAGTTTTTGGAATGCAGCAACTCCGGATTTCGGCTCCCCCTGAGAGTCCTCGTAGACTAGGCGGATGGTCCGGCCGTCGATACCCCCCTCAGAATTCGCCTGCTGCACGGCAAGATCCATTCCGCGTTTCGCCGCCTCGCCGTAGGCGGCTCCCTCCCCAGTCAACGGGAGTATCGCACCAATGGTGATTTCTTGGGGATTGCCGCGAGGTCGGTTGGTCATGACGAGAACAGCGAGGGCGACCGCTACCAGTCCAACTGCCACGAGCCAAGGTATCTTCTTGCTCATCACCGAACCTTCCTTTCGCTATTGTTCACCGAGGTTTCCGCCGAGGAGTTCCTCAATCCTGCTCAGGGCCAACGGGGATGGCTTCCCGCGACCATTCTCCCAACGGTTAACCGTTGACCATGTAACGCCGACCTTAGCCGCGAACTGCTCCTGCGTTAACCCAAGCTTGGCCCTCAGCTTCCGGATCATCTCCGCTACTGCGTTGCTCCTGTCTTTTGGCATTAGAGTCTTCCGAGGCCGTCGCCGCGCGTTGCTGTTTTCGAGTGGCTAGTGCAAACGATATAGCATACGGTAGGGCGTGCAGCAGGCCTGTCAACCGCGTTCTTCGCGATGGACGCAGCCCTGCGGCCGTGCTTCGGAGCCCCCCTTGGCATTGAAAGCCCGTTTGCAGAGCGACGGGGACTTTGAAAGAATATGCCACTTGACTTGCAAAGCGATCTGCGCACGATAGGGCGGCATGGACCGGGAACAGTTCAAATCGACGACCGCAGGACGCGTCGTGCGGGGTGCCGAAGGTTATTGGGCCTTCGTGCCCGCTCCGTTACCGCCGCCGCTTGACTATGATCGCGAAACGGTCGTCCTACTTTCCCAGGCCGACGCGGCGCTGAGCGAACTTTCAGGCCTAGGCCGCCACCTGCCCAACCCGCACCTTCTCATCACACCGTATGTTCGCCGTGAAGCGGTGTTGTCGTCGCGCATCGAGGGTACGAAGACGAACTTGGCCGAGCTGCTTCTTGACGAGGCGGACGCGACGGCGAGTACGCAAGACCCCGAGGATGTGCGGGAAGTTCGCAACTACGTACATGCACTTGAAACGGGCCTTCGGCGGCTTAAGAAACTCCCACTCAGCCTACGGCTCGTGCGCGACATCCATAAAGAACTCATGCGTGGAGCACGTGGAGCGCATGCGACGCCCGGCGAGTTTCATCGGTCACAGAACTGGATCGGCCCCTCGGGCAGTACGCTTGAGACTGCGCCGTACGTTCCCCCGCCACCAGATGAGATGACCGAATCGTTGGCCGATTGGGAGCGGTTCCTGAATCAGCGCGACGAACATCCCGACTTGGTGCAGAGTGCGTTGATCCACGAACAGTTCGAAGCCATCCATCCGTTTCTCGACGGCAACGGGCGCGTGGGCAGGCTGTTGATTACCTTGTTCCTGATGGAACGTGGTCGCCTATCGCAACCGTTGCTATACCTCTCCGCGTTCTTCGAGGCGCATCGGCAAGAGTATTACGATCGGCTGCAGGCCGTCCGCATGAGCGGCGACTGGATTGGTTGGATTCGGTTCTTTCTTCGCGGCGTGAAGGACGTCTCCTGTGAAGCCGTTGCAAGAGCTGGGAAGCTGATGGACCTTCGCGAGCGCTATCGTCGCCGCCTCGAAGATAATGCCAAGGCGATGGCTCTGCTAGACCGGCTGTTCGAGAATCCGTACGTCACGGTGGCCCGCGCTGCGAAGCTGCTGAATACCAGCAATCCGACGGCGCGTGCGGCCGTAAAGAAACTCGTGGATGCGGGGATGCTGAAGGAAACAACAGGGCGTTCGTGGGGCAAGGTTTTTCTGGCAAAACCGATCCTGCGTGCCATCGAAAAGTGAACGATTTGACCGTATCACCTTTGGCTGTGTTGAGACGCCATGAAGGCGTATGTAGCGAGCGCAGTGCGCAAGCGGGTTGGCACGTGCGGCCAGGAGTTGAGCAACTTGACGAGATTGGGATCAGTCGCTCCGATATGCGCAAGCGCCGCCCCCAGACGCTTTTGCGGATCGTCGTAAAACCTGAAGTAGCATTGGTTTACGTCATCTGGGCTTCGGTTTTGTAAACCGCAGGTCGTCGGTTCGAGTCCGACCGGTGGCTTCTCCGTAGGTCGATGTGAATACCGGGGTTGCGTTGACATGAAGAATCAGCCAATCTTTCGGTTGACGGAGACATGGTCCTCGACGTCATTTTCAACGGCTGTCGTTTCAACCAATCCCCCCGGGTAGCAGTGGGAATGTCGATTGCCGAATTGAGCGAGAGATGTGCCTGTTCCTGTCGAAGTCGTCGATGGGCATTGGGAATTCTCGGAATCGACCCGTGAGCGTGTAGACTCCCTTGCGTAACATATGGACCGGTATGCGATCGCGCTCCGGAGTTTCTCAGGCCGCGCGGTGATGGCCATGATAAATTCTGCCGATCTGGAGGATCGCCGCCACCCTGTTGTTTTCCGGCGGCTTTTTGTCTCGCGGAATGGGCGAATCTCGTTGAGGCGAAAGATGAGTTCGTGATTCGTGATTGGGCGGCTCGTGCAACAAGCGGCCAGGTGCGGTTTGGGGACCAGTGCGCCCCGTGGGAACGCGGGCGAACGGAAGGACAGGCATGAACCAGCAACTTTCCATCCAAACAACAGGGCAGGGGCTGCGGGAGATTACGCGCGAGGTCGATTCCGTTGTTGAACGCGCCGGTGTCAGCGATGGCTTGTGCACGATCATGGTCCGACACACCTCCGCGAGCCTGACCATTCAGGAGAACGCTGATCCGTCCGCCGGACGTGATCTGGAAAACTGGATCAACCGTCTTGTCGTTGAAAACGATCCGCTCTACACGCACACCCACGAAGGCCCCGACGACATGCCCTCGCACATCAAGGCTGTGTTGACAGCCACCACCTTGTCCATTCCCATCGCAAACGGCCAACTCGCGCTCGGGCGATGGCAGGGGATTTACCTGTGGGAACACCGACAACGGGGCAGCGAGCGACAGATCGCCGTGCATGTGGGTTCGTAATGGCCACCCCGCGGATACTTCCGATCCATCTCATGTTCAATCAGAAGCCCGGCGACGTCCCCGACGCTTGCTGGAAGTGGGTCGAATCACGAGTGGGTTTGATGCATGTGTGGATGATGAGATTGCTGGTGGTATCGGCCGCAGGGTGGTTCCTCTGGTGCATAATCGTCAACCCGATGCCGAGTTTCGAGATGATTCCAGTACTTGTCTTGTGCGCCTACACGATAGTCATCGAGGTGCTCGTGGATCGTGCTGTGGTTGAGCTCAACAAACGACTGGAGTCCGCGAATTGCCATCTCTGCAGAGAATGCGCCTACGATCTGTCCGGGCTTCCAGAGGCGCACCAATGTCCGGAATGCGGCTGTGCCTACATTGCGGAAGAGCTGCGTCTCTACTGGGAACCCTGGCTCGCGAAATTTCGCAAGCCGACCAGAAAATGGTTCCATCGGTCGTAGCGTTCAATCGCGCCAACGTGATTTCCGGGTCATGCCGATATCGACGAATTATCAGGGCAATTCGCGCAAGAAAAACGCCGTCCCGGGGGACGGCGTTTTTTCAGCTTGTCAGCCTCACTCCCCAACCATGTGGAGCGAAGCTGTGTTATTTTCTTCGATGGGTTACATCATGCCGGGCATACCACCCATGCCACCCATTCCGCCCATGCCACCGGGCATTCCGCCGCCCGGCATGCCGGCTGGGGCATCCTTCTTTTCCTTGATTTCGCTCACGACGGCTTCGGTCGTCAGCAGAAGACCGGAAACCGAGGCTGCGTTTTGCAACGCGGTGCGCTCGACTTTGGTCGGCACCAGGATGCCGGCTTTGACCATGTCGCAGTATTCATCGCGAAGGGCGTCCCAACCGAAATTGGTGTCCTTCGATTCCATGACCTTCTGCCACACGATCGAACCATCGACGCCCGCGTTCTGGGCGATCTGCTTGATGGGAGCGGACAAGGCACGACGAACGATGTCTGCACCGATTTTCGAATCGCCCTTGAGCTTTTTGGCGACGGCGTCGAGAACCTTCGATGCACGAATGACGGACACGCCTCCACCGGGCAGAACGCCTTCCTCGACGGCTGCCCGACACGCGTGCAGTGCATCCTCGACGCGGGCTTTCTTTTCCTTCATCTCGACTTCAGTGGCAGCACCAACGTTGATCTGTGCGACGCCGCCTGACAGCTTGGCTAGGCGCTCTTCGAGTTTTTCGCGATCGTAGTCGCTGGTCGTGGCGTTGATTTCGTTGCGAATCTGATCGATTCGTGCCTTGATCGTGCTGCCCGATGCGGCACCCTCGATGATCGTGCATGACTCTTTGTCGATGCGGACCTTCTTGGCCTGGCCCAGGTCCTTGAGTTCGACAGACTCGAGCTTGATTCCGAGGTCTTCAAAAATGGCAGTACCACCGGTGAGGACAGCCATGTCCTCGAGCATCGCCTTGCGACGATCGCCGAAGCCGGGGGCTTTGACCGCACAAACCTGCAACGTGCCACGGAGCTTGTTGACGACCAGTGTCGCCAATGCTTCGCCCTCGAGGTCCTCGGCGATGATCAACAGCGGACGACCCGACTGCGCCACCTTCTCCAACACGGGGACAATGTCCTTGATGTTCGAGAGTTTCTTTTCGTGGATCAGGATGTAAGGCTTGTCCATCTCGCAGGCGAGGTTTTCAAATTTGTTGATGAAGTGCGGGGAGATGTAGCCCTTGTCGAACTGCATGCCCTCGACGAGGTCGACTGTCGTATCGAGCGAATTGCCTTCCTCGACGGTGATCACGCCATCCTTGCCGACCTTGCTCATGGCTTCGGCGATGATCTTGCCGATGACGACATCGTGGTTGGCTGCGCTTGTTCCGACCTGAGCGATCTGTTGGTCGCGTGTGACTTTGGTGCTCATTTTGTGGAGTTCATCGACGATTGCCTCGACGGCGGCTTCGATGCCACGCTTGAGTTCCATCGCGTTCGCACCGGCTGCAACATTCTTGAGGCCTTCGTCGAAAATCGCTTCGGCGTAAACGGTTGCGGTCGTGGTTCCATCGCCGGCGACATTGCTGGTTTTGGACGCGACTTCGCGAACCATCTGGGCACCCATGTTTTCATTGGCATCGTCGAGCTCGATTTCCTTGGCGACGGTGACGCCGTCCTTGGTGACGGTCGGTGAACCGAAGGATTTTTCGAGAACGACGTTGCGACCGCTCGGGCCGAGGGTAACCTTGACCGCGCGGGCCAACTGCTTCACGCCGCGGCGGACCGCTTCGCGAGCTTCCATATCGTAGGTAATGCGTTTGGCTGCCATGCTTGCTATTTCTCCGTTTCTTCAATCAGGCGATGTTCGCCCGCGTTTTGGTTCCTGATATTCCGGTTCTAATTCAGGACGCCGAGAATCTCGGATTCGTCCATGATGAGGTATTCGTCGCCGTTGATCTTGATCTCCGTGCCGGCATAGCTGCTGAAGAGAACTTCCTCGTTCTTTTTGACCTGCATATTGGAGCGGCTGCCGTCGTCCAGAAGACGCCCCGTTCCGATCGCCTGAATCACCCCGCGTTTGGGTTTTTCCTGAGCGGAGTCCGGGAGCACGATCCCGCCGGATGTCATCGCCTCTGCTTCAACCCGCTTCACAATGACCTTGTCGCCCAGGGGCTTGATGTTCAAATTTGCCATCGCCGTCAACTCCTGTAGTTTTTCCGTCGTTTTATTGCGATGCCCACGCTGCCGGTCAGACAGCGGAGCGCACCGTTTCCGCACTGGTATCATGCAACCGCAATGCCAATCCGGTCAGGGGCGGGTCGCCACAGGTCGGTTATTCGTAAATTCATTGTTAACAACAGCTTACCGTTTGTGTTGCGGTGGTGGTTTGATGCCGGAAGGTTTTCATCAGAATCAATCCTTGCTGCCAAATCATCCCGCGGTTACCTTCCATCTGCCAGATTGGCAGCCCGCAACCGCGGAATTTCTGGTGCGACGCAACCTGGTTTTCCGAGTCAATCGGTGGGGCGGCGTGATTCGACAGTCGGCCTGAAATTGCCCTTTGGTCGTTGGAAATTGCAAAGGAGTACCAAGAGGATGATCTCACGGATGAAGAAGACCAGGCTGGCCCTTTTGGCCATGCTTTGTTCCGCCACGTTTGGCAGTGGAGCCTGCCTGCCGGAGAACTTTGTCGCGAATCTGTTCCAGAGCATCTCGACGAATGGTGTGAATCTGGTTCTCCAGAGCGTCATCGCGACCGGGCTTGATGCGGTCGGTTTGTTCAACCCGCTGGAGCCGAATGTCGTCATTGTCGAGGGCGGTACGGATGTCGTCGGCGGGCCATAGAGGTCGGTCTTGTCGCCGTTTCGTCAGGTGGGTGATGTGTTGTCGGCCACGTTGGGCGATGAGTTTTGCGGTGGCGGCGTTATGTCAAGTCGCAGCCTCTTGATTCGCCGGGGTTCCGCGGTCAGTACCCTTATCTTCACGTTCTCGAATTCGCATTGTTCACCCGCATGTGGAATTCGCCCCAGCGATGCAAAGATCAATCCGCCAATGGTCTCATAGTCTTCGTGCTCGGGCAGTGACAGATCAAGGCTGTCATTGATTTCGTCGATTCGGACCCGTGCGTCCACCTCAACAGTTTCGTCGCTGATTCGCGAGATGGGTTCCTGATCGGTGTCGTCGTCTTCGTATTCGTCCTCAATCTCGCCGACAAGTTCCTCGAGAATATCCTCGATCGTCACCAGCCCGGACGTCCCGCCATATTCATCGAGCACGATGGCCATGTGCACCTTGCATTCGCGAAACTGCTGTAGCAATTCTGACACCAGTTTGTTGTCAGGTATGAATGGAACCGTCCGCATCACCCCGGTCACATCGAATGTATCTTCTTCATCGACATGCAGAAGATCCTTGGCGTACAGCACGCCCAGGATGTTGTCGATCGATTCATCAAAGACAGGAATGCGCGAATGCCCTTCCTTGCGGATCAGGTTTTTGGCCTCCGTGAGTGTCGCACCTTTCTCGATAGCGACCATCTCCGTGCGCGGCGTCATGATGTTTTCAACATCAATGTCACCAAACTCGATGGCAGATTCGATCAAATCTTTTTCATGTTCATCGACAGCGCCCTGCATCTCGGCTTCGTTCACAACGCTCATGATCTCGCGTTCGACCCGGTTGGCCAGTTCCAGTTCGCTCGGTTCCGGCGCCCCTGTCAACCGGTGCACCACCGCATTGACCCCGTCGCAAAATCGAATCGTCGGATAGGTGATCATGTGGACGAGTCGCAGCATCGGAAGAGAGGCTGAGATCGTCGAGCTGCCCGCATAGTTCGCACAGGCCGACGGAATGGCAATGCCGAAAACGGTCAATACCGAAAATGAAATAACAAAAGTCCATGCGTTACGCTGCCAGGGTCCGAAGCCGTACTGTTCAAGCAGGTTCAGCATGACAATGACGAATGTCAGCGCTGCCAACATGCGCAGGATGGCGGTCCCGATACTCAGTTGTTCACGTCGCGTCGTCAGCCATCGCAAATCCTCGTCACGACCCGAATCGCGAAGGTGCTCAGCCACCATCGCGATGGTTCGTGTTCGGAGCATGAGATTGGCGGAGGCAAACATCGTTATGACCAACACGAGTACGATGGCCGAAATCCAGAGACCTGTGATCACTTGTCCGTTTCCGTTCCTGCTGTGTGACGATCTTCGAGCGGCGACGACGCCGAACGATACACCGGGCCTATACCCAGCTCCATCAATATGCGGTCTTCCAATTCATGCATTTCGCCCGCGCTCACAGAATCATGGTCATCAAAACCCAACAGGTGCAGCGTTCCATGCACCGCGTAGAGTGCAACTTCCGCCGACACGGTGTGTCCCCGCTGCGTCGCCTCCCGACGGGCAGTATCGACCGAAATGACAAGCTGGCCGTCCGTTATCGCAGGGTCATCGTCGTGCAGATCGAATGAAATGACGTCGGTGGGACCGGTGTGCCGGAGATATTCCGCGTTGATTCGGGCGATGTGGTCATCGTCCACGAGCACAACGTCAATCCGGGCAGACAGACATTGCCGGATCGCCAGTGTCCGGACGATGGCACGTCGAAGCAACGTTTCGTCGATGTGCGTGCACCCGTCAGGGAGTGCGATATCTATGTCGTAAGAAGACTCGTCTTCGTCCATGTCCCCAATCACACGATACCGTCAACCAACCGCGGTCTTCGGCTGTGGTTCCTTCGGTTTCTCACCCGTGTCGGTTTTTTCTTTTTTGGGATACGACACCCGGCCATGATAATGACTGCACAAACTCTTTACCAGCGATTCCTCCACGCGATGCAACTCACGCAGGGTGATATCGCATTCGTCGAACTGCCCGTCGTTCAGGCGATCGGTGAATATCTCGTGAATAAGATGTTCGATGCGACCGGGCGTCGGTTCTGCCATCGCTCGTACCGCCCCCTCAACGCCGTCGCAAAGCATCAGGATAGCTGACTCGCGTATTTTGGGCTTGGGGCCCGGATACCTGAATTGCGACTCGGAAACCTCCCGGTCGTGGCGACCGCTCGATTTCTGAGGCTGCTGCTCGCTGGCAATATGGTGAAAATATCGGACCACGGTCGTGCCATGATGCTCGGCGATGAACTGATGCAGAACACGCGGCAGGCGATATTCCCTGGCAAGCTCCAACCCGTCCTTGACGTGCCCAACGATGATCAGCAGGCTCATCGTCGGGGCGAGGTTGTCGTGCCGATTGATCCTGGCTTCCTGATTCTCCGCGAAATATTCCGATTTATGCAGCTTGCCTATGTCGTGATACAACGCACCGACCTGCGCGAGCAAACCATTCGCACCAATCGTCTTGCACGCCGCCTCAGCCAGCGTGCCGAGCAACAAACTGTGCGCGTAGGTTCCCGGCGCATCACTGGCCAATCGGGTCAGAAGCGGCCTGGTGGGGTCACGCCATTCCAACAGCGAAAGTGATGTAGCCAATCGAAACACCCGTTCGATCAATGGCAGACTCGCGAGAATCGACATGGCTGACACAATGGCCGCCACCGCACTCCACGACGAACGACGAGCGGCAAAGCCAAGGGCTTGTCCATCAATCAAATCGAACGACATGGACGTCAGAAACACGGTGGCAGCCGACAGCAGTCCGACCCAGATCAGACGCTCTCGCGAACGTATCTCGTTCAACAGGTAGACCGACGCACTGACACCTGCAAGCATCGTGACGAGTAGACCCGTGTTCCCGCCGACAGCGAGGCAGGCCAACACAGCAAGGAACGCAACGATACCCGCCGCGACACGGCGCAGATAAGCCACCGCAATAATCGACGCCGCATAAAACACCGGCGCGAGAACCAGCCCCTTCAGCGGAGTCTTCAGGTCAATCATCTTGGCTGTCACCAATGCCAGCAGCAGCAGGACGACCATCGCGATCGTGCGCGTTTGAATTTCGAGAATGCGAGGCTGATAGGTGCCGATGTACGTGAACAGCCCGATCGTGCAGACCAAAACGACAACGACCATACCCAACTGCTGAAGCAATCGGCGTTCGCGCAATGGTTGGGCAGCCTCGTCACCGCTCGACAGAAACGCCTGGTTGGCACCGTCGTGTTCCGCCAGGAGCGCGAGATCCGCATGCGTCAAACCCGTGTCAGGCCTTGGGGGTATCAACGGCTTGTTCGCGACGTGCTCGACGAACACAGACGGAACCTGTTCCTCGCTTTGGCCCATCGCTGCCTGGGTCAACTGCTGATCGAATTCCAGCAGCGGTGCCGAAGATAGGTAGCGCACGACAATACCGGTGACGACCGGACGCAGCGATGTTGGAAAACCCGCAAGTCGCACAAGGTCGGCACCGCTCCGTTTGATCTGTGTCGCGTTTGTGTAGGGGGTAAGGTCGAACCGTGGCACCTCGCGTGGCGGTGCGACCGCCCCTTTTTCACCAGGAGCAACGGTATGCAGGATGGCGATTGGCGCTGTCGAGCGAGGCTGGCGATTGTCCGCCGCTGGATCCCATGTCAACTCGCGTTCAATGCGATGCACGAGACTGTTGATGCTCGACTCAAAAACCTTCGAGCCGGAGTCTGTCGTGTATGACCGAAGAATGCCGTACGCATCCTCGTCGATGGACCATTCTTTTTCGGTCGAAACCGGCTCGATGGCTTCAAACGTTTCGGTGGCCTGCACCGTCTGGTACAGATCGAGAAGCTCCGTTCGAATCCCGGTGATCAGATTGACGCTGAGCCGGTAATGACTCGGAGTCGCCCCCCGGGCGTCCTCCTGGCGACGCATCGTCTCCTGCGAATCGCGAACCTTGAACGTGACCTCCGCGTAGATAGGCTGATCGGTACGTTGTCCGACCGCGTACCGTCGCGAGTGCGATCCGTAGAGCACCGTCAGCGAGGCGATGACGAAAAACAGCGACGCCGTCAACAGCGGCAACAATCCATACCGGTCCCAAAGCCGTTTCCAGATGGGAACCGGAAGATCGGTTCGTCCTTGCTTGACCTGATCGCGTCTTCGTTTTGTCTTTGTTGCAGCCATCGTCCGTCCCGGCGCTATCCTTCACGCGGTTGGTCGGATTCGTACGCGTCCACAATTCTCGATACCAAAGGGTGCCGCACGATGTCAGACGCAGTCAATCGCAGGATCGCAATATCGCGAACCCGTGACAAACGCTGAACCGCATCGAGAACACCACTGCGATGACCGGGGGCCAGATCCGTCTGGCTGTCGTCACCGGTCACCACCATTTTGCTTGACTGACCCAGACGCGTCAAAAACATCTGCATCTGCGCGACCGTCGTGTTCTGGGCTTCATCGAGGATGATCACCGACTTGCTGAGCGTCCTTCCACGCATGAACGCCAGCGGACTCACCTCGATCACGTCATTGTCCATGAAACGGCGAATTTGTTCTGCGCCCATCATGTCATTTAACGCGTCAAATAGCGGTCTCAGGTACGGGTTCACCTTGGCTTTGATATCGCCCGGCAAATAGCCCAGCTTCTCACCCGCCTCGACCGCGGGTCTCGCGAGGACCAATCTGTCGATCCGTTTTTGCTTCAATAATGTAACTGCTACCGCGACGGCGAGATAGGTCTTCCCGGTACCGGCGGGGCCGAGGCAGAACGTAAGGTCATTGTCTAGAATAGCTTGCACATATTCTCGCTGACCTTCTGTTCGCGGAATGATTCTCGTGCCATCCGCATAAACCTCCAACGGCGTGGTTCGGCCACCTGAATCCGCCAGGGAGGCCATTTCAATCGCGTCTTCGATCGCCTCGGGCGTGAGCGAATCATGGGTTCGCAATTGCTCCTGCAGGAAATTGATCGCAGCCGCTGCACGCTTGACGGCCGACGATTCACCAGACAGTCGAATGGCACCGTCACGGGCGGCGACGCTGATTGCAAAGGAGGCTCGAATTGCCCGCAGGTGCACGTCGGTTGGCCCGAACAGGGCGGCGGATTTCGTCGTATCCTCGATCGGTACGGTCAGGATCAGAGGCTGGGGAATTGTTTTTGGAGATTGGCTCAAAATGATTGGCTTTGCAGTTTGGTCTCAGACCCGGGATTCTATACCAATGGCCATGCTCTTGTCAGCAGGTACCAGGCGGCGGGTATGGCGAAAAGCATGCCGTCGATCAGGTCGAGAACGCCGCCCATTCCGGGGATAACTGCTGATGAATCCTTGACTTGCGGGCATCTTTTGCACATCGACTCGAACAGGTCGCCGAGTTGCGTACAAATGGACAAAACCGCCCCGAAAATGGCGATTTGTCCCCAATTCATTCCGCCCGCGATGGCTGACACATCGTGGAAAAGCTGGGCAAACTGGTCAGAACGGGTTGGTTCGATGCCGTCAAGAACGGGGATTTGCACGTTGTTTGCCAGCACTTTAAATAATGCAGCGACAGCGATGCTGCCGAGGATTCCGCCGAACATGCCCTCGACGGACTTGGCGGGGCTGACGGCGGGGGCGAGTTTGTGCTTTCCGATGGCGGACCCGATAAAAAACGCGCCGATGTCCGAGGCGGAAATCACCATGATGATGAAAAAGAGTGTCCAGGGGTTTTGAGCGATGTTGGCGGCGTTGGCGTCGGCGCGGATCTGGATGGCGAACGAGGGTAGTAATCCCAGGAAGATGATGATCATCCATGTCGAGGCGAGGTCGGTGATGGCGGTGGTGGTGGATGGTTTTCGCAGTTGGATGGCGACCGAGCCGACGATGGCGATGACGAACCAGAGCAGTTGCCAGTGCAGGGCTTCGACGTCGATGACCCCGTCGCCGATGACGCCTGCAGCGCAAAGCCACGGGGAAAGCATGAGGACGACGCACGACAGGGCGGCCCATTTGGACTGTGGATGGAGGTTGGCTTTTCGGAGGATGAAGGTCATCTCGGCGACGCCGACGAGGATGACTGCGGTGAACAGGATGGGGATGATGCTTCCGTGGAGGAACAGTTTTTCGAGAAACAGATGATCGTCCCAACGACGTTCCGCGAAGAAGACCTCAGCCATCACGAGGGTAATAAGGACGGCGATGGCGGTGATGCCGGTGAGAATACGTTGCAGCACGGGTGGTGTTCTCCGAGGGTGCGATCGCGGGGTGACACGATAGTTGTGTTTGGGGCTTGTGTCCACGGTGGTACGGCGACGGTCTCGGTGAGTGATTGCGGGCCGTAAGACGGTCGCGCCGCTGATTCTGATGCATTGTTGAATCGAATGCGAGCGAGGCCGGCGAATAATAGAGACAGGTGCTCGCACGAACCCTGTCCGACCATCACATCGACAACTTCCGACAACTTCATGGTTGAGTTGCGCCCGTCAATCTGTCACAGTGGCTTTCGGTGTTATCGGACGGCTTCTGCATTCCTTGTCTAACGTCCGAAGCACAAAGGCAGCCGATCGACGCGACCAATCGGGTCGCTCATTTCTACTCGGGAAGGAGAACGGAAGATGAAAAACGTGATGTACTCGAACGAAACGCGTAAATGGAACCCAACTGGCTGGTGGATAAAGGGAATATGTGTCGTTCTTGTTTCAGCCGTCTCGCTGCCAAGTGTCGCGTTTGCCCAAAAACTGGATCCAACCCCAAGGAAATTTTCAGAACTTCACCTAGACATTGGAAGTGCTAATCAGCGATTATTTTACCACGATATGCCGTTACACGTCACATCAAACAGCATCGCCAATGCCCGTGTGATTACCCTAGAGGGGGAAGCGGAGATTCTGGTGCTTTGGGATGATGTAGCTGATTCAGGAATGCATACACCTTACTACGCCATTTCGCTAGATGGCAATGAGTTCCAGAAGATACAAGCAGCAGATTATACGCTGAAACTCCGCCGTGCGGAATTCGACCCTCTCGAACACTCATTGAGCATTCCAACCCAATTCCGTTCCTCACAAAGCAGTGAATTGTTTCTGGTTCAATTTCACACACAACCGATAGGATTATTCCTTCGTCAAATAAACTCGATAGGCGGTCAGGTCTACGACTACATTCCGAGCTACAGCTATGTCGTACGATTAACGCCGGAGGAGGCCATAGCTGTCCAAGAGCTGCCTTATGTTCGATGGACGGGTCCTTGCCATCCATTCTATAGACTCTCCGACAACATGGTTCACGAGCTTGCGATTGATAATACTGAAAATCTACGCGTGAATGTTTTGCTATTTGAGCAAGGCCAACGTGCAATTCATGAGCTGAGTAACGCAATCGAACTGTTGGGCGGCACGGTTCACTCGTCGTCTCCAGGGGGACGAACGCTCATCGCTACTCTACCTGCAAGCCAGATTCCGTCATTGCTCAAATACTCCCAGGTTTCATTCATCGATCAATGGCACCCTCCGATTCAAACGATGAGCAATGTCCGGGAGGTAAGCGGGGCAAACTATATCCAGCAGGTTCGCGGGTTTGAAGGGAATGATGTACGGGGTGAAGTTCTCGATCGGGGCTTTTGGACGGGCCATCCGGACTATGCGAACCGTCTGATTGAACACACTTCTGTCTCAGACGAATGTGTTGACGGAGCGCCTCCGAATCACGGAACTTCAGTTGCAGGCATCGCATTTGGGGATGGAACAGGTAACCCACTACGCACTGGGATGCTTCCGCACGGCACGCTGATCGTTGCATCATTTGTTCCGCCTATCGATCGGTATGCACACACTCAGGAACTCGTCGATGAGCAAGGGCCTTACCGTGCGGTGTTCCAGACAAACAGTTGGGGTAACCAAGGAGGTATCAATGGCTGCGATCCAGGCTGTTCAGGCCAAATCGCACCGGGCACTGCGGATGATGAGTATGGAACCAACACCGCAGAACTCGATCAAATCGCGTTTGATCTCGATTTCCTAATAGTGCAAGCCCAAGGAAACTTCGCTAGTTGCACAACGCCGACTTCTCTACAGCAGGCGTGGGCTAAGAATGTCATTTCGGTCGGCGGGTTGTTCCACAGAGGTAACACAGACAGCTCAGATGATGTATGGGCATGCGCAAGCACAGGACCGGCAACGGATGGGCGGGTGAAACCTGACCTAGTTTATTTTTACGATAATGTCACTACGATAACTGCGTGTGGTTTGTTTGATGATGTTTTCAGTGGTACAAGTTCTGCGACTCCAATGGTAGCTGGTACCGCGGGCTTATTCCTTGAAATGTGGGATGCCGGGGTACTTGGGAACAACGTTGACCCGGCCGGGACGGTCTTCCAAAATCGTCCGCATGCGTCCACGGCAAAGGCTGCTCTGATCAACACGGCGTTCCGATACTCCTTTGGTGCAGCAGATCGATTTGAGCAGGGATGGGGACGACCTGATGTCCGAAAACTCTATGAAGTGGGAAATAGCGTGCTTGTTGTCGATGAAGCCGATTTGTTGGTTCCATTTGGGTCGAATTCATACATGATTGCTGTGAGCGATTCCGACGAAGAATTGGATGTTACGCTTGTCTGGACCGATCCGCCTGGTATTCCGATGGCCACCCAGCATCGAAAGAACAACCTCGACTTGAAATTAATCTCACCATCTGGACTCGTCTATTGGGGAAACAACAATCTCCAGTCTGCGAATCAAACAGCACCTGGCGGCACCCCTGACAACATAAACACTGTGGAGAACGTTTTCATCGCTAATCCGGAGTCAGGCGATTGGCAGGTCGAAGTGATTGCATCTGAAATCGTTGAAGATGGGCATACCGAAACACCTCAGCTCGATGCAGACTACGCACTGATCGCAGCGACATACGCGGATTGCAACAACAACAATGTCCATGACGGCAATGAAATCGCATCCGGCGGAGGGCGTGACTGCAATTCCAACGGAATCCTCGATGTATGCGACATCTCATCCGGTGAATCGCTCGACACCAACGGCAACGGTATTCCAGACGAGTGCGAAGGGAACATGAGCTTGTATATTAGGTCATCAGTAGACCTAGGGCTCGGCCTCGAGAGGGGTAAGATTCACGAAGTTGATCTCGAGCTTCAGAACACACCAATCTTGCATACGGACGAGATTTCAAGTCAACTTGAGCCTCTCGGACTGGAAACCGGACCATTGCAGCAATTGTTTACCGGAAACAGGATAATTCACTCGGCAACACGCATCGAACCCATCACTGGTATAGTGGTACTTCCGAATGGATTTAATAGTGATATTCTTGGGTTTACCTCGCCTGTTCAGGATTTGAGAAACATTGCTCTTGATGGACTCAATGATCTCTACCTTCTTGACGGGGCCGGACCTAGGGTCGTCAAAGCAACGCCCAACGCAGGTGATACAGGATACACTGTCGCTGACGACAATTTCATTGTTCTTCCCTCGGACGGCGTGCCGATGGGATTCGCCACCGGAGGGCCTAATGGCAACATTTATGTCGGCTGGGGGCGTTTTGGTGCAGCATCCGACTCGATATATGAGTATGATCGGAGTACAGGCGTGTTGTTGGGTGACATAATGCCTACCTCGCCGCAAACGTGGCTGTGTGATACTCCTTTTGACTTAGACTCCAGTATAGGATCGCTGGGAGAGCAATTCCTTTTTGCTGCGTGCATTGGTCCTGATCCGGATTCAGGAAGAACTGTGCAACGGTACACGCTGTCCGCCGTACCGGGGGATCCCGCGATTCTGGCAGACAAATATGTTCTCAATTTTCCGAATGAGTTTCAACTGGTTTCGGGTGTTCAAATCTCTGAAGACGGGACCACGATGTATGTGGCGGACAAAGCCTTAGAGGGTGTGTGAGAAGCAAGATCATCCTGGTTTTAGCCGGTGAATCATCAGATTGATCATGGTCAGTAGCACCATGGCTTCGCTGCTGACGGGCAACATTTCGTAATCTTTGCTCATCCGACGGTAACGGCCAATCCAT
>JAJDDT010000057.1 GCA_029260165.1 Phycisphaerae bacterium | reverse complement strand
GTTTGCTGGCCCTCGGTCTGGTCATCAAGTTCCGTCGTCAGTCCGCGACAGCCTAACCAGGCTGATCGTTTGAGTTAAATCCAATCGCCCCGGCGCGAGGAAAACCCTCGCGCCGGGGTTTTTTCATTGCCCGTGCGGTGTTGGTTGCAAGCGTCAATTGCCGTGATAGTGGCCTGGACCAATTCCTGTTACCCGCGAGGCGTGACACCGCACCGCAGACCTCCGCAGTGGACGGCCCTGGGGTGTATTTTTGCATGTTGGTTTTCTGTTTTTAATGGGTGACCCTGATTTTCATCATCTACGAGAGGTGGCGTTGTGGTGCGCCTGGTGGATTTGGGGTTTTGGGCCGATATAGAGATGGTGTGGCGGGTGTGGTCAGGGTCTGGAGATGGATTGATGGTTGAGAATCAGGGATCGATTGGGGATGGGCGTGACGATGTGGGGGCGGTTGAGCGTCTTGTGGGGGCGTATCGGGGTTTGCGTGACGAGTTTGGGAAGGTGATTGTGGGGCAGGACACGGTTGTTGAGGAGCTTTTGATTGCGTTGTTTTGTCGTGGGCATTGCATTTTGGAGGGGGTTCCGGGGCTTGCCAAGACGTTGTTGGTGAGCACTGTGGCGAGGACGATGGCGTTGTCGTTTTCGCGGATTCAGTTCACGCCTGATTTGATGCCGAGTGATATTACGGGGACGGAGGTGATTGAGGAGGATCGATCGACGGGTGGTCGTGCGATGCGTTTTGTGAAGGGTCCGGTGTTTGCGAATGTTGTGTTGGCGGACGAGATCAATCGAACGCCTCCGAAGACGCAGAGTGCGTTGTTGGAGGCGATGCAGGATCGGCAGGTGAGTGCGGGTGGTCGGACGCATGTGTTGCCTGATCCGTTTTTTGTGTTGGCGACGCAGAATCCGATCGAGCAGGAGGGGACGTATCCGTTGCCTGAGGCGCAGTTGGATCGGTTCATGTTCAAAGTGCTGGTGGATTATCCGAGTGAGGCGGAGGAGTTTGAGATTGTGAAGATGACGACGGCGGCGGGGTCGCCGGTGGTGTCTGAACAGTTGTCGGGGGCGGACATATTGGCGTTTCAGGCGTTGGTTCGTCGGGTTCCCTGTGCGGATCATGTGATTCGTTATGCGATGTCGCTTGCGAGGGCGACGCGGGTGGGTCGTGGGACCGCGCCGAAATTTGCGGAGGATTATATTGCGTGGGGAGCGGGTCCGCGGGCGTCGCAGAATCTGGTGTTGGCGGGCAAGGCGCGGGCGATTCTGGGGGGGCGATTCTGTGTGTCGGTGGAGGATGTTCGTGGGGTGGCGGCTGCGGTGTTGCGTCATCGGGTGATCACGAATTTCAATGCGGAGGCGGATGGAATCAGCAGCGATCGGGTGATTGAGATGTTGCTGGAGGAGGTTCGGGTTGAGCCTGCGGACAAGTTGGATGACAGGCTGGCGGGTCGCGTGTTCGCTGAGCCTGAACGGTCATGACGCCGTCGGGTTCCTATCGCCAATATCTTGATCCTTCGGTGTTGTCGAAGATTGATGCGTTGGAGCTGCGTGCGCGGCTGGTGGTGGAGGGGTACATCACGGGGGCGCATCGGAGTCCCTATCGGGGATTGAGTATTGAGTTTGCGGATCATCGCAGTTACACGCCTGGGGATGACGTTCGGCATATTGACTGGAAGGTCTATGGTCGGACGGACAAGTTTTATGTGAAGGAATATGAGCAGCAGACGAATTTGAATTGCGTGGTGCTGGTGGATCAGAGCGAGTCGATGCGATTTGCGTCGGATGGGGCGGCGATGTCGAAATTGGCGTATTCGGCGTGTGCGGGGGCAGCGCTCGGTTATCTTTCGATTCAGCAACATGACGCGGTTGGGTTGGGGTTGTTTGATTCGTCGTTGCGGGCGTTTGTGAAGCCTTCGAGTCATCCCGGTCATTGGCGGGTGTTGGTTGATGAGCTTGATGCGGCTTGTCGGGGTGGTGGTGATGAGCGGACGTCGATCAAGGGAGTGTTGTTTGATTTGGCGGAGCGGTTGGGTCGGCGGTCGATGGTGGTGATCATGAGCGATTTGTTTGATGAGGCGGACGATGTATTGCGGGGGATTCAGCAGCTTCGCTATCACAATCATGAGGTGATTGTTTGTCATGTTTGGGATCCGGCTGAGTTGCGTTTTCCGTTTGTGGGTCCGACGGAGTTTCGGGGGTTGGAGGGTGCGGGTCGTTTGATGACGCAGCCTCAGGGGATACGGTCGCGTTATCTGGAGGAGGTGGATCGATTTGTGACGCGGTTGCGGCGGGGGTGTCGGAAGATGCAGACGGATTATGTGGTTTATGACACGTCGACGCCTTTGGATGTGACGTTGAGTGCGTATCTGGCGAATCGGAGTTTGCGGATTCGTCAGCGGTCGTCGCGTGTGTTGGGTGGCGGGTAGGAGCGTTTGGATTGTCGTCAATGCCGTTTGTCAATCCGCCGATGGTGTGGTTCGCGCTGGGCGCGATGGGTGTACCGGTGTTGATTCATTTGTTGAATCGGCGGCGGTATCGTCGTGTTGACTGGGCGGCGATGCGTTTTTTGGAGGCGGCGGTTTCGCAACGGGCGCGGCGATTGCGAATTGAACACCTGTTGTTGCTGTTGATGCGGATGGGTGTGGTGGGATTGTTTGGGATTGCGGTTGCTCGGCCGTTTTTTCCGTTTTCGGCGTTGAGGTCCGTTGTGGGGTCGCGGGTTCATCGGGTGCTGGTGATTGATGATTCGTTGTCGATGTCGGCGGTGGATGGTGGCGGGGTGTCACGATTTGACCTGGCGATGTTGCGGGCGCGGGAGATATTGGCGTTGGCTGACGCGGGTGATGCGACGAGCGTTGTGACGATGGGTGGTCGCGCACGGGCGGTGGTTGGGCATGCGGCCTATGACGCACGGTTCGTGTTGGAGCGGTTGGGGACGTTGTCGGTAACGGGCGGTGGGACGGATGTGGCTGGCGGGCTTGGGTTGGCGTGGGAGATTGCGCGGGAGTCGGGGTTTGCGCCGGGGAGCAAGGTGGTTTTTGTGCTGTCGGATTTTGCGGGTGCGGCGTGGGGGGGTGACGCGGACGTGGGGGTTGATGAACGTGTTGGGTCGGTTGCGGGGGGATTGGTTGGATATGCGTCGTTGGTGTTGGTGGATGTTGGGGGCGAGGGGTTGTCCAATGTTGCGATCACGCGATTTGAGCAGGTTGGGACGTCGCCGGTGTCGGTGGAGATGCCGTTGCGTTTGGAGCTGACGGTGTCGAACCTCGGTGTTGGTTGGGTGGACGGTGTGGGGGGTGATGTGTTTGCGGATGATCGGTTGGTGCGGCGATTGGTTGTCGAAGGGATCGAGGGGGGGGGGGCGACGACGGAGCGGTTTGCGGTTTCGGGTGGTGATTTTGGGGGTGGGGTGATTCACGCGAAGATGCGACCTGGGGATCGGGACGCTGTGGCGGGGGACAACGATCGGTATTTGGCGTCGCCTGTTGGTGGGACGATCGACGTGCTGGTTGTGGATGGGTCGGGGCGGTTTGGTGTGATGGGGAAGGCGGCTCGATTTCTTTCGACTGCATTGCGCCCCGGGGAGAACCGTGGGGTGGGTGAGCCATTTGAAGTGACGGTTGTGTCGGAGGCGGATTGGGAGCGTGAGGTGTTGGGGAATTTTGACGTGGTGGTGTTGTGTGATGTGGGATCGTTGGGGGAATCGGGATGGGGTGGTTTGGGGCGTTATGTGGCGCGTGGGGGTGGTTTGATTGTTGTGGGTGGTGGGCGTGTTGATCGTGCGGATTACAACGAGGGCGGGGTTTTGCCGGTGGTGATTGAAGACGTGGTTGGTGGGGAATCGGGGGGTGCGTTTTCTGTTTCGTTTTCGGGGGAGGGATTGGAGTATCCGGTGTTGGCGGATTTTGCGGAGGTGCCTGAGACGGGGTTGTTTTCGACGCGTGTCTGGAGGTATTTTCGGTCGGAGCCGATCGAGGGTTCTGAGGTGTTGTTGCGGTTTGATGATGGTGTGGCTGCGTTGGTGTCGGGCCGACTGGGGGAGGGGGTTGTTTGTTTTTTCGCGACGTCTGTGGACATGTCGTGGAACAATCTGCCGGCGAAGGGGGACTATGTGGCGTTGATGGTCAGTCTGGTGAGCGATGTGGCGTGGACGGCGCGCGGGTCGCGCTCGCGTGTGGTGGGGGGTCGGATTGTGCGGCGGGTGTCTGCGGGGGATAAGCTGGCTGGGGTGGATGTTGAGACGCCGGCGGGGTTGGTGGAGCGTGCGAGCGTTGGTCAGGACGAGGATGGGTTCGTGATGTCGTATGGTCCGTTGGAGATGGCGGGGCGGTACGCGGTTCGGTTGGGTGATCGACGGATTGAGTACGTTGCGAATGTGGTGGGTGGGGAATCGGATGTGGCGGGTGTTGGTGAGGACGCGTTGAAGGAATGGCTTGGGTGTGCGTTTTCGTTTTTGGATGGTGAGGATGGGGTGTTGGAAGGGAAGGAGTCGGAATCGGTTACCCATGAGCTGTGGGCGATTTTGTTGGTGGGTGTGGTGTTGTTGTTGGTTGGTGAATCGTGGTTGGCTGCCCGATTGGGGGCGTCGCGATGATGCTGGGTGACGGCGTGTCGTCCTTTCTCGGTTGGTTGCTGGACCTTGACCGGATTCGGTTGGGGGATGACGCACCGGTGATGTTGAGCTGGCATTGGGTTGTGCCTGCGTGGGTGGTGGTGCCCTCTTGTTTGATTTTGTGTTTGGTGGTGTTTTCGATCGGTCGGCGCGAACGCAGGTCGGAGGTTGGGCGTTTCGTGGGGACGTGGCTTCGGGTGTTGTCGATCGTTGTGGTTTTTCTGTTGTTCAGTCAGCCGGTGATTGTTTTGCAGCGTGAGCGTGTGGAGCCTGCGCATGTGGCGGTGGTGATCGATACGTCTGCGAGCATGGGGTTGGTGGACGGGGATGTGGGGCGGTTGGAGGCGGTGCGGTCGGTGTTGGTGTCGGAAGAATTGAAGGTTTTTCGGGCGTTGTTGGAGCAGAACGAGGTGCGGGTGTATTCGTTTTCGTCGGGAATTTCTGAGGTGGGTCGGGTCTCGAAAGGTGATGATGTTGGTGCGATGTCGGGTTTGTTGGGGTCGTTGAAAGCGGAGGGGGGTTCGACGGATTTGTCGGAGGCGATGCGTGGGGTGTTTTCGCGTGATGTGGGTCGTGTGGCGGCGGCGATCGTGTTGTCGGATGGTCGGTGTACCGGTTCGGTGCGGGTGGATGAGGTGGTGGCGGAGGCGCGGTCGCGGCGGGTTCCTGTTCATGCGGTGCTGATGGGTTCGCCGGTGCCTCGGGGTGATGTTTTTGTTGGGTCGGTGGTTGCGCGCGAGTCGGTGTTTTTGCGGGATAGTGTGGCTGTGCATGTTGAGGTTGGGTCACGCGGGTTGTCCGATCGGCGGGAGGTGGGGGTGAGGCTATTTGGTACCGGGGATCAGCTTTTGGCGGAAGAAGTGATTGTGATTGATCCGGACGAGGCGGGTCAGGCGGTTGCGTTGCGTTTTGTGCCGTCGCGGGTTGGGGAGCAGTCGTTGCGGGTGGTGGTGGCGGAGGTGCCTGGTGAGTTGGATGTTGGTAACAACGTGGCGACGTTGAGTGTGAAGGTTGTTGATCGGCAGATGCGTGTTTTGTATGTCGATGGTTATCCTCGTTATGAGTATCGGTACTTGAAGAATGCGTTGTTGCGTGAGCCGACGATTCGGTCGAGTTGTTTGTTGTTGAGTGCGGACGCGGGTTTTGCGCAGGAGGGTACGGACCCGATCGATTCGTTTCCGGCGACGATGGAGGCGTTGGATGGGTATGACGTTGTGGTTTTGGGGGACGTTGATTTGACTGACGATCGGTTGGGGGTGGATCGGGTGGAGATGTTGCGGGGGTTCGTGGGTGATCGCGGGGGTGGTGTGGTGTTTATGGCTGGTCCTGAGTCGATGCCGTTTGTGTTGCGTGGGTCGGAGCTTGAGTCGCTGCTTCCGGTGCGGTTGGGTGCGTTTGATCAGACCGACGGACTGTTTTTTCAGGAGCCTGTGGGAATGCGTTTGACGGTTGATGGTCGTGATGACGGATTGTTTCGGTTGGGTGTTGGTGATGATGTGGTGGGTGTGGCGGATTGGTCGGGTGCGCATTGGGTTCCGCCGGGTTTGGAGCCTAAGGCGGGTGCGACGGTGTTGGCTGAGCGGGTAGGGCCTGGTGGTTCAGTGGCTGCGGTGGTTCGTTCGCGGTTTGGGGCTGGTCGGGTGTTGTATTTGGGGACGGATGAGACGTGGCGGTGGCGGTCCGGCGGGAATGACTGGTTGTTTGATGCGTTTTGGTTGCAGGTGTGTCGTGCGATGGCGGGGCCTGATGTTGGTGGGGCGGGTGAGCGGTTTGAATTGACGACGGATCGTCGTGGTTATTCGGTGGGTGAGGATGTGCAGGTGACGTTGTCGTTGTGGGGGGCGGGTGATGGGTTGTTGGGTTCGGACTCGGCGTATCGTGTGGTTGCGCTGGATCCGTTTGGGGATGTGGCAGACGAGGTTTGGTTGCGGGAACTGGGTAATGACGGTCGGATTTTTGAGGGGTCGTTTTTGCCGAATCGATCGGGTGATTGGCGATTGGTGTTGGAGGATGCGGGTGTTGAGGTTGGTTTTCGGGTGTCGATGGTCGATGCTGAGATGGAGCGACCCGAGGCGGATCACGAGACGCTGCGTGCGATGGCTGCGTTGACGGGTGGTTGTGCGGTGGGCGTGGATGAATTGTTGGACGTGGCGGGTGGGATTCTGGATCGGAGTGTGAGCATTCCGGATGATGTTTCGGAGTCGTTGTGGGATACGAAGCTGGCGTTTTTGTTGTTTGGGTTGTTGGTGTCGGCGGAGTGGATTTGTCGGAAGGCGTTTGGGATGGTTTGACGTCGCATGCATGAGGGAACGACGACAACTCGGCTGGGGTATGAGACGATTCGCCTGTTGGAGCGATTGCGGCGGGGGGCTGTTTGTCGGCTGGTTGCGTTTGGTTTTTTTGCGGTCCTGGGGGGTGGTTGTTTTTCGCTGTTGACGGTGGTGGCGCTTGACTGGGTGTTTGACCTGCCGCCTGGTGTGCGTGTTCTGGGTGCCTGTCTGTTTGTTTTGGGATTCGGATTGGCGGTGTTGTATTGGATTGTGAGACCGTTGCAGCGGAACGTTTCGATTGAGCATGTGGCGAGGCGGTTGGAGCGTCGGTTTCCGGAGTTAAACGATCGGCTGACGAGTGTTGTTTGTTTCGTTGGGGGTGGTGCGGATGATGCGATGACGCGGCGGGTGGTTTTGGAGACGGAGGGGGTGGTGGCGGGATTGGCGGTGGGGCGTGTTTTTACGATCAAGCCGTTGTTATTGCAGGGGTTGATCTTGTTGGCAGGGTTGTCGGTGGTGGGTGCGGTGTCGCAGGTTCTTCCGTGGTGGTTGCAAACGGGGGTGTTGCGGTATGTCGCGCCGTTTGCGCCTTATGAGTGGCCTCGGGTTGTGCAGATTGAGCCGATGTCTCGTGTGGTGAGGGTGGCGTCGGGTGATACGGTGATTTTGCGGATGCGCGTAACGGCGGGTGCGGAGGTGGATTTGCGTGGGTTGGTTCATATGAGGGATGCGTCGGGGAAGGAGACGGTGCTGGGGATGCACCGGGGCGGGGATTCGGAGTATCGATGTGCGGTTGATCGTGTAACGGAGAATGTGTTGTTCTGGTTTTCGGCTGGGGACGATTCGACGGAGGACGAGCCTGGGACGATTGTGGTGTCGGATCGTCCCGTGGTGGTGCGTGCGACGGCGCGGGTCTCGCCGCCGGACTATGTGCGTGTGTCGCGCGTGGTGGATTTTGATTTGGGGAACAGTCCGGCGCGGGCGGTGGTGGGGAGTTCGGTTGGCCTGACGTTTGAGGTGTCCAGGCGGATTCGGCGGGGGGTTGATGGGGAGGCTGATGCGTGGGTTGAGACGGGGGCGGGTGAGCGTTTTGGGTTGGTGTTTGTTGGTGATCGACGTGATGTGTTGCAGGTGAACCTGACGGTTCGCGAGACGGGGACGTACACGGTGCATATGGTTGATGTTGAGGGGTTTGAAAATCGGTCTGTGTCGTCCTATCGGGTTTTGGTTGCGGAGGATCAGACGCCGTTGATCGAGTTGACGCGCCCGGTGCGGAGTCTGGAGGTTACTGCGACGGCGAGGATTCCGTTTGAGGTGTTGGTTGAGGATGATTTTGCGGTGACGGAAGTCGTATTGGCGGCGAGGGTGAATGGTGGGGCTAAGGGCGACGGTGGGGAGGTGGTGACTTCGGAGTCGTGGATGCCGTTGGCGGAACGGTTGGGCGAATCGGTTGGCGATTCGTTGCGGATATTGGCGGACTACTCGTTGGTTGATTTGAAGTTGTCGGATGGTGACCGCGTTTTTCTGGAGGTTCGCGCGACGGACAATTTTGTTTCCGAGGATGTGTTGGGGCAGGTGGGGGTTTCGCGTCCGGTGCATTTGAGGATTGTTTCGCGGGGTGATTTTGAATCGCGGTTGCAGGAATCGTTGGTGTCGGTGCGTCGTCGGTTGCGGTCGGTGATGGAGACGCAGCAGAAGATTCGGGCAGGGTTGAAGGAATCGGGCGGTGATGAGCGGGGGCGTGGTTGGGCGCTTGATCAGCAGTTGCGATTGAATCGGCGGGCGGAAGTGTTGGTGGAGCAGGTGGAGCGTGTGGGTGAGAAGGCTTTGATGGCGATTGGGGAAGGGGCGGTAGGAGAAGGGGTTGAGAGCGTGCGTGTGGTTGGGGAGTTGCCGGAGCCTTTGCGTGGGCTGGTTGAGGAACGGATGCCTCGTGTGGTGGTGTTGCTGGGGGATGGCGATGCGGACGGAGATGAGGCGGCGATTGAGGTTCAGGGTGAGACGATTGAAGAGTTGCGTCGGGTTTTGATGCGGATGGAACGGTGGACGGATATTCAGTCGGTTATGGCCAACGTTCGCGAATTGCTTGATCGGCAACAGGAGGCGAGGCGTGCGTTGGAACGGTTGGCGACGCAGACGACGGGTAAGTTGGTGGATGGTCTTGATGAACGGTCGCGGCGTGAGATTGGGTCGTTGTCGCGGTTGCAAGGAGACCTGGCGAATGATGTTGATGGCATGTTGAGTCGATTGCGCGAGCAGGTGGTGGAGAAAACGGAGTGGGATGGGGTGGGCGAGGCGGTTCGGCTTGCGGTGGCGGGTGAGTTGTATCAACGGATGGCTAATGCGGCGGGTGCGATTGGGGAGAATCGTCTGATGGCTGGGAGGATGGACCAGCGTTCGGCGGAATCGACATTGCTGGAGATGATCGCGTCGATTCGGCGTCGGGAAACGCGGCGGCTGGCGAAGTTGAGCAGGAAACTGGAGGAAGATGAGGATGTTGTGGCTGATCTGTTGGCGAGTGAGAAGGAGTTGATGGCTGCGACGGGCGAGGCGTTTGAAATGGGGGCGGGAGAGGGTGTTTTGGAGCGGTTGATGGCGGAGCAGCGTCGGTTGGGGCGCAACGCTGAGCATGTGGCTGGCGGTATGGGCGAGGTGGTTGAGACGGTGGAGGCTGGGGCGGTGTTGCGTGATGCGTCGGATGAGATGATGTCGGCGGCGGGCAACCTCGTGGCGGATGGCATGGTGGCGGGTGATTCGGTGTTGTGTCGTGCGTCGCAGAGTCGGGCGGTCGCGTTTCTTGAGGAGGCGTTGGAATTGATTCGGCGTGCGAGGCGTGTGACGGAGCATGAGGCGTTTCAGCGGATGATTGCGTCGATTGGTGAGCAGTTGGGTGGGTTGGTGGATCGGCAGGTTGCGGTGAATGCGCGGACGGGTGCGGTGCGTGTGGCCATTGAGGAGGCGGGGCAAATCGTTCGACGGACCGCGCGCGAGGTGCGGAAAATTGAGAAGGAACAGGGTGCGATACGAGCGGTGACCGGGGAGGTGCGTGATTCGCTGAAGCGGTCTGTGGTGTTTGCGCGGGTGCTGGATGATGTGATGGTTGAGATGGATCGTTGTGTTGCGTTGATTAAGGATCGGCGGATTGATGATGGGTTGATCGATACGCAGGGTGAGATTGTGCGTCGGTTGGATCAGTTGGTTCGGGCGCTTGCGGATATTGAGAAGCTGCCGCCGTCGGATGAGTTTGTGTCAGGCGGTGGGGGTGGGGGATCGAAAGGGAAGGGAGCGTCGAACGGTCCGCGCGTTCCACCGACGGCGGAGTTGATGATGATCCGGACAATGCAGGAGGATCTGTTGCGAACCACCGAGAAGCTGGATGCGGAGGGGGGTACGGGAGAAATGGCGACGGAGCGACAACTGCGGGCGGTGGAGTCGTTGTCGAAGCAGCAGCGTGGGTTGATGGAGCTGACGGAGATGGTGACGAAGCAATCGCGAGGTGGGTCATGATGGGTGCTGGTGTGATGTTGATGGTTTGTTGCGGGGCGGCGTTGGGCGGTCCGGATCCCGCGGATAATCGTGGGAAAAGGTTGTCGGAGAAATTGCGATCGGTCGAGGAGGAATCGCCAAAGGATGTGATGGCTGATGTCGTCGAGCGGATGCAGGTTGTGGCTGATCGGCTTGGGCGGGATTTTGACCCGGGTGAGGAGACGCAGGCGTTGCAGAGGCGGATTGTGGCGGATCTGGAGCGTGCGATTGAGGCGAGTATTCGGCGTGGTGAGGGTGGTGATGGACGGTCGAAGCCGTCGCTGGATCGACGTGAGAAGCCTGGAGCGAAGCAGCGAAGAAAAGAGAAGGGAAAGGCGGACAAGGGCGAGTCGGTGGAAGGGGTGCGAAAGGGAGCGGTGAAAAAGTCCGTGAAGAAGGATCAGGTTGATGCGGTTCGTGATCGATTGCGTGGTTGGGGTGCGTTGCCTGAGCGGGATCGTGATGAGGTGATTCAGGGGTCGCGTGAGCAGTCGGTGCCGAGGTTTCGCAAGTGGATCGAGCGGTACTACCGCGCGCTTGCAGAGGAGGGTGATGAGTGAGCCGCGGATGGACTGATAATGCGACGGTTTTTCTGGTCGGGTTTTTGTTGGCTGGTCCGGTGACGGAATTGATGGCGGATGAGGATGAACGGGTGACGGTGCCTGCGGCGGTTCCGGTTGCGTCGTTGGATTCGGCGGTGGAGGTTGGGTTGCGTTGGTTGGCTGAGCATCAGGATGCGGATGGATCGTTTGGTCGTTTGTCGCATTATGGTAAGCATGTGGGGATTACGGGGCTGGTGGGGATGGCGTTTTTGTCGTCGGGGAGTACGCCCGGGCGTGGTGAGTTTGGCCGAAATATTGACGGATGTATTGATTTCATTTTGGCGCATGGGTCGGAGAGTGGATTATTGGCGGCGGAGACGTCGCATGGGCCTATGTATGGTCATGGATTTGCGACGTTGTTTTTGGCGGAGGCGTATGGGATGTCGCGACGTTCGGAGATTCGGGAGACGCTGCGTCGGGCGGTGCGACTGATTGTGACGACGCAGAATGAGGAGGGTGGTTGGCGGTATCAGCCTGTTCGTCATGATGCGGATTTATCGGTCACGGTGTGTCAGGTGATGGCGTTGCGGGCGGCGAGAAATGTCGGGATCGCGGTGGAGAAGTCGGTTATCGATGAGGCGGTTCGGTACATTCGTCGCAGTCAGAATCCGGATGGTGGGTTTCGGTATATGTTGTCGTCGTCAACGTCCGCTTTTGCGCGTAGTGCGGCGGGGGTGGCTGCCTTGCAATATGCGGGGATCTACCATGGAGATGCGGTGCATCGGGGCCTAAAATATTGTAAACAGTTTATGCCCCCCGATGAGCAGAGCGTTGGGCATTATTATTATGGCCACTACTACGCCGCGCAGGCGATGTATCTGGGCGGGGATGCGTATTGGGGTGTGTGGTGGCCTGCGGTTCGAGGCGAGTTGATTGCGAAACAGTCGTCGGATGGTTCGTGGAAAGGACAGGCTGGCGAGGAGTATGGGACGGCGATGGCGTTGATTGTGTTGCAGATGCCGAATCGCCTGCTCCCGATTTTTCAGAGATGATGCGGGGTTTATACATTCAATTGTTTTTTTTGTTCGTTGGTTATTGCTGCGCAGGTGTGCATGCGCTGGACGTTTCGGTGCAGACGGTGCGTGATCGCGGGCTTGTGGGCGAGCTTGTGGGGCTGTCGCGGGATGGCGGGGTGTCGCTGGTTTTGGCGTCGAACGGAGCACGGGTTGATATTCCAACTGCGGACGTTGTGCGGGTGATGATTGATGACCGAGGGAATCGGTCGGCTGATGGTGAGAGACTGGCTTCGCAACATGTCGTTGTGATGAGCAACGGTGACCGGTTTGTTGGTGAGCCCGGGTCATTTGTTGAGGATCATGTCGGGTTGATGATGGGTGGGGCTGGGGATGTTCGTTTGTCGGTGGATGATATTCGTGCGTGGGTCACTCCGGTGGGGTTGTCGAAGGAGGCGTTGGGGTTGGGGTTGCGACGTGGTGGGTCGGTTGACACGATGGTTGATCGCGTGACGGGGTTGTTGACTGGGGGAGATGATGTTCTGTTGCTTGCCAACGGCGATGTATTGACGGGGGTGCTTGAATCAGTGGATTGGGAGGGATTTTCGTTTGAGACGGAGCAATCGGTGGTGCGGGTGTCGCATGAGGCGGTTCTGGCGGCGGGAATCGTCACGGGGCTGGCGGTCGGGTCGTCGCGTCTGTGCGGCGTCATTGAATTCAACGACGGCAGCGTTTTTCGCGTGGATGACTGGTTGATGTCGGTGGGTGATGGCGGTCGGCGGTTGCAGGTCAGGCTCGTATCGGGCGGAGTGATGAACCTTGATGTGGGGAGTTTGCGGTCGGTTTCGGTGGAGCGTGGGCGGTGGAGGTGGTTGGGCGATCTGGTGCCTGTGGATGTCGAGCAGACGGCGATGATGGAGATTGCGTGGGGTTATGGCATGGATACCAACGTGATGGGTGGACGCTTGCGGACGGCGGGCGAGACGTTTGAACATGGGATTGGGGTGCATAGTCGCTCGGTACTGACGTTTGAGCCTGGGGGCGCGTTTGACGAATTCGTGACGTATCTGGGGATGGATGACAGCGGTGGGGCGATGTCGAACGTGGATGTTTCCATTGTGGTGGACGGTCGCCGGGTTTTTGAGCAGGCGAACATTCGTCGAGGGCGACTGTTCGGTCCTGTTCGGGTACCGGTGCGGGGTGCGGAGCGGCTGTCGCTGGTGGTCGATTTTGGGGCCTTCGGTGGGATTCAGGATCGTTTCAACTGGATAGAGTCCGCGTTGGTCAAATCTGCATACTGAAGACCGGGTTCGCTGTGGACCGTGGGTTCGTTCAACCGGTCTTCGCATAATTCAAAACGCAGTCGAGAATTGGGTCGCCGTATTTGGCGAGGGTTTTGGGGCCTATGCCGCTTAGTTGCATGAGTTCGTCGTCCGAGGATGGTTTGTTTGCGGCGACGGCTTGCAGGGTGCGGTTGCTGAAAATGCAGTAGGCGGGCAGGTTTTGTTCGTCGGCGAGTTGCTTGCGGAGTTTGCGCAGCGCGTCGACGAGGGCGATGTCGGGGGATTGGTCGTCGAATTCGGGCATGATTGAGTTGGATTCAAAAGAGGTTGATTCACTATTGGCCGAGGCACGCGTTTGACGACGGGTGGTTTGTGATCGCGGTTGTTTGGCAGCGCTTCGCTGACTGGCGAATAGTGAGACATCTGTTTCGTTGCGCAGGAGTTCCCAGCCTGCGTGCGAGAGGCTGAAAGTCGGGTATTGTTCGCCGATGTCGAGCAGTCCCTGGGAAGCGAGTTGGTCAAGCCAACCGCGGATGTCTCGCGGATCGTGGTCGGACATCAGGCCAAAGACGCTCAGGGACTCGTGACCCCGTTGTGATATTTTCTCGTCGTCGGCGCCTGTGAGGACGTTGGCGATGTACACTCCGCCGTAGCGTTCGCCGGTGCGGACGACGGCGCTGAGAATTTTTCGCGCGATGGTCGTCGCATCGGGGACGATTGGTATTTCGTTGAGGCAGACGTCGCAGGCGTTGCAGTTTTCGGTTTGGAATTCCTGCCCGAAATGGGTGACGAGGGTTTTGTGTCGGCAGGAAACTGATTTGCAGAAGTCGAGTACCTCGGCGAGTTGGGTCAGGCGGGTGTCGAGGTCCTGGTTTTGGCCTTTCTCGAAGATGGATTTCCAACTCATGAAATCGGCACCGGTGTAGAAAAGCGTGCATTCGGATGGTTGTCCGTCGCGACCGGCGCGTCCGGTTTCCTGTTGATAGGCTTCGATGGTTTGGGGCAGGGCGGCGTGGACGACGAAACGGATGTCCGCGCGGTCGATCCCCATTCCGAACGCGATGGTGGCGGTGATGATGTTGGTCTGGCCACGCATGAATGATTCCTGGTGTTTTCGACGTTTTTCGGGCGACATGCCGGCGTGGTAGGGGAGGGCGTTGTATCCGCGTTCCTGCAGGTCGGCTGCGTAACTCTCGGCGTCCTTGCGACGCATGCAGTAGATGATGCCCGGTTCGTCGTGGTGCTTTTCGACGATGTCGAAGAGTTGGTCGCGGAATCGTTTTCGCCACACGACGCGGTAGGTGAGGTTGGGACGGTCAAAATTGCCGACGAGGATTTCGGGGTCGGTGAGTTTGAGTTGCTCGGCGATGTCGTCGCGGACGCGCGGGGTGGCGGTGGCGGTGAAGGCGTGTACGGCAACGTTGGGGAACCATGATTTTAGTTGGCTGAGACGGCGATAGTCGGGTCGGAAGTCGTGGCCCCAATGACTGATGCAGTGTGCTTCGTCAACGGCGACGGTGCGAACACTGATGCGTTGCAGCATGTCAACGAACGGACGATCGCTGAACCTCTCCGGTGCAACGTACAGGAGGCGGTATTCGTTGTTTTCGATGCCGTTGATAACGAGTTGGCGATTGTCGTGGGACAGCGATGAATTGTAGAACGCGCACGGGATGCCTCGACGTTTGAGACTGTCGACCTGATCCTGCATGAGCGCGATGAGGGGCGAAACAACGATCGTGACCTCGTCGTCATCGGCAGAGGCGGGGGCCTGGTAGCAGAGTGATTTTCCGCCTCCGGTGGGGATCACAACGATCGAATCGTGGTGATCGACATTGGCGCGGATGGCTTGTTCCTGAAGAGGGCGGAAAGTGTTGAAACCCCATAAGAGGGAGATTATTTTCCGGACGTCGTCGAAGGTCATGGTTTGCTCCTTCGTTGCGGTTGCGTGCATTGGCGTATGGTAGGGCAATGTTTGGGTTCCCGCAAGCTGGCATCAAAGGCTGCGAATCAGGTGATTGACCACGGCAGGATTTGCGGATTCTGAATCGGGCAGGTAGCTTGGGCGAGTCAATCCTGGACGTCGTGGTTGCTCGTCGTGGAGGCATCGCCGGGATATTGTGCTTCTCCGCGGAAAGTCACGCGGAGTTTGGACGTGCTGGCAATGGGTGTCACCGATGCGGATTTTCCATACCTCCATTCCTGTTCGAGATCCGAAGCGCGTCGCACAGGCGATGGCAGAACTCTTTGACGGCGCGACGTTCGATTTTCTCCATCCCGGTTGCTATTTCGTGACGTTCGGCGAACCCGGATCACTGATCGAGTTGTATCGCAAGGAGATCGAACTCCACCCCGGCGAACCTGGAGAACCGTGCGAGCTTCTGGACAGCGATTCGCCTGCGACATTCACGGGGTCGCATACGGCGATTCAGGTATCCGCCGACGCCGATCGGGTTCTGGAGATCGCCCGTGCGCATGGTTGGCGTGCCGAGGTTCACCGCAGGCGCGTTTTTCGCGTCATTGAGTTCTGGATCGAAAACGAATACCTGCTGGAGGTTTTCCCCCCCGAGTTTGCGGCAGAATATTTGGCGGCGTGCAAACTCGTGTCCTCCTCCGCGCCGCGAGGCGGAATTACCTAGTGCTCGATCGGACGTCAAGGGACGGACGGGCGGTCGTCTTTTGGGGAGGTGGAAAACTCGAAAGGAGTCCTGGATTCGATTCCCCCAAGGCTAAAGCCATGGGCCACCCAACGCACCGCAAAGCGGAACTACATGAAAACTGGAGCGTGTTCATGAGATACGAGAACGGTACAGCGTTTAGCCATTGGAATGTCGTCGGTCATCGGTGGGGGATGGCGTTGGTTCTGTTGGCACCGATTTTGGGAAGTTGTGCGGGTCCGCAGCCGCTGCATGTGGCGATCGATCCTCAGGACGAATCCACTTATCTTCGATTCGCCAACGATGCGAACCTCAACGGCAGGGTTGCATTCGCCAATTGGATGTCGGAAGAGCGCGGTATCTCTCCCGAGGAGGTCCTCCGGCTCGACGCCGAACTGAGCAGCACGCGGAACCCGTTCGATGCGTATCGCGACAAACAGGCGGTCAGTCGCGGCGCGGTGATTTACCGAATCCATTGTTTCAGATGCCACGGCGATGATGCACGGGGACATGGCCCGGCTACCCTGGCAGACCATCCCGCCAACGACTTCAAGACGTTCAGCAGTCGGTTCGCAGCCACACTTCACCGGGGTGCCCCGCGCAAGTGGTTTCGCGTCATCCGCGACGGTGACGGTGATGTCGTCCAATACCCCGACGAGAAGACGACGGCGATGCCGGCTTTCTCGCAGACACTCGCACGCGAACAGATCTGGCTGGTCATCACCTATCTTCAAAGTCTCGATATGCATGCGGCTGCAGATGGTGTGGAGGCCCGCTGATGATGCACCGCTTGCGGGGAGACGTTCCTCTCCAAACGCTGTCGGTGGTGCGCGAGGGTCGGGCGGGGGCGGCGGATATCATCGCCGACGTGCTTGAGAGTTCGCCGATGCGCGCACTGCGTTTTGTTTTCGACCGCAAGGGTTTGGAGGTTGAATCGCAACCGATCGTGTGCAAGAATCTGTCGGATTCCCTGGTTCGCCTGATGTTTCCGGTGACGGGCGGTCCGATTGTGGACGGTGCTGTCGTGGCCGTGGTTTGTCTGTTCGATCGGCGCAGGAATCAAACGCTGTACGCGCATCCGATGCACGCCGGACCCGGCATCAACCCGCTGGTTCGACACCTCGACGGACCGATGTCATCGCCGAAGCCTCAGGTAGACACCGATGGGGCCCGTGCCAACCGTCGCATCATCGAGCATAAATTGGCTCTCTGGGATCGCTTCGTTCAGGAGAGTCCCCAACTCGGGGAGCAGGAGGCTGGTCGGCGATGGCGAGAGGGTTACTACTGGTCGCTGCAACGTCTTTATTCCTGTGCCGGGTGTGTACAATGCAAATGGGGCAGTCCTTTTTTCGACGGACCGAATCCGTCGTCACCCCGCAAGGCGATCGTTGCAAAACCTGAGAAATGCGCGCCGTTGCTGGATGGTGAGCAGGCTGCGATCGTGGCCGACATTCTCGCCGGCGATGAGTGGCGCGTTGAAACGGCCTACGCGCGTCGTGGGAGGTTCGCCGTCATTGAGCGTCCTTGCTTGTTCAGGAAGTTGGACAGTGAATTCATCCAGATCATTTTTCCAACGAATGTATCCCTGATTCAGGCTGGTGCGCTTGTTGCGGTATCGTTTACCTACCATGTGCCGTCGCGGAGTGTGGCGCTCTCGCACTGCCTTTGCGCGGGTCCTGAATCGGAAATCCAGTTCCTGAAAGGGGACGTCGCATTCGGCTTGCCGAGGCCGCAACCGGGAACGGCTGGTGAAGACGCGAGATTGACGTATCGGTCGTGGCGACGCAGTGCCTGGTCACAGTTCTGGTTGGACGAGCTTGAAAACGGGCTTGCGGTCGCGAGCGGGAATTGGCTGGCGGGATTCCGGTGTGCATTGGAATCCCTGTTCGGAGGTAACGACCTCTCCTCCTGCGAGACGGATCGCAGGGCATCACGGGCAGACGCCGACAACTCTCGTGTTGCGGTCGTCGATCTCGGAGAAACGAGACTCCCGCCCCAGGCGATTGAAAACACGGGTGGACAATGTTTCACCGGTCATGTGACGAACCGCCGTCTGGCGGAGCTTCGCGCCCTTGGTTTGTCCACGCTCATGGTCAATCTTGGACGTCGCTGCAATCAGGCGTGTCATCACTGCCACGTTGATGCAGGTCCGAATAGAACGGAGGAAATGAGTCGCGAGACCGTGGATTTCGTGCTGCGCGCCGTTCGCCGCTTCGACATCGAAACGCTTGACATTACCGGTGGCGCTCCGGAGATGAATCCCCATTTTCGGTATCTGGCGAGTGAAGCATCCCGGGTGGGTTGCCGAGTCGTTGACCGGTGCAATCTGACCATTTTCTTCGAGCCGGGCTATGAAGACCTGCCGGAATTTCTGGCGGAACACGGTATTCATGTGACGGCTTCGTTACCGTCCGTCGAGGAGGACGTCGCGGATCGCCAGCGTGGAATCGGCAGTTTCAACAAGAGCGTCGCCGCGTTGCAGAAGCTCAACGAACTGGGATACGGCAAATCGGAAACGGACCTGACGCTGAATCTGGTTTTCAATCCTTCCGGCATCGATCTCGGGCGGCCGCAGGATGTATTGGAACAGCATTACAAGGGCGAACTGTTCGATCGCTTTGGGATCATATTCGACCGGCTGTTCGTCATGAACAATATGCCGACCAACCGTTTTGAACACTCCCTGAGACGCGACGGGCAGTGGACGGAATACATGGATCGGCTGGTCCGCGCCTTCAATCCTGACACGGTGGATGGTTTGATGTGTCGGCGCACGCTTTCGGTGGGGTACGATGGTCGGCTCTTCGACTGCGATTTCAATCAGGTTATGGACATTCCTCTTCAGTCGGGACTTCCCACCCACATCCGTGACCTGGACGTATCCTTGTTGGAATCCCGTCTGATCAACACGGCAAGCCACTGCTTTGGATGTACGGCTGGGGCGGGTTCGTCCTGCAACGGCGCTTTGGTTCCGGCATCATCGGTTACATCTGCGGGACGAACGCATGACTCGTGAACGAATCGACGTGTTCCTGACAGGGGCGACCGGGTTTCTCGGGCATTACCTGCTTGCGGAACTGCTCGCGCCCCCGCATGTTCGTTGCCGCGTATTGCTCAGGCCTCCGGTTTCCGCGAGTTGTGCGCGTCTTGGTCGACTTCTTGCAGGTTTTGGGTTGAATCTTTCGGCGCTGATTGCTGAGAATCGCGTCGTTCCCGTCGAGGGAGAATTGCCGGACTCACTGAATTCGGCCGATTTGGGCGGTATTGATCTGGTCCTGCACGCCGGGGGCAACACAGCGTTCCAGGCCAATGGATCCGATGAGCCTGCGAGAACCAACGTCGCCGGCACGAAGGCGATGCTGACGCTGGCTCGTGATGCGGGGATTCCCCGTTTCGTTTTCGTCAGTACTGCGTATGTGTGCGGCGAGCAGGTCGGTCATCTACCCGAGGCGGTCTACCCAACCGCACCACCGCTGCGAAACGATTACGAACGCTCCAAGTGGGAAGCTGAGCAGCTTGTGTGGGATTGGGGCCGCAGGAACGGGGTTGCGAGGATCTGCCGTCCGTCGATCTTGTTTGGGGATAGTCGGACGGGTCGGGCCAGCGCGATGAAGGGATTGTATCTCGTGGCCAGGGCGACCGAGGTTCTCGCGCGAGCCATGGACGGCAACCATGACGCCGACCGCCACCATATTCAACTGCGAATTCTTGGACGCGGCGATGCCACCTGCAACGTCATCCCCATTGACTGGGCGGCGAAACAGATTGTCCGAATTGCTTTGGATCCCGCGACCGAATCCTCCGTGCATCACGTCACCAACCCCGATCCACCAACGCATCAGGAGGTCAAGCAGTGGTTGGAGGCGTACTTCGATATTGCCGGTGGGCGGTTTGATGACGCGACCTGGCCTCTTGCGGACGCCAACCATTATGAGGATCTGTTCTATTCGTTGGGCAATATCTGTCTCGACTATTTTCGTCACGGGTTAACCTTTGAGTCACAGTGCGCAGCCAACGTGCCATCGGGACAACGATTGATTGATGGCGCATCGTTCGCTCAATGCATGAAGTACGCCCAGGCGACGAACTGGTGTCGGAACCGAATCGATGAAACCGATTCGGTCGCACCAGCCGGTGGTATCGATCCAAAATGGTATTTCGAGAGTTTCCTGCCGAGGGCGGTCCCACGTTCCGTGGTTGCGAAGGTGCAGGAGTTGACCGCCGTTGTGCAATATACGATCACCGGCCCGAACGGAGGAAGCTGGATCAGCCGTTTTGATCGTGGCCAACTGAAGGAAACCCACGCTGTACCGACTGCACTGACGCCGGAATTTGAGTATCGCCTGTCGTACGAGGATTTGGTGGATGTCGTGACCTGTCGCAAGCCGTTGCAGGACGTGTTTTTCCACGGCAGCGCGGAGATGTTTGGCGAAGTGGAACTGGCGCTGAAAATGGTCCCGATTATTGGTGAGTTTCTCAAGGAATTTCCCGTGGTTGGCGAGGGAATCCCATCGTTGGCATGTTGATCGAAACGACAATTATTGAAGAAAACGTTCGCATCCAGGGGCGCGACCGCATGTTGGAAGGCGTGTTGGCTTATCCGGCTGACCGGGCGAAATTCACCGCCTTGATCGCGGGACCGCATCCGTTTCTCGGCGGAGACATGCGCAACAACGTGGTGGACACGCTGTCGAAGACGTTGGCGTCGGGTGGCGGCGTGACGCTTGCCTTTGACTACGGCGGCGTCGGAGAAAGCGAAGGCGGACCAACAGATTGGCCTGCCGCGATGTCGGCGTTCTGGAAGGACGGAATGATTCCCGAGGAGCACGATTGGGTCGACGACGTTGGGGCGGCGATGGCGGCGACGCGGGAATGGTGCGATGCTCCTCTCGTGCTTGTTGGATACAGTTTCGGGTGCTGGTCGATCGCCAACCATCTGCGGGATTCATCCGCCCACGCCGTTGTCCTGGTTTCCCCAAATCCCAAACAACATGTGTTCGACGATCTGGCGGACTGCGACGTGCCGCTGCTCATTGTTCACAGTGACAACGATTTCACCTGCAGCGTCTCTGAAATGATGACATGGTTTGAGTCGATTCGTGAACCCAAAGTACGGGTCCAATTGTCCGCAGGCGAGCATTTTTTCCGGGGTCATGAAGCGGAATTGGCGAAAGTGGTTCTGGAGTTTCTACAAGGTCAACGTTTGCCGGGAGTAGAGCAGATTGAAGACACTCGCTGACGATATCGCGATCGAAGTGCGACTCCGTGATGTTCTTGCGATCCACTTCGATCCTGAGAACGGTAGCCCCTACTGGCTCGATCGTGCCAGCGAACTCGGATTCGATCCGCGCGTCGAAGTCAAATGCGTCGCTGATCTCGCCAGGCTCGGTACGATGGACCCGACAGATATTGCGACCCGCGGACTGGAGGAATTCCTTCCACGACCGCTCCTCGATCGAAAAGGCGAGTTGATTGTCGCTCAGACCGGAGGCACGTTGGGCCAACCAGCGTGGACGGCGTATCTGGAGAACGAATTTCGCGAAGCATTCGTCGATCCCTTCGTCGTCGCCGCAAAGCACGTCGAATTCCCAGCGGGTGGAACGTGGCTTTATGTCGGGCCTTCCGGACCGCATATCATCGACCGGGCCGCGGACGCCATCGCACGATCGACGGGTTCCATGACTCCATTTAGCGTCGATTTCGATCCTCGATGGGCGAGGAAGCTCGTGACCGCAAGCTTCGCTTCAAAGCGATACCTCCAACACATCGTCGACCAGGCCCTCGCGATTCTGAAATCTCAAGCGATTACGATTCTCTTCTCGACACCGGTCGTCATCCGGTCATTGGCTGATTCCATGCCCAGCGAACATCGTGACAGAATTCGCGGCGTGCACTACGGCGGAATGGCCATCACGTCGGGCGAAATGAAGTCGGTGCAGCGGGAGGCATTTCCGAACGCGGTCCATCTGTCCGGATACGGCAACACGCTCTTTGGATGTTGTCTCGAATTGGGCGTCGCCGTTGGTCGGGAATTGACCTACTATCCTCATGGCGATCGAATTCTGTTCGGAGTGCTGGATGAACAAGCCGGCGGAGCTGGTGACCCCATCTATGGTCGTGTCGGAGCGACAGGCCCGCTGGTGTTTTCCAGACTGGATGAAACGGTCCTCCTGATCAATGTTCTTGAGAGAGATTGCGTCAGGCTGTGTGATCCGCCGACGAAGGCTCCCGCGGGGTTCTGGCTCATGGGCGTCGCGTCACCAACGCCACGAGTCGAGCACCGAAACCTCGCTTCGGTTTCGCTATATTGAGGATTTCCATATATGAAACAACGATTCTGCGAAGGGGCATTTCGAGTCTCGTCACTCACCTGCCTGACGGCTCTTTGGTTTGTGGGCGGATGCGCCCCGAGGCAATTCGGGCCGGCGATTGCGCACCACGCGGAGAAGGCTGCGGTGACCGATGCAGCCGCACGTCACACGACGGCGTCTCCCTATTATCGATTCAACAGCGAGTTGCTCAGCGACCTCGACGACGCCATCGAATGCACCGATGTTCAATCGCTGCGCAGGATGGCCAATGCGGTCTTGCGAGGTGCGAACGTGCTGGGTCAGAATTCAAATTCGAACGAGATCGAGCGGATGCCCGGTTCAGCTCGCAGTGAACTTGCCAGGATCGGAGGAATCTCAGACGATCTTGCCGTTCTCAGGCGTCATTTATCAAAACTTGCCAATGCAACGCTCGAAAGCGATCTGCGAGAGGTGGATCAGCTTCCACTCCCGGAATTGCGACAGAAGCTGCGAGACATTCGCAAGGGTATCGAAGACCTGCCCGATGATCGGGGACGAACAGAGCGGCAGGTCCTGTATTCCTGGGCAGCGATCGCGACCGCCAACGGCATCGCGACAGAAGAGGCCAAACTACCCGAAAAATGTCTCGCCAAGGCGAAGAAAAAGTTCGACCGCATCGCGATTTGGCGTCCGCGGAAATCAGATGCAGGCACGCTTCTGTCGAGATACGCGCCGATCATTGGTATGGAGTGGCCGGCGAATCGTTTGCATGACGTCAACTCCGATCGAATCGGCGCGGTCACGTTGTCCGCGGATGGAGCGCGGATCGAGGTGCAAATCGATCCGTCCGAACCAGCCGTCTACGCGTACACGTCCACGGCAAAAATCGATGGGCGGGTCTATCGGCAGCTCAATTACGTCTGGTGGTTTCCCGAACGTCCGGAGATGACCAGGGATGATCCGGTGGCGGGCCACATCGACGGCGCGATGCTGCGGGTGACGTTGGACGTCAACGACGTTCCGATGTTCGTTGAATCGTCCTTGAACTGTGGTTGCGCTCACGAGGTGTTTGTTTCCGACCGTATCGAGTCCGCCGCGCGCGGAGCGTTTGGATCGCCGCTCGACGGCAAACATTTTTCCGTCGAGAAGAGCAATCCCGAAAAGCATGATATCGTCGTGATCCACGTATTCGACGCCGGACCGGACGCTGCCCGCCCACTCGTACTGTCTGCTGCGGGTTACCATGAGGTGTGTCGGATCGAGTTCAACGCAACTGAATCGATCAATGCGATGGACATCGTGGAAGAGGGGTCGTACCGCATCCTTGATTACGACACACTCGACGCACTGCCGCTCGGTGATCGCATCGCGAGCATGTTCGGACCCGATGGCCTCGTTCATTATGCGGGACGTCCCGAAGGTTTCCTGCTCGCGCCATCGGGCATTCTAAGCGCGGGTCAGCCGCGCAAACGTGGGACGCAGCGAATCCGCTGGGATGACTATCTGCACGATGATCCGCACCTGCTCGAAAAGACACTGCGTATTCCCCCCCTCGATTGAACGCGTTGCATGTCCACAGAGACCATCATATTACTGGCCGGTTGGGGTGCCATTTCCAGCGTGTGGTTCGGCCTGATCGTTGCGCAGGGTCGGGCACGGCGCGACGGATTGTTTCTCGACGTTGATTCAAATAGTCGCGGGAAACAGGCGGATCAGGGTGACACGCCAACCGTCTGCGTTGTGATCGCCGCAAGGAATGAAGCCGAGGGACTGGTCCGTTGCCTGCAACATGTGTTGGCACAGAACTATCCGAAACTGTCGGTCCTGGTGATTGACGACCGCAGTGAGGATGCCACATACGAAATTGCACAGGAGTTCGCTCAATCCGAATCTCGCGTAACGGTGAAACGAATTAACCATCTGCCGCAAAACTGGATGGGCAAGTCGCACGCGCTGTGGCAGGGCACGCGGGATATCCGGGCGGACTGGTTCCTTTTCATGGACGTCGATTGCGCGCTAAACCCGCAGGCAGTCAGACGGACAATCCAGGAAGCCCGCACCCGCAACGTGAAGTTCCTGACGCTCTGGCCGCAGCAGACGTCCGGCGGTTTTTGGGAACACGCCACAATTCCCCTGTGTGGCGGCATCATTGCCCTCTGGTTCGGCTCACAGCGCGTGAACGATCCCCGCAGTACCCTGGCATTTGCCAACGGACAGTTTCTGTTGATCAAACGCGATGCCTACGAACAGATTCGGGGTCACGAAGCCGTGCATTCCGCCATCATCGAGGACATCCCGCTGGCAGAGCACGCCAAGAGATCGGGCGTCGCATGCTGGGTCGCGTCCGGGCGTGATCTTGTCTCGGTGCGGATGTACGAAAACTACAATGCGATCCTGAACGGTTGGGCGAGAATCTACGTCGGAGCACTGCGAAGCGGCACCAGAATCGCGCTCAGTATCGTCTGGCTGATGTTCGGCTCGCTCCTTCCATACATCGCGGCGGTGTGGATTGCGATGGCGTTCTATTCAGCGTGGACCACGGACAGGGAGATCAGCACGGAGCTGTTCTATTTCGCCGTCGCCTGTGCAAACCACCTGATCCTGATGATGACAGCAAGCTACAGGTTCTGGGGAATGGGTGGATGCCGACGAATCGACCTGATCTGGTATCCGCTGTCCGTTTGTGTTGTGGTGCGTATCCTGGTTCGGTCATGGTGGTGGCTCGTGATCAAACGCAGCATCCCGTGGCGAAACACGCGCTACACCATCGACCGTCGGGGAAGAATCGTTGAATGACGCCAACCCAATCCTTTCGCCGAGGGAAACACCGCAAAAAACGCTTGGCAGGACATTTTCCTGGATCGTATGGATCGTCGCCGCGGCGTTGAGCGCCGTGGGTTTGCAACACTACCGAATCGACAACGATCTCGGGAGCTGGATCCCGGAGATGGCCGCTGTCGGTGGCGTCGAGTCCTACGCGGTTGTTGGATTTGAACGAGACGCCTTCCGCGAAACCGAAATCGCCGCATCCCTTCGCAAACGATCAGCCGTGAGCTTCTGCCTTGACTCCGCCTGGCTCAGGCAGGTTGGCCGCCCGGATGAATTCACGCCGGAAGACTTCACAATCAGTGAAGACGGCACCTATGTGGGCATCTATGCGTTTCGACGCGCAGACCATGATGATGACACGTTCGTTCACCAGATTCGAGATGAGCTTGGCAAATACGATCCAAATCTGAATCGGTTTGCGCTTGCAGGCCCAGCCATCTTTCATGTATCGCTCAACGCATTCAGTCAGCAACGACTCCCGGTCATCATGCTGCTGATCAATCTCATGGGTGGTGCCTGGCTGTGGTGGATTACCGGAAAACCGTGGGCGGCGGTCACGGGCGTCGCCGCGATCATGCTCAGCCAAATCGTTTTGCTCGGCATCGTGTCCTGGCAACGCATTCCCGTTGATATGTCCCTGTCGATGGTCCCCCCGCTCATCATGGCGTTGGGATATTCCTACGCAGCCCATCGAGCGCTTCGTCGCGGAATCACCGGCACGCTTTTGCTATGTTGCAGCACGACGGCTGCGGGAATCGCGAGCGTTGGCATCAGCGATTTGGCCCCTCTCCGAATGTTTGCGCTTTACGGTGCTCTCGGTATGGTGTTGGTCTGGCTCGCGGTCGTAACGTTGCTGCCTGCGCTTTCTGCGAGCGATTGGTCGCACCGTCCGCGCGACCGTTGGCTTGAACCACTCCTACGTTGCAATCTTGCAGCAATCAAGCAGCACGACAAGGCGATCGTTTTGGTCGGCGTCGCCCTCACGACCGCGTCGTTCGTCGCGATTCCGAACCTGCGGTTTGAGACGAATCCCCTGGGTTACTTTCCATCTGACGTACGCATCACACGCGACTTCTCCACCATCGACGCGCGCCTGACCGGTACATTGCCTTTTCAGGTGACGGTGACCGGGGAGGCTGATCCTTCGGAAATGTTGCGAAACACGGCCGGCGTGAAAAAAATTCTCAATGTCACGGACATCGTCCGGGGAGACGACTCTACATACTGGGGGCTGGCGCAAAACGACGCAATGCCCGACCTGGTGGCCGCCCAACAAACGTGGCGAGACTGGGCAGAGATGAATCATGTCCAACTGCAATGGCGAGGCGTAGCCGCACAAATCAACGCGACCGGGAAAACCCTTCGACGTGTCGCAGTCATCACGTTACCAGCCATGGGTTTGATTGCAGTGATGTCCGTGGGATTCCTGACCCGAAGTATCAGGATGGCCTGCCTCGCTGCCTGGGTCAATCTCCTGCCTGTCTGCGGCCTGGTTCTGATCGCAGCCATCACCCGGATATCCATCGGACTGCCTTCGCTCATGATTGGCGCCATCGCCGTCGGAATGGCCATCGACGACACCATCCACCTGGTTCGCGCATTCCAGCAACGCGACGGAATCACACGCGGGCTTGTACGCTGTTGGCGACCATGTGTCGGGAGCACGCTTGTCGTTGCGTCATGCCTGACCCTTTTTGCAATCAGCCCGTTCCGCCCGACCCGACAGTTCGGCATTCTGCTCGCGACGACCGCCGTTTTCGCCATCGCAATCGATATGTTGCTTCTTCCTGCAGTGGCCCGGAGTTGGCGGACGCCGGGAACAGCGGGGACGACCCCGGCGAAGAAGCGGGATGATGACTGAAGCGGTTCCTGGTATCCGCGCGGATGTCAGGAGTGAGCGCCGGCAGGACACCCGCCTGTCGGCGATTTCGGTTCGCGACCGTAAACCTCGTGCTTCGGCCTGCCTGCGAGAATTTGCTCCTTGCCCCAATTGGTGACCGTCTTAAACTGGTCACTCGCAATGAAATGGTCGTACGCCTGCTCGCTCGTCCACTCCGACACGATCAGGTATCCGGTCTTCCTGGCCACGTCGACGTAGAGATGGGATTCATGGTGGCCTTCCATTTTGGTCATGACTTCCAGAACCTTGGCAAACATCGATTCAAATGCGTCCTGCTTCCCCTCGATGACTTCGTAATTCATTCCGACGGTGACCATTCGTTTCTCCCTGTTGTAGAAAAGGTCCATGCCGACGATCGTGACGGCACATTTGCGTATGTATCGGCTCCGTTCGATTTTTCAGTCTAGCCAAACTGTCCCCAATCGCCAAGTATCGATCAAGCTTTTCAGTGTTCGACGTCGGTATCGACGATACAATTACCTGCATCGTGATCCTGGCTTTTCGAGACGTAACGGGGGATTGTGGACGTGAATGATTCCAGCGAGCTTTGGCAGCGATTTCAGCGCGATTATCGCCGGTTCGACGAAATCGGGCTTGCGATCGACGTCAGTCGGATGATTTTCGACCAGACAGATTTGGAACGCCTTCGCCAACCGATGTCCGGGGCGTTTGAGGAGATGGCAGCCCTCGAGGCCGGGGCGATCGCGAATCGCGACGAAAATCGGATGGTGGGACACTATTGGCTTCGGGCGGCAAATTCGGCACCAACCGAGACGATCGCGGAATCAATCGTGGCCACGACGTCTGCGGTCAAAATATTCGCGACGCGAGTGGCCGACGGCACGGTTCGCCCACCGAAACAGGAACGGTTCAGCGACATGCTGATCGTGGGCATCGGCGGGTCCACACTGGGGCCTCAGTTCGTCGCGGACGCGTTGCAAGGTCACGGCGGAGGCTTGATCCCCCATTTTCTGGACAATACCGACCCCGATGGGTTCGACGCCGTACTCGACCGTCTTGGCGATCGCTTGAAAAGCGCGATGGTCATCGTCGTATCAAAATCCGGCGGAACCAAAGAAACACGTAACGCCATGATGGAGGTAGCCCACCGGTATGCGTCAGGCGGTTTGGATTTTTCGCGACACGCGGTGGCCGTGACGGGCGAAGGGAGCGCGTTGGATCGGACAGCCATCGATCAGGGTTGGCTCGCACGGTTTCCGATGTGGGACTGGGTTGGCGGACGGACCTCGGAGCTGTCAGCCGTCGGACTCCTGCCGGCTGCGTTGCAGGGGATTGACATCGACGCAATGCTCAAGGGGGCAGCCGACTGCGACGAAGTCACGCGTGTTTCGGACACGCTCAACAATCCAGCCGCCCTGATGGCGATGATGTGGTATATCGCCGGTGAGGGACGCGGAGCGCGGGACATGGTCGTGCTGCCATACAAGGACCGATTGTCCCTGTTCGGCAGGTATTTGCAGCAGTTGGTCATGGAATCGCTTGGCAAGCGGCTGGACCGTGACGGTCGCGAGGTCTGCCAGGGTCTGACCGTTTACGGGAACAAGGGATCGACCGATCAGCACGCCTATGTGCAACAGCTTCGAGACGGTCTGAACAACTTTTTTGTGACGTTCGTTCAGGTATTGAACGATCGCCATGGCACGTCGATCGAGGTGGAAAAAGATGTGACGAGCGGAGATTATCTCCACGGGTTTTATCTCGGGACGAGACAGGCGCTTTGCGATGCCGGTCGCGCATCGATGACCATCACACTCGATGACGTATCCCCCCGATCGATCGGCGTCCTGATTGCCTTGTTTGAACGAGCGGTCGGACTGTACGCGAGTTTGATCAACGTGAACGCCTACCACCAGCCCGGTGTCGAAGCGGGAAAGAAGGCCGCCGGCGATATTCTGATATTGCAGACCCGACTGCTGGACGCGATGCGCAGCCAGCCAAACACAGCCCGATCCGCCGTCGAATGGGCAAAACAGCTCGACGCCGAAGACCAGGTCGAAACGGTTTTTCATTTGTTGGAGCACCTCAGCGCAACCCGCCCCGACCTGATCGAGCGCACGACAATGACGCCGTACACGGAATCACGTTTCGCCTGCCAAAAGTAGCCATCGCCGATCCAGGATCGCGGTCGACTCCGTTTTCGCGGCGTCTACCCTCGCTGATTCAATGCGACAGAGACAGAGAGCGTGGCTCGGTGCGCAACAAAACGCCCGCGTGGGCCGTTTGGGCATGGCGCGCGGGCGGGGTTTGTTGAATCCACGTCGTCAAACGAGCGGCAGCTTGTTCGTCCGGTCGTCGCGGGGTTTGTTTTTGGGCTCGCGCTTCCACCACCTGAAGCTCTCTCGAACCATGACCATCTGGGGACGCCATCGTTGCCACAGGCGGGCGCTTTCGGCTCGTGAGAAGCCGCACTCGGCGCAGACCGGCGTGTCCTCCGCCTGCTTGTCGGTGCGGTAATGGCACTCGAAACAGCGTTCGTGGCCCAGCTCGCGTTCCGCGGATATTCGATCGAAGAACCGTCGCTCGTACATGGTCGAAATAATGATTCCGATTAGCGGGAGAGGCAGGAATGGGAAGGCAAATGAGCCGACCCAAGGCATCTTAGAGCCCAAGAAAAAGATCAACAAATAGACCCCGAGCATCATGAACGCCCTCGCGCGCACACGCCGTATGCGACCTGGTGTTGATGGAAAAACCGAAAACATGTCTTCGCCCCTTGCAATGAGCAACAAACGCATTACTCCACCAAAATCGCAAACTCGCGAAACGTCAAGCTGGTCCGCACCCTCCTTCTCTGATGCAACATGCGTTAAGTGTCGCCTGCGCATGCGCTATGTCCCCGTTAACCTCCGAGAATGAGCCATTATCGCAATTCACAAGAGCGTCCACGGTCAGGTAGCCCCCGAACGCTCCACAAACCAAGCCCCCGACAAAGCAAAATGGACCTGAAAGGACACAACAAGTGGCCACCAACCCGAGAGTAATGAGGGTGCCGGTCCTCGCATTCGACCGACAGATTGAGAGCCGGTTCTGATGCTGCCCAATGATTCGTGCGACCTCCCCATGATACTCGATGACGCAAGGGGCCCCTCCCGCGAAGGGGTCGTGCGCGACGTGTTGCTGTGCGGCGATGACGGCGGTTTCTATCAGGCAGGCGGTTGAGGCGGTGGCGGTTGGGGTTGTGCGCGGTAGTTCATAGATGTTCATGTCGTCGGATTGGGCCATCTCCTTGGCAATCGCGTCGGCGTCGGCCAGCGTGAGATCGGACGTCGGATCAACGTATCGCGTGAGACGCACACCGTTGATCGAGAAGCGGATGCTCGCAACTCCGCAGGCGGTCTGGTCATTGGCATCGGTGGTGTCATAAGCGAAAATCATGTCGTCCGGATCGTTTTGGCCTCGGTGGAGCCCCGGGATTTCGATATCCTCGTCGCGGCAACTGTCGTCTTTGATTAGTTTCAATTGATCGAAATATTTAGTCGCGATGGTTTCCTGATCGACGTAACCTGTTGTATAAAAATAGCGAATCGTGCCGAGATCCTGTGTTTCCGGCAGGCCCTGTATATTGGATGTTGAAATAACTGTTGTGGTTTCGAGAATTCTGCCTATCACGGACAGGCCATCGTCGGACGTTAATCTCACCACTTTTGTTTTCATGGTCATCGAGCCGTCTTCGGTTTCAACATCGAGGGGTTGTCCCTCCGTGAATTCATTTTCCATGCGAACGTGCACGGTGTCAATGGCCAGGAATTCGATGACCTCGTCGGGGGTTGTCGCACCGCTTTCAGCCAGCGCGTTCAGGTCGATTTGTTCGGTCTTGAGAAACGATTCCAGACTGTTTTCATCGATCGCGACGATTTCATTGCCGCTGCTCTGAATCCAATGGAGATTCCATTTATTATTGACAATGGGTGTCAGGACGGCTGTGTCGCCCATGTGCCATTCGCGGTCGTCGTGACCAAACAGTGCAGCCGGTGTTTCCATATTGGGGATGCGGGCGTTCTGGAATTTACGAATAGTTTCGGCGATCTGATGAGCCGGCAGTTCGTGGATGGATTCCTGTGCCTGGGCGA
>JAJDDT010000056.1 GCA_029260165.1 Phycisphaerae bacterium | reverse complement strand
TCGGGGTTTTTCGTGATTTCACCGGGACCGGCGAGAATCGTAACCCCCTGCCGGGCCAAGGGTTACGCGACTGGGCGATACAGGACTTGAACCTGTGACCTCCTGCGTGTCGAGCAGCAACTCATCGTCCAAAACCGCCCTCACAGCCTCAGAAACGGCGTTTTTCTGGCCCAGAAACGGCGATTTCCAAAGCGCTACAGTGGCGCTACACTGGCGCTACATGGGCACAGCAGTGATTCTACACCCAAACTGACACTGAACTGACACCGAAAACGCCGCGAGATTCTCGGAACCAAGGCAGATCATATCCGTTTGGCGTCCCACGGCACGCGCGGCATGGACCTACGAACTGCAACTCTCGATCGCCACGATGGCATCTTTTTTGATTTCACCTGTGGCACACCATGCCACAAGTGCTACAATGTATTGCATGAGAGCGTCAATGAACATTTCGCTACCAGAATCGATGAAGGCTTGGGTGGACGAGCAGGTCAATTCAGGTGGCTACGGAACAGCCAGCGAATTTTTCCGGCAACTCGTCCGTGAGGCCCAGCAGCAGAAGGTGCGAGAGCAGATTGATGCCAAGCTGCTTGATGCAATCCACAGCCCAAATCCCGTCGAAGCAACGGCAGAGTCTTGGCGCGAAAGACGGCAGAAACTCGCCAAACGGCTCGATCAGAACAAGGATTGTTCGTGAACCCCAGAATCCTCATTCGCCCTGCGGCGGATACGGAAATTGACGAGCAAGCGACCTACATCGCTGAAGAGAATCTCGGTGCTGCAATACGATTTCTCAATGCGGCCGAACAGACCTTCAACGAGCTTGCGGAGTCACCAGGCCTGGGTCGCAAGTGGGAGTCTCCCGACGAGCGGCTCGAGGGTATCCGCGTTTGGCGCGTGCAGGGATTCGAAAACCGCCTCATATTCTACCGTCCCATCAAACAAGGGATCGAGGTGTTGCACGTCTTTCATGGTGCGCGTGATTTGCCGAATCTGCTTGGACAACACGACCCCTGAATCTGAATCGTCCAGTGCATGTGGGTTTTCCTATTGCGCCATTTTGCGGTGCAGTGATGGCCGGAGGCCAACGTAACATAAACAATAGCAAGTCGTTACGATCAATTCTCGCTCCGTGCAAGAATCGGTGGACCAGCACAACAACGGCTTGATTGATACCACAGGCAGGGTTTCGCGCGTCCAAAGAATACGCGAGATAGGCCGTTTGTAGAACGATGACAGCATTGAAGCTATCATGTTTTCTGTTCTCGCAGTCGCCAGGACCTGCATGAGCAGGGTCAATTGTCGTGCGACTCCAAATGTCCGGAAAGGACGATAGCTATGCATGCAACGTCGGTCGACGCCATTCTCAACGCCATCCATGAGGCTGGATTCCGTATTCAGCTTGGTGCATCGCCACGTCATGACGGCACCAGGTTGTTCTGCGCTGTCGCGATCGACGACAACGCAGAGGAGTTCACCTCGATGGCCGACAGTCCCCTTGATGCGGCCGCCGGCCTGGCGGAGTTGGTTGGCATCGATTTGGGGGCGCGATGACATTGTTCTTCCATCCCCATCCGAGGTAATCGTAACTCGTTTGTTGACAACGAGTACCGGGTTTTCAGTCGAAACAACGGAAAACTTTCTGCCAATAGAGGGGTTTTTCTGAGCGCACCCGGTTCTGTTTCGTGAACTCACTTCGTGTGGCCCCGGAATTTCACGGTGACAGGAAGCGTCACGCTCGGTTGACGATTGGCAGGGCAAATGGATCTGACGCGAACCCAACGACTCGTTCGGATTGTCGAAATACTGCAGGCCGGTCGCAAATGCGGCGCAACGACGCTGGCACACGAATTTGGGGTTAGCCGGCGATCGATCTTTCGTGACATGAATGTGCTGCGTGGGGTGGGACTGGAGTGTTACTATGATCCTGATTCTGAATCGTACGCTCTGCGAAAATCGCTGTTTCTGCGGCCACTGGACCTGACGCTGGACGAGGGAAAGGCGTTGCTGATGCTCACGCGGAAGGTTGTGAGCGAGCGGGTTCTGCCGGCCTATCGATCAATGCTGTCGGCTTCCCTGAAGATCGAGGCTGCCGTTCCTGATGCCGTTAGAAAGGAGTGTGGGGTACTCATTGAAAACCTGGATTTTGAGTGGCCGCATGTCTCGGACGTTGGTCCTGTTTCGGATTTGATCGTTCGTGCCGCGAAATCAATTGCCACCCGCCGAAAGATTTACATCCGATATGATACCGCCAACGCCAATCGAGAAGTCGAAACAACGCTGAGGCCCTATCGTGTATTTTTTCGGCGGCAGAGATGGTATCTGGTCGGTCATTCGGAGCGTCAGCGCGAAGTGCGACTTTTCGAGCTTGAACGAATTGTCGAAATGGTGGAGTCCGACAGGAACTTTCGCACAGGCGGGAATTTCTCGCTAAGCGAGTTTTTCGGCAATGCGTGGAACATTATTCGCGGGGACGAGGCGTATCACATAGAGATTGTGTTCGGAGAAAAGGTCGCAGGGAATGTTGAAGGAGTGACCTGGCATCCGACGCAGCGGACGCGTCGTCGGTCGAACGGTTCGCTGGTGTTTGAAGCCGACGTGGATGGGATTGATGAGATCGTTTGGTGGGTCCTGGGGTATGGCGATCAGGCCGTCGTGGTCCAACCGGACGCATTGCGGGCCAGTGTGGCGCGGCAGGCAGAGAAAATGTCCAGGCTCTACAGGCGAAACTCGACGACGCCCATGTCGTGAATGACTCGGGCGGCGGTACGAGAATGGTCCGGCAACGTCGCCGTCTCGAACCCAAACACAGTGAATTCCAATTGTCGCCCGGCATTTTTCCGTCAGTTCCGTCCTGGCAGCCGCAAGATAGCGGTTCGTTGCGTTACGCGCTCAAAAACATTGCACAAAAAATGTTTTGGGCTTGAGGGCAACAGCCAGACCGTGTAGCCTCGTGTGCTTGGTGGAGGTTTTCGCGATGGACGCTCATCGACACGAACGGCATGAAGAAGCTGTCCGGCTCTTGCGTAGAGTTGTGGGGCGTCGGCTCACGCGGGACCATCGTCGCTGGGTTGATCGCGAAGCAGTTTTTCAGGACGCCTATCTGGCCGTCCACGACCTCATCGATTCCAGTGAAGAGGTGGAATTTCAGGTTGTCAAAGCGCAGATTGTCGCAGTTTCATCAAATATCGCTGCGAGCGCAATGCGTCACGCCTATGCGCAGCGACGTGGTGGTGCAGCCAGGTTTGCACGCCTGACGAGCAAATCCGGATCCTCTCTCGTCGATATGTATGGTTTGGTTGACGGAACGCACACGGCAAGTCGTTACATGGCACGCGAGGAAATCGGTGCAATCGTGCGGATTGCGCTTCGCAGCCTTCCCGAACGGGAGCGTCGTGTGGCCCAACTCCACTGGATTGATGGCATGGCGCGTGGCCGCATTGGTGAGTTGCTGGATTTGAATGTGAATACCGTCAATACGCTGCTCGTTCGGACGAAGGAAGTTCTCGCCAGACGGATCACGTCGGCGGTGGGTCTGCTCACTTCATTCTGACGACGAATTCATAGCATGTCATCGCCGCAAATCGAGCAAGCGGAACAAATCGCAAAGAAGATTATCGCTCGCCGAACGTCTGGCGAGAATCTTTCCGACGACGATATTCGAGTCGAGTTCCCAAACCAGTGTGATGAAATCATCGACTGGATGCGGATGCTGACAGCCGTATCGAAAGCACGGCAACGCCATGCCATGGGGGAGAGAATCGACGTTGCGACAACAGCACAACGCGAGGAATTGGCATTCCTGTCGAATTCGTTTCCGGGTTTCAGTGACTTCAGCGAACTTACCAAGGGAGGACAGTCGTCGGTCTGGCTTGCGAAGCACTCCGCAACCGGGGATACGGTGGTCGTCAAGCTTCTATTGGACGGTCCTTTTGCAACGGAATCGAGCAGGAGACGGTTCGATCGTGAGGCGCGCATCCTTCAAAAAATCAATCACCCCCACATCTTGAGAATCATTGAAAGCGGAATAATTCGTGGACGCCAGCACATCATCACGGAATTCGTCGGCGGCCTGACGATCGACGACTTTGCGTTCGCGCTCGGACCAAATCTTGATGCTCGGTTACGTTTAATGGCAAAAGTCTGCCGGGCAATTGCGGTGGCCCACAATGCCGGAGTAATCCATCGCGATTTGAAACCTTCCAATGTCCTCGTCCGCGATGACGGAACACCGTGCATCATCGACTTTGGCCTCTCGAAAGACACGCTCGCCCAACGGGAATCCGGGGCAATTCTCACATCAGCGTCGGGGGCCCGGTTCGGAACAGCGGCCTATCTCAGTCCCGAACAGACGACGACTGATGGCACCATTGACAAGCGCGTCGATATCTATTCTCTGGGTGTGGTCCTCTTTGAGGTGACGACCGATCGCTTTCCGTACGACAATCACGATGATTTGATCGGCGTGATCCGCAATATTTTGACCGAGGATCCGGTTTCACTTTCGCGTGCGATGAATGAGTGCAGCCATCCCTATCGGGAACCGCGCGACAAAATCCGAAAACTCGACGCCATTATCCGAAAGGCGATGGATAAGGATCGGGAAAGGCGGTATCCGTCGGCCGCGGACATGGCCGGTGACATTGAGCAGTTGCTGGACCACAAGGAAGTATCAGCCATGCGCGGCGCGAGTTTGCGCCGGATTGAACGAGCCTGGATCCGCCGTCGCCGCCCAATCTTCATTGGGCTGTCGATCTTTGCGATGGCACTTATCGCTCTTGTGAGCATTCGCAGTCAACAGCTTGCCACAGACCAGCGAATCCGGGCAGAGCGATCTCTTGTGCTCGAAAGAGTCGAGGTGTTTGGCGAACTTCAGGATGCACACCGCGACAACCTTCGTGATTCCCGACTTCCAGTACGGAACCTTAATCAATCAATGTGGGCGACATCACTTCTACACGACGCAAACCTCGTCGATGGCTTGCGGGGAATCGACCGATTGCGTGCGAAGGATGCGGAAACATGGTTACAGGACCATCGGGCCGACCTTGCGAATTTCGCGGTTGAACTCGAATCGACGGTTTTCCTGATGGACCCCGGCGAAATAGGGAGAGACGCCGGCGGCATCGACCTGGAGGCCCTTGATGTGGTGGCAAAAGCTTTCGACGCATTGCTCGCCAATACATATCACTGCAAATCACTGGATGACGCGGACGGATTCCGGATCAACTTTGAAGCAGCCCGCAATCTCGCGATGGATGTTGGTTGCAGCCTGAACGTGGTCTACACCTATCGGTCATGCGGCATGAGACATCAACTCCTCCAGGGGCTTGCGGAGGGTCTCAGTAATTGCCTCGATACGGGCGCGATGTGCGACGTCATTGCAACGCTGATTGTGACAGACCCGGAGGTTCCCAGGGTCGATCCCGTACTTCGGCAACAGGCGCTTAGGTTGCGACGTCTTGCTGCCGATTCCGCAACCGGCGACGGGGAACCCCTGATGGTGGATCACGCGCTCCTGAATCAACGCCTGGCGGGGTTCCTTGATAACTCGATGCCGAATTGGAAAGAGCGATGGGGAACATCGACGCCGATGTCGGCAATAACGCGGACGATTGATGAGCACCTGTTGGGCGAGCGGCAATTTGAGGACAAAACCGTTCAGGAAATCAAGGAATTAGGAAAACAGCGATGGGAAGACCTCGAGAGAGCCCGAAAGGTCTCTCCCATCGCGTACTTCTGTAACACATATCATGACCTCTATGGCCGACGACTCGGACTTCGTGCTCGTCAGCAGGCCCTGCGCATCCTGGTCGAAATCATGCGATTCAGGGAACAGCACAAGCGCTGGCCGAAATCGCTGGACGAGATCTTGATCGATCCGAAATTCCTCGTTGACCCGATGACCGGCCATTCAATGGAATACCAGGTCACTTATACCGGGTTCCGATTGCTGTCTCCACCCATCGCGTCACACCTCGTGGATCTGGCGACAAATGGGAGGTCCCACAAGGTAACCGGTTACGATGGAGAACGGATCATATTCATGGATCGTTAGGCTAATAGCAGCCCTGGTAGACGCACGGACAGGTCGTTGAGGTCATGAATGACGGACATCCTGTGCCTGTGAATTCGGCACAACTGTTTCCATCGCAACAACAGATACTCGTTTCGCCAAAATCGTCCCAGATAATCAAGGTTCCGAATGCGTCCTGGAGACTGTCAAATGCGGACAAATCATCCGCGTCGATGGAGTTGCTCCCATCGATATCGAAAACGGAACTCTTGGAAGACGCGTTGATCGCGTTTTGCAGCGTTTGCCTGTCATTGGCGTCCGTATCGCCGTCACCGTCGACATCGCCCGGACGATGTTGAAAGGTGATCCAGTGGCCGTCGATGTCAATGTCGAGCACTTCACCCGGCGTGATCTGCCGTGTCATGTGGATGACCCATGTACTGCCGCTCCCGGTGACTTCGCTCACTTCAGGAGCAGTTGAATGGCTCGAACTGACGACTATGTCACCGACATCCAATGCGCGGGAAGCGGTGTACTGCACCGTGATTTCGCGCGGCGCTAACACCTTCTCATTCTTGTCGAGTTCCACCACGGTGATCGATTTACCGTCCGGCGGGTCCGTCCAGTTGACGCTCTGGGCAAAAATTGATCCGCAGCCTGTCGCCAAAATGAGCGCGCACCTTCTCCATGGACAATTCATAATCTTTCTCCTTTGGCCAGCGATTCAAACCGCGCGCAGATCGACCATCGACCGCTCGCGCGATTCCTTCAGTGTTTCAGTAATGTGAGAGTCTTTCGGCCGTCGACTCGCTTACAAGTGGTACCAAAAGTCTAAATCGCGACCGAAGATACTACGCGCTCACGAAAAGGAGATTTTTTGGGGAGGGGGGGGATTGCTGTGCTGGCCCATGTGTGCCGTGCACGGGTGCGATGTTGCAGCAGGTGGAAGTCCTGCCCCGGTAAAGGGTGTCGCTGCCGGGTAGCTATCTCAGTGGCCATGGAGGCAATGAAGTGGTCGAAGCCCGGGAGACAAGAGGCGGCGTGAGGCCGTCTGCAAATTGGCAGGCCGTAACATGTGTGAACACCGAGACGGCCCCGAATTACACGACGCGAAGGCCGGGCCCGCCTGGACCGGGGGAAGACCGGCACGGATCGAACAGGTTGGACGACAGGTTCGATCCCCTTCGCCGGGGTGGTGGGTGTCCACTTGTCCACCAGGACATTTTGCAGTTTTGCGCGAGGGTGTTGGACCAGCGATTCCAATTCTACAGGCAAACCCAGTCCATTGAAGGATGCAGAATGGCGGCACCTGCGACACGGTTCCGTTCTCCAGGATTCCTGAGCGCCTCCGAACCCATCTCGCGACTTCCTCTTTGTGCCGCGTTTGTCCGTATTCCACGCGGATGACGGTGCCGCGCCGTCTGGACGGTTGCGGCACCGTTTTTGTTCTTGCGCGAAAGGATCAAGGTGGTGGTTTAGGAAATGGCAACGCAATCGACAGGGGTCTCCAAGATTCGGCTCTCGGATGAGGAGATCAACATCATCATGGACAATCTCGACGCGCTGCAGAGGGATGCGGCAGGGAATCAGCGCAGGTCAGAGCGCCACCGCCTCCGCGGAAGGGCCACGGTCGTGGTGTACGAGACGCCCAACACAACTCAAAAACTGATTGTACGGCTGAGGAATGTCTCAATCCATGGTATCGGGTTCCTGTCTGCAACACCCATGATTCCCGACACTGAATTTCAAATCTGGTTACCCACCGGGGCTGGCGGTCGCATGGTCGACAAGGTGGCCACAGTGCGCCGGTGCAATGTTGCGCCAAAGATGCTTCACGAGATTGGCGCGGAATTCGTGATCAGTTGAACAGCTGGCCGCAAGAAAATCTCCTGAGCGCCTGTCCCCCCAAATGCGATTCGGGACATAAGGAGACGGCTCGTCCGCCTTCCGTGCTCTGCCTTTGCCCACGGTGCGGACCTCCGCGAACCGGAGCAGGGGCGGGGTGCGTTTTATTGACGTGAGGTGCACATGGGACGTCGGTGTCCCTTGTCCCAAGCAAGAACTCCGTACGCGTTGTCAATCAAGCACTTACGATTTGACGTGACGAATGGCTCAGCTATCGTTTTCGGGCACCGATGATGCTCCTGGAGACGTTGAAATGGGCTTGATCCGTATGCTGTGGCTGTTCGTCCGCGGAATGCTGTATGACCAGACCAAACTCGCAGCCGAGAACCTCGCGCTTCGCCAACAACTCGCCATTTTGGAGTACCGATCCAAACGTCCAAGGTTGCGAACGCGCGATCGCGTATTCTGGGCATTGCTGTCGCATTTCTGGTCGAATTGGCGTTCTGCCCTTCTCATCGTTCAGCCGGATACTGTCGTGCGCTGGCACCGACAAGGATTCAAGTTGTATTGGCGCTGGAAGTCTCGTGGACGGAAGCCAGGACGACCAAGCATCGACGTCGAAATCCGCAAACTGATTCGTCGGATGTCACGCGAGAATCCGGGCTGGGGTGCTCCGCGCATTCATTCGGAGCTCCTGTTGCTCGGCTATACGGTGTCCGAAACAACCGTGGCGAATTACATTAAACGCGTTCGCAAGCCGCCATCTCAGACGTGGCGAACGTTCCTTGAGAATCATCTGACTGACCTTGTGGCTGTCGATTTCTTCGTTGTCCCGACAGCGACATTCCGTATTTTGTACACCTTCGTGATACTCCGGCATGATCGCCGTCGTGTCGTTCACTTCAACGTCACCGCCCATCCGACGGCAGTGTGGACAGCTCAACAAATTGTTGAGGCATTCCCAGAAGAGTCCGCCCCACGTTTCTTGATCCGCGATCGGGATGGCATCTACGGCTTGGAATTTCAGACGCGCGTCGCAAACATGGGAATCAAAGAAGTCGTTACGGCTGCAAAATCTCCTTGGCAAAATCCGTTCGTCGAGAGGATCGTCGGCAGCATCCGCCGCGAGTGTTTGAATCATGTGATTGTGCTAAGCGAGCGGCATCTCGTGCGAATCCTGACATCGTATTTCGAGTATTATCATGAATCACGAACCCATCTTTCGCTGGACCGAAACTCACCTGCACCGCGCGAGATCGAGCCACCAGAGCGTGGCAAGGTAATCGCCATCCCGCAGGTCGGCGGGCTCCATCACCGCTATCGCCGCGCGGCTTGAACGATCTCGCGCCGTGCGCATTTGAGATTTGCAACCCAACTGCTCAGTCCCCGCGCGTGAACGTCGATTCCGCGTATT
>JAJDDT010000055.1 GCA_029260165.1 Phycisphaerae bacterium | reverse complement strand
CGGTTGAGGCCCACATCGTATAGACCATGCGGGAACACAGCCCCGCTGGCGGCACTGGGGAAGTCGTGGTCGAACACCTCGATGACCTTCCGGGTGTACAACTTGCCATCGCGGTAGAAGTTGCCCAACAATTCCTTCTTTTTCGCGTCCATGCTCACGACCGGCTGGCCCGCTTCATGATACGCCTGCTTGAGTCGGGCGATGTTCTCAAACTGAGCGTTGCGATCAGGATGTCGAGGCCCCATCGCCTTGACCTTCCGAGCCTTTCGCTTCACATATCCGTGCCGCTTGAGCAACTGCCTGACCACGCCCTGGCCAGCAGGCGTCCCGCGTTCCGCCAGCCGCCGGGAAATCTCGCGCCGCGTCAGGTCGGTCCACTTGACGTCTTCCCGCATCGGGTCGCCAGCGGTGTGATCCCGCAGCACGTCCAGAAAGTTTGGCTCCAGCCGCGGACAGATGTCGATTAGCCGCCGGCGTCCACCCCTTTTTTTCGAACCCGGCCTGCGGCGGGATCCTCCGACTGCTCCAGTTCTTCCCGCCCCCGCTGGATGGTCTTGGGGACGCAGCCCAAAACCTGTGCCATGTATTCGACGCCGCCATGCCCGAGTTTGGCCGCCTCGACCGCCGCGTACCGTCGGCGATCCTTCTCCGACAGCGAATCGAAGAACCGCTTCATCGTCCGCTCAATCACCATATCATAGGGTTGCATGCAGTCATCCCTGACTGAAACCTCACACTCCTTCAAGCCGCGACGAGATCATAACGCATCCGCAGCGAAATCAGGAAGTTATTTCGGCGGCGTTCCTTAGCGGAATTGTTTGTCGGTGAAGAGGCGGACGTAGCTTTCGTATCGGGTCGGTTGGATTTGTCCGTTGCTGACGGCGGTTTTGACGGCGCATTTGATTTCGTGGCGGTGGGTGCAGTCGGGGAATTTGCAATGGGGGATGTGTTTCAGGAATTCGACGAAATAGCTTTCGATTTCCTGGAACGGGACGTTGCTGAGGTCGAATGAGCGGACCCCCGGGGTGTCGACGACGTAGCCTCCGATGTTGAGTTTGATGAGTGAGGCGCGTGTGGTGGTGTGTTTTCCCTTGCCGGATTCCGCGGCGAGGCCACCGATTTCGAGGGCGAGGTCGGGTTGGATGGCGTTGAGCAATGAGCTTTTGCCGACGCCGCTTTGTCCTGCGAAGACGGATTCCTTGTTTTTGATGAGTTCGCGAAGGTGGTCGATGCCCTGGCTTGTTGTGGCGCTGGTTGCGATGGTTTTGTAGCCTATGGATGCGTAGGTTTTCAGGAACTGGTCGGCTTCTTTGGGCGTGACCGTGTCGATTTTGTTGAGGCAGATGACGGGTTCGATTTGGCCGTGGAGAGCGGAGACGATGTAGCGGTCGACGAGGTTTGGTTTGGGTTCGGGTTCTTTTGCGGCGGTGATGATGACGGCGAGGTCAACGTTGGCGACGACGGTGTGTTCTTTTTTCCCGACGACGCGTTTGAGTTGTCCGTGGCGTGGTTGGACGGTTTCGATGACGCCTTCGGGTTCGACGCCTTCGCGATCGGTTTCGAGGGTGAATCGTACGATGTCGCCGACGGAGACGGGGTTTCTGCCGTCGATGGATCGTGTTCGCAGGACGCGTCGGATGGAGCAGGGCCAGACGGTTTTGCCGTCGTCGACGTCGGCGGTTCGGCCGTAGATGGTGACAACGCGACCTGTGTGGGTGTTTTCGGATTGGCGTGCGATGGTTTCGTCGTCGTCGATGATGACGGTTCGTTTTCGGGAGAGATCACCCTTGGCGAGGAGTCGTTCGGAGGTTGGGACATCTGCCTCGGCGTCGTCGAGTTTGTCGGCGAGGTGGGTGAAGTCGGTCTGTCGGCGTCGTGCGGAGCGATTGGTCTTGAATTGGACGCGAACTTTTTTCCCACCGGGTTTGTTCCTGCCTGGTTTTTTTCGTTTGGCCATCGAATGTTATTTTGCGTTTGAGAGGTGAAGGATGTCAAGGACCGGGTTGGATGATAAGCTTTGGGGATGATGGTTGATGTGACGGATTCGTTGGCGGGCAAGCGTGTCTTGGTGGTGGGGTTGGGTCGGTTTGGTGGTGGGATTGGGGCGGTGCGGTGGCTTTGTGGTCAGGGTGCGCGGGTGTGCGTGACGGATCTGGCGGATGAGGGGGTGTTGGCGGACTCGGTGGGGGCGCTTGCGGATTGTGACGTGCGGTATCGGTTGGGTGGCCATGATGTTGGTGATTTAGATGGCGTTGATTTGGTGGTGGTGAGTCCGGCGGTTGACAAGCGGCGGTCGGATTTTTTTCAGGAGATTGAACGTCGGGGGATTGCGTGGACGACGGAGGTGAACTTGTTTTTGGAGCGTTGTCCGGGGCGGGTTGTTGGGGTGACGGGGTCGTTTGGCAAGAGCACGACGGCTGCGATGATTGGGCATGTTTTGGCGGAGGCGTGGATGGGTGGGGCGGTTTATCTTGGCGGGAATATTGGGCGGTCGTTGTTGGGGGAATTGGGTCGGATGACCAGGGATGATGTTGTTGTGATGGAGTTGTCGAGTTTTCAGTTGGAGGATTTGGTGCGGGTTGATCGGCAGGTTGAATTGTCGGTTGTTGTGAATGTTGAGCGGCATCACCTTGAACGGCATGGGACGTTCGAGGTGTATCGGGATTGCAAGTTGAATATTGTGCGTGGGGGGCGGGTTGGGATGCCTGTGGTGTTGGGGGCGGCGGATGGTGTGTTGAGGGAGTTGATTGAGGATTTGGGTGGGTTGGTTGTTGATGCGACGGTCTCGCGGCGGGTCGGTGTGTTGGTTGTTCCGGGGGAGCACAATCGGGTCAATGCGCGGTGTGCTGCGGAGGTTTGTTCGCTGCTTGGGATGGGGGATGCGGTTATTGCGGCGGGGTTGTCGACGTTTTTGGGGTTGGCGCATCGGTTGCAGTTTGTTGGGGAGTTTGGGGGCGTGCGGTATTTTAATGATTCGAAGGCGACGTCGTTGTTGGCGACGATGACGGCGATTCGGGCGTTTGATGAGCCTGTTGTTTTGTTGATGGGTGGTAAGAGTGGTGAGGGCAATTTGCGGGGCTTTTTTGATCGTGCGCAAAAGCGAATCAAATCGGTGATCGCGTTTGGGGAGATTGGGGGCGACGTTGTTGAGGCGGCGATGGGGTGTTGCATGGTGATTGACCGAGTGGATGGGGTTGAAGAGGCGGTTGGGGCAGCGCGTCGGCGGGCGTGTTGCGGGGATGTTGTGTTGTTTTCGCCTGGGTTTCCGAGCTATGACGGGTTCGTGAATTATGAAGCGCGGGGGGATGCGTTTGTGCGTGCGGTGCGCATGTTGTGCGCGAAGGGGTGATGCATTTCGTGCGCGGCGGGTGCATCATTTGCGCGGGGAATGATGGATTTGCGGTATTGGGCCGAAATATCGTCGATTTTTGGTGGTTTGTAAGCCCTTTGTTTTCAGCTAGTTAGAGAATTTTTTTGAAAAACATCCGTGTCCGGGCGGGTTTGGCACGCGCGGTGTTACAGGGGTTGGGGAACGCGATCCGCGCCGACGTTCGGTGCATGTGCGACGTTTATGGACGAACGGAAATCAGAGTCATGGATGACAAGCAGGTGGGATCAAATGTTGAAGTGGAAGCTGGTGGGGCGGAAACGGCGAGCGATTGGGAGGAAATCGGTCGGATGATTCGCAAGGCGGTCGATCACGCGACCGAGACGCTTTTCGATGGGACGGCTGGTGCGACGCGGGTTGGGTCGGAAGTGTTGGACGGTTCGGCGAGCCATCATGAATGGATGACGGGTGCGTCGGACGAGCCGGTGGCGATGGTGACGATCGCGGGTGCGGAGGAGGACTGACGGATCATGTCTTACGGACTCTGGTTATCAACGGCGGGGATGCAGGTCAACGAATACCGTCAGACGGTGATGGCGAACAACCTGGCCAACACGAGCACGACGGGATTCAAGCACGATCTGGCTATTTTCATGGAGCGTGGTGTGGAGAGTGTGGCGTCTGGTGGGAAGCGATTTTCGAACGATGTGTTGGACGACATGACGGGCGGGACGTTTGTGCAGCCTACGGTGCATACTTTTGCGCAGGGTGATCTGGACAAGACGGACAATCCGCTGGATGTGGCGGTTTTCGGTGAGGGGTTTTTGAGCGTTCAGGATGGGGACGAGACGAAATTCACGCGTGACGGTCGGATGACGATCAACGGTCGTGGTGAGTTGGTGTTGGCGGCGGGGGGTGGTCGTTTGCGTGTTTTGGACGATCAGGGTCAGCCGATTCGGCTTGATTTGGAGGCGGGTGAATCATTCAGCGTGTCGCGAGACGGTCAGCTTTGGCAGGGCAGTGACTCGGTCGCGAAGTTGGGGGTTGTTGAGTTTGAGGATCGTGCGCAGTTGGTGAAGCATGGTGGAAATCTCTACGCCAACCACGGTAGTGCGGAGCGTTCATCGACGAGCGAGCTTCGCGCGGGTTTTTTGGAGCAGTCGACAGCCAACCCGATGTCGGGGTTGGCGGCGATGATCGAAACGGCGAGGGCGTATCAGTTGAACGCGAATCTGGTTTCGTTACAGGACACCACAATTGGGCAGGCGGTGAATACCGTTGGTCGTGTTAGATAGGAGTGTTGATCGATGGCAGTAACTGCATTGCATGCGGCTGCGACGGGCATGAAAGCCCAGGATACGAAGCTGGACGTTTTGGCGAATAATCTTGCCAACGTGAACACGGCGGGTTTCAAGCGGTCGCGGGTTAATTTTGAGGATCTTTTGTATCAGGTGCGGCGTGAGCCTGGGATTCCGAATGCGCAGGATGAGCCTGTGCCCCATGGGATTCAGGTGGGTCTTGGGGTGAATGTGGCGGGGACGCAGCAGAGTTTCACACCTGGATCGGTGGATCGAACGGAACAGCCTCTGGATTTGCGGATTGATGGTGAGGGATTTTTTCAGGTTCAGACGATTCAGGACGGTGCGACGATCACGGCGTACACGCGGAACGGGAATTTCACGCGGAATTCGCTTGGGAACATCGTGCTGGCCAACAGTGAGGGTGCGTTGTTGGAGCCTGCGATCACGATTCCGGCGGACACGATCGACATTGCGATCGGAAACAACGGTGAGATTTCTGTCCGTCAGCAGGGCAGCCCGACGTTGGCGGTTCAGGGCACGATTCAGCTCGCACGGTTTGTGAACCCCGAAGGTTTGGAGCAGATTGGTCAGAACCTGTTTGCGGAGACGGAAGCATCGGGGTCGCCGGTGCTTGGTGATGCGCAAACGGACGGATTCGGTGCGATTCAGCAGGGTCAGCTTGAAATGAGCAATGTTGATCCGGTTCGTGAATTGGTGCAGTTGATTCTGACGCAGCGGGCGTTTGAGCTGAACAGTCAGACGATTCAGTCGGCGGATGAGGCGTTGCAGGTGGTTGCGAATTTGAGGCGGTTTTAGTCGAGGCTGATTGAATCAACCCGGTAAGCAGGATGCGAAGATGAGACGCAAGGATTGCGATACGGTAATTGGGGTTGTTTTGTTCATCGTCTTGATCGACGGTGGGTTGGCTGTTGGCGAGACGGTGACGGTTTGGCCTACGGCGGTTGTGACGCAGGATGAGGTGACGCTGGCGGATGTGTGCGCGTTTGGTGGGTTCACCTCTGAGCGTGACCAGATTCTATCGAACACGGTGGTGGTTTCGTCGCCGGTGGCTGGCGGATCGAAGCTGGTCGATTTGGAGCAGATTCAGGGGGCATTGCGACAGGGTGGGGTGAATTTCGCCAGGGTGTTGGTGGTTGGGGCAGCCAGTTGTGCCGTCACGCGACCGTCGGAGGATTTGGTCAGGCGACGTGCGATGTATGCGGTTGTTCGGGGTGGCAGAACGCTTCGCGAGGCTGTCGAAGCTGTGTTTGAGAAGGCGGCGGCGACATGGGATGGTCGTGTGAAGTTGCAATTCGGTCGCACGGACGGTCCTGTTCTTGGGCTTTCCGAGCCTCAGTATTCGTTTGAGGTGCGCATTCGTGGCGGGCGTGTTCTTGGGCAACTGATCGACGTTGATGTGAACATACGATCGGATGGTCGGGTCGTTCAGTCGGTTCCGCTGATTGTTTCAGCAATGCTGACGCGCGGTGTGGTCGTTGCGGCTTCTCCGATCAACGCAAAGGGGCCCATTCGTGAACGCGACGTGAAGATCGTGGAACGCGTATTTGATGATCCGACGGGTATCACGTCTGTTTCGATGGGCGAGGTCGTTGGTTTGCGCGCGAAGCGTTACATCCGGGAGGGGCAGATGATTGATGCAGATGATCTTGAGACGGTTCCGCTGGTTGTTCGTGGGGAGTTGGTGGACGTTGTGTCGCGGGTGGGTGGTATCGAGATTCGCACGGTGGCCAAGGCGGGTGGCAGTGGTGCGATGGGCGAGATGGTGGCGTTGAGATCGGGTGATCGACGTGATCCGGCGATGGTGGGCTATGTGATCGGCAGGCGGCGTGTGAGCATGACGCCTCCGGATGATGGATTGGCGGTGTTGTCGGCGGGGACGCGGACGATGGCGATGGGAGGTGGACGTTGAAGGCTCGACTGATGGTAATGAAGGTAGTGGTGGTTGTGTTGATTGCGATGATTACGCCGCCCGTGTTGGGGCAGACGTCGTCGATTTCGCGTCGATTCGAGTCTAAAGCGGTGGCTGATCAGGCGAAGGCGGATCTGCGCGGGTCTGGTTTGAAGGGGAATCCCACGTTGGAAAGGCACTCGCTGGTGGCGGTCAAGGCTCCCGAACCTCGCAAGTTCAAGATGCATGATCTGGTAACGATCATCATCCGTGAGCAGCAGATCTACGAATCCGAGTCGGATCTTGAACAGCAAAAGAAATTCGATGTGCGGTCGCAGTTAAATGAATTCTTCAAGATTGAGGATGGGCAGCTTGGGGCGTCGTCTTTTCTGCGGGGGAAACCGGGTGTCGATTTTAAGTTCGATACTCGTGTTCAGCATGAGGCGGAGAAGGAGCGTGAGGATCGTTTCACGACGCGTGTGACCGGTGAGATTATCGATGTCAAGCCAAACGGGAATCTTGTGATTGAGGCGCGCGGGGAGACGCAGTTTGACAGTGAGAATGTTGTTATCACGCTGACCGGTATTGCACGCGCGGTCGATATCACAGCGGACAACAGTGTTTTGAGCACGCAGTTGGCGGACAAGCGCATCATGGTTACTACGGATGGGGCTGTTCGTGATGGAAGTCGTCGTGGCTGGGTTACGCGGTTGCTGGACGTACTGCGACCATTTTAGGGGTTGGGAGATGACTGTTATGCGACGAATTTGTTTGATTGTTTTGATGGTGAGCGCAGTGTGTTCGACGTCGCTCGGGCAGGTCAATGTTCGGATCGGCGATGTGACATCGTTGAAGGGGCAGAGCATCAACCGGTTGGTTGGGACGGGGCTTGTGGTTGGGTTGAATGGGACCGGTGACGGTGATCAATACGAAGTGGCGATGCGGCAGTTGGCACAGATGTTGGGGCGTCTTGCGGCGCCTGTGGGTGGACTCGAGGAGCTTAAGGACACGAAAAACGTGGCGATTGTCATGATTGATGCGGTCATTCCCGAGCACGGTGTGCGCGAGGGCGATCGCATCAACGTGAATGTCAGTTCGATCGGCAGTGCGAAGAGTCTGGCGGGTGGTCGTTTGGTGATCACGCCGTTGATGTATCACGATCTGCGTATTGACAAGGTCTTTGCGTATGCGAGCGGCAGGGTGCAGATCGGTGCGGATGGTCAGGCGACGGTGGGATTGATTGAAGATGGCGCGAAGATCGAGGAGGACGTGCTGCTCGGATTCGCGGCTTCCGGATCGGAGATTCCGTTTTCCAACGATTGGATCAAGCCGGCGGATCAGTATGTGACGCTTGTTTTGGATAAATCGCACGCGTCGTGGGGGTTGGCGGTTGCGATTGCGGAGGCGATCAATTCGGAATTGAGTTTGGCAGCTGATGTGGAACGTGTGGCGATGGCGGTTGATTTGAAAAACGTGGTGGTTTGGGTGCCAGGTTTTCAGCGAAACGATCCAGCCTCGTGGATTCGCGACATTCAGGAGTTAAGCACGCTGATGCCGCCGGATGAGGCACGGGTGGTGATTGATCGCGACTCGGGGACGATTGTCGTCAGCGGTGACGCGCGGATTTCCCCGGTTGTTGTTTCGCAACGTGGTTTGACGGTGAATGTGTTTGAGCCGCCTGTTGAGACGTCGGAGTCGCGGCTTGTGTCGAAGCAGTTTGTTGGTCTGGGTACGGATGATTCGGTCAGCACAAACGTTGCGGATTTGTTGCGCGCGTTGAACCAGCTCAATGTGCCGATCGACGATCGGATAGCCATTCTGACGCAGATACAGCGTGCGGGGAAATTGCACGCCAAGCTGGTGTTTAAGGAATAACGATGTCGGCGATCAATACAACAATGAATTCGGACGTACTGTCGGTTGAGGCGAGCAAAAGCAGCCTGCGTAAGACGGTGGGTCAGGTCATGGGATCGGTGTTTTATGGTCCGCTGTTGGCGTCGGCGCGGAATACAGCGTTGAAGAGTGATGTGGGTCACGGCGGTCGGGGCGAAGACGTGTTCAAGGCGCAGTTGGATCAGGTTTTGGCAGAGCGAGCGGGCGGGGTGGCGAGCGACGATGTTGGTGAGGTGTTGTATCAGCGTTTTGAGGCGGCGGCGTTGCGGTATGCGAAGACGGACTATTGAGGATGACGAGACGTGAATGAACTGATTGACAATGTGGTGTTGATTATTGAGCGGATCGAGAAGCTCCAGTGTGAGTTGAAGACGGTGTTGATGGAGATGCTTGGGGCGATGAGATCGGCGGATGTGTCCGGGATTGGTGCGTGCATCGAGCGGGAGAAGGGGTTGATTATCAGGATTAGTGAGCAGGAAGTGCTCCGCAGGCAGGCGATGGAGCAGATCGGGTCGAAGCTGGGGATGGGAAAGGGATTGGCCCGGACGATGACCGCGCGGATGTTGGTGGAGCATGCGGACGAGCCGACGCGATCGCGTGCTCATGATCGGATTTCCAGGTTGAAGAAGGTGGTGACTGATGTGTCACGGATGAATCGACTGGTTCGGCGTGTTTCGGAGCAGACGCTGGGCCATTTGAAGCAGGTGTTTTCGGTTGTCACGTCGGCGGGTGACGATGCGGGATTGTATTCGGCTGGTGGAGCAACGGTTCAACGGCGTCCCCGTGAACTATTTGAGGCGATTGGATAACGACCATGGGATTGATGGATTCCGCACTGAATATAGGTCGCAGCGCATTGCTGGGTTACCAAAACGCTTTGCAGGTCGTTGGAAACAACATCAGCAACGCGGGTAGTCCGAACTACGCGCGGCAGACACCAGGGTTGACGCCGTTGGACGGTCCGGGCGGCGTGGGTGGAATGCGTCCGGGAGCGGGCGTTGCGATGACGTCGTTGAAGCGCAATCTGGACGAGGCCCTTGAGAATCGTGTGCGGGCTGCGATCGGTAATTCGGAGGAGGCGGGAACGCGCAATCAGGCGTTGGGGCTTGTCGAGGGATTGTTTGATCCTGCCACCGGGTTGCAACTCGAATCGCGGTTGGCGGGTTTTTTCAACGCAGTGAATGACGTGCAGAATACGCCGGCTGACCCTGCTATTCGTGAGTTGGTTGTTGCGAGTGGTGTGACGCTGGCGGACTCGCTGAGGCAGATGCGGGCGAGGCTTGGTGAGTTTAGCGAGCAGTTCAATGACGACATCGAATCGCTGATTGTGCAGGCCAACGAATTGGCGTCCGGGATTGCGGACCTGAACACCGAAATTGTTTCAACAGAATCCAACGGTTCGCCCGCGAGCGCGCTTCGCGATCAACGCGACTCTCTGCTGCGGGATTTGAGCGAGATTGTGGATGTTCGTGTTCGGATGCAGCCTAACCAGACGGTGAACGTCTACATTGGTAACGAAGCGCTGGTGCAGGGGGGGGCGTCTCGCGGGTTGGCGGTTAGTTCAAAACTTGACGGTGAGCGTCGTCGCGACTCGCTCGTTTTTGCCGACAACAATCAGCAGGTTGCAGTCGGGACGGGGCAACTGCGTGGCTTGATCGCTGCGAGAGACGAGCACACGTTCGGACGCATCGACGATGTCGATCGGCTTGCTCGTGCTGTTATTTTCGAGGTCAACCGCATTCACGCCGACGGGCAGGGTGTCGCAGGGTACACCGAATTGACCTCCTCCTACGTTGTTGATGATCCGACCGCGGCCCTGAATGCGTCTGCGGCGGGTTTACCGTTTGCACCTCAAAACGGCAGTTTTTATCTCAGCGTCACCGATGTTGCGTCGGGTACGACGACGAGTCGTCAGATTCAGATCGATCTGGACGGCACGGATGATGACACGACCCTTGAATCGCTTGTGGCTGACATCAACGCCAACGTCGATGGCGTGTCCGCTGAGATCACGATTGATAATCGTTTGCGTTTGAGCGCGGACGACGGGAAGTCGTTCACGTTTGGACACGACGGTGAGCGTCAGCGTGAGGACACAGCCAATATTTTGGCGTCGCTCGGGGTGAATGGGTTTTTCGAGGGGACGTCGGCGGCGGATATCGACGTCAGCCAGGGGTTGCGCAGCAACGCGGACTTGCTTGCGACGTCGGCCACGAATCTTGTGGGTGATGGTTCGAACGCAGCCCGATTGACGCTTGCCCTGGATAGCGCTTCCTCGCTCCTGAATGGACTTTCGATCAGCGACTATCAAACGTCGGTTACGGGTTCGGTCGCCGTGGCGTCTGCTTCTGCGCGTGGCGATGTTGAGGCGGCTGATTCCGTGTTGGCGTCGCTTCAGGCACAGAAGGAAAACATCAGTGGTGTCAGTCTCGATGAGGAAGCGATCGAGTTGGTCAAGTTTGAACGTGCGTTTCAAGGTGCAGCCAGGTTTATCAGCGTGGTCGATCGGCTGTCGGCTGAGCTGATTGCACTGGTATCATAAGGAATTGGAGTAGCAATCATGGCTATCTCACCTGTTAACGTGACGCGTGTGTCTCACGGACTGCGTACGATGTCGATGCTCGATTCCCTCCGCCGGAATACGACAGACATCTTCACGCAGCAGGCGCGTCTCGCATCGGGCAGGAGTTTTCTCTCGATTGGCGATGACCCTGTGGCGGCGACGCAATCGCTCAAACTGAACAAGACGATCACGGATCAGGCTCAGATTCTGACGAATCTGCAACATGCGAACCTGATGCTGGCGTCTGCCGACGACGCGCTCAGCGAGGTTAACAATCTGATGAACGATGCGGAGGCGATTGCGTCTCAGAGCATTGGTCCGCAGAGCGACGGTGCTGAGCGTGAGGCGAATGCATTGGTGATCGCATCGATTCGTGAGCGCCTGATGACCATCGGAAATCGGCAGGTTCGGGACATGTATCTGTTTGCGGGCCGTGATACGCAGCATCCGCCGTTTGTCTCTGCTCTTGGCGGCGTTGCTTTTGTCGGGGACACGGGGAATGTTCTGGCGCGGGTTGGGCGGCTTGATCAGGAAGCGACGAACATCACGGGAGATTCGATTTTCGGCGCGCTTTCATCGGCGATTCGCTCGGGGAAGGAACTCGATCCGAATTTGTCGGAAACGACAAGGCTTGAGGACCTTGCGGGCGCAAACCGTCAGGGTATTCGCAAGGGTTCGATCGTTCTGTCCGACAGCGGTGGCACCAACGTGGCTGTTGATCTTTCGACGGCGGATTCGGTTGGTGACGTGATGAATATGATCGAAGCTGCCGCGAGTGACGCGGGGGTGTCGGTGACGATCGCCATAGACGGCAACGGGCTAACCGTCGGTGGGTCGGGGGTCACCATTCGTGACGGTGCGGGGGGCAGGACCGCTTCCGATCTCGGCATTGCAACAACGGATGGTCCTTCTGCGGCGGCGGGCCCTGTCGATCTTGGACCACGACTCACGACCGGGACGTTGCTGTCGGATGTCAACGCAGGGGCCGGCATTCCCGAAACCGCGGGTCTCACCATTACCAACGGCACAAACAGTGTCGAGTTGGACCTTTCCGAGGCTGAGACGATTCAGGATGTATTGAATCAGATTAACTCCGCCGACATTTTCGTGTCCGCTCGAATCAATCAGGAGAGGACGGGGATCGAAATCGTCAGCCAGGTTTCCGGAGCTACGCTCAATGTGACAGACAAGGATGGTGAAACAGCGAAGGCACTCGGCCTTAGTCCGTTTGGTGACGCGACGCCGCTGTCGGCGCTCAATTTTGGCAGGGGGGTCGCGATCCTCGAGGGTGAGCCTGACTTGACGATCACCGCCAGGAACGGTGCGAGTTTTGACGTCAATCTTGATGGGGCTGAGACGGTTGGCGATGTCGTTGCATTGATTAACCAGGCCGCGTCCGATGCGGGCGTCAATGTTGTTGCGTCTGTTGACCAGTCCATCAACGGGATCGCGATCGAGGACGGGTCCGGCGGGGCGGGTTCGCTCAGTGTTGGACGGGGGAACATCGCGTCCTTCGCCGTGGACGATCTTGGGATCCTCACCAGCGTGGATGATCCGGAAGCACGGCTGATATCCGAAGATATCAGCGGTGTTCGGGCTGAAGGAATCTTTACATCGCTGCTTGATTTGGAAAAAGCACTGAATGCCAACGACGAACGTGCCATTGGTATTGTTGGCGGAGAGCTGGCGGGGTTGAACGCAGATATCACGCGTGCTCGTGGTGAGATCGGCGCACGAGGGCAATCGATTTTGGGACGAATTGAACAGACGGAAAACGCGGTTCAGGCAACGCAGGCGTTTCTCTCTGACATTGAAGAGCTTGATTTTACCGAGGCTGTCACACAGTTTCAGCAGGCGCAAACGGCGTTGCAGGCGAATCTGTTGTCAGGCTCACAGTTGTTGAATTTATCCTTGCTGGACTTCCTGGGTTAAGGAGTACGACGTGAAGTTCGCATGGAAAGATTGTTTGAAAGGTTTGAAGCAGTGGGGTGTCGCATGCGTGGCCCGCGTGATGACCCTGCTTGACAATCGTTCGGGTGGAGGCCCGGATGTCGTCCGACCAACCATGATGGGACAGTCGAGCGACCATTGGTTTCTGCGTTGTTGGGTTTGGCATGTTGTGTCACCCGACGAGGTGTTGTCCGGCGGGATGTACCGTCGGCGCGTGGGGACCAATCGATTGATTATGGATAGGCCACTGGAGCTTCGCGATGATAATTGAGACGTCGCGTTTTGGAAGTCTGGAAGTCGATGACTCCCGCTTGATCACGTTTGAGCGTGGGATCCTCGGTTTCCCCGACACGAACAATTATGCCCTTGTGCAGACGGGTGAGGACAGCGGGTTTTACTGGCTTCAGGCGGTTGACAGGCCTGACCTCGCGTTCGTCGTTTGCGATCCAAGGCTTTTCGTGCCGGACTATCGTGTGCCCGTGAAGGTGGACGAGGTTGAGCCGATCGGCTTGGCGGACCCCGACGGGGCACAGGTTTTTGTCGTCGTGAATAAGATTGACGATCTGTTGACGGGCAATCTGCAGGGTCCATTGGTGGTGAATGTGGAAAACCGCCAGGCCAAGCAGCTCGTCCTCAGCGATAAGAGGTTTTCGACCAGGCACCCGTTGATGCGCCTCCCAGGCAAGTCGGCCATGAGCCGGACTGCGTAGTCTGTTGATCTGGGTAGCGGACGGAGGTTGATCCGGCCTATAATGGATCGGACCGGATGATCCTCCCGAGAGTCCGCGAAGCGCATATCGTTTAGCTCGTCTGCGCGCATGGTTTCGTTTCCACCGGGGACGCAACCGGGGCATGGATGTTGCTAAGTAACCGGCAAACGGGTTGACGAAGCATCGTCACAGCCGAGGAAGGAACCGAGGATGTTGGTGCTATCAAGGCAACGAGATGAGACCATCATGATCGGCGATGATATAGAAATCACCGTCGTCGACATTCGGGGCGATAAGGTCCGACTGGGCATTACCGCACCGAATTCTGTGCCCGTGCATCGCAAGGAGGTTTACGACGCCATCAAGCGGGAAAACCTCTCTGCGGCGGGTATGAACCCGGAGGAGATTTCATTGCCCTCCGACAGTCAAAGTGAAAAGAGAATCGGTCAGAACAAGAAACGAACACGCTAAGTTCCTAGTACGCGTCACAGGGATTGTGACGGGACAGTGCCAAAGGATGGCACTGGAAACGGGTCGCAACAGCTTCAAAACGCGAATGGCTGGCGACTCAAAAATCAGGGAGGATAATCATGGGACGTATCAATTCAAATATTCCTGCAGTGAGTGCGGGGTTTCAACTCGGGCGAAATCAGAAAACACTCGCCGTGTCGTTGCAACGGCTTTCGACAGGGTTGCGTATCAATCGTGGATCGGATGATCCCGCCGGGCTGATCGTGTCCGAGCGGTTGCGGTCTGAGATTTCGGCCGTGACGCAGGCGATCGGTAATTCCGAACGAGCCATCAACGTGATTGCGACGACCGAATCAGGCCTGAACGAGGTTTCGAGTCTTCTGAACGATATCAATGCTCTCGTCGTCGAAGCTGCGAACGCCGGTGCATTCTCCGACGAGGAGACCGCCGCCAATCAACTGCAAATCGACTCCGCCATCGATTCAATTTCACGAATCGCCAACACGGCTACCTTTGCGGGGAGGAAGCTCCTCGATGGAAGCCTTGATTATTTCACAAGTGGCGTGGACAACGCGTTGCTCGCAAATGTGGATGTGTTGGCAGGAAACTTCGGTACGCAGTCGTTCCTGCCGGTCGACGTCAGCGTGAGTCAATCGGCGCTTCAGGCGGAGTTGCATTTTGAGGCAAGTGCAACAGGCGCTGCCAGCGTCAGCCTCGATCTTCAGGGACCGGACGGCATCATCCCGCTGACGTTCCCCGCCAACACGCGGAGCAACGATATCGTCACGCAGATCAACAACGTTGCCGACGCGACCGGCATCATTGCCTCAGCCAATGCGTATGCAACACCTGGTGACCCGACAACGGCGTCCGGCGTTATACTTCTTAGTCGCGAATACGGTTCGGACGCGTTTGTCAGTGTCAACCAGGCCAACGGCAGTGGGCCGTTCGATTTGGAGAAACGAGACGGGACGCTGGCAGGCACCGGTGGCGAGAAGGTCGAAGGACGTGACGCCGTCGGGACCATCAATGGTCAACCGACTGTTGGTGACGGTCTGGAGATGTCTCTTACGTCGTTTCTTCTTGACCTTACCATTACGCTCGACACCGGGTTCGGAGATAGTTCGACCAATTTTGCGATTACGGACGGCGGCTCGCTCTACCAGCTCGGCCCGCGCGTCAATGTTAATCAGCAGGAAACCATCGGCGTCAGGAGCATGCAGGCCAACAAGCTTGGAAGTCGGCTGCTCGGATTCCTCTCGGACCTTCAGAGCGGCGGCACCAAATCGTTGAGAACCGAGAACTTTAACCAGGCTTCCCAGGTTGTTGACGAGGTCATTTCCCAGGTAGCGGTTCTTCGCGGTCGATTGGGAGCGTTCGAGCGAAACAAGCTGCAGCCAAACATCAATCAGTTGCAGGTGTCGGTCGAAAATCTGACATCTTCCGAGTCGGTAATCAGGGATACGGACTTCGCTGAGGAAACAACCGATCTGACCAGGTCGCAGATTCTCGTTCAGGCGGGCACGAGTATTCTCGCCATCGCAAACGCCCAGCAGCAGAACGTCCTCAGTCTGCTTGGTGGATAGTCGAAGCGTTTCTTCAAATACGGAAAGAGAAAAGCCGCCCCGGTGGGCGGCTTTTTTTGTGGATTGTCAGACGTATTGTTGTCACACAGCAACCATCCGTTTTCCCACGGGAATCCTGGATGGCGAGCTATGCGGAGGCGGAGTTGTTGATCATGCTGATGTCGATCTGGAATTCGCCATAATCGCAAGTACATGGTATTGAGACACAGGCGGCACCCCGTTGTGGTGAAATCTTGAAGTCTCTTCCATGGATAACGGTGGGCGGAGAGATGATGATCTCGTGTCCGGAGAAATCGGATTTGGCACGCCCGACAATGACATTGGCGATTTCACCCATGCAATCCGGGACGACACCCTCAGGCAGTTCGTCCATCTGTAAATAATCCTTGCAGATGGAAACCGAAACATCCAGGGGAAAGCTTACGACAGCGCGCCCCATGACCGTGCCGGTGAAGCTAATCACGCCGCTGATCTCGTGGGGCGGCGTCCCATCCTCGTTGATTTTGAGTTTGCCGAACGTGACCTTCTTGCCCAGTGAACCTTCAAAAAGCCCTCGGATACTGTTGACAAAAGGGGTCATGTATTCGGTCTTGAATGCGTGATTTTGTTCCGCTATGCCTGGCATTATTGTCGCCTGTGTTGGAGGTTTGGATTTCGACGGACAGTGTCTGACCCTTTTCTAGACTGCTGCACCACAAACTTTCGCAACCTGTGCTTTCAGTGCGTCCTGATCGACCGGTTTGAGCACATACCCGTTGGCACCCGCCATGATGGCTTGCTTCACGCGTGCTTTTTCGGCTTCGGTTGTACACATGATAACTTTGACGCCTTTGAGTTTCGGATTCTTCCGCATGGCTTCGAGGCATTCCAGGCCGTTCATGATCGGCATATTCCAATCCAGCACGACGCAGTCGATGGGCATCTGTGATTCGACCACAGCCAGGCCCGCAGCCCCGTCAGGTGCCTCGAGCACTGTATGTCCCTCAGCCTCAAAGGTCCTTTTGACAATCAGCCTTGCGGTCAGCGAATCATCGATGGTTACAATCTTCATGATTATTGGTCCCTTACGTTCCCGTGAGTGCCGGCCAGGTGCTCATATCCGTACCAGGATTTCGACCGATTCAGAGTGCAACGTTATTTCAAATACAGCCGTGTGCCGGACCCTGAATTTGAAGAAGACGTCATACCAAAACGCCGAGTAGGGAGAGACTGCGAAACTGCGCGAGGAGCGATCATCATAGGTTCATGGATCGCGGTGTGCGTCGTTGGCAGGATACGGGAGTATTTCCGATGTCGATCGTTGAAGAGAAGGACAGGCTCTCGCTTGAAATCGAATCGTCTTTGGAGGCAATCGAGGAAGCCGATCGTCGTGTGATCAGCTTCCTGACGGCCCGGGGCGACCCCATTGACCTTTTTGCAGTGCGTATTCTGCTTCGCGAGGCGGTCATGAACGCCGTGGTTCATGGTGGTGGAGAAGAAACCACCGGGTGTGGGACGTTGGACGTGAGGGTGGATGCTGAGGGGGTCACCATCAGGGTGTCCGATAACGGACCTGGGTTTGTGCATGATCGGTTGCCGAATACCCGTGAAGTCTTATCGGACGGCGGGAGGGGGATTCCACTCATGAAGTTGTATTCGGACGTTATGGAGTTCAATGACAAGGGTAATGAAGTTACGCTTCGAAAACTGTTTCGCAGTGATGATTCGGGTTTGGTTGAAGATGATAAAAAGTAGACAGGTGAGTTCATGAATCAGGAAACAACAGCGTCAAAAGAGTGCATTGTAAGACCAGAGGGTCCCATAACAGCCGCACGTTGTGAGGAGTTTCGTCAGGAACTCCAGGACAAGGTGGACGAGGGATTTGTGGAGATCGCGGTCAATCTTGAGGCGGTCGATTTTATCGATTCGCGGGGGCTGTCGGTGTTTGTGGTTTGTCACAAGACGCTCTCGAAGAAGAAGAAGGGGAAAATTCGCGTGTTCAACGCGAGTGACGATTTGAAGAAGCTCTTTCAAATCATGAGTCTGGATGGACAATTCGTGGTTGAATAACGCGCACGTCGCGCGTGGTATTGCGTTTTGAGTTTGGATTGAAAGGTGGGCTACGTGTCTCTCGAACAAGATGAACTGCTGTCGGCGTTCGTAATGGAGTCCAGTGAGAATCTTTCAGACATCGAGTCTGATCTGCTCGCACTGGAAACGGCTGATTCGGATCTTGATCCCGAGTTGGTCAACCGTGTGTTCCGAACCGTTCACTCGATGAAGGGCACTGCGAATTTTATCGGACTCAAGGTGATCAACGAGCTGGCCCACGAGAGCGAAAACGTGCTCAATCTAATTCGTTCGGATGAGCTGTCGCCAACACCCGCGGTGGTTGAGGCGTTGTTGGCATCGTGCGATCAGTTGAAAGCGATGGTCGATGACATCGAGAATTCCAACAGTGTGGATGTTTCCGCGCTGGTGGCCAATCTCAAGTCCTGTATCTCCGGCGAAGCTGCTCCGGGGGCCACGTCTGCCGAGGATGATGAAGGTGTCGATGTTGACATGCCAAACGGGACGCTGGTGTTTTTGGACGTTCGGCAGGGTGATATTACCTGTCGAATTTCGGCGGGCATGAACGTGTTCATCGTCGAGGTTGATCTTGTGGTGGACGTGGATGAGAAGGGGTCAAATCCCGTCGAGTTTCTTCGCGGATTCTATAAGATTGCGGAGTTGATCGAGAGTTATGTGGATACGGCCGGGCTTGGCGAGTTGCATGAGCCGTTGCCTGAAGGTATTGGCCTGAAGATTTTGGCGGGCACGAAGCTCGATTCCGAGGGATTCTCGGCCGCACTGGGTGTACCACAGGAACGTGTGCATCTTATTGGTACTCCGGAGGACAATCCGTGGACCGTGGCATCGCCGACTCCTGCGGTTTCGGCACCGCCGGCTAATTCGGGGGCGGTTGCCGATGCGGCACCCAGGGCAAAGTCGGAAGCGGCGTCGGGGCAAAAACCGTCCAAAGCCAAGAGCTCGGCACCTGTGCGTCGAGAAAGCACCGTTCGTGTGAATGTGGAAATTCTGGATCATCTGATGAATCTTGCGGGCGAGTTGGTTCTTGCGAGAAATCAATTGCTACAGATGAAGGACCAAACCAGCGAGCGGGATATCGGGGGTGTTTCCGCGCGTGTGGACCAGGTGACCAGCGAGCTCCAGGACGCGATCATGCAGACGAGAATGCAGGAGGTCGGCAGCGTTTTCAACAAGTTTCCACGCGTCGTACGCGATCTGGTCAAGAAGCTTGGCAAGCAGTGTGAGCTTGAGGTGATTGGTCAGCATGTTGAACTTGACAAGACGATTATCGAGGCGATTGGCGATCCATTGACGCACCTTGTTCGCAACTCGGTGGATCATGGTCTGGAAATGCCGGACGTACGCACCGCCGCGGGTAAGGATCCCTGTGGCAAGGTTTGTTTGAAGGCCTTTCACCAGGGTGGGAAAATAAACATCTCGATCAGCGACGATGGTGCGGGGATTTCGGCTGCGAAGCTTAAGCAGAAGGCTGTTTCAAAGGGGTTGATGAGCGAGGAGAAAGCGACCGAGCTTACCGATCAGGAAGCGATTAATCTGATTTTTCATCCTGGTTTTTCGACGGCTGAGCAGGTCAGCGATGTTAGTGGTCGCGGTGTGGGAATGGACGTGGTTCGGACCAACATTCTTAATCTGGGTGGTACTGTTGAAGTTGAGACCGAGCTTGGATCAGGTAGTACGGTTCTCATTAAACTTCCCCTCACGCTGGCCATCATGCCGTCGCTCATTGTGCGTGTCGGCAGGTCGAGTTTTGCGGTTCCGCAGACCAACATCAATGAGATTATTCGGATCATGTCGGATGATGTGGCGGAGCGAATCAAGCGTGTTCACGATGCCGAGGTGCTCCAGCTTCGCGGTGAATTGATGCCGATCATTCGTTTGAGTGATGCGCTGGGGGTTGATTCATTCTATGAGTCGAAGGATGGAGCGGAGGCGTCCACCGATCGCCGTCATGACCTTGCGGATCGACGTGAGGGTGAGGAGCATGAAGAACATCCTCCCAGGGAGGATGTTGCTCGCAGGGAATGCAATACTTCAAATGCGTTGAGTGTTGTCATCGTCGAATCCGCGGGCCATCGCTATGGTGTCGTTGTTGACAGCGTGGACGATCCGCAGGAGATCGTCGTCAAGCCTCTTGGCAGGCATCTGCGGGGGATTGAGTGTCTGGCGGGGGCGACCGTGCTCGGTGATGGTTCGATTGCCCTGATCCTTGATGTCACAGGGATCGCGTCGAAGTGTCAGCTCCGCGTGCCATCGCGTGATACGGATACGGGCGGTGCCGTTTCCACGGCAGATGATCGCGAGAGTCAATCGCTGTTGATATTCACAAATCATCCGGAAGAGAAATTCGCTTTACCTGCCAGTTTCATCACCCGGATCGAGCGTGTGACGAAGGATCAGATTGATTCGGTCGGCGGCCAGTTCATATTGCAATATCGCGGCAAGTCGTTACCGCTGATTACGATCGAGGACCACATTTCTGCCAGAGCTCCGGAACCAACAGATCCGGTGAACGTCGTGGTATTCAGTGCGGCGGGACGGGAGTGCGGTGTGATCGTGCCACGTCTGGTGGACATCCGCGATGTTGACGCCGAGGTTGACGCTGAGACCCTGAAGGAGCCTGGTATCATTGGTTCGATTGTTGTCGAGAATGATGCAATCCGAATCATCGGTTTGTTGGAACTTGCCCATATTCTCAAGCCCGACTGGTTTGAAGAGAAGAAGCAACATGCGGTCAAACGCGGTCACGATATCAAGATACTTTTGGCGGAGGATTCCTCGTTCTTTCGCAGCCAGATGACCAAGGTTCTCGAAAGCGAGGGGTTTGCCATCACCGGTTGCGAGGACGGGCTGATCGCCTGGAATACACTGCTTCGTCGGGAAACAGAGTTTGATCTCGTGGTCACTGATATTGAAATGCCCAATATGAACGGGTTGGAACTGACGCGAAAAATCAAAACGGATCCTGAGTTTAAGCATCTTCCGGTGATCGCAGTTACGTCGCTGGCTCGTGATGAGGACATTGCAAGCGGGAGGGCTGCGGGTGTTGACGACTATCAGGTCAAAATGGACCGTGCGAAGTTGATCGCATCGATCCGAAAAATTATTGGTGATTGCGTTTCCGTCGCATAGTTTGGGTTGGTATCCAGGAACATTATCGAACGAAGGCGAATATGTCGAACGAAACGAACAATACAGAAAACGTTATCCCCGGGCGATCGCAATTTGCGACGTTCTTTGTTGGTGAGTTTCAGTTTGGGATCGATATTCTCGCGGTCCGTGAGATCAACCGCCGGCTGGACACCTATGGTGTGCCCGGGGCACCGGACTATGTTTGCGGCGTGGCCAATCTTCGCGGAGACGTTGTCACGACCATTGATCTGGCCAAACTGTTGAAGATCGAGGGTGACGAGGGTGAGGTGGACCACGGTCATCGTGTCGTCATCACACAGTCGCTCGGCGAGGCGGTGGGGCTGCGTGTCGATCGCGTTGGTGACGTCGTGACGTGTGATGCTTCCGATATAGAGCCACCTCCCCCCAACGCGCTTGCGCTGGACCTACAGGTACTCAAGGGCGTGTACAAGAGCGATGGAGATCTGATCGCTCTGCTGGACGTGGAGGAGTTGCTTCAGCTTGACGCGACAGGTGGGCGTGTTGTTGAGGTGTGATATTGAGCAAGGGGCCATTGATCGGGCGAATGGCAGGACTTGAATTCTGATTGATTGGAAATCAGGGTTCCGCGCATTGATTTGCAGCAAAAGAAGGGTGTTCCAGAGATGACTATTCGTACAAAACTTATTGTTCTTCTTATCGTTCCGCTTGTTGGCATCGGCGTTATTGGGACGTGGTCAATTCAGAAGAATCGACAGGAAGCGGCTGAGGCCAATCAGATTCGCGAGCTGTCCGCACTCGCAGTGGAAATCAGCGCGTTTGTGCATGAGTCTCAGAAGGAACGAGGCTACTCTGCGGGTTTCCTGGGAAGCGGGGGAGAGAAATTCAGGGGTGAGCTTGTTGCTCAGAAAAATGCAACAGATGAGAAACTTGAAAGCCTCAATGCGTTTCTTGAATCGTTTGACGAAGCCGGGCAGGGTCCTGCTCTGCAGTCCGGGTTGAAATCCACACAGGGTTTTCTATCCCAACTGAAGACCAAACGATCGCAGATTGCTTCCCAGTCGATACCCTTGAAAGACGCTCTCGGATACTACACGGGAATGCATAAGGAGATGCTGGACACGATTGCGAGCATGGCGACGGCGAGCAGGAATGCGGTGGTGACCAACCGTATCGCTGCCTACGTCGCTTTTCTCAAGGGAAAGGAACGGTCTGGTATCGAGCGCGCGGTTCTTAGCAACGTATTTGCGAAAGACGTCTTTGGCGACGGGATGTTCCAGAAATTCACGACTCTCGTGGCCGAGCAGAATACCTATACCAGACAATTCAGGAGTTTTGCATCAGAGGAAGACATCAGTTTTTACGAAACTGCGATGCAGAATCCATCCGTCGGTCAGGTTGAGCAATACCGCGCCATTGCCGGCGAGAAGGCGAGCGAGGGCGGTTTCGGTCAGGACGCAGGTGAGTGGTTTGCCACAATGACGAAAAAGATCAACCTTCTCAAGGGTGTGGAAGACCATCTTGCGACGCAGTTAGGCGTTACTGCGAGCAGTGTTGCGTCAACTGCGTCAACGAATCTGACCGTGGTTACAATACTGTGTGTTGCGATTGTGGGCATTACGATTGTCGGTGGATTTCTTGTCATTCGTTCCATTCTCGTCCCGCTTGGGAAGATGAATACGACGCTTCGCGAATTCAAGGGCGACCTGACGATGCAGCTTGATGCAAGCTCCAATGACGAGGTTGGACAGGTTGCGAAGGAATTCAACAAATTCGTGTCCCAGTTGCGCGAAATTATTACAAAGATGGGAGAATCCGCAAGAACATTGGCGGGTGCGTCCACGGAATTGAATGCGACCGCGACGCAGTTGGCTTCCGGGTCGGAATCGACGAGCACCCAGGCGTCGAGCGTTGGGGCTGCTGCGGAGGAAATGGCGACGAACATGGAGAACATGTCTGCGTCGACCATGAAGATCACGGAGAACATGACGACGGTTTCGGCGTCGTCGGAGGAAATGACGGCCTCGATCGCTGAAATCGCACGCAGCGCGGAACAGGCAGCAAAGCTGTCGGGCGACGCAACACAACGTGCCGGTGTCAGCAATGAGAAAATCGGCGTCCTTGGAACCGCGGCCGACGAGATTGGTCGCGTGATTGAGGTCATTCAGGATATCGCTGAGCAAACGAACCTGCTGGCGCTTAATGCGACGATTGAGGCGGCTCGCGCCGGTGACGCGGGCAAGGGTTTTGCCGTTGTCGCAACAGAGGTGAAGGAACTCGCCAAGCAGACGGCTGGTGCGACAGAGGATATACGCAGTCGCATTGAGGCCATCCAGGCTTCGACGAGCGAATCGGTTGAGGCTATTGCGAGCATTTCGGATGCCATCAAGCAGGTGAATGATGTATCGCGTACGATTGCGTCGGCGGTCGAGGAACAGAGTATCACGACAAAGCAGATGTCCGCGAACATCACGCAGACCTCTGAAGCTGCCCAGACAGTGTCCGTTGGTGTATCGCAGTCGGCGGCGGCCAGTTCGGAAATTACGAAAAACCTCGCCGGCGTGAATCAGGCTGTGACGCAGACATCGCAGGGTGCCAACGAAACGACGAGTGCAAGTCAGCAGATATCGGAGATTGCTGAGGGGCTTAATCAGATTGTGGGGCAGTTCACAGTCTGATTTTCTGAATGGAATCCCGGGACGTGTGATTTTCAGTATGGGCGAACGGAGTGGGTGCTTGTGCAAAGTGATGTGATTCGGGTTTTGGTCGTAGACGACAGCGTCGTCTATCGAAAGATTGTTTCCAGCGTTGTCTCTGGTCTGCCCGGCGTTGAGCTGGTGGGGGTGGCAGCGAACGGGAAGATTGCGCTTCAACAAATCAGCCTCCTCAAGCCTGACGTCATAACGCTTGATCTGGAGATGCCGGAACTCGACGGCATTGGTGTACTGGAGGAGTTGTCGAAACTTTCACACAGGCCCTGCGCGATTATGGTCAGCGCTTTCACGACGGCCCACGCACGTTCTACGGTCAAGGCGCTGTCGCTTGGTGCGTTTGATTTTGTGGTCAAACCGGGTCACGACACCGCGGAGGAAAACGCAGCAGCGCTGACCAGGAATCTGAGTACCTGTCTTGAGGCGTATCGCAGTGGCGGACAATCCGGGACGGATGTCACCGCCAAAAGCACCATTGCGAGGGTTCCCCCAAAAACGACCAGGATTCCCAGGAAAAGTTTTGCCGATCCGCGGGCTGTTGTCATTGGTGTGTCGACGGGCGGACCTGCCGCGTTGGCGCGGGTTATTCCTGCGCTGCCGTCAGGGCTTTCGGTTCCCGTATTGATTGTTCAGCACATGCCACCTCTTTTCACAAAGTCATTGGCAGAGGATCTGGACCGAAAATCCGAAATTCATGTTTGTGAGGCTTCGGACCAGATGAAACCCAAAGCGGGCAATGTGTACATTGCCCCCGGCGGAAGTCATATGAAGATCGTGACGGTTGCGGGTGAGCCGACAATACGGATCACCGACGATCCACCTGAGCAGAGTTGCCGCCCTTCGGTGGACTATTTATTTCGATCGGCCTGTGAGGTGTACGGCGGTGCGTTGGTCGGGGCTATTCTGACGGGCATGGGCGAGGACGGAACGCGTGGATGCCGTTTGCTCAAGGAGCGCGGCAGCGTCGTTATCGCACAAAATGAAGCGACCTGCGTCGTATACGGAATGCCCAGGAAGGTTGTTGAGGAAGAATTGGCCGACGCGGTGGTTCCACTGGATGCGATTGCATCGGAATTGACCAGGCATGTTTGTTCCGAGGCAATTCCATGCAATTAGCGCTGGACGAACTGCCCGTTATTTCCCGACTCGCAAACGACTTGTGCGGGATCATCCTGGACGATTCAAAGGGATACCTCATTGAGTCTCGTCTTTCCACGGTGGCCGAAACCGCGGGGTGTAAATCATTTTCAGAGCTGTATTCCAGGATTCGATACGATCGCGACAAGCAACTGACCACTGAATTCATTGATGCCATCACGACCAACGAGACGCTGTTTTTTCGTGATACGTCGCCGTTTGAGGCGATGCGTCACAAGGCGATTCCGAATTTGATCGACGCAAGAACATCGAATGGTGCTTCGCCGCGCCTGCGCATCTGGTCGGCAGCCTGCAGCACAGGGCAGGAACCATACAGCATCGCAATGGTTTTGAGAGATCTCATTCCCGATGTTGATGACTGGAATATCACGATTTACGCCACAGATATTTCTGACAAAGCCCTCGGCCAGGCGAGCAGGGGGGTCTATTCTCAATTGGAGATCGGCAGGGGGCTGACGGACGAAACACTCACCAGGTTTTTCAGCAAGTCGGGCAATGAATGGCAGGTGCGTGACGAATTGCGATCAATGGTGTCGTTTTCCAAAATGAATCTTCTGCAACCGTTCACGATACCAACCCCATTGGATGTTGTTTTCTGTCGCAACGTCGCTATCTATTTTGAAGAATCCGTGCGGTGCGATATATTTCGTCGTATTGCCACGGCACTTTCCAAAGATGGATACTTGTTCGTCGGATCATCTGAATCGCTTCAGAACGTTGGTTTTACGCCACAGCATCACTGCCGCTCTGTTTTCTATCAGCCTGGGTTGGAAGTGGGAGTATAGTATTGAGTGTTGTTGCCACTTGAGATGCACGGGAATGCCGATCAATGATTATTCAGTCATTATCTCTGGACTCCGAAGGATTAACAAAAGTCCTTGATTCTCTCGATGCGAATTCTTCGGCGGACCGCTTCCTGGACGAGAGCAGTAAACCGGGTTCCTACCGCATTCAGAACTGTGTGCTTCATCTCTGGCATCTCGGAGATGTAAAACCCCGGTCGTTTATCTGTGCGACGAGACTGCTCAGCGACGATGGTATCGTCGTGCTGCATAAAAGCTTTGTCCATACAGGAACAAAGTGCAGTGTTCAATTATGCGCTGTGGATGGTTCGATTTCTGAGATTTCCGGGACACTCGTGCACTGTCGACACGCCATGAACGAAGTCCATGAACTGACGATTCGGTTCGATGAGCGGATCGTCAGCTTGTTGTATCTGCCAAGAGACAGTCATGTGAATTGCATCGGGCTGGGTCTGGAGGCAGACCGTGAGCAGGAGTTGAAGTCTCATCTCAGACAGATGGACGCAACTCTGGAATCATGTGATACGATGGAAAGCGCGTTGGATGTCCTCAGGGAAAAGGATATACACGTCGTATTTTATACGCCAAACGAAGCAGCATTGGAGACGGAAATGAAGGGCATTCGCGGTGAGTGTCCAGACGGCCTTGTCTATCTGATTGATTCATCGGAATTGTATGGAAATGCGGCATCCGTTGATCCCGTGTCGCGAGTCGACTGCCTTGACACGCCGATCAATTCGGCAGTGGTGTTTGATGTTCTCGATGCATGGCGCGCCCAACCTGTTTTCAGCCCGCTGCGCAGCGAAGCCGGCTTCGGCGAGATCATTCGGGGATTTGTGGACTCGCTGAGCGAGGCGCTCAGGTCCCTGACGGTTGCGGCTCTACAGCGTGATCTTCAAGAACTTCGCGCGATCACCGAAAAGCTCCATATTGAAGGTGGGGCGTTTGGATTTGAAGACATCAGCCGCAAGGCGTTGGAAATTCACGATTTGTCAGACCCGTTCCAGGAGATGGAATCGTTGTTGAAAATGGTCACGTCGATCAAACGCCACTGCTGGCGAGCAATGGCGAGCTGAAGGTTTGGGAAAACGGGTTCCACCCAGGCGATGGGGTTCGTCCACACATCCCGCATTCCCGAAGATTTTTTTGTTGAAGTGTTGGAGTACCGTGGACCGATAAGGGCGACGTGTGGTCCGTCGGCAAGCCGGCACCGAATGCGGGCCGGCCTGAAAGGCTGATATTCCGCACGCACCTGCCTGGCGCGGGTTGGTGTTTGTGACGACGATTCGGATGAACTCTTTCCGCGAGGACGAAAAATGAGAGTCGGAATTTGTTTACTGTGTGTTGCTGTCCTGGCAACGCCATTGTTTGCTCAGTCGGGGTCCGGCGAGAAAGGGTCGCCCGTTTCCGAGCGAAAACCGGTCGCGGTGAAAAGCGCTGCTCAGGATGGGGAAAAGGGCAAGCCACTGCCCGGCCCGAAATTCAGCAACCTGCGATACAACGAGGATTTTTCCTATCTGGACAACGAACCGGGGACGTACAGGGAGGATTTCTTCGATCCCATCAAGAATATTCGCATTGACGATGATTGGCGTCTGTCGGTAGGTGGGGAGTTCAGGTTTCGGCTCGAGTCGCACACCAACTTTGGTCTCGGTGCCAATGCTCGCACGCAGGACACCTTTCAGCAGTATCGCTATATGCTACACGCGGATTTTCGATACCGGGATTCGTTCCGTGTGTTTCTGCAGGGGGCTTCGGTACATGACGAGGATCGCGATTTGCGACCGAGGCCGATCGATGAAAACCGCCTTGCACTGCAACAATTGTTCTTTGATATCAAGCCGTTCGGCGACGATACACCGCTAACGGTTCGAATAGGTCGTCAGGATCTTCAATATGGTGCACAGCGGTTTGTTTCGCCGTTGGAGTGGGCGAGCACGCGTCGTCGGTTTGATGCTGCGAAGGCTTTTTGGAAAGCGGACAACTGGCAGCTTGATTTCTTCTATGCCAAGCCCGTGCCGGTTCTGCGTACGAAGTTCGACGACTATGACGAAGAATTTGATTTCTATGGTTTGTACTACACATACAAGGGAATTCCTCGCCATGGGATCGATGTCTTTTTCTTCGGTATTGACGATACGCGAAATCGTACGAACCCAAATGGAAACTCGGGTGACGTGACGCGATTCACGCTCGGCGGGCGGTTTTACGGCAAGACGGGCGGTTTCGATTATGACGCAATGCTTGCCGGGCAATGGGGGTCGTGGGGTTCGGACAACATTGAAGCCTGGGCGTGGACGCTCGACGGTGGGTACACCTTTGAGGAGATCGGTTGGAAGCCACGCATTGGTATTGGGTTCGATTGGGCGAGCGGCGACCGTGATGCGTTCGACGGAAGTGTTGAAACGTTTGACCAGTTATTCCCGTTGGGTCACGCCTATTTGGGTTACATGGATTTTTTCGGGCGGCAGAATATTCAGGCTCTTAACCTGAATTTCACGGCATGGCCCGTTCCTGGAAAGGTGAAGTTTCGAGCAGCACACCACACGTTCTGGCTCGAATCTCGCGACGATGCGATTTACAACGTCGCAGGAGCACCAGGCCGTCGGGATCCGACCGGAAGCAGTGGTCGTGAACTCGGGCACGAGCTTGACCTTACATTGCTCTGGAAAGTTGATGTCCACTCGTCCATGTTGTTTGGCTATTCTCATTTCTTTGAGAGTGACGTCATCCAGAACACCGGACCGAGTGATGACGCTGATTTCTTCTATGTCCAGTACCGGCTGAAATTCTAGAGTATTTTGAGGAGCACAGACATGAATCGGAAACGAATGAAGGCACTTGCGCTTTTGATCAGCGGAGCATCATTGATGCAATTTGGCGGATGTACCGGTGATGATTTCCGCAATGCATTGGGGGCTGGCGCGCGGGCAACCTTTAATGGAATATGGGGCGTGGTCACAAATCAGGTCGTGCAGGAGGGCCTGAATCTCCCGTAGGATTTGCGAGCACACATTCGCGAATAGGTGCACCGAGAAGTTCTTGTGATATTGGGTTTTTAGACGCGCTGCGTGGAATCAGCGATTCCTGGAGCTTCTCTTGCGTCCGTAGCTTGCGCGGGTGGGGTCGGCGTCACCGCTGCGGCGCTCGCGCATGGCGAGCTTGATTGGCACCTCGCCGATGGGGAGGTTCGCCCGGAATTGATTCAACACGAAGCGCAGGAATTCCGGTCGAATGCTCTGGATGTGGTTGACAAACAGGATGATGGTCGGTGGGGCGACGCCGACCTGGGTGGCGAAATAGACTCGTGGCGGTTTGTTGCCGCGTTTGATGGCGGGGCGGTGGGAGTCGAGGGCCGATCGCAACGCGCGGTTGAGTTCACCAGTCGAAATTCGCATTCGCGACTGCTTGAACAAGGCAGACGCGACGTCGATGGCAGCGTAGATGTTCTTGCCGTCTATGGCGGAACAAAAGACGATCGGCGCGAAGTCCAGTCCTCTCAGCGTCTTGTTGAGGTATTCTCCAAAATCACCCGTCAGGGCGAGACCTTTGGCTTTGTCCCATTTGTTGATGACGATGACGACGGGTTTGTAGGCATCGACGAGGAATTTTCCGAGCCTCTTGTCGACGGCGCTGACCGGTTCGGTGGCGTCGATGAGGAATAGCGTGACATCGGCGCGGTCAATGGATTGCTGAGCACGTTGAAAGGCGAAAAATTCGACCGAGTCGGCGAGCTTCGTGCGTTTCTTCACACCGGCTGTATCAATCGCGACGAATCGCCGACCGTCTTTTTCAAACGCGACATCGATCGAATCGCGCGTCGTGCCAGCCACCTCGCTGACGATGACGCGGTCCTCGCCTGCAAGTGCATTGACAAAGGTGCTCTTACCGGTGTTGCGCTTGCCGACGAAAGCGATCTTCATCACAGGCTCGGGTGGGGCGGCGACATCCGGGTCTGCAATTTTCTCCTTGATTCTTTCGAGAAGCTCCGTCTTTCCGAGACCATGTGCAGCCGAAACGCAAATGGGGTCGCCATACCCAAGGCGGACGAACTCAGCCGAGAGATGTTCCATGTGGGGTTCGTCCATCTTGTTTGCGACGAGCTGGACGCGGTCCTGTTCGCGACGGAGAAGTCTGGCGACTTCCTGGTCCAAAGGAACAATACCGTCGCGGATGTCGACAACGAACAGGATCCATGTGGCTTCGCGGATGGCGTAGAGAATCTGCCTTTCGACATGATCCGTCAGATCGTCGATATCCGTGATGCCGTATCCACCGGTATCGACGAGCTGAAAATAAACGTCGTCGATGTCGCAGATAGCCGTGACACGGTCGCGGGTAACGCCCGGGGTTGGCTCGACGATGCTGGTACGTCTGCCGACGATGGCGTTGAACAGGCTGCTCTTGCCGACGTTGGGTCGGCCAACGATGGCGATGGTTGGTAAACTCATTTCGCTGGTGAACCGTCCTGGTGTTTCGTATTCTTCGTGTCCTGGATGACGATTGTCGCCATCGTTGGACTGGTCAAGGTCGTTGAACGGGCAGGTGCACCGAGTCGAGAACCTCGCGTTCCGGTCGGGAAGTGTATCGAAAGCGGGTCCGTAAGTCACATGTTGTAATATGGTCGGGATTGGCGATACGAAAATCAGACAATTCCGCGATGCCGCAACTGACGTGGTCACCGCCGTCGAAACCAACGTTCAAGAGCCAATGACTGATATTCTGACTCGCGTGGGACCGATAACTGAGGACGACCGCGTGGGGCGGGTCATGGTCGGTCCACACCGCGGATTCAACGCGAACCGGATGCGGAACGGGGGTTTCGTCGGCAAGTTGGCGGAGTGTGTCGAAACTGGTGGCGGCGGATTCAGCCGTATTGTGGGCGAAAATCATACCTTCTTCGACGGACAGCTCGTCAAGGCTGACCCCGCGAAGTGCCATTCGTCCTTCCAGATCAACCGAGACGATGAGCAAGGCCTGGCCCTTCGCGTATTCCGGCGTCTTTTTGAGCAGGGCAGTTTCGTTGGCGGTGTAACCGTAGGAGATGTGACCGTCGAAATCGTACGCGTACAGTCCCGCGTAGCGTTGCGGATCGGAGATGACGGGTGTGGGTTGGGTGGACATTGTTTCCGGTCAGACGTTCAGGCGGACGAATTTTCGCTTGCCGCGTTGGATGACAGCACCGTTTGACACCGACAGTGTGGCCGCAGGGTCGGTGATTTTTTCCCCGTCGAGTCGGATGCCACCTTCAGTCATCAGGCGTCGAGCCTGCCCCTTCGATTCGGTAAAACCGCATTGGATGACGAGATCGACCGCGAGGATTTCCGGCGGGACGGTAATCTCCGGCATGTCGTCGGGCAGACCCCCCTGATTTTGTCCACCATGAATTCGGAAGAATTCCTCGGCGGCGGACTCGGCTGAAGACGGGCTGTGGTATTGTGTGATGACGTCCCTGGCCAACGCGATTTTGGCGTCACGCGGATGCGTTTTCTGTGGGTCAAGCAGTGTATTGATCTGATCGGTGACAATGCGTGTCAGCAATTCGAAATAATTCCGCATCAATGCGTCGGGGATGCTCATCAGTTTCCCGAACATGTCCGAAGGCGGCTCAGTGACCCCGACGTAGTTGCCCAGAGACTTGCTCATTTTTTCCGTACCGTCGAGGCCGACGAGCAGGGGAGTTGTAATCACGACTTGCGGCGATTGTTCGGCGTTTTTCTGAAAGTCGCGCCCCAAAAGGTTGTTGAAGGTCTGGTCGGTCCCGCCGAGTTCGACGTCCGAGCGAACCTGCACGCTGTCGTGGGCCTGCATCATTGGATAAAAAAGCTCGTGCAGGTGGATTTCGATGCCCGCCTTTTGGCGGTTCATGAACGTGTCGCGTTCGAGCATACGGGCGACAGTGACCTGGCTCGTCATGCGAATGACGTCGGCGAAGCTCATCGGGGCAAGCCATTCGCCGTTGCGACGCATTTCGAATTTGTCTTCGGACAGGTCGATGACCCTGCCAGCCTGTTCGATGTAGGTTTTCGCGTTGGCGTCAACCTCCTCGTCGGTGAGAACGGGTCGGGTTTTGGATTTCCCGGTCGGGTCGCCGATGCGGGCGGTGTAGTCGCCGATGATGAGAATCGCCCGATGGCCCATGTCCTGAAAGTCGCGGAGTTTGCGAAGAACGACCGTGTGCCCGAGGGTCAGGTCCGGCGCGGTCGGGTCCATTCCGAGCTTGACGCGAAGCGGTTCGCCTGATTCCGCAGATTTCGTGAGCTTTTTTTTCAGTTCATCTTCGGAATAGATGCTGTCAGCCCCCCGGGACAGGAAGGCGAGTTGTTCGTCGATGGATGGCAATTCTCAATCTCTTTTTTCTGTTGCTGGCTCAACAAGCACGCTAACTGTTGGTGGCGGGTTCATCAAGTGGCCGCACGAAGCGTTTCCCAGAGCAGGGTCTTGGCGTTGAAAAGGGCGTGTACGACTATGGGTCCCGCGAGTGAGCGGGTGCGGGCGTAGAGGATGCCGAGGATCAGGCCAAAGGCGGTGAGGGCGGGGACGACGTGCAGTTGCGGACGTTCGCCGCCGGCGTGGACAGCTCCGAAGACGAGGGCGATCAGGAGAATGGCTGGCCAGCGACTCCTGAATACCTGCATGAGGAATGTCTGACAAATGCCGCGAAAGAAAACCTCCTCGGCGAATGGGGCGATGAGCGTCGTGCCGATCCACAGCGTCCAGATCGGGACGTCACCGGCGCGAAGGGTCTCGACGACGTCGTGCTCGAAAATGGGGTATCCGGGGGCGACCTGTTGAATGATCCAGCCCGTTGCGACCAGAATGCCCCAGCAAATCGGAAAAGCCACCAGGACCGCGAGCACGCCGTTGCGGACGTCGATGCCAGGACGTCGGCGACCCAACACGAATCGACGCCATCCACCGCGAAAACCGACGTTGGCAACGAACAGGCAAGCAAGCCCGCCGAGCAGATGGGCACCGTTACCAACGTAGATCATGGCAACGCCCTGATGCGCCCTGGCCACGAATTTGTCCACCGCGTACGAGCCGAGAGCACCGATCATGACCCACGCGAACATCGGCAGCAGAACGGATTCAAACGTGAGGCGACTCCGCGTTGGCGGCAGAAAACGCGTTCGGCGGCGATCCTCCTGCAATACGAATCGGGCGATAGCCAACACGATGACAACGATTCCAAGGCAAACCAACACCGTGTCGGCTACATCCAGATATTGGCCAGGCGTTGAGATCGTGCCGTCGGTAGAGAGGGCAAGTGACGCGGATGGGCTCAAATGTTCTCACCCGAGAAAAAGGCAGCCCCCATTCGGTCAGTCATGGGCTGATTCGAGAAGATCAACGGGAGCAGGTACTGTAGATCGGTATTGGGCGGTTGCAGGTATTCAGCCATTTCGGTCCGCCAGCGTGTGTTGAACTGCATGAGCACGTCCTGCGGACTCGGCGCATCGATGGCATCGTTGATAACCTCCGCCGCGATGCGTGCCGACCACATGGCAGGATAGATGCCCTCGCCGCTGGCGGCTGAAACGAATCCACCTGCGTCCCCGACGATGAGCGTGCGTTTGGCGACGTGCGTGTCCATGCCCAGCGCAGCAGCAGCCGGTGTCATGTGCACGGTCGCTCGGGCGGCGTTGTGTGTGTAATTACCGGGGACGAGATCGGCGTCGTCCAGTTGCCGGCACAATGAGATCAGCGTTGGAATGACGTCAGACTTCTGACCAGGACAATGAACGTTGATGACGAGCCGGTCACCGACTGCGACAACGACTCCGAACGCCCCCGATCGGTCCAGACCAAGAACAATATCGACTGTCGGTGTTTTTTTCAGCGGCAGCTTGTCGACGCGCACCTCCGCCGCCCAATAACCGGTGGTTGGTGGACCACCAGCCAGGCCGATGCGATCGAACAGGTGGGTCGATCTTCCGGTGGCAAGGATGAGGAGCTTTGCGGTGACCGTCCCATGATCAGCGAGGGTGGCTGTCACAGAGTCTTCGTCGATCTGCAACTCCGCCACCGGTTGTCCTTCGGCAAGTTTCGCACCGGCAGACCTGGCTTGTTTGATCAGCGCAAGGTCGAAATCATTGCGGTCGACAAGAATGCCGGGGGCGGTCTCGAAGTTGGGCCTGGCGGTCTTCGACAGGTCGGCGGAGTGAAAGGTGACGTTTTTGAACGCATGGGTCAATTTGGCGGGAATCTTAATGTCGAGGTCATTGAGTAGTTCTTTTGTTTTGGAACCAAGCCAGCCCGCGCACGGAGCAGACCGGGGAAACTGAGCGGCGTCGATCAACTTGACGCTGCGTTCCTGAGAGGCCAACCGAATCGCTGCCGTCGCGCCGGCGGGGCCGGCACCGACAATCAAAACGTCAAAAATCTCCGCATCACCACTCACAACAATGCCCCCGTTCATTTTCAGGATACGGTTAAACTACTCGAATTCCAACTGGCTCCAGAGCTTCTGCTCCGCTGCCCCAAACTGCTCGATGGCTCGCTCAAGTCGTTCGCGAGCCTGTACCAGCGAGGGCTCATCACTGCGAACGTCACCCTCCTGATCCTCCAAAACCGCGGTCAGTTGCGCGAGAGCGCCGTCAAGAGTCTCCGAGGCGTTTGCAAAACCGCGAACCGCGTCAAGCACATAGGCTTCCCTGGTGTCTTTTTCGTCCGGTTTGTGGATCAGTTTCCACGGTTTCTCGCGAAGCGTCCTGGCGACGCTTTTGAGATGATCGCTGGCTTCCTTGAAATTATCGATCATGGCGACGGCCTGATGCTGACCAACGGTCGTCACCGTGCGAACTTTTCCAGAGATGACGTTCATATCATCAAGAGACGCGTTGACCCGGTCGAGGGCGAGATGAAGTTTCGACAGCAGGGCAGCCTCATCGGTTGTATCGAGTTGCGATTCGATGGTCGGCAGAATCCCGGTGTTCACCTTTTCGGCGACATCTTCAATGTTCGAAATCGTTGCGTAAATCCCGGGTCTGTTATCCTGTAAAATGCCGACAACTTCGCTCAACGCAAGGTCAAGACGATCCAGACCGGAGTGCACCTTGCCCAGTAGAACATCACCGTCGCCACGATGTAATTCCTGATCAAGTGCGAATGACACGCTGTCCAGATGATCCATAATGTTATTGAGCCTGGACAGGACGCCGTTCTCGCTACCCGGATCAGCCGCCATGCTCAGATTGTTCGTCATCGCGTTGATGTGATCGATGCTGCGATGAACCTTGGCGATCAGAGAAATCGGAGCATTGGGGTCGAGTTGCGATTTAACCTGCGACAGAATCCCATCCGGATTACCACTGTCCAACTCGCGTGAAATCATGTCCAGCGTCGTCGACAGTCCCTCTGAGCGCGCGATAATTGGGGAGTCCGCCGATATTGGCGTCGCGGACGTTCCCCGATCCTCTATCCGCAGCATGCCCTGATCCCCGAGAAGTGACCCTTCAACGGAAATGCGGCAGTCCTCGCGAAGACCCAGGGACTGATTGACCTCACCTCGGACCTCGAAATACAGGAAATCCTGCACGGTCGGGTCCATGTCGGACACAGACTCGACCATCCGAACCCCGGTCACCGTTCCAACCTTTTGCGGACCGCAGATGATGGGCACGCCCGGTTTGAGACGAGGCACGTTTTCGTTGTGCGGAATGCGAACGACGATTGGCGTCCGTTCCTCAAACGTTCGCGTGCTGACGAACATCAGCCCAAACACCGTCAGTCCAACACCGATGATGATGACCAATCCAAGTTGAAACGTGTTTCGCTGACCAGCCATCCAGGGCATCCTGCAATCGCATCCGACCGACCCAAACGGCGTATCTTAACCACTTCCGCCTGCGACGCGAGACCTACCCGTCGGCTCGGATGAGTTTTTCAAATTCCGTCATTCCTTCGGCGTCGGTCAACGGACCGGAGCTGGCTCCGTTGAGAAATTGATGAATCAACTGGTCGTCCTGCGTGGTCATGTCGCGCGGGTCAGCGTCGCGGATTGTTTCAAAATCCTGGCGCGTTCCGATGCGGAGCACTCTCCCCTGTTCAAGCATCACCATACGATCGGCGATGCGAAAAGCCGAGTCCATCTCGTGCGTCACGACCACGGTCGTCACATGCAGCTTCTTGGACAGGTCCATCATCAACTCGTCGATGGCAGCGCTCGTCACAGGGTCGAGTCCTGCCGACGGTTCGTCGTAAAACAGAATCTCCGGATCAAGCGCCGTCGCCCGCGCCAACCCCGCGCGTTTCTTCTGCCCACCCGACAAGTGTGACGGCATCTTGTCGCGATGCGCGAGCATCTTGACCTGTTGCAGCTTGAGCGTGACGACGATATCAATAATCGACTGATCGACGTACGAATGCTCGATCAACGGCAACGCCACGTTGTCAGCCACCGTCATCGAATTGAACAACGCCCCACTTTGAAAAAGGATTCCGATCGACATGCGCAGCTCGTTCAGATTCGCCTCGTCCATTTTCCCGATGTCGCGGGGCGCTTCCATTTTCTTCGTCTGGTACAATATCTCCCCGCCGCTGATCTCGTATTCACCGATCAGGCAGTTGAGAAACGTGCTCTTGCCGCACCCGCTTCCCCCCATGATGATCAGTGTCTCACCGCGAAGCACATCGACAGTAACGCCCTTCAAAACCTGAATCTCGGTTCCATCAGGCCTGGCAAACGACTTTCGCAGATCGCGAACGGATATGGCAACGTCTTGTTCCGACACAACCAGTCCCCTAAATCCCCAGAGCGTAAAAGACAGCCGTGAACACCGCGTCGATGCCGATCAACGCCACAATCGACTTGACCACGGTCGACGTTGTCGCACGACCGACACCGGCAGGTCCGCCCGTGACATGGAACCCCTCGTAGCAGGCAATCAACGCAATGACCGCACCGAACACCCCCGCCTTGACCAGTCCCGTCACGAAATCCGTCGTTCGCAACGCTGATTGCGTCAGCGTGATATACAACTGCGGGGGAACATCGAGAATGTAAACCGATGTCAGGAACCCCCCGAACACACCAACGTAGTCAGCCACAACGCAGAGAATGACGATCATCATCGTCGTGGCGATAAATCGCGGAACGACAAGAAATCGTACCGGATTCAGCGCGTGCGCCCGAAGCGCCTTGATCTCCTCGGATTCGACCATCGCGCCCACCTCCGCCGCGATCGACGCACCGGCGAATCCGCTCAACACAATCGCCGTCAACAACGGTCCCAACTCGCGAACAATGGCGATCGCAACAACGTCCGCCACGCGCTCAAGCTGCCCATACGTTTTCAAGGTCGGCGCGAGCTGAAGGGCGAGAATGACCCCGATAAAAATCTCGACGATGCAGACAATGCCAACGCTCTTCACCCCGACACGAACCATCTGCGCGGTCAGGGACGACCACCCAAACTTGATTCTCGGATCGAACCACCCACGGTAGGACCAGACACAGGTGTCCCAAAACAAAAACGCCATCCCACCCATGTAGCGAACACCGGCACCAAGATGATCGACTCTCGCGTAGGCAAACTCCCCCACATGCTCGACGGCCCTGCTCAGGAATCCCGATCGATTCGTCGGCGACTCGCTCACAACCCCGAAGCCTCTTCCTCCGACGCGGCAATCGGGAAAAACTTGTCCAGACGTGTGATTTCAAGCACGCTGCGAACGCGTTCACTCGGCGACACCAGCACCAGGCTTCCGTTTGTCTTTTTCATCCGTCGATAAATCTCGACCAGTGATCCGATCCCGGACGAATCGATGTAGCTGACGTCGGCAAGTTTGAGTATCAGTCGTTTCGGCTCTTCAGCACAGAGGTTCGCCAACGCAAGGTGCAACGCCGGGGAATGATGCAGATCAATGTCACCGCACAGACTGACGACCGTACCGTGATCACTCTTCTCAACACACTGAATGAGATCGCTCATGGTTGAACTGATTTCTTCATCGTAAGCAACATACCCCCACCGTCGGCGGGCCTGTAGTCCACCTCGTCCATGATACTGCGAATGATGTGCACGCCGAGTCCACCCGGCCGAACGTCTTCCAGCGGTCTGCCAACGATGTCCGCCGGATCGACCTGTTTCCCATAATCACGGATGAGAATACAAATCCCCGCCCGGGCAGACGCCTCAATACACCCGATTTCGACGTCGATTGGCTTTTCGCACGCACCACCGTAACCATGTCGGATCACATTGGCCAGCGCTTCGTCCACCGCCAATATGATTCCGCTAACGTCGTCTGACGAAAAACCGATCTCGCACGCGCGCAGCTCCAGACAATCGCGCACCGCTGCTAATTCGCACGGTTGACTTCTGATGCGCATCGTGTTTTGTTTCATCATTGGGTCACAACGCCCTGCGAACCGGACAATTCTCCCGGTATGGTCAATGCCCGCTGCCCCGCCGCACGATCCTCGACATACGCCCGCCACCGTCCCACTGCCTCCCCGCGGTCCACGGAAGAAGCGCCATACCGATACCCTAACCGTTCGCCCGTTATCCGCTCAAGCGTTATGATCGCCGCAAACCGAACCGCTGAATCCCCGTCGTCCAGACGCTGGACCAGCAACGACACCGACGACGCATCCCCGGACGCATCAATCCGGCGAATTTCCCGTATCCGATCGACCGACGCCTTCCGCTGCAATCGAACAGCAACGTTCGCCTCCCGAGGACCACAGCCGGCACAAACAAGCAACCCCAAAACCAGGATCAACCCCAGCCGGGTTGGTTTGCCGCTCCCACCGGTAACGGATTTCCCCTCTTTCGTGGATAGAATCATCACCAGCCGCCGATTATAGGTGCATACCCGGACGACGCAAAGACCGGGGCAATGGAATGCCCGCAGCATTTGGAGTTCCCGCGTGACAACACAGCAGGCCAACCATCCGGACGTCGAATTCCTCGACGCCGCTGATCATCGTGCAGAAGCGGTTTTCCATGCAGTCCTCAGCCACGACGCCGGAACACCGTCTGTCAGCAGCGACCAGATCACGCAATTCCTGGATACCATCGCCGCTCAGCAGTTGGAAATAACCCCGATTATTCAGGCCAAAATGGGGAAACGAGTCCTCGCCCAGGCCATCGCGTTACGATCTCCAGGAAGAACCGGGCTGATCATGCTCGCTGCCCAAAACGATTCAGAAACCGACCGCAACGCAGCCACCACCACGCTCCGCCGTTTGTGCGACAGGGCATGGCAAAGCGACACCATGCTCATGCAAGTGTTGCTGCAGCCGCACGATTCAATCGCCCAGGTCGTCGCAGACGCAGGATTCACCTACCTCGCAGAGCTTGTCTACCTCCAGCGACAAGCCGAACAGGCCCCATTCCCTGTTCCTCCAACGCCAACACTTGAATATCTGACATTTACAAAATCAGCCGAGCCGGATTTCCTCGCAATGCTTGAACATACCTACAAGGACAGCCTTGACTGCCCGGGATTGAACGGATTGCGAAACCCCCGCGACGTGCTCATCGGACACCGCCACACAGGCGTGTTTCACGAGCACCTGTGGATGCTCGCATTGAATGATGACCAGCCGGTCGGGATTCTGCTTCTCTCGGAGGTTCCAGCCCGCTCCTGCCTTGAAATCGCGTATGTTGGCGTCTCGCAAAAAGTACGAGGCCGGGGAATTGGAAACGCCCTGGTAAGGAAGGCAATTGAGGTGGCATGGGAAGAGCAAAAATCGCACGTCACCCTGGCTGTTGATCACACCAACACGTTCGCCTGCAAACTTTACGCGCGTTGGCAATTCACCGAACTCGCGCGTCGTCGCGCCTGGATTATCTCGCGACCTTCGTAGCCACAACGACTAACGTCGTTTTCCACCGACTTTTCCACATCGACCCGCGGACTGTGTCTTTCCGGTGCGAAAGTTTTTTTTTGGAACGCTAACCTTCTGTGAATAGAAAACTCACGTCGATGTTCAAGGGAAACGCGCGCGGGTCACGCTTGACCCCGACTTTTCGCAATGATAATCTCCACACTTCAGGCACATAGGCCGGAGCGAAAATGCACAGGACACGACAGTTCCGCGATTTTCGCATCCAATCGTTACAGTTTAACCCGGTTTAGGCTTTTTTCGTTAGAGGGAAGGAGCTGGTGGTGGGATTGCGCGCTCACGATGACCAATTGATCACGCGGTTGCAGGACACAATCGCCGAAAAGGTAGGCCCCAAGCGGTACAACGTCTGGTTTAAGGGATCGACAACATTCGCACTCGCCGACGAGTTTGTTCAGATCAGCGTTCCGAACCAGTTCGTTGGCGGATGGATCGAACGGCACTTCACCGACACCATTCGCGAAGCTGCTCTGGAAGTCGTCGGCAAGCCGCTCGATGTCTGCTTCACGATCGATCCGGAGTTGACCAAAAACCTGCGCAAAAAGCAGCCTGATTCGCAGGTCGCCTACGCCTCCAACAATCCGGAGCGTGTCGCGCGGGCACAGATGAAACTTGGCTCGCCTCCACCCGCCCCGGTCCCCAACCGCACCTTTGCGGACTTCGTTGTCGGTGGTGGCAACCGCCTCGCACACACGACAGCCATGACCTGCGCGGATCGTCCGGGTGACCAGTTCAACCCGCTGTTCATCCATGGCGGTTGCGGAGTCGGCAAGACGCACCTTCTGCAAGCCATCTGCAACAAGGTCAAGGAACTGCACCCCAACCGCACCTATCGATACCTGTCCGGCGAGGATTTCACCAACCAGTACATCTTCGCCATCAAGATGCAGGAGATCGATTCCTTCCGCCATCGCTACCGAAATGTGGATGTCCTCGTTATCGACGATGTGCATTTTTTCTCCAACAAGCGTGGAACGCAGACGGAGTTTCTCCACACGTTCAACGCCATCGACGTTGCCGGCAAGCAGCTCGTTCTCGCCTCCGACGCCCATCCCAAGATGATCAGCCACCTCTCCGAGTCCCTGGTCACGCGGTTTGTTTCAGGGATGGTCGTCAAGGTCGATGCTCCCGATTTCGCCACCCGCGCCGAGGTTCTGCGTCGAAGAGCCAAAAAGATGAAATGCGACCTGCCCGAGCCGGTCGTCGAATACATCGCCGAGCATTGCACCGCCAATATTCGCGAACTTGAAGGTGCCTTGTACAAACTTGTGGCGCTTGCCAGCGTGCACAATCAGCCCATCTCACGATCATTGGCAGAGCAGGGTTTGAAAGACCTCGTCGAGCGCACAACCTCAGTTGTGCAACTCTCCGACATCGAAACGGTCGTCGCACTCTACTTCGGGCTTCACTCAGCCGACCTGCACACCTCGCGCAAGTCGCGAACGATCGCACTGGCCCGGGGGATCGCCATGTACCTCGCCCGAAAAATCACCGATCTCAGCTTTCCGGAGATCGGGCGATTCATGGGCAACAAAAACCACTCCACCGTTTTATTGGCGTGCAGACGTATCAAGAAGTTGGTCGACGAAGATGCGGTCATCCGTTGGGTCACCTCGCGCGGTGAGCAGATGACCAACATCTGTGCAGTGATCAGCGAGTTGGAAGAGCAACTGGGCAACGCCAGCCGGGGCTGAACGCTCCGGCGGCGTTTCCCTGCCTCGGATTTTCATCTCCATGCCTTGCCGATTCGGCGGGGGCGTGCCCCAATTATGGGTGCGTCCCAGTCAGGTACTACAGAACGGAACGGCGCTCGGGAATCGCCGCAACCAGGCGGCGGGCACCGTTGCCGGGGGCTGATCAGGATTATCGGATCGTCACGACATCAAGGTGCGGTGTTTCGATAATCCTCAAATCGGGGCGGCGATTGCTCGAAAATCCATGTATAATGGGTTGCAGCGAGGTTGTCAGGGTTTGTTGTACCGGCTGGTTGTGCGTGCATGGGTAAATCGAGGAAAAAAACGAAGGCAAAAACGCAGACTTTCGATCCGTCGTTCTTTGAGAGCATGGTTGAGCACTGCGCAGAAGGATTCGTAGTCTACGATCGTGATCTGACGATTCAGGTGTGGAATCGCGGCATGGTTGCAATGACCGGTCTGTTGCGCGACGACTGCGTTGGCAGGCCCGCAACGGATATCCTCCGACTCCTGGCGGTCGCTGGCGCTGAGGACCTGTTGAGCAGGCCCCTGGCGGGCGAAAGCGTGCCGATGCAGTGTGTGACGTTTCGATTGTCAGACTGGCCTGAAGCACGCCTGTTTGAAGCTAACTATCATCCGGTTCGCGATGTTTCCGACGATATTTGCGGCGGCATGATCGTCGTACGCGATGTGACTGAGCGAACCGGAATGGAACAGGCGATGCTCGAATCGGAACGCAGGCACCGCCTCCGGTTCATGCACAGCCCCGACGCCATTCTGATCATTGATCCCAACGGGCGATACATCGATGCAAACCCGGCCGCGTGTGCATTGACGGGGTATACCCACGAGGAGTTGGTGTCGATGGCTGTGCCGATGCTCAGCGTACCCGAGGAGCGCAAGGCTGCCAGAAAGCGGTTCGACGAGCTGGTCGCGACGGGGGAATCGCGACGTGAGCGGGTGATTTGCCGAAAGGATGGGTCGCGCGTTCATGTCGAGGGACATGCCATCGATCTGGGCGACGGAACCATTCAAACATCAGTACGCGACATCAGTATCCGCAAGGCAGCCGAGGAACAGTTGCACCAGGCGTTGCAGCGATTGCAGTTTCATATTGAACGCATGCCGATGGGGTATGTCGTTTGGACGCTCGATATGTTTGTGTCCGAGTGGAACCCTGCCGCAGAGCGCATGTTCGGGTGGTCAACGACCGAAGCGATGGGCTTGTCGTGGCGAAAGCTGGTTCCCGAAAGCAACCACAACAAGGTTGCAGATGTTATCGATGAGCTGCAAAAGGGGTACGTTTCGAGTCACTCGATCAACGAGAATATATGCAAGGACGGCACCGTCATCACTTGCGAGTGGTTCAACACCTCGCTGGTGGACAAAAGTGGGAACGTGATCGGGGTGGCCTCCATGGTGCAGGATGTCACTCAGCGCGAGTTGGCGGAAGCACAGATTCGTCATGCCCAGAAGATGGAAAGCCTCGGTGTTCTAACACGTGGCATTGCCCACGATTTCGGCAACCTTTTGACCGTGATCCTGGGAAATTTGAAAATGTTGAAAAGTTCGACCGAATTGTCAGAACGTGCGAATGAGCACTGGACGCTGATCGAGCAGGCGTCACGCAAGGCGTCGGACCTGACCAGTCACCTTCTGGCGTTCGCGCGGACCGGAAGGCATCACCCCAGACCCGCGCAGCTCAGCGAGATTGTGTGCAGTGCGCTCAAATTGCTGCGCGCAACGATCCCGGCCAACGTCGATATCGTCACACATCTTGATGACGACCTCCCGGAGTTGCTGGTGGATCGAAGTCAGATTGAGCAGGTGATCCTGAATTTGTGCCTGAACGCCGCCCAGGCAATGCCAAAAGGCGGAGCTGTCGAAATCACGACCTGCATTTCAAATATGACGCCGGAAATAATCCCGAAATGTGCCCCGCTCGATTCGCCCAGGCCCGGTCCGCGGATCGCGATGATTGTTCGCGATACCGGTCACGGCATGGATGAGTCGACGATGCAGCGCATTTTCGATCCGTTCTTTTCGACGAAGATGGATGGGCATGGGCTTGGGTTGGCTGCCGTGCTGGGGGTGTTGCGTCAGCATCAGGCCCATGTGCTGACAGAATCAGTACCCGGGAAGGGGACCGCGTTTCACATTTTCCTGCCGCTGTCGCGCGACGCGGAAGCCATCATCGAACTGGATCCACTCCCCGATGCGACAAGTGTTTCCCTGGAACCGACGCGACGGAAGGGCAAGGCCCGCGCTCGCGCAGAGGCTGAAAATCGCCAGAGAAGCAATGGAAACAGCACACGCGGGTCGAAAACGACTCGCAAGCGTCGCAAATCCCAATCAAGGCACAATTCGGATTGACAACGGGGAGCCGGTGGTCGGTGACTGGTGTGTGAATGTCGACGTGAGCGCAAAAAAACAGCCGCACAGGGCGGCTGAAAAAAAAATGTGGCAATAACCTACTCTCGCCTTGCGACTACCATCGGCTATGCAGACTTAACTGCCGTGTTCGGGATGGAAACGGGTGTCTCCCTGCACATATTGTCACCACGGGGAGGAGCATAATCGCAGACGACGCGATGTCAACCCGTCATGCGGAATTATTTTCTCAGACGGTCAGGGCGCGTGGGCACGCTCGGGATTGGCGATTTCGCGAGGAACGACACGAATCTCGAACGCGGGCAGCGTTTCGCCCTCAGCCAGCGTGACTCCCGGAGGAAGATTCAATTCAGGACGGAAAAATTGATATTTAGCCTGATTCAACGTGTCCGTGCTACCGATGTTGATGATCGCAAACGTCTTGCGCTCACCGCTTGTGAGACGGTTTATCATCTCAAGCGGGCCTGAAATCTTCACGGTCAGGGTTTCGGCCGGGTTGGGAACGCGAAACTCGATCTTGAAATTGTTGAAAATGTTGGGGCTGGTCTGGAGTTTGATCGGAACCGCCTGGAGCGTTCCGTAGTCGACGCGCTGACGCAAAGTCGCCCGCAGAGTGACTGCATCCGGGGTGAGGCTGCGCGCGGGAATCTGCCCACGCTCGGTCTGAATGACAGGATCGAGCGGAATCGGGAGCTTGAGGGCAACGTCTTCCGGTTGGTCGCGCAGGAACGTGTCGGCGTCAACGAGAATATGTGGCTGAGCGTCGGCGATGCGTTCAAACGCGGAACCAAGGATGTCAACCAGGACCGATGTCGGTTCGACCCTTGGCGAGACGGTGTATTGAATCTGGCCCGGTTTGACGCGGATCGGAATTTCGCGGGTTTCAACGCGGTCAACGTTGAGGTGCAGGATGCCCGGCTCGACGCTCTCAATAGTGCAGCCGCGGAAGTTGGACTTGCGCGAATTCAGCTCTTCGATGAGGGAAAGTTCAAAGGGGTTCAGCGCCCGGTTTTTAATGCGATTGGCGTCCAGCTCGATGACGATGGGATTGCGACGGGATTCGCGGATCGCGATGATGTCGCGCTGTCGGCCGGCCAATCGTACCGTGATGGTCCTGGGGGTTCCGTTGAACTGGCTGACGACGAGACCGCTTCCCGGCGCCTCGCGTACCTGGATGGGGACGGTGATTTCAAGAATTTCTGTGGCGAGTTGATCCGCCAGCCCCCAGATGAGCAGGGTGAGGAAGACCGTTGCGGTTGGCACCTTGATGAATTCGAGCATTAGGATTCCGCAGTGACCCTGGATTGGGTGGCGATGGATTCCGACCCTGTTTTGCAGGATTCCTCATCGAGTTTTTCGACAACAAGGTCTTGTTTCGATGTCGCGGGTTCCTCGTCAGTGGTCGTGGTCAGGCCGGCGAACAATTTCTCGCGAAGCTGCTCTTTTGTGAGCGGTCGTTGGAGTCTGCCGCCCGTGGCGAGGCTGATGGTTCCCGTTTCCTCACTGACAATAATTATTAAAGCATCGCTGTCCTGGCTCAAGCCGAGTGCAGCCCGGTGGCGACTGCCGAGCGATTGTGCAACCTCACCGGATTCCGCGATAGGGAATTGGCAGGAAGCAGCCACGAGTACGTCGTCGCGGATGATGACGCCGAGGTCATGCAACGCCGACCCAGGCCAGAAGATTGTTTCGAGCAGTTCGGCGGAAATCACAGCGTTCAGTTTGACGCCCGTTTCGACGATCGCCTCCATGCCGATTTCCCGTTGAATGGCGATGAGCGCCCCGATTTTTTTCTGACCCAATCGCGCGCAGGCGGTGACGATGGGGTCGATGGTCTTGTTGGTTTCGGCGGACCAGGATCGAATCCACCGCGCCTCACCAATTCTGATCAGTCCGCGGCGGATTTCGGGTTGAAACGCGACCAGTGTCGTCAGCAGCACACCGCCGAGAAAGTAGGGGTAGAGGAAAATGATGCGGTCCAGTTCGAGCGTCTCAGCCACGAGTCGCACGATGAAAAAGCTCGTGATGACGATAATGGCGAGCGATTCGAGGAGTCGGGCCCCTCGCGTGCCCTGAAGGAAGTTCAGCGCGACGTAAACAATCGTGCCGATGAGGGCAAGCTCAAAGATGATCGCAGCGATGCCATAACTGCCGACACGGTCGAGGTAATTCGTGATCGCATCAATCGCATTAGACTGCAGAAGGATGCCGACAGGATTCGAGGTGTATTCAGCGAGCATGGTCGATCAGCTCAGCCCGGCCATTTCGTGTTCGATCACATAAATGAGTATAGACAGAACCAGCGGTTGTGCCAACTGTCGATGTTCGATCATGGGCCTGTGAACGCGTTCTGAAACGCCCCAAAATCCGGCAGCGCGATGTCTCCGCTACCGTCCGCGTCGAAGGATTCGCAGCTTGTTCCGACACCTTGGGCGCATTGAGAGAATCCGACGAAATCCTGCAAAGCGACGATGCCGTTGCAGTCTGCGTCGCCGGTGTTGCAGACGAATTCGAGTCCCTCCGCTCGAATGGGAACGCCCGATTCCGCGCGAATTGGCCCGAGTTCCGTCGCGACGAAGGTGGTGGGGTCCAACGACCAGAGCTGTCCTTGAAACGTCGAGACGAGAATCAGATCGTCTCTCATGACCAGCGCGCTCCAGTCCTGGCGTTGGTCGCCGGTGTAATCCAGAACGGGGAGGATGTTGGTGGGTGAAGGGAGATCGATGCGAGAGAGTCGTGCGTAAGTGCCGAGCTTGAATCCGTGGTGATACAGTTGCCCCTGGGAATCGAATGCAATGGTGTGTCCGAATTCATCAGAGAAGACGGGGATTTCGGTTTCGGTTAGTTCGGCTGTGGTCTTGTCGACGGTGTAGATTTGCCCTCCAGCACCGAGATCGTTTCCGCTGATGGCGTAGAGTGTGCCGTTCGGGTGGATTGCGATGTCGTAGATGGCTTGATCGAACATGCCGACGATGGTGGCGTCTCCGGAGTGTCGCTGCACACGGGCGAGGAAGTGGGTTGAGCCGGATTCCGGGGGCGTGTTTGCGACGCGTATCGACGCGTAGACGGTCCAATCGGCGGGATCGAAGGCGATGCCCGTGATATTTTCAATCGTTTGGCCTGCAGTTGAGATGCGGCCGACATCTTGAAGATCGCCCGAGAAAGCGTCCTGAAGACCGCCCGCAAGTGTGCAACCCGTAACGAGTTCGTTTAATTCAGGGTTCCCGCCCAGGTTGACGGCGGCTAGGATCGGGGTCTGCACGAGAGGCGGTTCGACGGCAAGAGAGACAGGTGGCGTGAACCTGGAATCACAGGGCCCGGTGATCACGCAACGGTAAGCACCTTCATCTGATTGAGATGCGCTTTCGACGACCAGGACCGCGTCGTTTGCGTCGGGAATATCGATAAAATTGCGTTGCCACTGGTATGTGACCCCGCGGTCGTTTGCAAGGGTGACCGAGAAAATTGCGTCGTCGTTGAGGCAGACCGTGGTGGGTTGAGGCAGGGACGTGATGACAAGGTTTTGGTTGGTGACGGTCAGGTGGATCGTACCGATCCCTGGCGGCAGTTCATCCTCGGTGATTTCGACCTGTATGGTGTAATCGCCGATGGCGTTGGGGGTGAATACCGGGTCGGCGATGGCGGGATCGCTGAATTGCAACGGATCGTTGTCGCCACTCGTGACGGTCCATGCGAAGGCGTAATTGCCGACGCCACCGAGTGGGTTGGCGCTGAGTTGGGCGGTTTCATTTTCGCAGATGACGTCGCGGTCGGTCGAGGCTTCGGAAATGATTCCCTCGGTTGATTCGAAGTCGATTTCGGCGGAAACGGGAATGCAAACGCCGTCGTCAGCGGCGAGTTTGATGCGGTAATCACCAAGTTGCGAAGGTGTGAAGGTCGGGTTGGGGATGGATGTGTCGTCGAATTGGGAGGTGCTGAGACTGGGGCCGAAGACGATGGACCATTGGTAGGTGACGTTTCCACCACCTTCGTTTTGGGCGTCGATACCAATCGGTACGTCCACGACGACGATTTCACGTTGCAGGATCGGGTCGATGACGATGGGCGGGGTGACGGACAGGGTGAGTACCGACGTGAGGGAGGGATCGCAGGTGTCGTCGAAAACGACAACCTGCAGTTGGTAGTCGGACGTGGTCGTGGGGGTAGTGGCTGTGAATGTTGGTGATTCAAGGGTGTTGTCGTCGAATGATGCAGGTGTGAGGGGGAACGGTTCGAATGCGAATGACCAAAGGTAGGTGTAGTTGCCGTCGCCGCCGGCGGGGTTGGTCATCAGCGGTAGGGGCTCGTTCTGGCATGCGGCCGTGACACCGGTCGGGTCGGTGTCGGGTGCGGTGGTGAGGGGCGGGAGGACCGTGACGCTGACGGTGTCCTCGATCAGTTGGTTGCAGAGGAGATCGTCGAAGGAAAGGAGGATTTCGTAGTCACCGGCAGCGCTGGGCGTAAACGTTGCGAGCGGCGTGAATGCGTTTTGCAGTTGTGTGATGCTGGTGTCTGGTCCCGACATGATTTCCCAAATGTATTTTCCGGAGTCGCTTCCGATTTGATTGGCCAACAGATCGACAGGTTGGTTGATGCAGGTGCTCTCCGCGCTGGCGGTGGGCGCGATGGCGGGTTGTTCGACGACTTCGATGACGATGGATTCGGTGGCCGGTGGGCAGGAACCCTGGCTGACGTCGACCTTGAGCGTGTAGGTGCCTGCGGTTGAGGGGAAAAAGAGCGGGTTGGCTGCGCTTGGGCTGGAGAATTGCGCGACGTCCGTGTCAGGGCTTCCCTCTTCGATGGACCATGTGACAGATACGCCGGGGCCTGAGACGTGTGAGCGGACGCGCGTGCTGCCGCCGACGCAGAGGGTTTCATCGTCGGCCGTGGGTTCGAGCGTGATGAAGTCCGAGACGGTGATGGTGACGGCTTGGGGTTCCGCGTCGGTGCAGCTTGATCCGGAGACGACGAGTTCGATGGCGTATTCGTTGCCGGGAATGGTCGGCGAGGTTGGGGTGAACGTTGGTGTTTCGGAGGTCGGGTCGTCGATTTGACCGATCAGGAGACTGGGGCCGTCGATGATGGACCATGCGTAGGTGTAGGATTCGAGTCCGCCGCTTGGGTTGGCTGCGAGTTTGACGCTCGCAAGCACGCAGGTTGATGTTTCCTCCGGTGTGGGTGCGGAGGAGATGACGTCGGTGGATTCGACGACGACGGTGGCTTGGCTGTTGGTGGCGCAGACGTCGTCGGCGATGACGACGCGCAGGGTGTAGTTGCCGACGGAAAATGGGGTGAAGGTCGGGTTCTCCGCGAATTGGGATGGCGTGAACTGATTGTTGCTGAAGTTGGGGCCTGTGTCGACGGCCCATGTGAAGGTTTGTCCTTCCTGACTGCCGCCGACGGGGTTGGCCAGGAGTTGTGTGGATTCGTTTTGGCAGAGTTGATCGAGGTCGCTGGAGGGTGCGACATCGCTGCCTTCGCGCACGAGGATGTTGACCGTGTCGGTTTCACTGCAGAGTCCACCGCCGACGACGACACGAAGGGTGTACATGCCCGAGGCGGTTGGCGTGAACGTGACGTTTTGTGCGCCTGGGTCGTCGAATTGATCTGTCCCCAGGTTTGAGGCGGGGCCGTCAGTGATTGTCCAATCGTAATCGTAGAGGCCGTCGTCGGGTGTGATGTCAGCGCTGACGTCGGTCGATCCTCCGAGGCAGATGTTGTCGTGTTCGGCCACTGCGGTGACGGCGACGGTGTTGTCAACGTTTAGGGTCATGGTATTGATGACCGGATTGATGCAGTCATCGTCGGTGATTTCGACCTGAAGGACGTAGACGCCCTCGTCGGCGGGGGTGAAAGTGGGGTTTTGGGTTTCCTCGTTTGCAAATTGAAGAGTGTTGAGATCGGGGCCTGAATTTATTGACCAGACATAGGTGTAAATCGAAGATCCGCCGGCGGGGTTGGCGTCCAGCAAGACGGTTAAGTTCTGACAGGTGACGGCGTCGTCAGGGCCTGGGTTGGCTTCGAGTTCGGGTTTGACAGTGACGGTGATCGTTTCTGTGTCGTCTGCGTCGCAGAAACCGTCTTCGATGAATGCTTCAATCGTGTAGATGCCGCTTGCAATTGGTTCAAAACCAACGTCGACTTGCGTTGGGTTGGGTTCGAATTGGCCCGGGCTACTCTCCGGACCAGCGGCGACTCTCCAATTAACAAAAAAAGTGCCCACGCCGCTATCGGTTGGACTGGACGTGAGTTGGGTAATGTCGCCGACGCAGACGGTCTCGGGGTTGGCCGCGGGGGTGACGGTAGCGTCCACATAAAAATCGAGATCAGCCGTCGCGAATTCCATTGGACCGTCGGAGGTCGAGTTGATGCGATAGGTGCCTGCGTCGATGTCGGCGTCTGTGGTGTCGATGGTGAGGGTGCTGGTGACGGCGCTCGGGCTGGAGAAGTCGTTGACGATGTGGATGCGGTCGTTGCGGTCGCCGTCATCCAGTGGAATGAATGTTCCCTGATTGGGCAAGGAGAATTCCCAGAAGACGTCCGGATTGGCAGCGCCGCCGAAATCGATCGTGGCGATGAACACAACGTCTGCGCCACGGCATGCGGTTTCGCCCGGCGGATCGATCACCGGTTGAGCGGTCGTCGTTGAGGTGACGGCGAGCGTGATAGTTACGATGATCGTCAAGCGTACGTTCATGTGGCGTCCTTGCCCGGGGAATTTTGTGTTTGATTCGCGTTTAGGGGTTTATCGACGGAATTGCGGATTTTTCTGTATGCGGAATATGGAGTGGTGGGCGGGATTTGGGCCAATGGGCGGTGGCGGTGATGCCCGATTCGTCGAGGCGCACTGAGACTGCGCCATGGTCAGCGGTACTGAATATGGGGCGGTTGCCAATGGCGGTGAGAAGTTTGGCTGAGGTTTCGTCCAATGGCTGGTGGGTGGAGCGGATGCAGATTTTCGGGTTGACGGCGGCGATGAAGTCAGAAGTGTTTTTTTCAAGGCTGCCGTGGTGGGGCAGGACGAGGATGTCGGCGGGGAGTTTGGCGGCGTGAAACTGGAGAAGCTGGGCCATGGCGTGTTGTTCGATGTCGCCGGTGATGAGGATGGATTGGCCTTGGTGGGTGATTTTGAGGACGGTGGAGGATTCGTTGGCGGATTCGGATTCGGGCAGGTCGGCGGGGGGCCAGAGGAGGTCGATTTTGGTGTTGGGGAATCGGGAAAGGTCGAGGTTTTCGATTTTGTCGATCGGGTGGTTTCGGCGGTTCAGGGCGGCGAGGAGGAGCCGGTCGGGACTGTCACCAGCCATGTAATTTTCGTAGTGGTGGTTGATGGTGACGGGGCCTGTGGGGAAATGTTCGACGAGTGAGAGGACGCCGCTGAAGTGGTCGAGGTTTGGGTGGCTGATGATGATGCGGTCGATTTTGCGTATGCCGGCGTGTCGGCAAAATGGGATGAGGGTGCGGCTGCCGACGTCGTATCCTCGACGGGAGCCGCAGTCGTAGACCCATGTTTTTCCGTCGGGGAATTGGATGATGGAAGCGGTGCCCGCGCCGACGGCGAGATGGGTGACGGTCAGGGCGTCGTGGGTTGGGCGATGTTGGAGCAACAATGCGGAGAGAGCCAGGGATGAGAAGATGATGATTGCAGATGTCGTGCGGATTGTTCGCCAGCGGTCGATGGGTATTGGAAACCGGTGTTGCAGAAACGACCAGAGCGAGTGCGCTCCGTATCGAACGTGGGTCAGGGCGATGATGATGATGGCGAAGTAGAGGAACATGACGAGTCGTGATGGGGTGCCGGTGAGCGTTGGGGTGAGTCGGTCGATCAGGGTGGTTTCGAGGAGCATGGCGTGGGCGGAGAGATTGGTGAGGTATTGGAAAATGGGGGTAGCGATTGGGATGGTGACGCCTGTGATGATGGTCAGGACGCCGAGGAACAGGGTGAGTGAAAAGAGGGGGAAGACGAGCAGGCTGGCGAGTGGTGCCAGCGGTGCAATTCGGTCGAAATGCCATGCGACGAAGGGGGTGGCTGCGAGGGACGCGGCGATGCCGTAGACGCCCGGTTCGAGGATGACGACGAGAAATCGTTTGAGTTTCTGTCGCCTGGTTACTGTGGGGAAATCGTCGTGTTTGAGGCCAAATCGCAGGAGCAGTCTTCTGAAGAACTGGTTGACGGGAATTCGCAGGTGGATGACGCCCATGACGGCGGCGAAGGACATCTGGAAGCCCGGTTCGAAAAGCATGGTGGGGCGGATGGTGAGGAGGATGATGGCTGCGATGGCGAGCGAGTTCGTGCTGGAGGCGTGTCGTCGAAGGGTGATTCCGGTGCAAAAGACGATGCCGATGATGGTGGCGCGGAAGATGGGTGGTCGGGGATCGACGAGTGCGGCGAACAGGATGAGTGCGATGAGCACGACGACGGCGGTGACGCGGCGTGATTGGCCTGTGAGGCGGGTGAGGAGCCAGAGAAACCAGGCGACGACGCCGACGTGGGCCCCGCTGACGGAGAGATAATGGGTGAGGCCTGTGCGTCGGAAGAGGTCCTCCATTTCGGGGTTGGATGCGTAGCGACGTCCGAGGACCATGGTTTCGACGAGTTGCTGGTCGCGAGTGAGTTTGATGGAGTCTGATCCGATGACGAGTTGTCTTGTGACGTTACGCCAATTTGCGATCCAGTGTCGCCATCCGGATTGGGGTTGGTTCCCGTTGACGGTGATGTTGGGGACGTTGGTGCGCATCGTGATATGGATGCCGCGGCGTTGCTGCCATTTTCGGTATTCAAAAGCGCCGGGGTTTGCGGGTGGGTTGTAGTGTGAGGCTGTGCCAAGGACAGTGACACGTTGGCCCGGCGTGATGTTGTCGAGGACGCCGTCGCAGGAGACGCTGATCATGCCGGTGATGGGTCTGGAGCCTGTGGCGGTTTGGATGGAGGTGGCGTTAAGGATAAATCGGGAGGATGGTGATCGAAACGTCCATCGTCCGAAGATGCCCGTATTGGGTTTCGGCGATGTGGGTTCGGTGATGACGGTGCCTGTGATGCGGGCGATGGTGCGGTTGTTGTCAAAATGAAATGCGATGTGGTTGGGGGGCAGGCGTCGTGTCTGGTTGTCGTGGAGCGTTCCGCCGAGGGTGAGTGATGCCAATGCGACGGCGATGGTGGAGGTGATGGGGTGTTTTCGGATGACGAGCAGCACGATTGCGACGATGGTCGTTGCGGCGTAGACGCCGAGCGGTGGATGTAGGGAATTGTCAACGACGATGCCGATGATCATGGCGATGGCGGGCAGGAGGAGGGGTGCGGGGGGCGGGGGGCGACTGGCGCGACCTTGTAGAAGGTTCTCGATTGTCGTTTGTGGTGTGGGCGCGTTTGTTGGACTCGCTGTTCGTGGCATCGGCGTCTATGATAGCGTTGGAAGGTGCGGTTGGGTTGGTTGAATATTGCGTCGAAAAATATGGTTGAGATTGATGGTGTGTTGAAGGTCGTGATGGGGCGATCGAATGAGATGGTGCGGATGATGCAAATCCTGAGACTGGCGGTTGTTTTTGGGGCGACGTTTGCGGTGTCGGCGTCGATGGCTGACGATGCGGGCGTGGTCGTTGAGCGGATTCTGGATCGATTGGAGGCACGCGGAAAGACGGTTTCGGAAATCGATTGTGAGGTTGTCTATCGGGTCACGGATTTGATTTCGGATGACGTGCGGAAGAATACCGGGCGGGTGTTGTTCAGGAAAATGGAGCCTAATCCGCAGTTTCTGGTGACGTTTGAGAAGACGGTTTTCGATGGTCAGGTGAATCTGAAGAAGTCTTGGCATTTGTTTGACGGGCGGTTTCTTTTCGAGGCGTCGCAGCGTTCGCGGTCGATTATCAAGCGTGATGTGGCGCCGCCGGGGACCGAGCTGGATTTGTTCAGTATTGACAAAGCGCCGTTTCCGATGCCGTTTGGGCAGAAGAAAGCGGAGATATTGAAGCATTTTGACGTGAGGCTGGGTGAGTGTGGGAAGGATGCGCCGGCGGATACGGATCGGTTGGTTTGCACGCCCAAGGCAGGAAGCAAGCTGGCGGCGGACTATTCGGTGATGGAATTTTTTGTTTCGCGGAAGTTGTCGCTGCCGGTGCGGATCGTGATGACGGACAAGCCGGGGGATAAGATCATCACGGCGGATTTTCCGAATCTTTCGGACGGGAATCTAAATACCGGGTTGGACGTGGGGCGGTTCAAACTGCCGGACGAGACGAGGACGTATACGCCGGCGACGGAATAGGTAACGGGACGGTTGTCTTGACTGAAGATGATCGATCCTGGGAGACGGTGCATGGCTGAGCGGATGATGGCGGTTCGGAAGGTTGCGGCGGAGCCTGGACTTGCGGTCGAGGACGTTCCGGTGCCGGAGGTGTCGGCTGATGATGTGCTGGTGCGTGTCGAGGCAGCCAGTATTTGCGGGACCGATTTGCATATCTGGAAATGGGATCGTTGGGCGTCGCGGCGGATCAAGCCTGCGATTACGTTGGGGCATGAGTTTTGCGGAACGGTGGTGGAGATTGGTGAGCGGGTCAGTTCGGTGCGTGTGGGGGAGTACATATCGGCTGAGTCGCATATTACCTGCGGGATGTGCTATCAGTGTCGGACGGGGCAGGCGCATTTGTGTCCGAAGACGGTGATCATCGGGGTGGATCGGGATGGTGCGTTTGCTGAGTATGTGGCTGTTCCGGAGAAGGTGTTGTGGCGGAACAACCGTGCGAAGATTTCACCGGAGATCGCGACGTTGCAGGAGCCGTTCGGGAATGCGGTGTTTGCGACGATGAATCAGGATATCACGGGGCGGTCGGTGGCGGTGATGGGTTGCGGTCCGATCGGGTTGTTCAGTGTTGCGATTGCCAGGGCGTCGGGGGCATCGCGGATTGTGGCATGTGATGTGAATCCGACGCGGTTGGCGTTGGGGACGCGGATGGGGGCGCATGCGACGGTGAATCCGATTGAGCATGGGGACGAGACGTTCGCGGCGGTGGTGAAGGCGAATGACGATGCGGGGATTGATATTGTTATCGAGATGAGCGGGGCACCGCAGGCGATCACGACGGCGTTTAAGGCTGTTCGGAACGGTGGGACGGTGGTGTTATTCGGGATACCGGCGGAGCCTGTCGAGATTGATGTGGCTGAGAACATGATTTTCAAGAATGTAACGGTGAACGCGATCAATGGGCGGCGGATTTTTGACACATGGTACAAGACGCGGTGGTTGCTGGAAGAGGGTGTGGTTGATCTGCGACCGCTGATTACCAGGACGATTCGGCTGGAAGAGATCGACGCGTCGATGCCGATGCTGGCGGATGGTTCTGCCTGCAAGTTGGTGGTGGTGCCCGAGCACAAGGGCGCATTGGATCTGCCGGAGTCGCGGGTAACAGAAGAGTCCCGGCCTGATATTCATGGGACGGTGGTGCACCGATAGCGATCTGCGCACGACGAATGGGGGCGCGGGTTGACACCCACCTGTGCCGACGACGAGGCAACATCGGACCGAGACAAGTCAAACGGAACTATTCGCAATCAACGTCTTGCAGGTCGTCGTCCCAGCATCGGTAGTTTTCGTCGCCGTAGGCGTCGTCGTCCATGATGCGACCCTCGCGGGATTGGCGGTTCCATTTGATGGCGGTCAGGTTGTTTTCGCCCTTGTTGAAGATGTCGTAGACGGCGTCGAGCGGGTCGGTGGTGATGGCGTGGTAGATGAATCCGCCGTTTTCCGGTCCGTCGGGGACGATGTTGGTGAATCGGATGTCGCGCGTGGAGCCATCAATGCTGCGGGTCCAGTCGATGCGCAGAAACGGGGTCGGATCTGTGGGGGAGGCGAAAACGGTCCACACGCCTTCGGTGCCGATGAGGTTGTTCGAGCCGTTGAACCACTCGAAATCGGTGAATTCACCCTCCTTGCTGATAAGCATCGACCAATCAATCCCGCTCGCCGTTGTCGATCCGTTCAGCTTGGCTGTGTGTACCACACCATCGATCGTGACGCTGTAGGACCATTGCCACGAGCCGTCGTCCCGGCGTGTCGGGTCATGATTGAAGGACTCGACAAAGGATCCAACTGGGACAGCCATCACGACGGTGAGAATTGTGTTCCAGATGCCGACGTTGAGGGCGGCGCGGGTCCAGTAGGGTCCGGGCAGTGGCGGTGTTGGTGAGTCGTCATCGGACTGGGCGAGTTCGTTGTCGTTGTCCTGAGTGAATTCGCTGAAGTCGATGAAAAACGTCGTGATGGGTGGAATTTCGGGTGGGGTGTCGTCGGACACCATGTCTGTATCGTCAGGGGTTGGTGGATCGTTGTCCGGCATCATCGGTCCGGCGGCGGGACAGCCGCAGAGCATGGTGGCTGTTGAGATCGTGAGAATGAACGAGATGGCTCGCATGGTGCTGGGATGTTTCACGGTTGTTGCCTCCTGTTGAATCGCGCCTGTGGGGAATCCGTTTCCCACTCATGACCAATTGTCCCGTGAGCGAAGGGTCGGTCAAGGGGATTTTTCGTGACGATGCAATACCGACGGATTGACGGATTTCGCGACGGTGGCACCCGATTGGCGGCTGTGCGATAATTGCGGGTTGTGCGAAAGGAGTGTGGTGACGATGCATGGTCGGATGAAAGAGGCACTTGCGGCGGAGTTGGCGTCGATTCGTGAGGCTGGGTTGTTTAAGGAAGAGCGGTTGATCTGCTCACCGCAATCGTCGCAGATTGCGGTGCGTTATCCGTCTGACGCGCCGACGCGCGAGGTTATCAATTTTTGCGCGAACAATTATCTGGGGTTGTCGTCGCATCCAGAGGTCGTTGCGGCTGCGCGATCGGTATTGGACAAGCGCGGATTTGGACTGTCGAGCGTTCGATTCATTTGCGGGACCCAGGATATCCATCGCCGGCTGGAGCGGAAGGTTGCGGAATTCCTGGGGACCGAGGACGCGATTCTTTATGTCTCGTGTTTCGATGCGAACGGCGGATTGTTCGAGCCGCTTCTGGGGGCGGATGATGCGATCATTACAGATCAACTGAACCATGCGTCGATCATCGACGGCGTGCGACTGTGCAAGGCGAAGCGGTACATTTATTCACATGCGGACATGGCTGATCTGGACGCGAAGCTGACCGAGGCGCGGTCTGCGCGGTATCGGATGATCGTGACTGATGGGGCATTCAGCATGGACGGGGATATTGCGAATCTGTCGGGGGTTTGTGATCTGGCGGAAAAACATGATGCGATGGTGGCGGTTGATGATTCGCATTGCACCGGATTTCTGGGCAAAACGGGACGCGGGGCGCATGAGCACTGTGGTGTGATGGGGCGCGTGGATATTATCACCACGACGTTTGGCAAGGCGTTGGGTGGCGGATCGGGTGGATGCACGGCTGGTTCGCGCGAGGTTATTGAAATGTTGCGACAGCGGTCGCGTCCGTATTTGTTCTCCAACACGTTGTCGCCGGTGATCGTGGCGGCGACGTTGCGCGTGATTGAATTGCTGTCGTCATCGACGGAGCTTCGCGATCGACTCGAACGCAACACCTTGCGTTTTCGATCGAAGATGACCGAGGCTGGTTTCGATATCAGACCCGGCGAACATCCAATCTGCCCGATTATGTTGTACAACGCGAAACTGAGTCAGGACATCGCCAACGATCTGTACACCATGGGCGTTTATGTGATCGGGTTTTATTTTCCGGTCGTTCCGCGTGGTGCGGCGCGGATTCGTGTGCAGGTGTCCGCTGCGCACAGCGAAGAGCAGATTGACCGCGCCGTCGACGCGTTCACCGAGGTGGGTCGAAGATACGACGTCCTCGGAAAAACGCGCGACGAAATCGTGTCAATGTATGGGCCATAGCGCTACGCGCTGAGGAACATCCATCGCCGTGGTTTGAGGATGGGCATCGTCAGGGGGATCACGCGCATGACATGGATGTGGACAAACTCCTTCGCCTCCCATAGCGCCATCGCCAGTTCCTTCGGCATGCCGTCGAGGACAAACGCGCGAATCAGCGGGACCTGTCGGGCGGTGCGTTCGACGATCTGCCGATCATCCTCATAAACGATCTGGTTGAGCGCGTCGCAAATGGGCTTGGAGATGTTGTCTGCGTCACATCGCGGGGGGGTGTGATAGAAATGCGTGATCGTGACGGCAAAATCGAGGTAGCCACAAGGTTCGTCCACCGCTTTTTTGGCAACCTCGGCGATGACTTCCTTCCACTCACGGACAAGACGGCGATTGGACTGGCAACTGACGGGCGCACCGCGGACGATGAGATGAATGGATTCGTTCATCTGAGGTCCCTCCAAATTGAACTGGGTTGACTGCGTGTTCACGCGTCGGTGCGAGGCCTGTCTTTAAGGCTGTTCGGACCGACGGTGTGTTTCCGACAGACAACTCAACGACCAATCGCGACGGTTGGCTTCATGGAATTCATCGGGTGACGGAATTCGTCACCGGAGGATGGTTGCCTGTTCGTTTTGGGCTGGAGGGCTATTGTCCCGGATAGACTAGAATGCGATCGTGGGCGATCAGGACCAGGTCGTCGTTACCGTCGTTGGTGACGTCGCTCATCTCGATCCATCGTGGTTCGGATGATTCCTGTCCGCGACGACGGAACTGCTTTTGGGCAAACACACGAAACTTGTTGCCGCGGATGAGTGATTCATCGGGGGCAAACGTGAGGATCTCAACAAAATGATTCCGGACGTCGATGACGCCGATGTCGGACACGCGGTCATGATTGACGTCACCAACAGCCATCACCGACAGATGAGCGTCCTTGAGCGACGATTCGTAGACACCCTTGTCGATGGCACGAATCCCTTCGCGGTCGGGCAGAATGATCGTCAGGCCTCGCGATGACGATAACAGGACTGACGGAACGGCGGTGCCACCGAACGGGGCACCGTGCATCGATTTAACCTCCAGTGCACCGACCTGCACCTTTCGATCGAGTTCGTAGGTGCCCGCGTCGTTCGGCTTGAGGAACAACACTTCCTTGCCGCGACGATCATAGGTGGCGATGGTCGGACGCTGATCGTTCGAAAGGACGCACAACCCGGTCAACTCCGACTGACTGGTTGGGGCGTTGTATTGGTCGAGTATTTCCCATGCACCACCATCGTTGACCCGCAGCGCGCGGACGAAACTCTTCTGGGCGAGCAGGATTTCAGGTTGACCGTCGCCTGTCGTGTCTGCAAACGCGAAGGCCTGGATTCTCGCGTCGTTGACCAATCCGGTCTGCGATTCACCGTCGTTCTCGATGAGCGAATAGGACCCGTCGGCTGCCTGCATCGCCGCGACCAATGGAGCGTATTGCGAAAAGATGAGCACGTCGCGTCGTCCGTCGTTGTCGGCGTCGATCCAGCGAACGGCGGCTGGTGGCTCGTCCATGTCTTCAAGCTCGATCTGCGCGATGGGTTCCTGATCACGCGTTGCGTCAAGCGGTTGCACGGTCAGCCAATAGGTGGAATCCTCGTCGCGAGAGACGTACGCCAACGCGGGCAGGGTGCCTCTGGTTGGCTTGGCAATATCGAGGGCAAACGGTTTCTCAAATGTCTTGATGGCCTTTGGAAACGTGAGGCGGCGGCCCTCGAATTCGCTTTTGGCGATGGAGCGCTCCTGCGGACTGCAGACATACAGTTCGTCAATCCCGTCACCATCCGCGTCGAAGCAGCGCGCGTCGGTCATGTCGATTTGTCCACCAAACAGCCTGGCATCAGACAACCCCCGATTCGGTTGCTGAAGCTGAAGAGCGAGCTGGGCTGCATCGGTGTCGGCGGTGACGATGTCAACGAATTTGTCACCGTTGAGGTCTCCAATGGCCAACGGCATCGCATTTCCGTCTGACCCTCCCGGGATGGGTATCTGAAGAACCGCCCAGTGATTCTCCGATTTCGATTCTGATTGTCGCGACAGATGCCATCGCCTGAGACGGCCACTGATTCGTTCGACGCCGAAGATGTCGACCCCAATCTGAAAAAACGTGTCAGCGAATTCAATGCTCCGCAACGCCGGCAATCGAACGCGCTCGACGGCTCCGAATTCGCCGTCGTGCTGTTGCATCCGGATTCGCAGGGGATAGCCTTCCTCGTCGGTGGCGATGATGAGATCCTCCATGCCATCACCGTCGAGGTCCGCTGTCGTAAGGCCCAGCGGATTTTCCAGACTGTGCGGAAAACGCTTCGGGTTGGTCAGCGTGCCGTCGGACTGCTGAAAGAAAAACAGGACTGCCTCATCTGACAATAGAACGATGTCTGTCCTGCCATCGCCGTTCAGGTCAGCCACGTCCAGGCAGCCTGGCAGTGTCAACCCGTTGAGAACGCGACGCGTTCGAGCACTTTCAAAAGTACCGTCACCACGTCCGGGAAGGATGACGAGTTCGCCGGGCTTGCCGAAGAAAATCAGATCGGGGTTTTCGTCGGCGGTCACGTCCGCTGCCTGCAGACACGACACTTCCCAGGTGATCGACACTTTTTTTCGATCGTATCGCCAGTGGTCGGCCAACTCGTTGACTTCCAATGACGTCTCGCCGGACTCGGGCTTGACGGTTCGCTGAATCAGGACCTCGATCGTGCTCTTTTTGTTGTTGGCGACGGTCATGTCCATCGCGCCGTCATTGTTGAAGTCAGCCAACCGCAGTTGCGTGACGCCGTCATCGAGCTTGATGATCTCAAGGGGCGCGAATCCGAAATAGGTTGGAAGGCTGACCTGGTGTTCCCGGGTCAGTCCCGTGTTGTCGTCGGCCATCGTTGAGCAAACGAATAGTGCGATACCCACGAGTGTACACAGAAAGAGTATTGTCGGTTTCTGTCGCATCTTGTTTTCCAATCGACGTTGAATTCAAAAACGGATGTCTGTTTCGATCGGGAGTCTAGCCGCAGAATCCGACAGAATCCAGTTGAAGCAAACGGACTTGTCCGCTATGGTTCAACCCGCGAGCCAATTCATGGTATTCAGGAGCCTTCCGTGTCAGAACATGCTCATCGTATTGCATTGAATTTGTGGATGACGACTCGATTGCTGGTGTTGGCGATTCTGTTCTCGCTGCCCGTCGGTGCAGATGAAATCGTTCTGGTCAATGGTGTACGGATCGAAGCCGACGTCATGAAGGAGACGGCGGACGCCGTGTTCGTCGACATCGGGCATGACGTGCTGAAGCTGATGCGCGACGAGATTCGGGAGATTTATAAAGCCGACCCCGTCGTCGAGGGTTCCCGTGACCAAACCGGTTACGCAGCCAATGTTCAAGTCACCGGGAATCTGTACCGCACGGCGGATCTCGCTCCCGCCTCGCTTGAAGAGCAGGCGCGTCGGCTGGGTGAAGGCGTCGTGCTGGTGCGATCTCCGGGCGGGCTGGGGAGTGGATTCATTATCCATGAAGATGGCTACGTTATTACGAATTTTCACGTCGTTGAAAATGAAACGCAACTTACGATCAATATATTCCGCCGCGACGGTCAGGTATTTCGCAAGGATAAATATGAAGATGTGCGAATTATCGCGGTCAACCCTTTCGTCGATTTGGCATTGTTGAAATTCGATCCGCCCGAGGGATTTGATCTGACTGTGACGCACCTTGCCGAGGGGCGGGCCATCAAAGAGGGCGATCCGGTTTTTGCCATTGGGAATCCGCTCGGACTGGAGCGCACGATCTCGAAAGGAATCGTCAGCAAGAGGAACCGGGCCGAGGGGGGACTGACCTATGTTCAAACGACCACGCAGATCAATCCGGGCAACTCCGGCGGACCGTTGTTCAACGCCCGGGGGGAAGTGATTGGCGTAACGAACATGGGATATCAATTCGCCGAAGGTTTGAATTTCGCGATCCCGATTTCGTATGTGATTGAGTTTCTAAAGAACCGTGATGCCTACGCGTACGATCAGGATAATCCCAACAGCGGATATCAATATCTGGAAGCGCCGAGGAGATTCAATGCAGAGTCACCCGGTTTCCTCAAACAACCATCGTCCATTCGCGATCGATCGCACAGAAAAGATCGATCCGCCAACTAGCTTTTCGGGCATCTGAAACCGTCTACCCAATCGAATGAGGAGCGACTTTTGAAATACATGAAAAATCAACAGCCTCTGATGAGTTGTCTGCTGATGACCCTGGTGATGACGTCATCGGTTTCAGCAGCCAAGAAAGACAAGCCCGCCAGGTGGGTTCCCAAGGATGCGTTATTGTATGTGGGCACAGCGAATTGCGAGTCGGCGACCGAGTCCTTTAAGAAAACCGCTGCCTTTCGCATGACCGAAGATCCTGCGGTTGGGGACGCTCTGCAGCCGTATAGGAAGCTTTTTGAAAACGCCAAGGCCGTGCTGGCGGAGAAGTTGGGGCTTACTTCTCCGAAGGATATCGAGGTTTATCCGACCGGCGGCGCCGTGTTTTACATGACCGCTTCGATGGCGGAAGAAAGTGGCGAACCGAAGCCTCATCTCGCAATCGTCATGAACATGGGTGACAATCATGACAAGGCCAAAACGCTCATGGAAAGCGTGGTCGATGCAGGCCTGCGAAACGGTGGAGCAAAAGAAACCCAAGAAATAGCGGGTAAGACGATCACCGTAGTTCGGTTTAAGAAAGAAGATGAACTGGAGTCGTTCGAGAAAAAATACGCGGAATCCCAGGCCCTTGTTGAAAAGCTGTTCGAGGGGGTCGACCTGCCGGATTCGGTCAGGACGCCTGTTGGTCAGGTGCTCGCAGTATTGGAGCCGCCCGAGGAATATGCATTCGCATTTCACAAGTCCGTGCTGATCGTCGCCTCCGATATGGAGACGGCATCGGACGCCTTGAGACGTCTCGGGAAGAAGTCGTCGGACACGCTTGCGTCTTCGGATGCGATGCGATTGCTCAAGCGAAAGGCCGAGAAAAAGGACGACGTCCATTTGATTGTTAATATACCCGCGATTCTGGAAATGGTCGCGAAGTCAGGCGAGGAGGCGAGTCGCCGAATCAGCGCTTTGGGAGCCAATGCGATAGGCCCGTTGGTGGGTTCACTGGATTTTGCACCGTCGTCGAAAATCGACACAAGAATGCGTGGTTTTCTTCAGATCAAAAAGGGTGAACGAACCGGGTTGGCCAGTTTGTTCCTGCTGGAAAACACCCCCACCAAACCCCCCGCGACCGTGCCGGCGAATGTGCTCGGTTATGCCTCGATCAACCTCGATTTCGCGAAGGTTTTCAAGGAGGTCAAGAGTATCGTCGGAAGGCTCGATCGGCAGCAGCTCGAAAACATGAACAGGGGTATGAAGTTTAACTCACCGGATGGCAAGACTATCGATATCGAAAAGGACATCATCAATCACCTTTCGGGGCCTTTGGTTTTTATGATTTCTGCCGACAAGCCGTATGCAGAGAAGGATTTTCAAAGTTATTTGGGATTGGGTCACAAGTCGCGCGAGGCGGTCAACAAAATCATGACAGACGTTATTCCCCAGGGGATGATGATGCCCACCGACGTTCTGGGGCATACGGTTTACGATTCGATGTTACCGCCGGGGTGGTCTGTGGCGGTCACAGACAAGATGATGCTTATCGGATCGCGGACCGCTGCAGAGAATTACATACGCGGCGAGGGGAAGTCGGACAGTGGATTGGCCCGCGATCCGACCTTCAAGTCCGTCTCCAAACATGTGCCGAAGAAAACCTGCGGTGTGATTTATCAGGATCAACGACGGCTGATGGACGCTCAGGCTGCGATTGCCAAGTCAGGTGATTTGAGCGTCGGGAGCCAATTTCCAACAAGGTGGGATCCCGGCTACCTGATGCGATGGACGATTGGATCCTCCGCGAATCCGACCCTGCTCGAGCACGCCGAAGTCCTCCGAAAGTACCAGACGGTGCAGTTGGTAACAATGTCCACCGAATCGGATGGCCTCCGATTCGACGGTGTCGGGGTCCTGCACGAGGAGTAGCGATCGGGCGTGATTCGTGATGGAGGAAGAAGAGTCAGGGGCAACGTCCCCGGCAGGGTTTGAACCTGCAACCTTCGGCTTCGGAGGCCGACGCGCTATCCAATTGTGCCACGGGGACTTCGACGCCCCTGAAGTCTAGTCACGCAGTTTCGGGCGTCAACCCGTCTGCATGTTCGGTTTTTCCGCCACTACCGCATACTGCGCACCAAAAGGCAACCGCATCAGGTATTTCTCAAGTGGACGGAGACGGGCTGCAAACCGCGGAAAATAAAACAGGAACACGACATCACGCACCACAAGCCCCGCCCGCCGACACAATCCCATCACCCCACGATGCCAGATCATCCGCGCGTCGCGATCGAACGGAATCCGTCGCATCACCAGGTGTGTTCCGACGTTCAATGGGTTATTCTCATATAGAAGCAGCAACCCGCCCGGGCGAAGCGCGCTCGTCATCTGTTGAAACACGGAGGGGCGATTCGCAGGCAGAACATGGTGTATCACCCCGTTGCAATGCACAAGATCGTGTCCCGGTTCTAATTCGTCCACATGACAAAACGTCACCCGATCCGAGGAAAACTGACGCGCCGCTTTTTCAATACACCTGCGCGAGACGTCCACGCCGATCACCTTCGCCGTCGGAATCATCTCTGCAAGAAAACTGGAAACATCGCCAACACCGCAACCAAAATCGACAACACGCTCCGGCGGTGCAACGTCATGTTTTCCCAACCACGAACGCATCCACGAGATTCGCCCTTGCGCAAAGTAGTTTTTGTCTTCGCCGGACAGATCCAACCCCCGTTGGCAGCACTGTTCATAATCCGCTGCAAACTGGTCAAATTCACAAGTTGGGGTTGTCATATCCTCAGCGATTCATCGAACTGTTTGTTAAGAACCACCACAAAATGCAGGCGACCATCGAATAGATATGTGAAGGGGAATGGGTACAGCCGGAATTCGCGATGATACGTCGGCGTTGCAAATCCCAACGAAGCGAGCAGCTCCGACCATTGCAGGCTGTTCAAGAACGTGAACGGACAGGGTACGCCATACGGTCGATTGCCGACAATATCCATGAACCCCAACAATTTGTGTTCGATCCACGAATCCGCAACCACGTCCTTGATAATCACCTGTCGTCGGGCCACCCGAACAACCTCTGACAACAGTTCCCTGGCGCGCTCGGTGTGGTGGAGCACATCCACAATCAGCACGCCGTCGTAATGCTCGTCGTCAGATGGAATCGACAAACCATCAAACGATCGCACCGGAATCTTCGCCGTCGAACGGGAAGCCACATCCAACCCACAGATACGCACATCGTCTCGTCTCTGCATGATCAGTTGGTCAAGTTGCCCGTCACCGCAACCAACATCCAGCCAATCACCGGACACCGACATCACGCGGCTCAATTGATCTGCCAATACATGGATGCGCCGATTGTGTACCAACGTCTGATGGACTCGTTGCGTGAGATTCCGACCAGCAATGCCGACACGGAATTGTTCAATGACCGTCGATTCAGGCATTCACTCTATCCCGGTTGAATCGTCCAGCCTGCTTGTGGAACGCCATCGTCAATCATAGCGGACATCGCCGCGGTCGCGGACTGTCGTTTCTTGAGGAGCGACATGATTCGCAGCATCAACCACGTTACAGCCACAATACACGCCATCGTGACCAGCGAACTCGATGCAATCACACGCCACCAGTGAATGAACACCTCGCCCGTCGTGAAATACTGCCAAAAACCCGACGCGCAAAGCACCGTCGCGATCCCAAGGCAACCCGCAATCATCGGCATCGCCACGCGCGTTTCAAATAATTTCCCAATCCAACGCTGCAATGCGCCGCGGCGAGCCGGTCTTGGCAAGGCGATTTCAATAATCTCATCCGCCACCGCCGTCGCCGCCAACAGCAACATCCCGAGCGTTACGCTCAAGAGCGCCGCCACCGCGCGATAGATCATCCAGTCCGCAAGATGTCCCTCCGCGAAATACCGCGACACAGGATGCACCATCATCCCAATCGTCGCCAACACCAGGATCCCAAACACCGGCAGAATGATGCGCGAAGGACGGGCCACGAGCGCAGCATCGACGATGGTCAGTGCAAACCGCAGCCCATCCCGAACAACGCTCAACTTCGATCGCCCGACACGCTCCGAATACGTCATCGGAATCTCGATCATCCGCAGGTGTTCATCCATCAACACGCGCGCGCTCATCGCCGGCGTGAAATGCAAACCATCCGGCAGCGGGTACAGTTCCTTCAAACTCGTCGCCCGAATTACACGCATCCCGCTGGCTGTGTCAGACACGCGCTTCCGCGACAACACCCCCAGCATCATCGCGTAAATCCTGTTCCCAATCGTCCGCACCATCGGCATCTGCGAGCCAGGCCCCATCCGCGAGCCAATCACAACATCCGCACGCTCCGCCTCGATCGCACGACACATATCAGCCAAATACAACGGATCACAAGTCCCGTCCGCATCAAGAAACGACAACAGTTCACCGCCGCCCGCCTCAAAACCAGCCTTGATGGCAGCACCGTACCCCCGATTTTTTTCAAACTCGATCAGCGAGACGCCCGGAATCGATCGCGCAATGTCAGCCGTCCGGTCCGTCGATCCGTCGCTCACTACCACGATTTGCACGTCAGTCACCGGCGAATTCTCACAAATCGTCGGGATCGCACGCTGGCAACGACGAATCGTGCCGCCAACAGCCTCTTCTTCATTCAATGCGGGAATGACAATGGTCAGCTTCACACATGGACTCCTGTCAGGTTTCGCAGATTCGCAAAGAAAGAACCTTTCAGTGGGTTATCGCCCGTTCGACAGCGCCACTGAATGCAATTCGCCGGTCACCAAGGGGGCATGACCGTTTCGGCGGCGCGCCATTGATCGTTGTAGCGTCACCCCTTGTGGGTGACGGGAACACGAAACGATGTCCGCTTGCAATCGCGCCACCCAAGGAGCGACGCTGCAGATTGGGCACCTGCAAGACACCACGATCGTACCCGCCGATTCTGTCACGCACCCGGTCACCAATCCCGCTCCGCGCGACAACCCCGTTTTTCCCACCACCCGATAGACCCGTGTCGTCGGGCCACCCGGCGACAGCGGAGCATCCGAGTCGTCCAGGATCAACTCCAGTTTCCACCCGTCCGGAATTCCCGTCGGCAGACCGTCCCCGAACCCACGCGCGTAAACGTAGTCCACGTCCTGCCGTCCCGACCATGATTCCGCATCCTCGTCCACCTTCATTCGCCTCCACTGCACCGGATCGATGACCCGATTGCTCAACGAGCGACCCGCCAACGCGTAGGTCATCGTCTCCGACGCTGATTCGCTGTTCAAAATCACCGATCCCGGGGCAATCACGTCAAAAAAATCAGGCGTCAGGTAGAATCCCGCCCGATCCCAGTTCCCGTCGCGCAACCGACCAGCCAAATCCCGCGCGGGTTGCAACCCCGCGACCGATCCCGACACCAGCAACGCCATCGTTGCCATACATGCCGTCAACCGTGGACGCGTTCGGACAAACCATTCCATCCCCACCACCGCCACCGGAACAGCCAACAGAATCGTGGCCAGCGAATACCGCGTGTACATCCTGAATTGCGTCAGATAGAGCAGCATTCCCGCACCAACCAACCCCATCAGCATCCAACGCCGACGATGCACGCCGCCCGGCCTCCTGCGACGCAACATGGTTCCAGCCGCCAACAACAATCCGAGCGGCACCAACATCGCAAAGGCGGTCCCGGTCCCATCCTCGACACCATACCCATACCCGCTGCCAAACTTGAATTCCCGCCAGGGCAATGCCAGAAGAGCCAACACACGCTCGCCAAACGGCAAACTCGCAAGGGATTGCGACCCTGCGAAAATATCATTCAACGGCGTTCCGCCATGCAACCAGACGCCATCCCCACGAGACAGCGGATACAACGGGTTTCCCATGGTGACGAACGCACGCAATGGCCAAAACCACATGCAAACGGTTCCGCAGCCTGCGAATATCAAGATGGAGTGAATCATGCGTCGCCAACGGTGACCGCCGTCAGCGCGTGGCCAATACTCGATCAGGAGTACGACGCAGCCAAGCAAGATCGCCATGACCCAATAGGTCGTCCGCGTGCCCGCCGCGATCCCCACTGCCAACCCCGCCAACACCAACAGCCGCCGACGGTCCGAAACCCTCGTCGCCCACAGCACCGCCAACAACCCCGCCAACCAAAACGAGGCTGCGAACAAATCCACATAATTCGAATACATCTGATAAATGACCATCGGCACCGACAGTACCAAGCCGGCGACCATCCATCGCCCGACCACGCCAATCCCCAGTAATGCCGCAATCTCGAACAACACCAAAGCCGTCAGCAACCCAAATGGAACGTTGACCACCGGCACCAACCATTCAAACCCACCCGCCAGCAAAAGCATCGCTGGAATATCACCGCTGGCTGCCTGCGCGAAATGGGGGCTGTGGGCTGGTAGGGTCAACGCCCCGTCCTGCACCCACGAAACAGCCGCAGGCAGGTGATAATGCACCGAGTCATACCCGGTCGGATATCGCGACAAAGCATCGATCAGAAATACCGCATGTGTCCCAGCCAACACGACAACAGGAACGCACCAGCACCAGGACCAGACAGGCCGGCGAACCGCGGGCAATTCGCGAAGATTGTCGTCGTCGCCAAGCCGTCGCATCGCGAGATGTGACGCGTAAAGGAACGCCGTAAATATTGCGGCGATCCACCAGGGGCGGACAAATCGAAAATCGGTCAAAAGGGAAATCGCGCCAAGGATTTGAACAGCCAACAGCAACATCGCCGTCGGCAAAATGGCCGAAATCGCGAGGCAACTGCCCCAACGTCGCACGCCTGCTTGCGCCACCAAAGAGGGTGACCACCGGACCCCAACGGCCCAGATCACCAGGATGGCCGAGACCGCCACGGGTTGAAATGGCACGATTTCCGACACGTCACAATTTCCCGACAAGGCGTGTCAGTTCATTCAGAAAAATCGGAACCGCCCGCGAATAAAGAAGATAGGCCAGGAAACTCGCAGATATGGTTGCAATCGCCAACCAATCCCTCAACTCGTTGGTTTGCGGCATGTTCGTGTTATCGGTACCAGCCGGGAGCGATTTTAGTTGTAAGCAGGGCAGCGATTTGGAAATCTTGGCCTGGCGGTCGCTTGCCCGTACACTCTGCGCCGATGAACGAATGGAACGCGCCACATCCTGACGATCTGCCTTTTCTGACGGCGGACATTCCCGGCATTGGGGGTGAAATCAAACAGCGGGCGGAGGATTTCGTTGTAGAAGAAATTCCCGCGTATCAGCCCTGTGGCGAGGGGACGCATGTCTATTTTTTCGTCGAAAAATCGGGTCTGACGACGTTGGATTTGACGCGGAAGGTGGCGGATCAGCTTGGCAAACCGTCGCGTGACATCGGTTTTGCGGGTTTGAAAGACGCACGGGCCGTGACTCGTCAGTGGCTTAGCGTGGAGCATATCGACCCGGAGCGTGTTCAATCGATCGACTTGCCGAACGCCAGGGTGCTCGAAATCTCTCGACATGGGAACAAGCTCAAGCTGGGGCATCTGCGGGGCAACCGTTTTGTGATCCGGATTCGCGACAGTCATGACACAGACGGCGCGCGGGCGTCGCAGATTATGGAATTGCTGCATGATCGAGGGATGCCGAATTATTTCGGTGGGCAGCGATTTGGGATTCGGGGTGACAACGCGATTATCGGACGTTGCGTGTTGCTGGGGGATTTTGATTCCGCAATGGCGACGATGCTGGGTAGGCCTGGGTCTGCGGATCATGGGGATATTCGTCGTGCGCGGGCGTTGTATGACGAGGGGAAATTTCCGGAGGCGCGGGATGCCTGGCCTTACACGTCTCGGCAGCAGAATCGCGTTTTGCAGGCGCTGATCAAGGCGCGTGGGAACACGCGTCGGGCCTGGCGAGCGCTGGATTTGAATCTGCGACGCATCATGATTTCGGCGTTTCAGAGTCAGCTTTTCAATGAGGTGTTGGCTGATCGGATCGGTCGTCTGGATCGAATCGATGATGGTGATGTTGCGATGAAACATGCGAACGGGGCGTGTTTTGTCGTGGAGGATGCGGCGGTTGAGCAGCCTCGTTGTGACGGGTTTGAGATATCTGCGACGGGACCGATTTTCGGTCATCGGGTGAAACGTCCGACGGGTGCGTCGCGGGATGTTGAGGATCGGGTGTTGGCTGCTTCGGGTGTTGAGCTTGACGCATTTCTTTCGAAGGATGGTATGAAGTTCGCGGGGGAGCGTCGTGCCCTTCGGGTTCGCCCCGATGATGCACAGGCGTCGACGGGGTCGGATGGTGATGGGCCGTTCGTTGAATTGCGGTTCACGCTCCCGCCGGGTTGTTACGCGACGTGCGTGACGCGTGAGGTTTGCAAGTAGCCGGTTCGCGGTGGTTGTGTATCATCAATGTCGCCGGTGTTGGTGACGACCATTTTTGATCTACGGTTGATCGTGACGGCAGGTGCAAGCACCTGCCGCACAAGGCTCCCGCGCAGTGCGGGGTAACGTGGTGCTCGTGTCGTCGATCCAGGCGATTGAATTTCCGGCGGAGGCGATGATGAAAACAAAAATACTGCTACGATTCTTCCTTGGATTCTCTTGCACTGTAGCGATCGTGGGTGAAACAATTGCTGAAGATGTTCGCATTGAATTATCCCCGATACTTTCATTCGCCGATCAAGATTTCATTCCGGTCGCATGGGACTGGTTTGGTGATACCATCATTGGTACGACACCTGGGGCAAGGCGTTCGAGGAGGTCAATGGCGTTCAGCTGGAGATTGGATGAGGAGAACCGAAAAATCACCGTTTGGCCTACGGGACCCGGGCGTCACTCACCGTTTCTAGTGGATGAAAAACACGCTCTCCTTTTTGGGGATGGTGAGTGGCTTCTTTTTTCTATCGCAGACAACAAGGTGATAAAACGCGTCAAGGTTGATCATGGCTGGTCAGAGTGGGCTGGATTCGGCGGTCCTCAACGTGCAACCCTTGGCCACGGTTGCCTCTGGTATACGGCATGGAACGAGATGAGCGAGATGTTTGTACTTTGCTTGTCGGACTTCTCGGTTCACAGTCTGGGCCCCGGCTCTTCACCGTTCTCACCGGATCGAAAAATGTTGTATTTCATAGAGAATAGTGAGATGGCTCGTGTCATGTGTGTCGAGCTGGGCGCATCGTTTGAAAGAACAGGTCCACCGAAGCATATATTTGCAAACCGTATCCGACAACTGAGAATTATTCCGGGTCGTTCGCTCTTCGTCTGTCAGCGTAATGTCGGTGTGTCCACTGTTGAGCTTGTGGATTTTAATGGCAGGTTGATACGGTCGCTGTCTGCTCATCACCATATCGGAAAATACCCCCAGGTGTCGCCTTCTGGTAAATACATAGCGTTTCTGCAAGTTCCGTACCATGGGGAGGAAGGTCGCGGCAGTGTGACAATTGTCGATCTGGACGGCAACTATCTTCACAGCAGGGAAATCCGATATTCTTCGATGGGCAACAGGTTTCGATGGTCACGGTTTGACGACGAATTGGCCATAATCGATTTCGACCATGATATGAAGCATATAATGCATATCGTTCGCATCAAAAAACCCGTGCAATAGACGTGTAGGTCGGGCATCGCCCGACGATCCAACATCCGCGACACAAACGTCGGGCAATGCCCGACCTACATGGCTGCCCGTGTGCCATTCTCCAAAATGTGGCGCGATCGCTATCAACCGAATAGCCGAATCAGTCCCAATACGAACAAAATGATCCAGCCAAGAGAAACGGCGCCCTGTGCGGAATTTTCGGCTGAGGCACCTCCATGTTTCTCTGCTTCACCGGCGATCCAAGAGAAGATCACCATTCCAACGATGATGGCAACGATGAACCAAGTCATATGGTAACCTCCACAGTTGCGGCAGGTGCAAGTACCTGCCCTACAAAACTTCTTATGTAGCAGCAGTCCACCGCCTGGATAGGACCACAGTTCCTGTCGCAAGCAGTGTCATCGTCATGACGATGAGTCCCCATTCCGCAGGCATCTGCGAAGTCAAGGGAACTCACACACAACGCAGTCGAGCATCCCCATGGACTGCGCCCGAGTTGCGTTAGTCGAGGCTTACTGTGCACCATAATGCGACAGTAATTGTTCGATCGCTAGGTACTTCTCTTCGCGGGCGATTTGTATCGGGCTAGTCCCATCCCGTCGCGCTGCATTCACGTCAGCGTCAGATCATTCGTCACCAATGCCATAGGTTTTCCGTCTCCGCGCCGACGCGAGAACACAACCCGGACCGCTCCAGGCTTCTTCATCGATCCAGTTCGATGTACAACGCAGTAGCTTTGTGTCTTGTGCCATCCGGTGA
>JAJDDT010000054.1 GCA_029260165.1 Phycisphaerae bacterium | reverse complement strand
TAACTCGACTATCTGGCGAAAGGCGGATTCGCGAATAAATCGCACTTCGGTGGGTTTCGGCTTGGCCCGAAACTCCAGAGCTTCACGAACAATTTCCTTCTTACCGGCCAGCTCGAACGGCTTGCCCAGCAACACTTTCGTATAGAGTGTCTCGCGATCCCGAAACGGTCGGCCATCGAGTGTTGTGATGCGGCCATCTTCGATGGCATCGTAAATCTGCTTGATGTCGTCCTTCGTCAACTCGGCCCACGGCTTGTTGTCAAACCAGCGATTCACGGTCCGAAGTCGCGTGACGTAGGAGTAGACCGTTTTGATCGAGTTTGCGTCCAGCTTTGCCAAGCCATTGATCCGTTTCAGCTTGTACTCCCGATGGTCAAGAAACTGCCGAAAGATGTCACGGTTCTCCGAACAGATCGTCTCATCGTTCAGGAGTTTCGCTTTGGCGGTCACATATCGATTCCATCCCATACCGCTCGGCTTGGTACTCGGACTAATTAAGGTACGAGCCGTATCGTAAGCCTGCGGTTTGGGTTTTTCGGAACCTATTTGTTCAAAGCCCCTAGAGGGCGTAGAACAAATTGGTTCACTTTTTTGGAAGTCTTGAAGCGAGTCCATCGTGAGTATGATTTTCTAATCGATCAACAACGCATCGCTCCTATTTAACCCTTGCGGTAAACGCCGTGAAAACGATTAACCGCCCATTTGATATCCAGCATCCACCGCAATGCTTTTTACTCGTGGAGTCGTTCCCAGGAGCAGTCCACAATTTGGTGAACAACATGAAAGAAAAAACAGAGAGCGATTCGGCTCCCACAATAAAAATGACATCAGCCTCAGTAGTACATGGTTACAAAAAATCCAAGCTTGCCTACGCAGAACGAATCCCGCGTGCGTGCCCTGCAGCAGTTCACACAGCCCCTGACCTCCGTGCAGTTGGCCCGCCGCCTAGAAGTATCACTGTCACAGGCCAGTCGTCTGGTCCGGTCCCTCGCCAAGCACGGTTTACTAAAATGCCTAAATCCTCAATCTCGTCAGAATCGGTTGTACTGGCTGACGGATAAGGGCCGGGACGCTCAGTTGTCCGGAGGGCCGAACAAGGCACTGGAAGCGATCGTTCATGATTTTCCCGAGATTAACTGGCCCCAGTATGGTTGGACCTGCAATCGACACCGTGAGTCTGTCATCAAGGCACTCACGAGGCCATTGCCGCCACCTCGCATAAAACGCACCGCTCTCCAGAAAAATCCCGATCTTCGCATGAGTAACGGCAACTGTCGCGAAGTGGTTCGTGACATGCGACGTCGCGGAATCGTACGCCCTGTCGAATTGCCGGGGCAGCCTCACCCGGCCTACCAACTCACAGACGAGAGCCTTCACTACCAACGACTCCTGCAACAGGCGGACTGGAGCGTGCGGCGATGACGCTTGCAATCAACACCGTTCACCGCATGGACGCCATCGAGGGTCTCCGCAAGATCAAGGACAGCTCCGTCGATCTCATGATCACAGACCCACCATACAACGTCGCCAGCCCGCATCGGCGAACATTCTCCCGTGGCAAGCCGGTTCGCACGTCCGAAAAGTTCGGGCATTGGGACACCCTACATCCATTCGATCATGAACTCTTGATGCTCCAGACGCTCACCCACGCCTACCGTGTCTTGAAACCCGGAAGATCGCTCTACCTGTTTGCGGCCCTCCAGCAGCAGGGATTGCTGATAGGAAAGGCCATCGAGCGAGGATTCGTCTATCGCAACCACTTGGTGATCATCAAGAAGAACCCACTCCCACAGCTCAACAGCAACAACTGGCGAAATGCGTTCGAGTTGTGCGTGTATTTCACCAAGGGCAAGGCGGGGCAGTTCAACTTTCTGTCCCAGCAGGAGTGCGTGAACGTGTTTCCGTACGCCATTGGCAAAAAGCAATCAACCCACCCAACCGAAAAGCCACTCGCATTTATCAAACGACTGGTCCAGGTCGGATCAAACAAAGGAGATCTTGTCGTCGATCCGTTCATGGGCTCGGGTACAACTGCCGTCGCCTCTGCGAACTTGGGCCGAAAATTCATCGGCTTTGAACGCGAGGGTGATTACATCGCGATGGCGGAAAAGCGGTTGCGGGAGGTCGCGTAGTTGGCCACCCGAATTCACCAGCCCGAAAAATCAAGGATCGTCCCGATCAGCCTCAAGGAAGCCAATGCCTTCGTCGTGGAACATCATCGGCACAACACCAAGGTCGTCACCCACAAGGTTTCGATCGGGCTTCGGAAGGGGGATGAACTCATCGGCGTCGGCATCGGTGCCCAGCCAATCGCCCGAATGCTCGACGACGGCAAGACATTTGAAATCCGCCGCGTCTGCGTTCTTCCGGGTTACAAAAACGCCTGCTCCAAATTGCTCGCCCGATTGAAGAACATCGCCCAACTCATGGGCTACGAGAAAATCATCACCTACACGCTCAAGGAGGAATCAGGCTCGTCGCTGCGAGCGGTCAATGCCCGACAAGTTGCCAAGACACCTCCTGGTATGTGGAATCGAAAGGGAAGAAAGAGCAACTGGCAGCCCGCAAACGATCACTGGAAATACCGTTGGGAACTGCAGGACCAGAATCATGATCCATCATTGAATTGAAAATGGCAAGAATCAAAATAATCGAGAAAGAGAAAATGCTGACGTTTGCTGAGCAGCTAGAGCAACAAGCCAGGGATCTTGTGAAGCACGCGGAAAACAAGCAAGGGCGAAGTGGTAGAATTTCAGCCCTGGAACGTGAGTTGGCCTTGACGGTCAGCCACATCGAGTCCGCTCGGGACTTGCATGCGAATTTGCGTCGCGGCCTTCTACGGCAGGAATGTTACCTTGACACCGAGATCATGCAGAGAGAACCCCGCGAACCCGTCTACGATGATCCAAGGCTGCCTGAACGAGATAAACTACGGGATCGACTCCGCGATGTGGACAAGGAACGGCGGCGGTTGGCTTTGCAGGAGAACGAAACTTTGAGAAATCTGAATGATCGACTGCTGACGGGACTCAACCGAACGACTCCCATTCTGGATTGAGATTCGCAAGCTCCCGACGCTCAGATTATCTTCAGAGAAGCAGTGGAATATGACGAGTCCTATCACTGCTCAGACCCGGGACACCTGCACGAACTAATGCATCGAATCGTTGCCGAAGCTTCGATAGGCTTGAACGCACCTCACCCGAATCGACCCCGAATTCCTGTTCGCCCCATCGGAGCCGCCGCTCCATTTGAGCCACGATTGTGATTTCGTCGGTCCAGCGATACCGCCTGATCTTAATCAGGAGCATTGCTTCGAGAAGAACATCCTTGTTGGCTTGCCTACTGTCTTCGACAAGTTCCCCATAGTGTATGATGTGCGACAATGCGTGATTGGAATTTTTCCAAGACCTATCTTGACAAAAGCCTTAATGGAGACCACCGCTCAAGCAAAGGTAGCTCTCTGCGAAAGTTCTTTCCCTTTGCATCAAAGCAGCATCCGCCATTTGCGAAGAGCAATTCGCTCCCTATCGTAATATATTTGGAATAATCGCTATCCAAGAATATTACCGGAATACGCCTTCTGGCCCATTGCCTTCCCTCAACTTTGAACAAAAGCTGAAACGTTCTATGACCTCTATAGCCGGGTGCGATTGCTTCGAGCTCAAGTCGAATCGGAGGTAAGGATGGATCGAGTTGGTCCACCCAACAATTCCACAGAAACAGAACCTTGCCGCCAGGAGTCATCTTCGGTTTCGGTTCCTCATCACACCCACCTGGAAGGGTTAGATACCGGGTTCCCGTGGAAAGCAGCCCAACATGATCATGCCAAGCAGAACCGTCAAACGAGAACGAGGTACAAAATCTAGGGAAGGACCTACCGGCTGTGCTCCTAATCCACATATTTGTCATCTTCATTTGCAAACGCTGGAAACAGCGGAAAGTCGTCATCGCCAGAATCCTCGCCTACCAAGTCGCGAATATAGAAGCTTCCGACACCCACCTTCCTATGCATCTCGTCTATAACATCATCAACGCTCTTGCCCACGGATGCAACTCGTTGCTCAAAAATACAAACGCAAGCTCGTCCATACTTAGATATCAGGCGATCAACATTGGCTTTGAACCAGCAGTCCTCGTTTCGCATTTGTTCTTCATACCGCTGCAAAGCACTACCGCTACCCCTCTCCACATCTTCTTCATCTGATGAATACTGGCATCCGTGCATCATGGCTTCTTTCTTCCTCTTACCGTTTTTGGAGCGAAGCCTAATATTTATAGTTTTCGTCGCAGAAGGGTATGGTTCCCGCAAACGCCATAATTCTTCAACTCTGCGAAGAACGTATGCCTCAGGAATTAGTTCAGTCATCATGTTTGTCGTCATCGCAATCATCCATCAACCTGATACGACGCTTTGCCACTGCCATAGCATCTCGCATTCTCTTCAGATCATCAATTAAGCGACCTAACGATTCTTCATCGACTTGGCAGACGACTTGATCGCGTACGTCAAAACGGAGTCGCATAAGGAGAACTGGCACGACATCTTCTAGTGTATTCTTTTTGTATACGGCACGCATGTCAATTGCCACACCAATTCCGGTAAGCGTATCAACGACATCACTTGTCGCTAACACTTTCCTCGTTTCTGCTCCAATCTGCGGTCGCAAGTCAATTAACTGGCGAATACACTCCGAGAAATCCGATTGTTGAGGCTCGGAATATTCAAGCTTTTCCAGATCCTGGTGCAAATCCTCAAATGTGACAGATTCTAAAGCAATTGCTTTGGCGGCGAAGAATACCATTTCCGCAACCGCCGCAAACTCCTCACGCGAAATATCGCCGATGACCGGAAGGTCATTTTTCATTCCTTCTCTGTTGGTGCTAGCATCCCTTTTTGCCACGAATTCTACGAGTACTCGCCGCCCCTCAGCATCAAGGGAAAAAAAAGCCCCAAGATCGCCCAAGAACGCCTCGGAGAGCTTACCAGCTCGTGAAAGATTGAGGGAGCTTAACTCCAACCGATCAGACATGCTGTTTACCAGCCCCTATTAGACGACACTAATCACGCGACACACGAAATACCCTCCAAAAAAGAAGCGGGAGTGCCAAAATTGCATTACGGCCGCAATTGCTCACGCCGACACAACCGCAACCCTATCAAGGCTTCCACTACCTGTATTCAAGAGTACTATCGGTGAGGATATGAAGTCAACCCTATCTTTGTGTGGACTTTTTCGTTCTGTTGCAGAATCGTTCCGTCAGCCACATCGACAGCGTTCACGACGTCCACGGAAACCTTCACCGAAACCTGCTCCGCCACGAGTGCTACCTCAGCACCGAAATCCTCCAACGAGAACCCCCGAACCGGTTTATGACGATCCACGGCTGCCCGAGCGTGGTAGACTGCGGGATCGGCTTCGAGATGTGGACAGGGAACGGCGACGACTGGCATTGCAGGAGGATGAAACGCTTCGTGGGCTGCATGATCAACTCTTAAGCACGATTCATCGACGTCAGATGACGTATACTTCTTAAAGAGAAACATCACCCTTGTCCCAGTCCTTCGTATACGTTCGTGAGCAGAACTCAATCTGGTTCCAATACGCATCGGGATTTGTTTCTTTCAACGCCAGAAGCTTGGCGACGACGTCGGACGCCTCGACCATCAGCTTCTTCATCTCGGTATCAGTAATCCGCGAGAGACTCTTGTCCTCCAAGAGCTTCGATCGATTTCCAGCATGCAATTCCTCAAGAAAGCCGTTGCGAAACGCGTAGCAAGTGATGGCGTTCGCCTCCTCGCGAAGGGATTCGCGTGACTTCAGATGAAACGGTTCGCCTTGGAACTTGACCCATCGATTAAGGGCCTCCGTGATCACTTCTCCGGGATCAAGTCCCTTCTCGATGGCAATCTCGACGACGCGTACATACGTAGCCCGATCGACATCCTTCAAGATAATTGGCCTTTCTCCCATAACAAATCGGTTCCCGCCAAACCTTAAAAATGTTTCGCTGAGGCTGAGATACGATTCGGCCGCTCCCTTAAGTCTCACGCCTTCTCTCATTTTCCGCATGGACATCAAATTACTCGCATTCCCACTGCCCGCTCAAAGTTTGCGAATACACTTTCGGACGCCTCATCAACAGAGCATTCCCATGCTTGTGCCAAATGGTGTAGCACCAATTCAACGTCCTTTGGCTCAGATGGCCGATTGCCATGTTTCACAAACGGTCCGTCACTTTCAGTGAGGACAAGCTCTCGCGGCATTCGAGCAATAAGTTGTTGGCCTGACTTTGAACGAATCATGGCAGGGTTCACTGAGAAAAAAAAGCCTCGCTTGGACGCCACGTCTACCTCGCTCTTGAGCCCACTAAAATAATGAAGGATTGCCGTCCCCTGAAAGGACCCGCCGAGAATCTGAAGGACATCATTCGATGAACGCCGCGAGTGAATTGTCAAGATGCGGTCACCAAGGCTGGAACACACTTCGACTATCTCAGTGAAGATACTGCGTTGCAATTCCCGGACGCTCTCATCGTCAGTTTGGTAATCCAGACCTACTTCACCCGCAGATGCCAGTGCTGACGCGAGGACCAAAATCACGGTGACGATTTTTCGGTATTTCACGGTAAGACCTCCTTGCGTTCGCTGATGCATACGGTGAGTGACTCATTGCAGAGCGTGATTCCTGCCTCTTCCCGAACGATGTCCTCTAGAATGAGGCTTTCGGGGCCCAAGCCGCACTGCGAAATTTGCGGAAAAATGGCCAAAACAATGAGATACTGCCAACTCAATAAGCGTCGAAACATCATTCGTCTCCTACAGTCCCAGACAGTCCGCGATTGATCCAAACCGAACACAGTCAACGACTTCGTCAAAGCACGAGCTACGTGATCCGCAGACCAGTTCACGCACAACGAAATTGCATGCCCCAAACGAAATGAGAACGCTTGTTACGAGCAAGTAGACGCCAGTTCTGAAGACATTCTTCATCGATCCAACTCCTTTCTGGTCAATCTTGCGAACCAGTCATCGACGAGTTGGTCTTGTTTGGTGTCAGATTCGCAATGATGTGGTTGGGTTCGAGATCATGGATCGCACCGGTCGCAAGGTCGACGATCAGTCCTGGTATTCCGCCGAAAATGATGTTGCCCCAGACCCAACCGTTTGCCTTGGTGGTGATGGCCCTCTCGAACGCCTCGTAGCCATCCATCTCAACGCGGACGGAATGGCCCTTTCTGCGTTTTAGTTCCACCGACATGGGGGTTCTTCCATGCGTGCTGCCGTCGATGAAGACGTTTGCACCACTTGGTTGGCTGGTGATCGAAATGCTCTCTGTTGTGCCGCTCACAATCGTGGCACAACCCGCCAAGCTGAATGGAATTGCAATCGAGAGAAGAATACTGAAATGCTTCATGGCTCGCTCCTCAAACCAGAGACCACGCTTGTCACATGCAACGCTGCATGTGGACGTTCGCAAATGAGGAGGAACTAATCTGGCGAAATCGAGGGGTGGACTGCCGGTTAGATAGGGTGGCCAGATGAGTCCCAGCGTAGCCACCCGGCAAGGTAAGCGTTCGCCAAGCATGCCCATCTGGCCACTGGCCATGGAACTGGGGCGATTGACGTGTCTAGAAAAAGGGCGATACGCCCTTTTCACCTTGCCGGGTGGACTTGCTCAATTGTCAAAGTCGACGCTACCGATTCGTCGTGGAAAGGTCAAGCCGAAAGACACCGCATTCGAGGATCGTGTGGTGGCGTGTGGCTGAGGATGAAATGACAAAAAAACGCCTGAACATCACGGCGTTCGAGCTTGACTTCATGAGTGAGAACTGCGACTAGACGACCACCAACGTGCCACCCGGCAAATCGTCGTTTTGGGTGGCCGGGAAGTTCCCAGCGTGTCCTGCGGGATAGCCAAGCCTTCTCGGTCACCCGCTTTTCTTGCCCCCTTTTTTTCGCGACATCTCGCCAGTTTCACTCTGTTTCTCACTGGCTCGCATTTCGACGAAGACCGCAACCGTTGGTGGCATGTGTGTGCATGATCGAGATCATGCACAGCCCCGGCACATCGCAAAGCCCGCAGAACCAACGGATTTATGAATATGTCGAAATATTCAATGATACAAATGATAACATCGCGCTCACGCGACTTGACACGACCACCAACAATACCGTTAACACAACCCACAACCTCGTTGGTCTGTCGGGTCCGATCGTTATGCCACCGAGGACCATGCGGATCATCGCGCCGGGTGGACTAAAGCCGACGTCTGACGAGGATTTTCGCTGTGAATGGCAACTCCTGGAAAACGATATCATTCGAATTCCGGTCGATCAATTTGAAAACATGTTTAGCGGCTCGAGGTTGCTCCTGTTTGGCGAGTCGAATGTGCTGTTGGACGCGGTGAATCTGTTCCCGCCTGACTTCTGGACCTCCGACCCAGGCGTGGGTGACTCGCAAGCGGTTCACCAAACCTTTCTCTTCGGCCAGCCTCTCAACGAACGGACCAACGACCCGATCATTGTCTGGCCTTATATTGGCCCCAAAAACTTCCTGGGGATACGGACATCAACCAGTGGTGTGGGATTGGGCAGTCCGGGATTTATACCTGCCGGCCTGAACGATGACTTTCAGCCGGAGCAAATCTGTGTGGCTGAACCGAAGGGTGGATGTTGCATTCCGGATGGGCGTTGCGTGGCGCTCACCGAGGATGGCTGCGAGGACCGCGGTGGCGACTATTCGGGCGATCTCGTGTTTTGTTCAGCCATTCCCGATTGTCCCGCGCCGCAGATTGGAAACTGCTGTACGCCCGGCGGTGCTTGTCTTGCGATGGACAGTTACACCTGCCAGCGTGCGTCGGGTAGTTTTTCCACGTCAACGAGTACATGCGAATCGGCGTGCGATTCGACGTCGGGCGTCGTGATCAACGAGGTAGACTACAACCAACTCGGTATCGATGTCGGGGAGTATGTCGAACTCTACGGACCGGCGGGCCAATCAATTTTTGGACACAAGCTGATTTTCTACGACGGTTCCCCCGACGATCGCTCGCCGTATCGCGAGGTTCCGTTGGCAGGATTCATCCCCGGCGATGAGCATTTTGTGGTCGGTTCCGCACAGGTGCCGAACGTCCTGCAGGTGGCGTGGACGGTGGATGCGATCAAAAACGACGCGCCCAACGGTATCGTTCTGACAAAACCCGCCGAGACGCCCCCATTCGAGGACATCGTTGTGCAGGCGATTTCGTACGGCGGATCGTTTGTCGGGGCAGCCGGTCCGGCGGCTGGTGTGACGTTCGTCGATATGGGTGTCACCGACCAGGTCTCTGCGAATCAGGATTTGTCTGCGGAGGTGTCGTTGCAGCGATTGCCCAACGTTTTCGGGGATTGGGTGGCTACGAGCGATGATGGACTGGGGCCTGATGGTACACCGGGGTTGATTAACGAACTGCCCTTTCCCGCTGTTCGTGGTGCATGTTGTCTGCCCGTCGGAACCTGTCTGGGGCCTCTGGAACGGATCGGATGCGATGGGCAGGGTGGCGTTTATCAAGGCGATGGAACCAACTGCGGCATCGACTGTCCTGGCACAACCGGTGCCTGTTGTTTACCCGGTGGCAACTGCGTCTCGGTTTCGGCCGACGAGTGTGGCGACGCGAATGGCCTCTATTTCGGAAACGGGGTCAACTGTATCGGAATTCCCGCATGTCCATCTCCGCCTATTGGTGCATGCTGTGTCGCGGCAGGTGGTTGCGTGGCTGAGGATGTGATCGATTGCGAATCGCTTGGCGGCGTGTTTCGTGGAAACGGCACGAGCTGCAACACACAAAACTGCGGACCACTCGCCTCCGTCGTCATCAACGAAATCTCCCGCAACGACCCGGGTATCGACGATCGCGAGTTTATCGAGATCTTCGGCCCCGGTGGCATGTCGCTGGACGGTTTTGGTCTCATCGAAATCGAAGGGGACACAACACTCGTGGGGCAGGAGGGGCGGATCGACCACGCCTTCCTGCTGACATCCGTCACCATCCCCACCGACGGGTTTCTCGTCCTCGGTGACGCGATTCTGTCCGACGTAGATCTCGTCATCGGCCAAAACAACACCCTGGAAAACGGATCCGCCACATACGCTCTGATCAGCGGGTTTAATGCGGTTGATGTGACGGCTGGTACGGACGTGGACGTGGACAATGACGGCGTGGTTGACCCGTCTTTCGAGATCGGCACGATTGTTGACGCGCTGGCCATCGTCGATGGCGAGGGGAAATTTGAAGATCGCGTCTATCTAAACGCGGTCGTGATCGGTGGCGATCCATCGTCAGCCACGAACGGTGTCGCTCGTCGCCGTGACGGACGCGACGCGAATTCGCCCGACGACTTCTGCGCATTGTCGGACACGGACGACGGCACCGACGGTTTAGCGCTCCCGACACCGGGTCGGACCAATTTCTGCGGCTCCTGTCCAACCCCGGGCGACGCCAACCACGATCTGTCGATCGATCTGCTCGACCTCGGTTCGTTTCAGGCATGTTTTGGCCTGACCGTCTCCTCACCGATGGCGGAGCCGCCACCGCGGTGCCGCTGCTTCGATTCAAATGCCGATCAAAACGTCAGCCTGCTGGATTTTGCGTGGTTCCAGTCGGCAATACAGGGGCCATAAGAAGTCAAGGTTATTTGGGCTGATTGGGTAAACTGTGTCCCCGGTCGTACGCGTTTTCAAGTCCATTCAATCCACAGGCCGATGATCACAGTGTCGTATGCACACACTTTTACTCCGGATGGCACAACCAACATGATCGAAACCGTCAAAACCACCCCGCAGGCTGAGCGGCTCGTCTCGGATCAACTCGAGAAACTCCAGCGCGATTTGCAGCAATTGAAGCTCCAGTTGCGTCACGCTCAAAAACTGGCAACCCTTGGCACCGCCGCGGCGATGCTCGCCCACGAATTCAACAACATCATGACCCCGATCATGGGTTACGCACAGTTTGCGCTCAATCGAAAAGACCCCGAGATGATGGTCAAGGCGTTGGAAATAACGATGACGCAGGCGGAGTTGGCCCGGACCATGTCACAGCGCATTCTGAACATGTCCGCAGACGAGCCGATCGCGTTTGGGTCAGTGCCACTCGGTGACATTATCGAGGGATCCTCGCAGGCCCTTTGCCGGGATCTCGAAAAAGACGGTCTTCAACTGAAGTGTGACTTTGAGGCTGACATTCGTGTTTTGGCAGACGCGAAGCAGCTCCAACTTGTTTTTGTGAATCTGTTTCTCAACGCACGCGATGCGATGGCGGAGCGGTCCGGGCAGATTACGGTGTCAGCCAATGTCGACGACGATCGGGTTGTCATCCGTTTCACCGATACCGGCCCGGGGGTACCAGCCGACGTCATCGATCGCATCTTCGATCCATTCTTTTCGACCAAAAACGGGCAGCCCGGATCGGGTGGCAGCGGATTGGGTTTGGCGCTCTGTCACGAGATTATCGAGGAGCATCGTGGTTCGATCTCGGTTGAATCAACACCGGGAAACGGAACGACATTTGTCATTTCACTGCCCTCCGCGCGGTAATCCATTGAATTTTCGTTCCAATATCAGCTAAGCCGGTACTTCGTCACTTGTCGCCTGATGGTTGGGTGGCCCATGGCTTTAGCCGTGGGGGAGTCGAATCCCAACCAGCAATCGAGTCCCCCACCTCTAAAGAGGTGGGCCACCCTAACAGGTGTCGGGCGGCGTGAGAACCATGTCCCGTATGAGCCGTTGTTGTAGTGGGAACATTTGTGTATTGTTCCAAACTTGGAAATTTTTCGCGCTACCGCCCCCAAAAAACCCTTGACACTGCCGGGGGGGCATGAGCTTTGTTGTACAAATCGTATTGTTTGTCATGGAGTCAGGGAGGTTAGCTATGCAAAAATCGATGAAAATGGGTATTGTTTGCGGAATGTTGGTGTGTGTTGGATGTGCGATGTCGGCAGGTCCAGTGGTTTCGCGACGAATCGAGAACGGCTCGGAAACAGGGAAGCGCGGGGTGACGACGGAATATCTTCCCCCCGCAGGTTACCCCCCAGAGCTATATGACATGTATCTTCGGGCACGGGAATCGAAGATCGGTTCTTTACGGGAGAACAACTCTCCACAGGAAGGTGACGACCCAAACGTGCCTGTCGGGGCATCGGGCGAGCACCACTAGCCCTTGGTTGCGTTGCAGTTGCCCCAGTCCCTTGCCCGGCGGACCGAAGGGAAGGCGTTGTTTAGACGATTCGCCGTTCTCGCCAAGATTCGTCATTGTGGGCCAATGCAATTCTTTCCCATCCTAAACAATCGCAAATCCCCTCTGCGCCATTGAAATCAAGACACACCCTTGCGTAGAATGAAGACATTGCGGTGCGCTGTGCTACTGCCCGTGCGAGCCGGTGTCGTGTTGGAATACAGGCCTTTGCCATGTCAGATTCGTTACACCGTCGATGCAAGGCGTTCACACTAATTGAACTGCTCGTAGTCGTTTCCATTGTGGCACTGTTAATCTCGATTCTGCTGCCGTCGCTCAAGCGGGCACGGGAGCAGGCCAAACGAACGGTTTGCATGGCCCATCTCCGCGGACTGAGCAACGCGTGGGAAATCTATGCGATTGACCATCGTTACAGCCCGCCGCTGACCCATTTCTTCAACGCGACCACCCCGACGCCGCAGAGTATCGACGTCAATTACCGCAGACAGGGAACCTCCTGGCGACGAATCGAGGTCCATGGTTTTGGCCCTGAGACGTTTGACGCGCTGAACGTTCACGGGCAACAGTGGTTGCAGATTTACCATCGCAACAAGATTTTCCACTGGAGCATGCCGGAACGTGTCGGTGACTGGCGGAATTTCGGTCTGTTGTGGTCTTCTGGTGCGTTGAGCGATCCGCGCGTTTTTTTCTGTCCCAGCGAGCGCGATCCCGATCAGTCCTGGAACACACCCCTGAACCCCTGGCCACCGCGGGTGGAGACGGCGGGTCAACCGGGAAACTCCAATATTGCCAACCATACGGAATCAAGCTACGAGCGTCGGGCGGCGCTCACCGGCGTCCTTTGGGATCGGATTGGCAGCGGAATCACGATCGCCAGTGACGCGCTTTGGCCTGACAGCGTCAAGACAAGACATCGAACCGGTGTCAGTGTCTCGTACCGCGATGGCCACGCCTCGTTTGTCGCGAGTGACCGATTCGCCGACTGGTGGACCGGCTCGGACAGTTGGCATCGAGCGGAAAGCCGCCTCAAATTCCTCGAAATGAGCCACTGGCTTGATCGCCAGGCTGGTCGGTAGGGGTTGTAACATCATTGTGGGCCTGGACTTTCGACGTTTTGGGCGGTTTGTTTGCCGCCTGACAACGTTTCTTGCTACAATACCGGGGTGAAGGGCATGCGGATGTGCGAAATGTCGCAGCTTGTCCGCGAGGAGGGCACGTCATGGGTGAGCGGCTGGGGTGTTGCGCTCTGGCAGTATTGTGGGCAATGACGGCGGCGGGGTCGGCGGCGATGGCTGGCGACGCACCGACGTTGTGTCTGGAATACGACATTCCCGGAAATCCATCCGGCGTTTCCTGTCCTGTCGAGGGGACCACGATCAGCGTTGACGTTGTCCTCGGACCGTCGGTTTTGCCGATTTGTGGTGCTCAGTTCTTCCTGGAATATGATACGGTCGGACTGGTGCTGCAAAGCATCACGCCCGGTGCGGAATTGCCGGGCAACCCCGAAGGCGCGATTTTTTCACAGGTTCTGATTTCGGAGATTGAGTTTTTCACCGGTGCGATAAGTTTCGCAGCCGGCGGTGCCCTTGACGCGGGCTGCAATGATGCGACCCACGGGCCTGCTGTTATCGCACGCCTTGAGTTTCTTGTTCGCGGGACCTGTGAATCGTGGGGGGTCTGTTTTCGGGGAAACCAACCGCCCACGCTCCTGGCTGCCACCGGCGGGAGCAAGGTGCTGCCGACATCATGTTTCGGTCCCGGACCGGTTGCAGGGACGTGTGCTCCACCACTTCGCATCATCCCGCGGTCTGATGAAGTTGTATGTGCTGATCCATGCCCCTGCGAAATTGACACCGATTGCGATGATGAACGATTTTGCGATGGCGACGAGCGATGTGTCGATATGGTTTGTCGCCCCGGTACCGACTCCTGTGAGACGGCAGCGTTGCCGATGTGTAATGAAAACACCGATTCCTGTGCTGAATGTCTCACCGGTGCCGACGGACGGGATGGTTTGCGCTGTACGTTCGATCAATGTTTCGACGGCGTGATCTTCAACACCGACATCACCGACCCCCCACCGCAACCGGCGGTTGACCATTTCGATTGTACCGCAGAGGCTGATCCGAATGCTTTTTGTCAATCAATGGGCGGTGACGTTTGCAACGTTGACGGCTCGTGTGAATGTGTCGAGCCACCGGGTTTGTGTTTGACAACGACGGGCGTGATCGATGTTTCCACCGGATTCGTACAGCTCAGTCAGTTCAGCATCGTCACGGTGGATGTCGAACTCACCGCGACCGACACACCCGTTTGTGCGGCGCAGTTTTTCCTGCGTTACAGCCCGTTCGATTTCGAATTCTTCGACCTGACCCCGGGATCCGACATTCCCGGTAATCCGGGTGGGCAGGTTTTCGGAACGCTGCTCATGCTGAACGTGGATGACGATGCGGGCACGATTGATGTCGCGATCGGTGACGACATTTTCAGTCAATGTGCCAACGCAACTATGGGGCCGGGCATCATCGCGCGGCTGCGGTTTCGGGCGATCGGCACCTGCGAAACAGAGGACATCTGCTTTAGAACCAACAACCCGCGCACATTGTTCGGTCAGCCCGACGGCAGCAAACTCATTCCGTCCGCCTGCAACAACGCCGACATCGACGTCGAGGATACCTGCGCACCACCGGTTTTCATCGATCCCCGCGATCCAAACATCATCTGCGTACCCACGTTGTCCCGTCAGGGTGGGGCTATTCTCGTTTTGGCGATGGTGATGGCCATTCTGGTCAGATTCAAGCCGACTACGGGCAACCACCAAACAGAAGCATAAACATCTGAACGTCCGCCCAGTCGGTGATACCGTCGTCATTGATGTCAACGTTTCCGCATTGCGCGGCGACGCAATCGGCCAGTACTCCAAAATCATCCGGATTCGTCACCCCATCATCGTTCAGGTCTGCAAAACAGGTTGGCCCCAGCGGTCCACTCGCATCGATGTTTTGGATGTAGATGTCGTTGGCATCGTTTCGGCCATCTGCCCACAGCAGAATTCCCGATCCGGACGGACCTCCCGCAACGGTCAGTCGCGATTTGCCTGATTCCACGGACGATACGTCGATTGCTGAAGTTCCCCATCCCGGGACTCCATCGGAATCCACGCGTGATGCGTGAACATGCTGATCGCCGAACGACAACGTCTCGACCCATGACACCATGGCTCCATCACCCCGCTGCACTTGCCTTATTTGTGATAGCTCGAGGGTCCTGAGTGCTTCTACCTCGAGGCCCGCGTCGGTCCACATTCGATTCCCGGTCTGGTCGAGTTTCTGCCCGAACACACCGAATTCGGGAAATGGGCCGCCGGTTTCTTCACGCCAAAAGACGAATGTCTCGCCGGTTGCACGGTTGAATGAAACGTCCGGGGCGGTCCGGCTGCGCGCGGTGGTGGCTACCTCGATTCCGTTGTGCGGAAATACCTCTGATCCGTCCGAGAGTATCCGTTGGGCATGGGACTGAAGCGGACCGACGCTGTACCATGCGAACACCGCTCCGCCATCGCCGTCGGTCACGAATTGTGGAAAGTTGGCGGTTTGAAGCGATCCGCCATCGAAGACCGCCGGCGGAACTTCTCCCCACAGCGCGTTGCCGTTCGCATCGAATTTTTGAGCATGCAGATGTTTCGGTGCGAGGAACCCACGAACCACCGATAAAATCGCACCGCCGTCACTTGTCGCGTCCAGATCGCTCGCCGATGTGCTATCGCCACCAATGGCTGGTACTGTCACGCCCTCGCCCCACAATGGCTGCCCCGTTGGGCTGAGTTTTTGGAGGCGTACATCGCCATTGTCCGTCCATGCAACAACCGCGTCTCCGTTGGTCATGACCGCCACTTTTGGAGCAGCCACGAAGTTGTTGCCTGATGTGACCTGAACACCGCCATTGCCCCATGTTTGCACGGCGTCCCGATTGATTCGAGTCACCGTGATTTGCGTGCTCCCGACGCGATCATCGCGAAACGTCAGAAAAGCGTTGCCGGCTGGGTCTACGTCGAGATCGTAGTCTTGTGTTGAGCTGAAACCGCGGTCGGCGATAAGAACGCCGTCGTCCGCCCAAAGTGCGTCGCCGTTGGCGCCCAGCCGCTGCAGATAGACGTCAAATCCGCCCGAATTGTTGTCAAACCAACTGATGTACGCGCTGCCGTCAACGTTGACGTGAATTTTGGGCTGTGTTTGTTCGCCGGTGCGGTTTGCGATGACGAGATTCTCGTCAGAATTCTCCGTCCACTGAGCGGCTGCCATCGAACATCCGATAATAGTGAGTGCGGAAACAGAACGAAAAATGGGTGTGCGTGTCGACATGTTCCTTCCTCCTCGTTGAAAATCCCACCCTATTGTCTTCAAAAGAGCCGACAGACTCAATGCAAAAGTCGCGTCTTCGCAGGAGAAGTTGGTCACCGGTCTGTGGGCGTGATGTCCACCGTCTTCGCCATGTCCCGCGTTGTCGTGACCCTTGTTATCGTGTCCCGTTTTTTCATGCCCGGCGTCCTGGTTCGCCGGATCATGATGCCCGGTGTCGGTCCCATGATCCGCATCGTGCGCAGCCGGCTCGCCGTGGGGCTGACCCTGCTCGTGCTTGTCGTGACCCGATTCCTGCGTCAGGAGACCCGTGCCTGCGACGTCGAGAGTACTGTCGAGGACACCTCGGTGCACGTTATCGCTCCCCAGGCACCTCTACCGTGAGACATGAATGGCAAAACAACCCCAAATTCCGCAGCCGGCCCGGCCCATCCCCTCCATCAACTAAAGCCAGGGTGCAAAACCGGGTTTTGTCGAGTGATTTACGGGTTTTTCAGCCATGGGTAGGCACTATTTCGGTCGTCTTGGAGCTAATTCGACCGTGGATTCATGTCGAGGTAAGGGTCACTGCTCGTGTCAGGACGTGTTGTGTCGCTGCTTCACACCGATGCAGCGAGGAGGATTCGTAGCAAATCTCTAAAACCAGCGGCGGAAACAGCTGCGCGTTGTGCAAGTGGAGCGTGTCATGATGAATACCAAGGGAAAATCGATATTTGTGGTCTTGTGTGGCAGCCTGTTCGTTTTTTATGCAAACCAAATCGCATATGCAATTGAGCCGGTTGTGGTAACTCCACCAGCGCAAGCTGTTGATCAACCGCACGATGGTGGCGAACACGAAGAAACCAACGCAGTAACCAGCAATCATGCTGAGGGCACCCAGGACGGTGGACATAAAGATGCCAGCGCGACAGCCAGCCATGAGGCTGTGGGCAGTCACGACAGTGGGCACGGTGATTCTGTACGCACTGCCGCGACGGTCCAGGCAGCGCCGGTGACGCTGGTCGATCCCGTCAGACTCGCCGGACTGGATCAGGCACGCAACCGCGAGGTTCACACGGCCGCCCTTTCCATGCCGCTACCTGCGGAGGGAATGAGTCTTGTCACAAAAATATTGATCGGCCTGGCGATTGCCGGTGGCGGTGGCTGGCTGGCGGTCAAGAGTGGTGTTTTGGGCCGCTTGGGCATTTCGCGCAAAATGTACGGGGGTTTCGGGGTCGTCGTGGCGTTGGGCGTGGCGGGTGGATGGTTTGGCAGTCGCTTCCTCGATCAGGTCAGCGAGGAGTCTGACATGGCGTTGGCCACCCTGGAGTTGAGCGTGATGGGGTCGGAAATGAGTAAACTGCAATACGAATTCATCACGTTCGGATTCGAAAACAAGGCGCATGGCGAAGAAATCCTCAAAGAGCATGCAGCCGTGGTTGATGAGTATGGCACGGACTTCAAGAGTATCCGTACGTCATTCGACCTCGATGAAACAGAGCTTGCAACCTTGTCATCAATGCAGGAATTGATCGATCGGTATGAGACGTCCTTTGCCGATCTTGCTATGAAATTTCAAGAGATTGGGAAGGACAAAGCGAAGCTTGACACACTTGGTGAACGGGTGGATGAGCAGCTTGGGCATGTCGTCCATGAGCACGAGGCTGATTTGGTATCATTGCAGTCGAACGGGGCTTCCGACGCGCAGATTGCGTTGCAAACGGAGTTGACCAAAAAACTGCTCGATTGTGAGTTGCTGGCGGTCAGGATTTCAAAGGAGGAGGCGGGGTTTCTCCTGGATGGCAGGATTGGACGGGTCGGAGTGTTGGAGCAGGAGCTTGGCAGCCTGCGCGCTGAGTTGAAGACTGTCGAGGAACTGATCCCCCGCTGCGCCAGTGACGAATCCGAAGAGGCGGAAGACCTGGCTGCTCTCGCCAGGGTCGAACACGAACTTGACAGGTACCAGAGTCTTCTGACGAAAGTCGTTGAGAACAAGCTGATCGTGGCTGCCATACTGATCGATTGTGCCGAAGGAATGGAGCAGATCTTACAGTCGGTCGAGGCGCTTGCGGAGCGAAGCGAACACCTCGCGATGGCTGCGAAGAGGGAGTCGCACCAGGCTTCGATCGCACTCATGCTCGTCATTGCGCTGGCTGGTTCGTTGTTCGCATTCTGTATCACGCGTGGCATTGTCGGGCCTCTTCTCAAGAGCGTGGCATTCGCCGAAACGGTTGCCGGGGGTGACCTGACGCACCAGGTCGACATCAATCAGAACGACGAGATCGGGGTATTGGCCAGGGCGCTCAACGGTATGGCGGACAGTCTTCGCAAGACGATGCAGAACCTCGCCTCCAATGCTGAAACACTGGGAGGATCGTCGAGCGAACTAACCGCCACCGCGACGCAACTTGCCAGCGGCGCAGAAGCCACGACGGAACAATCGGCGTCTGTTGCGGCTGCGGCTGAGGAGATGTCCGCGAACATGGGCTCGATGGCCAACTCTACCGAAGCGATGTCGTCAAACGTCAAAACGGTGGCGGCGGCGGTAGAGGAAATGACCGCGACCGTCGGCGAAATTGCCAAGAGTGCTGAGCAGGCTGCCGGCGTCGCCGAACAGGCTTCCGGTCTCGCCAGGACCAGTAACGAAAACATCGGCCAGCTTGGTTCAGCCGCGGACGAGATTGGCAAGGTGATCGAAACGATTCAGGATATCGCCGAGCAGACCAATCTGCTCGCATTGAATGCCACGATCGAAGCTGCCCGAGCGGGTGATGCCGGGAAGGGGTTTGCCGTGGTTGCAACCGAGGTCAAGGAGCTTGCCAAACAGACGGCTGAAGCCACCGAGGACATCCGTCAGCGGATCGAGGGCATCCAGAATTCGACGGGCATCGCGGTTTCGTCCATTGGACAGATCAGCGACGTGATCGACAAGGTTAACGAAGTGTCACGCACGATTGCGGCTGCAGTGGAGGAGCAGAGCATCACCACCAGAGAAATCGCCCAGAATATTGCGAGGACCGCGACGGCGGCGGAGACCGTTTCGAGCGGCGTGGGGCAATCCGCGGACGCGGCGAAAGAAATCACGAATAATATCACCAGTGTGGATCAGGGTGCCCGTCAGGCGTCCAAAGATGCTGCTCAGACGCAGGAGGCTGGTGTTGAATTGTCCAGGCTGTCCAACGATCTCAAGTCCCTCGTTGGTAAGTTCACGATCTGAACCTGCCCGGGATAAGCCGGAGATAAACCCTCGATCGGCTTTGTGCGCATTTCGGTGTACCAAAGCCGATCGATGGTTCTGGTCAACCACACACCCGATTCGTCCCGACTAATAAGAGTGTTGTGATCAGATTCGCGCAGAAGTCCGCTGTTTTCGGGCTACCGCGCTTTACAACCACGACCGTATATGCTATCCATCTATAGAGAAGTGGTCGATGAATTAGAGGTACCTCGCGATTCGGTTGTTCGGGTCGCAAAATCGGCCTCTTTTGCTTGTGGAATCGAGCGATGTCCGACACGGCAGACAGCTCAGAACCCGGTCCCAGGCCAGCCATTCCCGGTTGGGTCGCCTTCGGGATCGGACCGTTTTTTTTCGGCCTGGCGGTTTGGTTTGCTGTCGGCCCCGAATTGCTCGACATTCCGGACAAGCAGGTCGTCCCGATCGACCCTGCCCATCTCTCCATCGCTCCGCGGCGAAAAATTCTGCACGACCCTCCGACGATCAACATCGACGGATACGACCGTACCTGCAAGGATTGCCATCAGATGTTCCCCCCGCGCGACGATCCGCCTCGGGCACTCCTGCAACACAGTGACGTCGTCCTCAACCACGGCATTAACAAGCAATGTCGAAATTGCCACGACACCAAAGACCGGAATCGGCTCGTGCTGCGGGGTAGTGAGATGATCGGGTACAATGATGTGGAGGTGCTTTGCGCCAAGTGCCACGGGCCAACCTATCGTGACTGGCAGCATGGTGCCCACGGTCGAACCAACGGCTACTGGGATGCGTCACGCGGTGTTGCGCGTCGCCTCCGGTGCACCGAATGTCACGACCCCCACAATCCGCGTGTTCCCGCCATGGATCCGGTGGTGCCGTTGCCCGGGCCTGATACACTGCGCATGGGGCGTGACCACATCGTCCACCGAGAGAACGAACCCGACAAACACGACGACGGGTTGCGCGATCCGCTCCGTCGTGCAATCCGGGATCATACTGCCTGGGATCGTGCCAATGGGGATTCGGTCAACCGACCGACCGATGACGAGGCGGATTCGGACGAGGAACTGGAGGATGAGGGATGAATCCTGCGGATCAACAGCCAACTGAAGAATGCGGCAAGCGTGACAAGCTTTCGCGTCGGAGTTTTCTGCGTGGCAGCCTCGGAGCGGCTGGCGGTGTGGCTGCACTGGGAGCTGCGCTTAGTCCGCTTCGTTTTCTGGACACCGAAGACTTCACGATCGAGAAGTTTCTTCAGAAGCACTACAAGGAAATGACCCCGGAGGACATGGAGGCGGTCCTCGATCGGATTCGTGTGGAGGTTGAGCAACGCTACGCGGTTCGGCCTGAATTACGGGATATCAAGGCGAACGACGGGGTGGAATTTGTGTACGCCCTGCATCTGGGGCGGTGTATCGGGTGTCGGCGATGCGTGCACGCCTGTGCACAGGAAAACAACACGAGCCGGTCGCCTGAGATTCAGTACATCCGCGTGCTCGAAATGCCCAGGGGCAGTATTGACCTCGAGCAGGGGCGTCACGACTACGATCATCCGACGGTTCCCGATCCCGATCACTATTACATGCCGGTTCAGTGTCATCAGTGTGCCAACCCGCCATGCGTCAAGGTCTGCCCGGTGGAAGCCACCTGGAAGGAACAGGACGGTATTGTTGTGATCGATTACGACTGGTGCATCGGCTGTCGGTATTGCGAGGCAGCTTGTCCCTATTGGGCGCGACGATTCAACTACGCCGAACCGCAAATTCCCCGCGACAAGATCAATCCGGACATGGCCTATCTTTCCAATCGGCCTCGCAAGAAGGGTGTGATGGAGAAATGCCATTTTTGTCTGCAGCGCACGCGTGAAGGTCGCATGCCTGCGTGTCTCGAGGTATGCCCGGTCGGCGCGCGAAAGTTTGGAAACGTTCTCGATCCGGAGAGCGAGGTTTCGCAAATCCTCAGGAACAAGCACGTCTTCGTGCTGAAGCAGGAGGTTGGCACCCTGCCGCGTTTCTTCTATTACTTCGATGAAGACTATCCGCGCAATGAGCATGGGATGTCTTCTCCTGTGATCCCGGGAGGTGATCACGCATGAAACTGTATCTGCGTTTTCTCTGGCGGTGCTTTCGGCTGAGCTTCGTGGGTGATTGGCGATACCATGCGTGGATGCTCATGCTCACCGTTTTTGTGTTGCTCGGCGTCAACGCCTATGCGAAGCAGCTCGTCCACGGCCTGGTCACGACCGGAATGACCGATCACGTTTCCTGGGGTCTATATATTGCGAATTTCGTTTACCTCGTGGGCATGGCAGCCGCGGCGGTGATGGTGGTTATCCCTGTTTATATTTACCGGCGACATGAGTTGCACGATTTGGTTATTTTTGGTGAGCTGTTCGCTGTTGCGTCAATCACGATGTGTTTGTTGTTTGTGCAGGTGGACCTCGGAAGACCCGACAGATTCATGCATATGTTTTGGCGGTTCAATTTTCCCATGTCCATGCTCACCTGGGACGTGGTCGCCCTTGGCGGCTACCTCCTGCTGAACCTGCATATTTGTGGATACCTGATTTACTGTGCTTACCGGAAGGTGAAGCCCAGTCCACGGTTCTATATTCCATTTGTCTTTGTCGCCATCGGTTGGGCGATCAGTATTCACACAGTCACCGCCTTTCTGTTCGTTGGATTGGGAGGGCGGCCGTTTTGGAATACCGCGATCATCGCACCCCGGTTTCTGGCGTCGGCATTTGCCGCGGGACCCGCTTTCATCATCATCACGTTGCAGATGATCCGGCGTTTTGCCGGATACCATGTGAGTGATGACGCGCTGAAGCTGTTGCGCAACATTGTCACGGTTGCGATGACCGTCAACATGTTCCTGTTCGTCTGCGAATTGTTCACCGAATTCTACGCCGACTCCGCACACATTGTGTCCACAAAGTATTTGTATCTCGGTTTGCATGGCCATCACGGGCTGGTGCCCTGGATATGGACCGCGATCGTGCTGAACACGATTGCGTTGGTGATTCTCTATCTTCCGTTCACCAAGAGCCTGCGTTTCATGAATGTCGCTTGCGTCTTTTTGATCATTGGCATCTGGATCGAAAAGGGGATGGGGTTGGTTATTCCCGCGTTCATTCCGTCCCCGCTGGGTGAACTTGTCGAGTATCAACCGACTTTGAATGAGACACTGGTGTGCCTGGGTATCTGGGCATTTGGCCTGCTCCTGTATACTATTTTCGTACGCATTTCCGTTCCCGTATTAACCGGGCGGGTGACCGCCGACGATGACATCAAGCCGCAGGGCGTTTCCGCCACGGCACCGACTCGCTGATGAGGAGATCAATAATGACGGTATTCCAGAGTCTTCTACGATCGATGTTGCAAACAAGAACACTCGTGGCCGGCATGACAATAATCATGCCGCTTTCCGCAATGGCGCAGGCGATTGGTTTGCCGGAGATCAGCAAGGCAAGCAAAGAGTGCGTCGAATGTCACAAACGCGAGAGTCGCGGTCTGTACCAACAATGGGGCGAAAGCAAACACTATCGCGCCAACATCGGTTGTTTTGAATGTCACGGAGCCGAGGAGGACGACGTCGATGCGTTCGAGCACTTCAGTTACACGATTGCCACCATCGTCAGTCCCAAAGACTGCGCCAGATGTCACAGCCGTGAAGTTCGGGAATTCGTGCATTCCCATCACGCCAAAGCCGGACGTATTCTCGGGTCGCTGGACAACATCCTGGCTGAGGTCGTCGAGGGCAACCGCAGTTTCGTCAGTCCGGGATTTCCCGATGGCAACGCCGCTTCAGCCGTCCTGGGCTGCTGGCAATGTCACGGATCCCAGGTGAAAGTGCTTGCCGACGGCGAACTCGATCCCGCGACCTGGCCCAACAGCGGCATTGGTCGTCTTAATCCCGACGGTTCCGAAGGGGCGTGTGCGGCGTGTCATACGCGTCACGAGTTTTCGGCGGCACAGGCACGGCATCCCAGTACCTGCGGCAAATGTCATATGGGACCGGACCACCCACAGAAGGAAATATATGAGGAATCCAAGCACGGAATCGCCTTTTTTGCAAACATTCACAAGATGAATCTGGAGAATAACAAATGGGTCGTCGGTGAGGACTATTGGGCGGCGCCCACTTGTGCAACCTGCCACATGTCAGCCACGAAGGATCAGCCGGTAACGCATGATGTTGGTATGCGAATCAGTTGGAACAATCGCCCGGTTGTTTCTATTCGCCCGGAAGTATCGGATGCGAAGATGGGCCTGCCGGGAAAAGACGTGCCTTGGCAGGTGCGACGCGAGAACATGAAGAACGTTTGTCATAACTGCCACAGCCCGAACTGGGTTCATAATTTTTATGTACAGTATGATGAACTTATCGAGCTGTACAATAATAAGTTCGCCAAACCCGGTGCCGCACTCTACGCAGCCGCCAAACCGCTCCTCAAACCCGCCAAATTCTCGAACAAGATCGACTTTACATGGTTTGAGATCTGGCACCACGAAGGACGACGTGCGCGTCATGGTGCGTCCATGATGGGTCCCGATTACACACACTGGCATGGAACGTACGAAATCGCAAAGCACTTTTACACCGAATACATTCCCGAGCTTGAGGAACTTGTCGAATCCAACCTGCACGCGAACGATCCGGAAAAGAAGAAGGCTGCCGAGGCGCTTCAGGCCAAGATCACTGAAGTTCTCGACGCACCCGAGCACCTCTGGTACACAAACCGCATGGACGACAAGGAACGCGAACGACGCGCGAAAGCGGCGAAGGAGTTCCGCGAACGGTATAAAAAGTGATTCAGGCGTAATCGAAAGCGTGTCATGGCCAGGCGATTCCGTAAGCACAAACCCACCGTTCGCGATGGCGCGATCGCATTGCGCGACCATATCCTCGCGGTGGCTGCGACGGCGCGCCAGCGGTATGGTCCACAAATTGACCACGCGGCCATTCTGAGAATTATCGAGGATCGCGAGATTGTTCGGTACCCCGTGACGTTGGTATTCGACGATCGACTTCTCAACCCCGGCGAATTTGCCTTCCCCGAACCGAGGGGCCGGCAGCCCGGCGAGGGGTTCACGCTCCATATTCACCCATGCTTTTCGAGTCGTCCCGAGGCGCTGCCCATGTTGATTGCGTACCAGATTGTGCGAATCAACTATGGCGATGTCGCTTCACACGAGGAGGCGGAGCTTTTCGGATCGACGTTGCTCGGCATGGACCGCGACGAGTTCTACGATGCCATTTGTGAACTGGCAGATTCCATGCCCGAACCTGCCAATCCGTCAGATTAGGCTTGTCGAGAAAAATTTTTTCTGATGGGTGATAATGGAGCCGAGGGGACTCGAACCCCTGACCTCTTGCATGCCATGCAAGCGTTCTCCCAACTGAACTACGGCCCCTGCTGGTCGATCATGTTTTGTCCGTCCCGGGCCTTGGCCAGCGCTTTCGCCCTGTCGGAGCAGAAACCGGATTCTACGGTGTTGCTTGAGGGGACGCAACCGGGCGGCGGTTGCGGTCGAAATGGCTGATGAATAGACTGACGCCGTCGTGGGGACGCGAAAACCATCCGGATACGAACCGAAATCAGCGTCGGGACTGGCTGCCGTTCATGCGTCGTTCCTGGATCTGTCTGACGACATTCCGGATTTTGATTTCAAGGCTGTTCCGAGTCACGGTGGTGTGTTCACGTATTCGACCGGTGATGATGAGCCAATCATCACGCTCGCGTCACAGAACATTCGACAATCGGTCAGATACAGGTTGACGACCTCTGACGAAACACGTTCGCCGCGTGCTCAGTTGTGTGATATCGTGCGCAAACTCTGGTGGACACCTGCCTACTCGACATTCGAGGCGGACCTCGTCTATCTGTCGGTGATGCGGAGTCTTCGACCGAACGACTACCGCAGCATGATCCGGTTCGGACCAGCCTGGTTCGCGGTGCTTGATTTGAAGCAGCCGCTCCCGAAATGGCGCGTGACGTCCGTGGTCGAGCCTTCGATTCTCAATGTCGGTCCGTTTAATCGCCGTGGACGTGCGACAGAATTCGTGGCTGACCTTGAGCACTTGTTTGAGCTGTGTCGCGACTACAGCATTCTTGAGAAATTGCCCCACGGTCAGCCTTGCGTTTACCACGAGATGGGACGATGCCCCGCGCCATGCAATGGTTCGATTTCATTGGATCGTTATCGCGAGATGATGGCTGCTTCCGCCCGTTTTGCGACGGGTGATGTTGCGCCGTTCATTGATCGTACGACTTGCGACATGAACAAGGCGGCTGCAGCGCGTGACTACGTTGCAGCAGCGCGCTGTCGTGAAATTGTTGGACAAGCCAACACGCTTGCGAAAGCGCCCGGACGTTATGGCGTAACGTTCGAGAATTTCAAATACCTTGTCATGCAGCGCGGGCCGACGCGAAGCAGAGTCGTGCCGTTCTTCGTGGACAAGGGGGTTATCGAACGTGGTGATGCGGTGCGTGTCAGGGAAATTTGTGATCACGTTGAACCGTGGTTTGAACGCGCAAGGCGGGGAGCTTTAACGTCCGATATCCCGAACCAGATTCGCAGCGAACACGTCTGGCTCGTTGCGCATTTCCTTATGAAACAAAAGACTACGCGCATGCTGTTTCTCAACGCGAATGATCTGCCAACGCCCGATAAGTTTTTGGCACGAGTCAATGCGGTCTTCGCTCCAAAGAAACGAGCGTCCGATACGAAAACCACACGCGCGTAATTCTATTGACCAGCCATTGAAATTCATTACAGTGGGTTTCCATGCAACGACGCAATGGGTTGGGTCAACCGCTCCCCTGGTAACACAAATGACACTCATCGCTCAAAACCCAGTGACTGTTAGCCGGTCAAGACCAACACCCACCAGACCCGTCAAGCGGTTCCTGGATTATCTCTTCGTTGAGTGCGGGTTGGCTGGTTCAACGGTGGCTGCGTATTCGACGGACCTTTGCGCGTTTTGGGATGATGTTGCTCCAGACGGAGAATGGCGTGTCGCTCTGGATATCGACGACATTCAGGGACATTTGATCAACCTGCATCGCCGCGGTTTGGCGACGTCGTCCATTGCCCGGCGATTGGCTGCCATCAAGATGTTCCTCCGGTTTCAGCATTCGGGTGGTATGCTGCGTCGCGACCTGGCTGTACTGATCGAGTTGCCGAGGCGCCCACAGTTGCTGCCCAGGTCGGTGTCCATCTCGCAAATCGATGCGCTGCTCAAGGCACCGGATCCTTCCGATGAATTCTACCTGCGTGACAAGGCGCTATTGGAGCTGTTGTACGCGACCGGAATGCGTGCGTCGGAGGTAGCCACTGCGACGTTGGGTGCCCTGAACATTCGCGTCGGGTATCTTCGTTGCATGGGCAAGGGAAGCAAGGAACGCATCGTGCCGATCGGTCGCGATGCGATCAGGGCGTTGTCGGATTATCTGGCCCATCTTCGACCCGCGTTGCAGAACGAGGAATCCGACTCGGCTGTCTTTCTGTCGCGCACGGGCAGGGTGTTGGATCGAACGAACATCTGGCGGCTCGTGAAAAAGTATGCCAGGGCAGCCGGGATCGCTGAAAAATTCTCGACGCACACCCTGCGACATTGTTTCGCCACGCACATGCTCGATGGCGGAGCCGACCTTCGCGTCGTTCAGGAATTACTGGGACACTCCAGTCCATCCACGACGCAGGTGTATCTGCATGTGGACCCCAAAAAGCTCAAGGAAGTGCATCGGCGCTTCCATCCCCGGCAATAGCATCCCATCCGGGTGCATGACCGTTTCGGCGACGCGCCATCGATCGATGTAGCGTCACCCCTCGTGGGTGGCGGGAACGCGAAACGACGTCCGCTTGCAATCGCGACGCCCGCAAGGGGCGACGCTACAGAATGGGCACCTGTAAAACACCACGATCGTACCCGCCGATTCTGTCATGCACCCTCCCATCCTGCTCAAGCTTGGCATTTCCCCAACAAGCGGTTATTCAAACCGTCAGGCAAGCCAAAACAAGGGAGCGATTCCATGTCTGTTTTTCCGCGCGTTCTGATCCTCTGTACGGTGCTCGGTGGTCTTGTCGCGTTGGCTGGCGAGGGCAAATCCGAACCAGTCAAACACGCGCCACCGAAAAAGAAAACCATCGACAAGCCCGCGCTCGAGGAGGCGTTCCGCCGGAAACTGACGAACGCTGTCCTGCGAGGCAGTTGGCAGATGACCAGGACCGACGGAAAACCGTCGGGTGCGAAGCTGAGTGAGCCACAGACGGATCAATACACAATCAGCAAGGTGACCAAACTCGCCAACGACTATTGGCTTGTCCATGCCCGTGTCCAATATGGTGACAAGGATGTGACGCTACCGGTGCCGGTTCGCGTCGTGTGGGCCGAGGAGCTGCCGATCATCACGCTCGACAAAATGAACCTTCCGGGATTGGGGACGTACGCCGCACACGTCATGATCGACGGCGATTTCTACGGCGGCACATGGTTCGGCGCGGAATACGGTGGCGTCATGTCGGGGCAGATTGTTGCGCTCCAGGTCGCGGGGAAGCTGGGCAGCGAAACAAGCAAGGAATCCGATTCGCACACTGGTGCCCAACGACGGGAATAGTTGACGTAGGGCAGGTGCTCGCACCTGCCGTCACCATCGGCATACCATTCCACCAGAAGCAAAGCGGACCGCAGGTTTTCGATCGACACAACGCACCATAAAATGCCCCCGCCATGACAACCGGAAAACACTACCTCGCCATCGAAACCTCGGGACGTGTCGGCAGCGTCTGCATCGGAACAGGCCCCAACATCCACCACGCCGCCGTCTTCCAGACCGACCTCAACCACGCCGTCGAACTGCTCCCCACCATCGATCGCCTGTGCACGGAATCAAATCTCGCCCCCGCCGATCTCGACGCCGTCTTCGTCTCAGGAGGCCCCGGCAGCTTCACAGGTCTGCGCATCGGCATCACAGCCGCACGCACCCTCGCGTGGTCCACCGGTGCGAAGACGATCCGCGTCCCGACCCTCGATGCCATCGCTCAAAACGCCCTGCGCACGGACGATCCGCCCGACCACGTCGGCGTCATCCTCGACGCCAAACGAAAAGCCGTCTTCGCCACTGCCTACCAACGCGAAAACGACAGGTACGTCGCCATCGAACCTCCCGCCGAACGCGATCCCGATCAATTCCTGGCGTCAATCCCGCGACCGTGTGCCATCCTCGGCGAAGGCATCCCCTACCACCAAACCGTCATCGACCGCAGCCGTCTGCCCATCCTCGACCCCGAAACCTCCCGCGCCCGCGCCAAGATCATTTACCAGTTGGGCGCCGCCCGCGCAGTGCGAAACGATTTCGACAACCCCAACGAACTGATCCCCATCTATATAAGACGCCCGGAAGCCGAGGAAGTATGGGAAAAACGTCAGCGACAATCGAACCATCAGGGTTCGTGACAGGACCGTCTCGCAGTCGTGACACCGCGATTCAAACGAAGGACCCCAAAAAACGCGATTTCCCATCCCTGAAGTCCACGCGCGATTATTCTGGAACAGACTGACTCAAAGAAAAAAATAAACCGGGCGGCGGCGATTGACGATCTTGGGAATGGGTTGGGAATTTTTCAATAGTCACACTGGTTCCGGTCTCCGGAGTTTTACCATTTCAGCAGGGCTGGTCGTATGAAAATCGGTACGCGATTCGCAGTGTTCTCCATCGTCGGTGTCTTGTTTGTCGGCGTGGGTACGCTGATTGCTTGGAAATACTCCGACGAGAAGTTCGCACAAAAGCAGGACGAACTCGTCGAAATGCAGGCCGTCGCCATGGGCGTCGGCGCAGCCCGGCAGGTGGTTGCCACGCGATCCACCTACACCAGACAGATCGTCGCCGCACTCAAACCTCACGGTGTCAAATTCTCGCAACACCCGGGGGAAGGCGAGGCACCACTACCCGCCGTATTTGTTACCGGCATCGCCGAAAAACTGAAAAGCACCGTCGGCGATGAGGGAACCACCTTCGTATTACGCAGTGGCTGGAACCTCAACAGGGAACAGGGAATCACGACGGATTTTGAACAAAAAGGCTGGGAGAGTCTGCTCACGCAGGAGAAAGACCTGCAATCCGTCGAACCCGGCAACCGGGCTGCAAAGTACAAACCTTTCTCGTTTCGATCGGTCGAGAACGGTGTGCCCGTGATGAAGATCATGACCGCCGACCTCGCCAGCGCGCCAGCCTGTGTCTCGTGTCATAACAAACTTGAAGCCTCCCCGGAGATTCTTGCCCAAAGAGGCGCTGCCTCCCCGAAGGTGTTTGAGCTGGGTGACGTGATGGGTGCTGTTGTCACAACAGTCCCGCTCGCTCGCGCGGAAGCGATAGGCCAACAGTTGTCCGAGACAAGGGCAGCCACAAATCGAAACCTGATCCTCGCAATTGTTGGTGGATTCATATTCGCGATCGTGCTGGGACTCATCGGCGGCAGATCCCTGTCAACACGTCTCGGCGCGGTAACCAGCAGGCTCAGGGAAATTTCCGAGGGAGAAGCCGACCTCACCCAGCGACTCGATATCAACTCAAAGGATGAAATGGGTGAGCTGGCGCAATATTTCAACAAGTTCGTCGAACGAATCCAGAACATCGTCAGCCGTGTTCATTCCGATACGACAAGACTCGTTTCCGTTTCATCGGATTTGACATCAGCATCAGAGGAACTGACCACCAACACCAATGAAACAACAAGAAAAACAGAACAAATGGCCGAGGCGGCGCGCAACATGCACGAACGTGTTCAGGCGCTCAACGAATCCCCAGATGAGGTTTCCACGTCACTCGACGGTCTTGCGAATGCTGCAAACGAAGTGACCACCAGCATCCACGAAATTGCGAAAAACACATCAAACGTTGCGCAAACCGCCAGTGAAACGCTCCAGAAAGCCGACGCGTCAAAGCAGCGACTCGAAACGCTTCGGGCCTCGTCGGAGGAAATCCAAACGGTGATCGAAATGATCCAGGATATCGCCGACCAGACAACCTGCTGGCCCTCAACGCGACGATCGAAGCCGCCCGAGCCGGCGAAGCTGGAAAAGGTTTCGGCGTGGTTGCAACCGAGGTCAAGGAACTGGCCAAACAGACCGCCAACGCGACGCACACGATCCGGGACAAGATCCATGGAATTCAGGAATCCACCGGAGACGCGGTCACGGGAATCTCGGAAATCAACGATGGAATACAAAGCGTGACAGAAGCCTCCAGAACGATCGCAGCCGCCGTCGAGGAACAAAGCGCGGTTGCAAAGGAAATCTCGAATCGCGTCCAGGATGGCTCCACGTCGGTTTCGTTTGTGTCACAACAAATCGACGAGTCCGCCGGATTCAGCGACCAGGTCAGCACCGGTGTCCACGATATCAATCAGGCGGCGGAGCGTTCTGTTGCAAGCCTTTCCCGATCCAGCAAGACAGTGAAAGAGCTGGACACGCTCGCCCGCGAACTTCAAACACTGGTCGGACAATTCAAGACATAACCGTCATGCCTTCACAAGGCGGCTAATCCGGTACGCGAACCGGGATTCAATATTTTCGGATAACGCCGATGACGACGCCCTGGATATCGACCTCTTTGGTGTAGATGGGTTTGAACTTCGGGTTGGCGGGTTGAAGGCGGATGCGGTTGGTTTCCCTGTAAAACGATTTCAATGTTGCGTCCCCATTTGGCAGGAGGGCGACGACAGTGTCGCCGTTGCCTGGGTTGTCGCGTTGTTCCACGACGACCCAGTCGCCGGGGCGAATGTGTTCGTCGATCATGCTCTCGCCCTCGACTTCAAGGATGAAGCGTTTGTGGCGGGTGGTGAAAAGGTCCTCGAGATCGACGGTGTCGGCGTTTTCGATGGCTTCGATGGGGACGCCGGCGGCGATTCTTCCTGCGATGGGGATGAGAGACGGGCGCTCATCGGGGAAATGCGCGTTGGAGGTCACTTCCAAAGAGCGAGCCTTGTGCGCTGCGCGACGCAGGAGGTCTTTGGCGATGAGGGCTTCGACGTGTTCGAACACGGTGACTTTTGTGATGTCGAGTTCGTCGGCCAACTCCTGCATCGTCGGGGAATAGCCATGGCTGCGCTGGTAGTCCCGGATTCGCGTGAGGATTTGCAGTTGCCTTGGTGTCAATCTCGGTCCTGTGTTGTTCTTTCGATTGCGTGTCATGTTGAAGCTTCTCCTGCAGTTTTGCGAGCGCGTTGGGTCCGATGGCGAGGATTGGAAGCGTGTTCTGCTCTCGCGCCTTGAGCAGGGCTTTCCTGGTTAGCGCTGCCGTTGTGTTGGCCGACCGGTCCGGGGGTTGAAAACGACCCATAATCGATCGAACCATTCGCCAGACGGTTTCCCCGAAATTGCCGGATGGCGACAGGTTTCGGTTCGACCCTGGAGGCCACGCAGTCCGGTAATCACCTCCAGGGCCGAACGCACACAACGGTGCGATTGTTTTGGTTGTCATAGCGTCGTCCATGACTGGTTTAAGTTGTCCGGCGACGGATGCGGAGTCGCCACGGTCCGCCGAGGTGTTTCGCGACGTCCGTGTCGCGATGCGTTCGGCGTTTGTCTGGTACAATATACGCTAACAATTCCCGAACGTCAATCGAAATCCGAGAAAAATCCAAACTTTTGCCTAACTTCCTTAGAGGCCTGTGGTTGGGAAGACTGGGAATCCGTCGGCGGACGAATTGAGCTTGGGATTGTGGGTCATATTTAAGAGTCGACCCAGTCTTCACGCTCCGCAACTGCGTCGTGAACAAGGCCTTCGATGCGAATCAGTTGCTCGTCTATGGACCGAAATCGTTGCGAGGCTTTACCAGTAGTTGTTTCGCGGGCAATTGTGGTCGCGGAACTCGCCCACTTTTGCAGTGTTCGGACATTTACGTTGGCCCGAAATTTGGCGAATTGCGATTTCCACATCTTGATCGACTTGCTGAAGTCTTTCTCGGAGTTGGTTGAACTGGGATCGCGTTTGTAGTCATGACGAAACTGGATGCGCTTGAGCATGTCGTCCTTGTGAGCGTCAGTGTCGCCTGCACCATCGAGCAAGGCGTCGAGCAATCCAGTTTCTTCCTGAGTACCAAGGATCTCCTGGATCCTACGCGAAAGGTTGTGTGCCAAATCCTGTGCGAGGGTTTCTGTTGCACAATCGTAAGGAGCTGCGAGTTGTTCGCAGATTTTCTCCAGGGCGCCATCCATCAACTCACGCGAGTCAGCGAGCGCGTGACGTTTCAAGAACGTCGCTTCGCGTTCATTGCGCGAAGATGCAACACCTGGAAAGCGGAATTTGGGATACAGGGAGCAGATTTTCCCGAAGTATGTGCGTGCTATCGAGGTTATTGTGTCGCGATGGTATTTGTCGGCGTGGTAGGCTCGATTTCTAACGGAGTGGGCGAACTTGAAAAACTCGGCGTCATCGAGATCGAGCAGTTTGAGATCGTTTGTCAAGAAGTTGACTGTACTATCAAATCCACCCAAAGCTTTGTCGCGTTTTGGGATCGGCCAGCGGAGATTTGAAAAACTGACGGCAGCCGCGAATTTGCGAAATACTTGATCCTGCGCGAATTCATGTCGAACCTTGTCTTGCATGATGATTTCGGCAAAGTTGTCTGCGACGATTACGGCTAGGCGGGCCGATGATGCTGTCCCATGATTCAGCAAGTTGGCAATTGATTCGAGCTGTTCAATTCGGGGCATTATTTCATACATTCTCTACACCACTCCACACGGAGGAATCTAATCGAGGATGGTAGCGAACATCGTTAGCGCGGTCTATTTCACGCTGAAGGCCGGCGAGTGAGTGAAAACTATCTGTAAAGCGACGGTCCTGCTTGTTCTAGTTTTTGGATGAGGTATTCGAGGGTGAGGTTGGCGTCGAGGAGGATGGGGTTGTTGGGGTCTTTGGCGGAGTAGATGATGTTCATGGGGACACCCGCGCGTTTGAATTCTTTCAGTTGCGCTGCGATGTCGGGGTTTTTCAGGGTGAAGTCGGCTTTGAATGCGATGATACCGAGTTCTTCCATTTTGGCGCGTGCTTCGGGGGTTTCGATCGCGACACGCCGGTGATGATGAAGTTGAAAACACAGTGTTCCAGCACGGAGCCGTGTCGCACGCCGATGATGCGGTCGAGGTAGGCACTGTTTCCGCCGGGGCGCGGTTTGGCGAAACTCATGTAGCAGACCCTGCCTGCGATTTCGCACAGTTTTTCGCCGGCCACCGTGGCGTCGGTTGACCAACCGGAGACGTCATGGTCTGCCAGAAATCGGTCGATTTCGGCGTCGTCGGTGATTTGCCGGCCTACGAGATAGACGGATGGTTCGCGGATGATCTTCATGGTAGGATCGGTCGTACTGTTAAGGTGCGGGCGTGGATGATGACACGCCGGGACGTATGAATTCGCAACGGTCGGTTCAAAAATACCCGGTCGGTCGGCGAAGTTCAACGTCAATAATCACCTGCGACGTTGTTGAATTCCGGTGGTTGCCCGGTCCGTGTGTCAGGAACTTCTCCAAGAACAAGATGTTGCAATAACACCACAATCATGATTCACAAAAATATCACAGATACGGAATTATCGACGGGGTGTGTCGTTCGCGATTTGCCCTCGGTGTCGAAGCGCGTGTTGGTCATAGGATTGGACGGGGCGACGTTCGACGTGCTCAATCCGTTGATGGACGCCGGGCGGATGCCAAACCTGAAACGGTTCGTCGAGCGCGGTGTCGCCGGTGCGTTGGAATCGACCAGGCCACCCATCACACCGGCTGCGTGGACGACGTTCATGACCGGCAAGAGTCCGGGCACGCACGGTATTGTCGATTTTGAGCGCTACGACGTGCATACGAACACGCTGAGTTTCAACAGCACGCAGGCGGTCGGGCACGTCCGTAGTTTGTGGCAGATCGCAGGTGACAAGGGATTGAAGGTCGGTGCGGTCAACGTTCCGATGACCTATCCGCCCAGGCCTGTCAATGGGTTTCTGATCACGGGATTCGAGACCCCCGGCACGAACGTTTCGTTCACGCATCCGCCCGAATTGAAAGACGACATTCTCAAGCGTTGGCCTGAATACACGTTCAAGACCAATTGGCGACGCAGGACGATGGGTGGAGACGCGCTGTTCCGGGAAAACGTTGCCGCGATGGCCAACAGCTTTCATGAGGGTGCGGACGTTACCATGCACTGCGGGGATCAGTTTGGATGGGACCTGCTGATGGTCGTGTTCAAACTGGTGGACAACCTGCAGCACAAGACGTGGAAATATCTCGATCCGCGTTTCAACAGGGGACACGAAAAACGAACGGAAGTCGTCCGAAAAGCATTCGACGAACTGGACGTCGCGCTCGGCAAACTGTTTGAATACGCCGACAGGAACGAAGCCGGCGTCTTCATCATGTCCGACCATGGCCACGGTAGTCTCGAGGGCAAAACCCAGCCCAACCTGCTGCTCAAGGAATGGGGATACCTTGCGATCAAGGATGGCGGAGCCCAAACGCAAACGAGAATGCGGCACATCCTCCGCCGTGCCAATCGCAAGAAGAAGGGGCGGTTCAACAATCAATATCAGATAGACGACGACCTTGCGGTTGATTTTTCCCAAACCCGCGCCTGCGTCATGCACGCGGGCATGTACGGGTTTTTGTATCTGAATCTGAAAGGCAGGCAGCCCGACGGCATCGTCGAACCGGGCGATTACGAATCCCTGCGCGACGAACTTCGCGACCAACTGCTCGCCGTCAAATCGGATTGGCCCGGTCGTGGCACGTTCAATCTGTTTCCCGAGGTGCTCAAGCCGGAGGAATTGTATGGCTGCTCGCGTGAGGAGCAGGTCTGGATGCCCGATTTGCTGCTCGCTCCCGCCGACGGGTTGTCGGTCGTGCGAAAAATCCGGGGCGCGTCGCCGGTTCGCTGGCTTCCCTGGCGAAAGATCGAGGGCACGCACCGGTTGGACGGCATGTTCGCCGCCGGTGGCAGCGGTATTGTTCACGGCAGGACGATGCGTGCGAACATCATCGACTCGACACCGACGTTGCTAGCCATGCTGGGTTTGCGCGTTCCAGACGATATGGAAGGCAGGGTTCTGACGGAGTTGTTCGATCCACCCATCAAAACCGAAACCGAACCTGCCGTGGTGGTCTCGCCCGAAGATTCTGCCACCGAAGCTTTTTCGGAGGAGGAACAGCGTATTCTTACGGAGCGATTGGCGGACCTTGGGTATCTGGAGTAGCCGCTTTCCGGCGTGTGGCGTTCATCGCTCGTGCACGTTGGTACGCGCGACCCATGCTCTGCCAGAATCCCGACACGCCGCGCGTCAGCGAGTCCACCCTCCGACCGTCGAGGAAAATGGAAGGTGTCCCCGTCACACCCAATTCATGGGCCTGCTCGATGTCTTCACGAATGCGTCTGGTCACATCACCTGACCCCATCGCCGCGGTGAAGGCCTCCAGGTCCAGGCCAAGCTTCTCTACCACGACAGCCGTCGTTCGCTCGTCCGGCGATTTCTGCGCGGCAAACAGGATATCGTGCGCCTTCCAAAACGCATCATCACCACCGACCAATCTCGCCGCCTCCGCCATCCTCGCCATCTCGCAGGCATCGCCATGAATCGCCCGACTCACATACGGATTACAGGCAGGATCGAGAGGATAGTGTTTGAAAACCAACCGCATCGCCCCATCGAAATACCCCGCGAACGTCGCATCAAACTGTTCCGCAAATCTCCGACAACCCGGACACTGAAAATCACTCCACTCAACAATGGCTGGGTTGTGTGCCGCCCCAAATCGTGACGGATCATCCCCACGAATTCGAATCTCCTGTCGTTTGCCCGCCGCGTGAAGCCCGACCAGCCCCTCAACGTTTTTCTGAATGTCTTTCAGGTGTTTGGTCAGCCGGTTGTTTTGCGCCTTGAGCGATCCACTCGTCATGCCGTTCAGTTGAATGACGCCCATCGCCCAGGCCAACAGGATCGTCGCGATCGCAAGCCGTCCGGATGGATAACCACCCACACGAGTCGCCGCAGTTGCAATCTGTTCATCACCTGTTTTCAACGGTTTTCGAGGCCAAAGCAAAACAGAACTGACGAGCAACAACACATTCGCGCCATGCGACATCAGACAAAGCGGACACCACACCCCGATTTGTGTCTTCATGATATAGACAAACCAGACCGAACCGAGCACCCCGACCGTGTTCAACCCCAGCGGCAGGAGATGCCAAACCAGCCGATCACGACTCGTCCGACCGACCAGTACATACCACGCAAGCAGGAACGTAAAATAGGCTTGCCCAAGCCACGCGACCGGATAGTGCACCCCGATCGAGCTGGGTTTCTTCGGAGGGAAATACGCCCATTCGCTCGACAAAACAACGTCGCAACTGACGTTGTCCGAATCGCTCTCGCACAACGACGCAAGCCAGCCCGAAGACCTGCCCATGTGCTTTTGGACCATCTCGCCGCTGATGCGCAATCCAACGAAACTCAACAAAATTGCAAACGTCAGCGGTAACCAGGTTGTTCGCATCCGGATCGCTCCTGTCAAAACTCCGAATCAGACGGTACCAGCCGGCGTCAAATTCGCCATGCCCAGCCTGTCACGACCGCGCAACCACTGCAAAACTCTCACGGGCAACCTCGACGGTTCGAGCGATGTCATCCTCACCATGGGCGGCTGACACGAAGGCACATTCAAACTGCGATGGAGCGAGATAAATCCCACGTTCCAGCATCGCATGGAAAAACGTCGCAAATGCACTCGTGTCGCACGCCTTCGCCGACGTCAGATCAGTCACCGGTTTGTCTGAAAAAAACGTGCACAACATGCTGCCACACCGAGCAATTCGCACCGCAACCCCTGCGTCCTCCGCACCCCGTTTCAGTCCGTCAGCCAACTGCTCTGATCGTTCCTCCAGATCGCGATACACCGCATCATTCAGTTCCGAAAGCGTCGCAATCCCAGCCGCCGTCGCGATCGGATTGCCCGACAACGTCCCAGCCTGATACACCGAACCTGTCGGTGCGAGATGGTCCATGATCTCCCGACGCCCGCCATAAGCAGCCAACGGCAATCCCCCGCCAACGATCTTGCCAAGACACGTCAGGTCAGGCCTGATGCCATGCAATACCTGAGCGCCGCCCAACCCCACGCGAAACCCGGTCATTACCTCATCGAAGATCAAGACCGCCCCATGCCGACTGCAAAGATCACGCAACGTCGAAAGAAACCCGTCCGCCGGCAACACCAACCCCATGTTGCCCGCAATCGGTTCGACGATCACCGCTGCGACGTCCGATCCATTCGTTGCGAATATCTGCGCGACGGCTTCACGATCGTTGTACGGAGCCACCAGCGTGTTAGCCGCAACCGAACGCGTCACGCCCGCCGATGATGGTGTCCCCAATGTCAACGCTCCGCTGCCCGCGTCGACCAGCAACGCGTCCACATGCCCGTGATAGCAACCGGCAAACTTGATGATCTTGGATCGACCCGTAAATCCCCGCGCGAGACGAACAGCGCTCATGCAGGCTTCGGTCCCGGAGTTAACGAGTCTGACCGCCTCAATCGAAGGCACGCGCTCGACGATCATCCGCGAAAGCGTCGTCTCCTGCTCCGTCGGAGCACCAAAGCTCGTTCCACGATGGGCCGCCGCGACGACGGCCTGCACCACGCGCGGATGCGCATGCCCCAGAATCAACGGTCCCCACGAACCGACGTAATCGATGTACGACCGACCATCCACGTCGGTAATCGTCGCCCCGCTGCCGGAGGCGATGAACAGAGGTTTCCCCCCCACTACTCCGAATGCTCGCACCGGCGAATTGACCCCACCGACCAGATACGCAGAAGCCTCGTCATGCGCCGCCGACGATCGGGTGATGTTGTCAGGGTCAACCTTCGCCATTTTCTATCGGTCCCCGGACGTTGCGTCATGTGTCGCTTCGACAGAAGACCAGTCAGCCCAATCGCGTTTGAATTGTGTCAGATCCTCCCGGGTCACGATTCGGACGCCGACGGCTACGCGATGGGTCGCACGATTCATGTTCAGAACCGACCCGATGCATCCCGTCACCGCATGCTCGACCAGTTCATCGTACCTCCCTGCCACCATGGCGCTGCATTCACCACGCGAAAAACCGGGCCAGACGGCCGGCGCGGGATCGCACGCGACCATCCGACATCCATCCGGCAACGGCGACGGCGACGGCTTGTTCTCTTGATCAATCAAAAGCCAGTTTCCCATCACCGCCCAACCAACCAGTCTCGGATATCGCTCCATCGTGTCCCGGACAATGCGTTCCGCCCTGACCGGATCACCCCCACAATCATACCGAAGCAATGTTCGGATTCCCTGCTGCATAGACATTTGGCGTTCAAATGCTTTCCAACGATCAGTCCACGATTTTCCACGCGAGTCGGCGTGGAGTACGGCGATATTTCCCCTGCCGTCGAGTGTGTCAATGAGCGCCGTCGCCACCGCCCTGCCGACGGCATCCTCGTCGATCACGATGCGGTTGATCGGCTTGGAAGTAGCCACCGTTCCGAACATCGTCGTGATCTGGATACCCCGGTCCGCCATCGATTCCAGGGTGGTTTTCAACGCCAACCCGTCGGTCACCTGAACGCAGACCCCGCGAACACCCTTATCGCGAAGCTGTTCGAGAATTTTGCGCTGGGAGTTGACGGACGATGTTGCGGGCGCCTCAACGCGAATGGACAATCCGACCGATTCCAGTTCGTGAAACGTCCGCAAAGCCGTCCCACGGATCACAGGCCAATACGGATCATCCTGTCCCACCCCAACCACCGCGATGAATCCCGATTTCGGTTGCGTGGATGGCGTGGTGCGCGATTCGCAGCCGGAGAGCAAACCCGGCAACAACACAAGAATGAAAGCGAATCGGTTCATGGTCCCTAACGTCCAGAAGCGACGCCACCCTAGCCGCTCGACCATCGTCGCACAATGACACAACGACGCCCGAATACCCACGCGTTTCGCCAATTCGCCGTGGCCGGGGATCGCTCCCGTTTGACGCGAGCCGGCTATCAGAATACAATCGTGGTCCAGGCGAGCCTTGCCCAGGTCATTTTTCCGGAGGTTTTATATAATGAATATCGTTCGACACAGTCTTGCGTATGGTCTCGTATTGGTTTCGCTATCCGTGGTTGGATGTCAACCCCTTGTCGTCGGGGACACCGGCACACAGCCCACGCCCCCGTCGGCCCCGACGACGCTGACACTCAGCCAAAAGGTCAGCGGTTCACTTGGGGGTGGCGGACAGACGTTTACAGCCACCCTCAATGTCGTCGCCGGCACACAATACGGCGTGTCCATCGCGATTGGCACGTCCAGCTTCATTCCCTCAGGCAATGCAATCGAACTGTTGATCACCGGTGATCCCCTCATGGAACGCCTGTCCCTGCGAAACGACCGCGGCGGTTTCCAGACACCCGGTCTTTCGCTGACACCGACCAACTTCTTCACCGCCCAGAGTGATGGCCGAGTGACTTTCGAGCTTGTCAACGCGTCCGAAGGCAGTCTTCCCGGCGGCGTGTTCGAGATTTTCAACCTGCTCGGCGTGGACGACACCACGATCCGATACGACCTGCAGGTTGACCAGGTCGACAGCCGCTAGGCGTCCGTTCGAGTCAATAGGAAACCGCTTCCGGTGTGTCGCCCCTCGTTGGAAGGGCAGAAAAACGGCTTCGCGCCGCGCGTACCGTTGCGTCCGATAGCGGGAAGCGATGCGTGACGTCGATATGCACGGATGGTCGGGCAATCCGCACGAATCACATATCAGGCAACATGTGGGCGCAACGTTGGACGCGCTGCATGTGTTGCAGGATGTGGAAGACCGGTTCGCTCGACCTGACGGCGGTGGGGTGGACGGGGCAGTCGTCGCTGCTCGGCAATTCTGTTTAATCTGTTTGATTATTCAGTTGTATTGAATATGAGTTGGAAGTCGGCGAAGTCTTTGAAATCGACGTCGCCATCTTGGTCGATGTCTGCCCATACGCATCCGGGGCCAACATTGGAGTCCGGCCCACCGTTGTTGAGACATTCATCAAAGTAAAAAAAGTCGCGGGTGTCGATGTCGCCCTCGGAGTCAAAATCCCCCGAGCCGGGGGTTGGTATATCGCCCCAGCGGATGTAATCCCACTCTGTCATACTTGTAACCAACTCGGATTTCGCGCGAAACACAACGCTCGGAAAATCAGCGGGGTAAGGCCCCTCTGGCACGCCGTCATCGACGAGTTCACCATCAATGAACAGAAAATAATGATTGACGCCGTACTGCTCAAGCCTATACTGATGAAAGAGTCTGGGTGCGATTTGAAAAAAAGGAATCGGCAGTTGGTTGTCTCGATTTAGCTTCACAGTGTCGGATGAAATCACCAGAAGATACGCAGTTGGTCCAAGACTTCCCAACGCAATCGACGCTGGAGCAGTGAAAGGAATTTCCGAGCTATCGCCGCTGGTTTTCATTCAAAATTCAAGGAAGAATGTTTCCGAACCGGCAAAATCATCGAGTAGTCGACGATATGTGGACTGCTGACCCTCAGGCGGCTGTATCTCAGTGCAGGTATCAACCGTCTGAACGAAGATGCCGTCTTCTACGGCTTCCGGTGTGTTGCAGAAGTTCTGTACAACAAACCAGTTATCCTCAACAGGAAAGCTAGTTGCTTCATATACGCTCACATCTGCACAGAGAGACGCAGAAAGCATCGCCAAGGTGCGATAAAGGAGGGGCATCTCGCTTCTCCATTCAATCGAGGATTCGTTAAACTTGCTTCATTCTACCCAGGGAGGTTGCCAAATGAAAGTCAAACAGATCGAGGGATTTCGGACGGTCAACGGATGGCTGATAGTAGCACTCGCGATTGGAGGAATTGCGAACGCAGGAGGCAAGAAATGCGTCCAGGAGGGGACCGGCACGATTGAAGTGTGCGTGGAATGGAGCGACGTTGTTGCACCGGTACTCGACACTGATTTTCGTGTCGACTTCTCGAACGCGTCAAACCCGGATATTGAGCTCATTACCGGCAATCTCGGTTGGATCGTGTCGTCGGAGGTTGTGGCGACTTTGGTGCCAGCGAACATTGGCTCACTCTCGCTTGACCCATCGGTTTCCACAGACGATTTTGAAGTGACGTTGCAAAATGGTCGCAAGGCGGGGGCGGCGAACGTCGGCTCGCTCGACCTGACGGCGGTGGGGTGGACGGGGCGGTCGTCGCTGACTGGCAATTCTGTTTAACCTGTTTGTTTATTCAGTTGTATTGAATATGAGTTGGAATTCGGCGAAGTCTCTGAAATCCACATCACCATCCTGATCCATATCCGCCCATGTGCAACCGGGGCCTGCGTCTGCTTCCGGGCCGCCATTCTTAAGACATTCATCAAAATAGAAGAAATCGCGGGTGTCGACATCGCCTTCGGAGTCGAAATCCCCCGAGCCGGGCGTGGGTATCTCACCCCAGCGAATGTAGTCCCATTCGGTGACGCTGTCGACGAAAACAGATCTCGCACGAAAGGCTAATTCGGGTGAAGAAGATGGATATGGCCCCTCCGGCGTGCCCTCGTCTACAAGCACATCATCAATAAAGAGAAAATATTCATTGACAGCATACTGCTCCAACCGGTATGTGTGTGGCACGTCCGGTTCGATCTCAGAGGGTGTGTGAGAAGCAAGATCATCCTGGTTTTAGCCGGTGAATCATCAGATTGATCATGGTCAATAGCACCATGGCTTCGCTGCTGACGGGCAACATTTCGTAATCTTTGCTCATCCGACGGTAACGGCCAATCCATC
>JAJDDT010000053.1 GCA_029260165.1 Phycisphaerae bacterium | reverse complement strand
GGCGTCGCCGATGGCTTCGTAACCCACTCCGAAAATCTCGGGAAACCACAGGCCTATGACTCCGACCATCGCACCGCCCAACAGCGCCTTGATCGGGGGCCAGATGCGGGGTTTGTCGAACAGGTCTTCGGTGAAATACAGCCGAGTAGGTCAGGTCGAGCGCAGCGGACCTGACGGATCGGATAGCCGGAATCGTGTCATCAGGTGGTTGTTGCGGGGCGAACGACTTGGGGGTTTCGTCAGCTTCGCTATGCTTAACCTGACCTACCGTACTACCGCTGCCACAGGCCGTGGTCGATTCCGCCTTGGAGGTAGATGGCGAAGGTGCCGTGGCCTCCTGGGATTTCCATGGGTGGGAGGGCCAACTCGCCGCCGGCCTTTACCGCCGCTGCAACCGCGGCTTCGATGTCGTCCACGAGCCAGTATGGCCGTACCACTGGCTCCTCGGTATCACGCATGGGCGCTCGTACGCCTACCATCCCGCCACCCGGCATCGCGGCTGTCCTTGCGTTGCCGAAACCTGGGACAGGCTTGCCAAACTCGACGCCGTAGGTGGCAGCATATGTGGCGCACACGGCGTCGACTTCTTTGGTCACTATTTCGAGATAGAAGATTTGCATGGCTTTTTTTCTCTGCACCTCTTTTGCAGCGGATTTCGTTTCGGACTCGGCCTGTTCCCCTGTCACCACTGGTGTGACCAGGAGTCCCGTGATGAATACACCTATCGTCGCGGCCCACAATACGATACGCCGATTCGTGTGCGAGTACGTTTTCATCAGCAACTATCCTTCTGGAATGTACGCGTCTTGAAACACAGGAACGTGCATCATATCGCATGAGCAGCAAAGGGGTTTCGTCAGGTTCGCTGCGCTTAACCTGACCTACCGCTGCCCCTGTCCACAGATTCCGGCCTGCGATGGCCGAATTCCCAATTCGCGGGCAAAGTATGGAGGATGTAGCCACGGGTGTAAAGCGAGACCCGTATTCAACCAACAGGATCGTTCCCGCTCGATCCGCGTTTTTCAACAGGAATTTATCTATTGAGAGAGGTCCGGTCGCGAACGGGCGAATTCACGTCATCCGGGGATGGTGGATTCTGCTGTCGGGGTTGGGGTTTCGACCTGGGTGATGTGCTTTTTGATGGTATCGAGGATATCTTGGCGATCGATGGGTTTGGCGGCGTAGTCGTCACATCCGGCGTTGACGCACTTCTCTCGAGCGCCATCCATGGCGTGGGCGGTCAGGGCGATGATCGGTGCGGTGTAGTTGTTGCGACGAAGCTCGATGGTGGCCTGGTATCCGTCCATGACGGGCATCTGCATGTCCATCAGGATCACGTCGAAGGGTTTTCCCTCGTCGCGCGCGGTGAGTGCGGCGTCTACCGCGAGCTTGCCGTTTTCCTCGACCGTCACATCCGCTCCGGCTTTTTTCAGGACAAACGAGATGAGCCGCTGATTGTCCGGACCGTCCTCTGCGAGGAGAATGCGGAGGCCTTGAAGGCCTGACGGTGCAATCGGTACGACGGTGTTGGTGGTGTCAGCCACCACAGTCGCTGACATGGGGTCTTCGAGCATCCTGACGCCGCCGAGCTGTTTTGCGAGTCGCCTGCTGATGGTCAGTCCAAGCCCTGTTCCGCCGAACTGCCTTGTGGTTGAGTTGTCTGCCTGTGTGAATGGCTGGAACAGTCTGGCGGCCTGCTCTTCTGTCATTCCGCGTCCGGTGTCGATGATATCAAACTGTACGATGGGGACGTCGGCGTCGTTAACGAAGCGTGTGACGAAACGGACGGATCCCGTGTCGGTGAACTTGATTGCGTTTCCGATCAGATTGATGAGTATCTGCCGCAGGCGTGTGGGATCACTCCGGATGGTTTCCGGGGTTGCCCCGATGTATTCGATGTTGAATGACAGCTTTTTCGCGTGGGCGCGCGTATTCATCAACGACGCCACCTCGGCCACGACCGTGCAGGGGTGACAGTTTGTGCACTCGACGGTCATTTTTCCTGCCTCGATTTTGGACAGGTCGAGGATGTCGTTGATCAGGTCCAGCAGGTGTTTACCATTTCGCTGCACGGTGTGGACACAATCAAGTTTCTCTGATTCAGACAGGTCGTCATCGAGTATGTTGTCGGTGTATCCAAGGATAGCGGTCATGGGCGTGCGAATTTCGTGGCTCATGTTTGCGAGGAATTCGCTTTTGGAATTCGCCGCCAGTGTCGCCTTTGTACGCGCCGCTTCAAGGACAGCATTGATTTCCTTAAGCTCGGCATTCATCGCCTCGGTTTCTTCCTTCTGCCCCTCCAGTTCACAATTGGTTGTCTCGATTCTCTCGATCAGCGTTCGGGTCCGACTCTCGGTTTCCTTCGCGCGTATGGCCAGTTTGTGTCCGTACAGAACCGCCAACGACACCATGGCGATGATAAGGGCGGCGATGAGATACTCGATGCGTCGCATGGAGACGGCAACCGACGCCTGCTCTTCAAGTTCGTCATGTTGGCGCCCTTGAATCTCGCGGCTGATGAACGCCAACGCCTCGGTGACATCGTAGAAAGCGTGGTCCATCGCGGCCATTCTTTCCCCGGCGCTCGCCATATTATTTTCGCGGACATGGGCGAAGATGCTGCGCGCCTCGGCAACCTGAGCGCGCATGGCTGCTTCGGCGTCGTCGAGGAAGGGCAGGAGAGATGAGGCTGCTTCGGGAGAAAGATTGTTCTGCAATTCCTGTCGAGCGTCGTTGATAGCGCTGGAGAAACCGGCGAATTCGGTATCGAGTCGTGCCGATGCCTCGTCCGGGTCTCGTGACTCAAAGACATCATTTCCGGGCGCGTTGGTTTGAGTGGCGAGTGAGCTGATGTCCGCGAGCACCACCAACCGGTCCGCCCAGACATGGTTGGTCTCAACGGACGACTCGTACATGCCCATGAGCTGATGATTCATGGAGAGGCTGATGCATACTGTGAGGATGTCGAAGGCGGCGAGTACGAAGTAGAGTCGATACCACCTTGGCTGGTCATTCGCGGCATGTGGCACGGCAGTGTGTCTGGATATAGAGCCCGATGTCATGATTTACCCATCCCGGTTGTTCGTCCGGTGTTCGTCCGGAAATTCTGAACCCAACCCAGGGTGGCTCTGACTGATAGACCTGGGTCACCCTGGTTGTATCGACTCAATCGCGGCACACCTCAAGTTTGCACCCAATCAAGGGGGATTTCCTGCGTGTCGGTCCGAAATGAACCGGGATTCAGGACAGCCGGTTAGCGAGCAGCTTGAATGGCCTCCGGTGACGGTGGCTGGATTTGATCGTCTGTGAGCAGATCGTCCCTGCGCGTGCGGGCCTGTTCGATGAGTTCCTCGAAAGGGAGAACCTCGCGTGTTCCAACTTCAAAGATGGATCCCATCGACGCCCAGTCCTGTCGCGCGGTGTTGAAGATGCGCTGGCAGTCGTCGGGGCTGATCCCGAGGCTTCCCGATTCGTCGATGATCTTGTCGAGGACGGTGGCGGAGACGGACGGGTTGAGCATGGCCTGGCTGACCATGCCCCCCCACTTGATGATTCGGGCGAGTTGCTGTGAGCGTGGCAACTCCCTGATTTCACCGTTCGACGGATCGTCCTGGTAGCGAACCGCGTCGCAGAAGACCTCCGGCAGGTGCCAGTCGGCCATCATTTCGGCGGCCAGGGCTGAGTGATTGATCTCGAACCGCGCCTTTTCGAGTTCGCTTAGTTTTGCTTCGTCGTCCTTGTCGGTCCATTCGTGCATGACCTGGGCATATTGGGCCGGCGCGACGGCGGCGAATGCGAGGCGACCGGTTTGACAGAGCAGGGCGCAGGTGAAGGCTTCGTCCGGAGCGAAATTGCGTAGTTCGCGGGCTGCGTGTCTGGCGGTCACCGCGCGTGCGACGCACTCGGACCAGAATTCATCGTGGTCGAAACCTGTGCAGTGTTCGGGGCGTTGGGCCATGATGGAAAAGCCCAGGGCGATGCTCTTGACTGCGTGGAGACCGAGCAGGCCTACTGCTTTTGAGATCGAAACGATTTGGCGAGACAGGGCTGCGAGCGGGGAGTTGACGAACTTCAGGAGTTTTGCCGCGACGGCTGGATCAAGCTCGACCACCGATGCGACCTCATCGAGCGTGCAGTTGTCATCGTTGGTGACGCGCAGGATTTCCATGGCGACGCCGGTCGGAGTCGGCAGGGAATTTGTTGCTTTCAGTTGTTCGTACAGCGCTCGGCTACTATCTGCCATGTTGACCCCATTCATTTTCCGAGGTTGCCCGGATTGCGGGTTGTACCGATCGGCACGGGACTCGTGGTGCGCGTCGGCAACAGCCACTGACATCTGGTTCATCGGTATTCCCGGTGCGGGACGTTTGAACGATTGTCGATCAACGTTCGCCTGCTGTGCAGGATGGTTATCGGTCGCGGGGGTAGTATCTATTCGGAATCGACGAATTCGAGTCCCAGGAAATACTCGCCTCCTGACTGGGTGCAGTGTCGTACCACGCAATCACCGTGATAGGTTGCTTCGGGTTGGTGAATGGCGACGGGCAGTTGCCTGCCGATGTCAAAGGCGCGTTCGCAGAACAGCCCGATTCCGTTCTCGTTGAGATTGTGGCAGGTGCCGATAATCTGCGTTTCCTCTCCGGTGCTGTCGTGAAACCAGAGCTGGACCGGTCCGGGGAATGGCCAGCGTTGGATGCGTCGGCGTTTTGGGGTGTTTCGGTTTTTCGCCGGCTCGTCGGCTCGAAGCTCGATCAGTCTTTGAATTGAATCCTTGTTGAGTCGAACGAATTCCTGATCAGTCATGCTCAGCGTCACAGTTCACCTCAATTCATGCCCGCACAAAACAAGTGGATGCTTCCCGCATCGGTGAAATCTACAATACGAAACCGCCCTTGGCGTCAACGAATGCGTGGATCATGGCTGAATCTGACGGGCTGTCTGATCAATCGGCAGGTGGTGTGGACTGACTGCGTTGTATTTATCTGAATCGGACCTGGGGATTCCCGTAGCGGGTGGACATTATTCGGACGAATTCCTCGTCGGACGTGGATTCGCGCTCCCTGATGAGCGACGTGGCGTCCTTACCGAACGGTAGCCTGGCAAATGGGGGGGTGTCGTCGACTGCTTTAATAATTCCGTCCACAACGTCGTTGGGGTCCTGTCGATCGGGCATCATTTTGGCGGCGGCGTCGGTCCATTTTTGGGCGAGGTCCGCGTATGGGGAATCCGGGTTGGCTAATCCCGGGTCGCGGACGGCGGATCTGGACGCGAAATCGGTGGCGTAGGCGCCTGGTTCGATGACGATGACCCGGAGGCCGAAGGTGGCGGTTTCGAGATACAGGGCTTCGCTGACGGCTTCGACGGCCCATTTCGTTGCGTTGTAGAAACCGGCTCGCGGGAAGGTGACGCGGCCTGCAATGCTGCTGAGGTTGACGATGGTGCCGTTCCTGCGTTCCCGCATTTGCGGTAGGAACGCCTGGGTCGTCCGGATCAGGCCGACGACGTTTGTTTCGAACATTCGACGTATTTCATCGACGTCCCCGTCCTCCTGCATTGCGAAATAGCCATAACCTGCGTTGTTGACCAATACATCGACATATCCGAATTTCCGGATGGTTTTTGCGGCGGCTGCGTCGATCTGCGCTCCGCGCGTGACGTCCAGTTCGATGCGTAGAAGGTTGTCTGCGTCTTTGGCGTGCAGATCATCGAGGTCGGACAGGCGACGTGCTGTGGCGACGACGCGATCGCCGCGGTCGAGTAGTTTTTGACACAACGCGTGGCCGAACCCGGTTGAGCAGCCTGTCAGGAACCATACCTTTGACATGATTTCGCCGATCCTTGTTTTTGGTGTTTATCCCGATACCGAATCATTTTGGTATTGCGGTCGGGGATTGGGAACAGGGTCAGGTGTTGTCGCCGCCTGCCAGTTGAAACGATAATTGTTCAAGGTGTACCGTCAAATCCACAGCGGCCACGGGACAGGTCATGTTTTTCAGGGTTACGGGCGCGAAATTCAGAATACCCTGTACGCCTGCTTCGACCAGTTCGTCTGCGACCTGCCGGGCTGCAGTAGCTGGGACTGCGAGAATTCCCAAACGTATGTTTTGGGTTCGCACGACTTCGGAGAGCTTCGACATCGGGAGTACGGTTAATCCTTCCTGCAGGTCTATTTTAGTACCAACGATTTTTTTGTCGGTGTCGAAAACCGCGATGACGTTGAACCCCTTTTTGGCGAATCCACGGTAGCAGAGGAGTGCCCTGCCGAGGTTTCCAGCGCCGATCAGTGCGACGTTCCATTCGCGATCGGTTCCCAGGATTCGTCGAATTCGCACGGTAAGCTCGTCGACGCGATATCCGATGCCCGGATGGCCGAACTGTCCGAAATAGGCGAGGTCTTTTCGCACCTGTGCGTCGGTCAGGCTTAGCGCTTCGCCCAGCTCGCGACTGGAGACGGTTCGTTTGCCTTGTCCGAGCAACGACTCCAATTGCCGCAGGTAGAGACTTAGTCGCCTGACTGCGGGTCCTGGAATTCCGTCGGATTTGCTCATTGCCGGATCAGCTCAATTCCCGAATCGATCGACGCTCGGATGGTCAGGATGATAGCCACGGGGTGTTTTAACCGTCAACTGTTTGCGGTCGTTTCGGGGCGGGGTTGACAGAAATCCCGATTGTTCGGTACGGTTCTGCGGTTGTTGCGGTGGCGGTCGTTGCCGACCCGTCGTGGTGTCCGCCCTGACAGGGGTTTCGCCCCCAGGATACGACAGCCCGGCAGCGGAAGGATGACATTGGATCCCAGGAATATGACACGACTGATCAGATTGCTCCTTGTTTGGGTGATTGTTGCGATTGCTCCGTTGGCTGCGACTGGTCAGGAGATTGGTGGTAGTCCCGCTTTTAACGAGCTGCGTCGTCGCACGCCGTCCGGGGCGTCTGACGACGAGATTATTGACGGTTGGATCAAGGCTGAGCTTGCGGGTCTGGCTGGTGGGAAAGACCCTCGCGAGGCTGGTGTTCAATTTCGCGCGAAGCTTGATCTGGTTCGAACGGCTTCTGATACGTCGCAGTTTTTCCGCGATGCGTTTCATCGTCGTCTTGATGTGTTGGCCGGGAAAGCGTTGGAGGAGAAACCCGCGTGGTCTGTGGCTGCTGCGGTGGCGTTGACGCGGGGGTTGGGGGACGCGAACGATATTCTGGTTTTGGACGCCCTGGGACGGGCTGCACAACATGACGCTCCGCAGGTTCGGTATCTTGCGGTGCGCGCGTTGTCGGGTCTTCGGGACAAGGTTGCCGGGAATCCGGCTGCCCTCGACGGGTTCGTCAAAACGCTTCGGGATCGTGGTGTTGCGGAGTCGTCGGGTGTTGTGGTGGAGGAAATCTATCGCGCGTTGTCGATCGGTGGTGGTACCGACGATGTGATTGATGCCATCGCGGCGATTCTGGCAGCGCGTGTTGATCAATATCGTCAGGGGGCTGGTTTTGGTGACAGCGCGGAGGTGCAGGCGTGCCAATTCCTGCAGACCGTCAATGCTACGCGGGACAAGTCTGTCGGGATTGTGAAGTCGTTGGCTGTTCTGCTGAGGTTGGATGTCGGACGTTATGCGGGTGAGGAATCGTCGGGCGACGAGCGGTTTGCGATCGAGCTTCGCGTGCATACCTGCGAAATGTTGTTGGAAAAACTGACAAGCGAGTCGGGCAAGGTTCGCGGCACGATGCAACGGGGTGGGATTTCGGCTGAAATCCAGTTGGATATTATTGGATGGGTCGGTGCGGAAGGTGATCCGGGATTGCTTAACAAGCCGCCATGGAATGTCGCGGTTGGCGCGCCGTAGTTAAACCGTTCCTATATTCTACTGACATGACACGGGTACTCTCGTCCGAAGGCTTCGACGTTTTCGGCGTACGCTCGGACTGCGCCTTCCAGCGCGTCGGTCGATCGTCCATCGACACCTGCGTCGACCAGTGGGCCTTTCACCTGGAATTGATATCGAAAACCGGGCTTAGAGACAATGGACGCTTGCAGTACGGGGGCGTTGCAGCGCAGTGCGATGCGCATCGGACCGACGAGGATTGGGCGTTTTTCATTCCAGATTGAGGCTTCGATTGCCCGTTGGATTGCGTTTCGCACGCGGCTAACGTCGATGGCGCTTCCGACGATGAAATTGTCTTGAAAGCATCGGTAGATTTCGCGCGGATAGGTGTCGGTGAAGAAATATCGAACGCGGTCCTTGTTTTGGCGGGCGTATTTGTCCTGTACGAATCGCCGCATCGCTCCCTCACGCGCGTCGCGAACGCCGGCTACCTTGTAGCCCAGGGCAACCAGCATCTGCCCAGCCACATGGTGCGCGCCGAGGTGTGACAGCGCGATGTAGACGCCGCCTCCACGAGCAATTGCGTCGTCGATCAGGGATCGGTTGACGATCTCGAATCGTTTGGTTGCTTCGCTGCGGGTCAGGCGATCGAAGACCAGGTAGAACAGCTTGTCACATCTTGTGCGGATGAAATGATTGCGCGTGTGTCGCCGTCGATCGCTCGGTGATACGTCGCCGAGGATGCGTTTCAATGTTTTGGCGAATCGTCGTCGGCGTTTGAAGTTGATTGACCATTCGAGGGTTGCGAAGCACGTTCCGAACCAATACAGCCCGTTCAGGGTCAATACGCGTGCGAGCAGTCGAACGGTGGAACATGCGAGGGTGAACGACGCACGATCCCACAGCGTCACCCTGCCCGGAGATGTGGGCGCTGTCGTTGCTGTGGGTGCGGGTGTGTTTGACACGATCATTTCTGAATCAACAGCGTTGATTTTCTTTCGGTCCACGCCGGCTGTCACCCACGATCCAGTAGTTTACGGACCTCAATCATCACGTCGGCGGGGTTCAGTCGCTCCTGGATTCGTTTCGGCGTGTGTCGCCACACGATCGATCCATCCTGGTCGAGCAGGATGTTGGCTGGTATCGCGATGTCGACGTCCGGTCCTGCGTTTTTGTGAACCAATCCGTATTGGTGAATTACCCTACGATCTGTATCGCAAAGGATGTCGTAGTTCAGGTGGTGTCGTGTGGCGACGTATTTTTTCGCTACGTCGGGAGGATCGACTGAGATGCCAAGCACGGATCCGCCTGACTCGGCGAGGAGATCGTTGACGGCTTCGAACCCGCGAAGCTCCGACATGCAGGACGTTCACCAGAATCCACGATAGAACACCAGTAGGACCGGGCCTTTTGCGAGTTTGTCGTTCAGGGAAACATCCACGTTGTCCTGATTGGCGAGTGTGAACCCGGGAGCATGCTTGAGTGCGGTGAAGCCCTGTGTGGGCGGTAGTTGAGCCCACACATAAAACATGTAGACGAAGATGGCCAGTAGGACGACGTTTAGTCCGCCGAGGGCTGTGACCCACTTTCGCCGGTCGCTGGTGAATGCCATGGTCCCCAGGACTGCCCCGATGCCCATGATGACGAATGCGGGCCAACCGGTGCTGCGGACGTACGGGTCGTCCTGTGTGACCATGTAGACTATCGGTCCGGTGAACATCAGGAGGAATCCGATGAAGGCGAGCCAACCCCGTCGTATCGGACGGATGGAGGTGGTTTGTGCGTCGTTGGCGCGTTGAGTCATGGGCGACAGTAGGACTGACGAAACCTGCTTCGTCAAGTCCTCGTGTTGTTGAGCGTGGAATCTGCCTCGGCGGGCGGGATGAGGATACCTTGACATTGGCTGCGGGTGGGGTATCACAATTAGACGACGAGGCGGTTATTGGAGGTTTTTGAGATCATGAAATTGCTATCGAGAATTATGTTTGTGGGAATGGGGGCTGGTTTTCTGGTTGGTTGTCAGCAGGATGGGCGGCGGGTTTCGTTGCACGATGATGCGCCGGGTGAGTTGCGTTTGAATCAGATGCCGACGCGTGATTTGATTGAGGCGTCGGATCGGGTGGCGGAGAAGTTTGCTGGGGAAATCAATCGGATGGCGCGGGATGATTGGGATGGATACCGTGTTACCATGTACATGGGTGATATCCAGAACAAGACCGGGACCATGCGGACGGATGATTTTGAGCTGGTACAGCAGCGGATCAAGAGCAAGTTGATGGGGTCGGACCTGTTTCGCGACAACGTGAAGGTGAGAGCTGACAAACGTCGGATCGACGACTTAAATCGTCGGCAGGGTGTTGGCGGACAAGATGATGATCCGATGCAGGAGCGGTCGTCGCGCAGCAACTCGTCGTCGCCCAATCCTGATTATACGTTTTACCTGAACGGTGATGCGATTGGCGTGCATCGCGGCGGGAACGTCCATCTGTATTACCTGGTTTTTACGCTGACTCGTGCGAGCGATCATGAACAGATTTTCGACGGGCGTTACGAGATGAAATTCGATAATCGTCGCTGACGCGCGAAGGATAACAACATGATGACGATGATGGGATTCTCTGGAATGCGATCTCCTGTCGGGATCGTTGGGGTGGGACTTGCGCTGCTGGTGTCGCTGGTCGGATGCGGGTCGAAGGTTCGCACGACGACGATCACGATCGGTGACATGCAGGAGGCCAGGCGGGAGTTGCAGAGCCAGGTCGAGCAAAAGCCGTTTTTCGCTGAGCGATCAGCCAGTTCACCGGAAATCAGGATCGTCGTTGATCAGATGCAGATGCTGAATCTGTCGAGCGATCAGCTTTCTGCGGGCGATCGGGGGTATTTGATGAGCGGTATTTTTGAGGGAAACGTCCGGCGGGCGTTGCGTGACAAGAATGTTAAATTCATTGCGTCGGCGGACAGGTTTGGAGGCCGCGGGTCGATTGACGGCGACAATTTGTACCATTTGGTGGGGACGTTGCGGTCGGCGGGGCCTCGCAGCGATGGGGATGGCAGGGTCGAACTCTACCTCATGGAATATGAACTGATAAAAAGTCAGGGCGGTGCGGTGGTTTGGCCTGGGGAATTTACATTCAAACGGTACGCACCGGGTATTGTGTTTGATTAGTGATTCCGTCACCCACAAGGGGTGACGCTACATTGTATTGACCCCGTTTGGGATCGATGTATTCGTCCACGGTGGAGCGGCATATGAACAGGCATTCCTGTTGGGTTGTGTTGGTGGTTGCGTTTTTTGCGCTGGTGGGGTGCAACGATCCTGGCGCGAAAATTGAGCCACTGGTGCAGCGGGGAGAATTTGGGGCGGCTCGCGGGGCGTTGATCGATTCGCTGGAGCAGGACCCGGGAAATCGGAATTACATGTACGAACGTTCGATGCTGGCGATGTCGGAGCTGGCTGACGGTTTGCCTGAATCCGCCAATCGAACGATGGACGAGGTGTATCGGATTCTGCGGACGCAGGGGATTAATGCGGACAAGACGGTGCTTGCGGTTGCGACGTTCGAGCATGTTCGATTTTGGAAGGGCGAGCCATTCGAGCAGGCGTTGTTGTGGAATTACCTCGCGACGCAGCGGGCGATGATTGGGGAATGGGACAATGCGCGAGCGGCTGCTCAGGAATCGCTCTTTCATTTGAAAAGTTTTGGTGAATTTACCGGCAAGGATTCGTCGACGGAATCGCTTGCGAAAACGGCAATTGAGAAGGAGCAGGCGGGTGAAAGCGGTGATTATCTGCGTGATGGATATAAGCCGACGGCGTCCAACTTTGTTCTCGGATATCTGATGACAGGCGTCGCGAATCAGGTGCTGAGTCGGAAACTGGGGTCGTTGGAATCGCAGGCGAATGACCGGTTTGATGAGGTGGTCGCGGTTGATCCGACACTGGGGTCGCTTGTCGATCGTTTTCGTCATGAGCCTTTCAATACCGTGATTATGGTGGATTATGGGTTTGGTCCGACGAAGGTTTCGTATGGGATGGACGACGCGTTCGCGAAGTTTGAGCAGCAGCGGGGATGGCGGAGTGATGCACATGAAGTTCATATCTCGGTGAACGGGAGCGCGGTGTTGCCCGCCCGGGCGGTGTGCGACGTGAATGTGATGGCGACTGACCTGATGTGGAACAACATGGAGGACGTTCGCGTTGCCAAGAGCATTTTGGGGACGGGATTGCTGGTTGGCGGTGGGATTGTGGCGGCGGCGGGGAATTCGAATGATACGCGGATGGTGGGATTGGGGATGGCTGTCGTGGGGATGGCGGTGAAGGCGTCTGCACGGGCTGACGTGACGCATTCGCGGATATTGCCGCAGCGGACGTATCTGGTGCCGGTGATGGTGGAGGAGGTCGACAGCACGCTTGAGGTGATGGTTGAGGGGGATAGTGCGTCGCGGGTGGTGCTGCCGGCGGTCGATCCGCCGTCGTCGGAATTGCCTTTTCAGATGTTGTATGTTCGTCTGGTTCCACTGCGCTCGCCGCCTGCATGGACAACTGCGGGGCGTGTTTTGTATGGTAATGACCATTACGCGGGCAGCGTGTCGGGGGACGATTTGCCCTATATTCTTGGTGGGCGATGCGTACGATCGCCGACGGCGGAGACGCTTGATCGTTACCAGGCGGCGGGGCATCTGGCGGGCATGACGCTGGTCGAATTGCAGAATCTATATCGTGAGGAGGGCATAGCCTGGACGATTCCGGATTCGGATTATCGAGCGGGGCGACATGTTCTGGAAGGTGGGAATTCCCTGATTGCACCACGTCCCGGCAGCGTGGGATATCTTCGCGTGCTCTGCAAAGAGCATGAGCGTTATGCACCGAAATCGGATCGTGCCAGGATGTTGTGGAGCGGTTCGGGAGGGTTTGCGGCGGCTTCTGCGGGTCAATAGCGTTCGAGGCGGAACGTGAGATGGAGACAGTGATGAAGGATTTGGGTTCGAGGTTTGCGATAATTGGTCTAACCTTCGGGGCAGTGCTCCTGTCAGCCATGGGGTGCGAGTATGCGCCAGCCCGTGCGGAGCGGGATACGCTTAATCGCGATTTGTATCCTCAGGTTTCGTTGCATGAAAACCTGAGGGGGGCGATTGTTGTGGCAGATGTTATCGAGGAGTCGGGTCCGCCATTCAGGGTGACGGTGGCGCTTCGGAGCAAAACGAGCACGACGGACCGTCTGGTCCAATACCGGTTCATCTATCTGGATGCGTCGGGCAGTCCGATTGGTGATGAGGCGGGTTGGTTGTCGGCTCGGTTGCCGGCGCGAACGGAGAAGTTTATCAAGTCCAACGCGCTGGATTATGGTGCGAAGGATTGGCGGATGGAGATTCGGCCTGCGCGTTAGGAAGCGGGTCAGACCCTGGGGTTTTTTATGCTATACAGAAAAACGTATCTTTCGGTTGTCCTGTTTTCCCTTGTTTTGTCGCAGATGTGCGAGGTGGCGACAGCACAACGTAAACCCGATGCACCAGCACCGCCTCCGCCGGCGGCGTTGCCTGATTTTGAGCGGTTGTACGACGCGTTGGATCGGCCGAACATGGTCGTGGCTGTCGTCGCAACGGAAGACATTCCGGAGTTTCTCCGAGGCTCCTTTGAAGGTCGTCTCACGGAGTTGTTTCAAGGTGAAAGCGGTCGTGTGATTATTAAGCATCCGGATAGTGCTCAGCGGCGTGAGCTTCGCAATTTCGAGACCATGAACGCGAACGGGGCAGAAGGCGCTGCCCGTGCGTTGGCCAATCGTACACGGGCAGATATTGTGGTTCTGCTGTCGCTTGAAGGTGACGGTCGGGATATTCAGGCTCGCTATGTCATCTACGACGAGAATCGCGGCCAGCGGATGGGCGGCTATCCATGGAAAATGAAACTCAAGGAGGAATCCTGGAATCATTATGAGGTTTCCCGGTTTTGCCGGGCGATGTATGGCCGAATGCACCGCGACATGAGCCGATTTGGGAATGTTGCGATGGAAGTGGTTGTTCACGTCGTCGACATGGATGATCGCCTGGAACGCCCCCTTCGTGATGAACTTGAAAAACTGCGCGATGTGGTCGAGCGCGTCGATTTCGATCAGGGTCGAGCAGAAGGCGAGAACACGACGGCATTTGCCGTGCGCTATGGTGGCAGAAGCCCGCTTGATTTGCGTGAAGATGCCCGCGACATCCTGGCATCATTAATGAACGTCGATACCGGTCGAATAAAAGCAGACACGACGGGTCGTAGTGATATCATCCTCAGGGTGCTCCCCGTCGCTGCCGCTGCAGCGCCCGGCACGGGCAGTCTGGATTTGTCTATTTTCGACAGGTTCGGCAAGGCCTATCACGACGACGGTGATCCCAAGATTGCCCTGCTGATCGATCGAAAGGTCCGGGACGCAGCCGAGTTACGCGGCGCTCGCGAACGGATCCGCAAAACGACCCGTACGGAAAAAGACGACAGCGTGGAAAAAACCGAGTCCGAACTCCAGGGTGATGCATTCAACGGGAAGCAGACGATTCGATCGGGTGAGGACAATATTTATACGCGTGGCGATTTGTTGCGGTCCGAGGAGTTGGAAACGCGCATTTCGAGGCGCTTTACCGATCTGGGCGTTGAGGTTCGGGAAGTGCGGGCCGAGATTCAGGACATCGTGAAGGAATATGATTTCCAGATCGGAGCTGTCGATGACTATAGGCAAGCGTTGAATCACCTGAACCAGGATGTTGCCGACATTGTCATCTTCGGGATCGGCGAGGAAGTGATGACTTCAAGTGGCCTCGAAATTCGCTATTCGTTCAAGGCGTACACAACCCGAAGCAACCGTCAGATCGCCCACGCCAACGTCGAGCAGACCGTCGCACGTTCCGAATCAGTAAACTGGAATGATCAGCAGACCAGAGCGCGCGACCAACTTGCAGAAGATGCGGTTTTTGAGTTGGCAACGAATCTTGTCAAGCATTGGAGCAAGCCCGGCAGAGTGTTGGTTGAGGTGCAGGGGTGCAAATCGCAGCGAAGCGTTACACAGTTGCGGAATTGGATCGAACGGACGCTCGGGAAACACATCGAGCGTGTGATTTCCGGATCGTTCAAAGCCGGCCTTGGCTCTTTCGAGGTCGTTTATGTGTCGCGCCGGCCCGCGTTCATGGGCGCTCTTGATCGGGCACTTGAAGATCCGGAAGCACCTGTCAAAGTGTCGATTGTCGAGTCCGGTCGCGAGAAATACCGGGTCAAGGTCGAGTCGGACGAATGACCCGCGATTGGGTAAAATACGCCGCTCGGGAGTGAATCAATCATTTCTCTACGGATAGCGCCGCGTCAAGGTGTCGCCGCACGCGTTCGCATTGAAGGACGTGTTTTGCGTCGTTGCATGCAAAATTCTGATCTGACAATTCGCTTCGAATATCGCTTGCGTCGTCGTGTTGACCGACGCTTTCGAGCCAGATGGCTTTGACACGGCGGGCGTCTGCGATGTGCCATGGTTCGGCGCTGGTGTCCTGTCGTTTCCTGATGACGGCGTCGATCAGTTCGCCTGTTTCAGCGTCGGCGGTGTTTGTTGCGAGGGCTGCTTCAGCGAGTGTGATTCGCGCGGAGGTAAGTTCCGCTTCGAGCGTGGGGGCTGCTTCCAATATGCTGATTGCTTTCCGGGCGGTTGAGATGGCTGCTGTGGGGTCGGCTACCTCGAGTTGGACGATGGCCATCGAGGCGTAGGAAATTCCGACCTTTGCGTGGTTGTCGCCAAGCGCGTTTCGTCGGTCGGCAAGACTCTGTTCCAGCAGTGTGAGCGATTCCTCGTATCGCTCTGTGAGTCCGAGCAGCGACCCAAGCGTGTTGCGGATGTGGGCGGTGTTGGGATGGTTGGGGCCTATTGTCTCCTCGAGGATGGTGAGTGATTCACGGAGCATGGTTTCCGCGGGTTCGGACTCGCCGCGTTTCATCAAGCCGGAAGCGATGTTGTGTAACGCAAAGGCGACGCTGGGGTGTTGTTCTCCGAACGCGTTTCGGAGAATGGCGAGGGCCTTGTTGTTGTTGGACGCAGCGGCTTCCCGGTTACCAAGCATGGCGTGGCTGCTGGCAAGGTTGAGATAGGTAGAGCCGATGGTCGGGTGGTTTTCGCCGAGCGACTCCCGCTGGATGTCGATGGCATCTTCGTATAGTCGAAGCGACTGCTCGTATTTATTTTGGCTTCGCAAAATGCCCGCGAGATTATTAAGCGCCACGGCGAGATCGGGGTGCTTGTCACCCTGCGTTTTTCGGCGAATGTTCAGGGCTTCGGTGAGCATTTGCTCTGCTTCTGCGAGGTTGCCGCGGTCTTTGAGCAGCGTACCGAGGTTGTTGAGCGACGTGGCCAATGTCGGGTGATCGGCGTGGAGAGTGTCTCGCCTGATGGTGAGTGCCTCGCGCAGGAGTGGTTCGGCGTCGTCGAGTCGACCTTTTGTGTGGAAAAAGGTTCCCAGATTGCTCAGGCTCAGGGACAACGCGTCAAGGTCGGGATTGGGATGGTCTCGCCGAATGGCAATGGCCTGGAGGTGGAGCGGCTCGGCTTCTGTGAGATTTCCCGTCATGCTTAATGTGACGGCGAGGTTGTCGATCGCTCTTGCGGTTTCAATCGCGGCTGGTCCGAGCGTGTTTGTTGCAAGTTCGACGGTGTCTCTCTCAATCCGGATTGCGTGCTCGTAATGCCCCAATTGACTGTGGGCTTTGGCGAGAAGGAGCCTGGAAAGGACCAACTCTCGCGGCGGAAGTGGGTGCTGTGCTTCGTAGTTCCTGACGGCATGCTCGATATGTCGAATCGCGTTTTCGGAGAGACCGAGGTTGAGATAGGTTTCACCGATCGTCGCGTGAATCGGCGCGAGGATGGCTGGGTCATTGATGGAATCGTCGGATTCGAGTTGGGCTGCGGCGACGTCGAGTATTTCGCGGACCGTGACATCCTGACCTCGTGAGATAGCGGGGTCGGCGGATTCAAGCATTTGACGCAGCAGTTGCGAGACCGCATTTGCCCGGGCGGTCTGGATGCGCGCCTGTTCCGCCTGTTGACTTTCCCACCATGCAAACGTGGCGATGCCAATCGTTCCCCCGATCATTGTGACAAAGGCAAGGGCGAGTCCGATCACCAGGCCTCGGTGACGTTTGGCAAACCTGCTGAGCTGAACGATTTTCGTCTGATGGCGAGCGGTGATCGGTTCGTCATTGAGGTGTCGGCGAAAGTCTGCGGCGAGATCGGCTGCGGAGGTGTATCGGCGGTCCGGATTCTTTTCCGTTGCCCTGGCGAGGATGGCTTCGATGTCGCCGGCAAGCTCTCGTTTGATCGAACCGGCGCGTACGGGTTCCTGTTCTGTGATCGCCTTGATCGCTTGTGGGTAGGACTTGCCGGCGAGGTTGAGCGGGTGTCGGCCTGTCAGCAGCTCGAATGCAACCACGCCGAGCGAATAGACGTCGGTGCGCGTGTCGATGTCGATCGCGTTGCCGTCCGTTTGCTCCGGGCTCATGTAGGCGACGGTTCCGAGGAGAGCGCCCGGCTCGGTGTGCATGGTTGCGGAGTCGATGTCGTCGGTGACGGCGCACGCGACGCCGAAATCAACGATCTTCGGACCGGAATCACCGACGAGTATGTTGCCCGGCTTGAGGTCGCGGTGGATGACACCTTTCTGGTGGGCATGATGAACGGCGTCACAAATCTGAATCATGAGGCTGACGCGCGCCCGGATGGTCAGATGGTTGGCAGCCGCGAAATCGGGAAGTCGATGTCCTCGCACAAGCTCCATGGCGATGTAGGGCTGATCCATGAGACCGGTGGCTGATTCGTCCGCGGTGGAAACGTTTGCATCGAAAACCTGCGCGATGCCGGGGTGTTGCAGTCGGGCAAGGATTGCGGCTTCGTGCTGGAATCGTCGGAGCGATTTGCGGGTGAGCAGGTCTTTGCGGATCAGTTTTAGCGCGACAACCCGTTTGGGTGATTGCTGCTCCGCCTGGTAGACGATGCCCATCCCACCCCGGCCTATTTCCGAGACGATTCGGTATTGGCCTACTTTTTGCGGTGGGGCTACGGAGTCGTCGAACGCGTGCGGTGCGATGAGGGGTCGCTGGAGGAATCCGTCCATGTTGCTGGAGTCGTTCCTGAGCATTCGCGTGACGAGTTTGCGGATTTCGAGATCATCGGCACAACGTTGGTCGAGAAGTGCGTCGCGGCGGTCAGGCGATGTGCTGACCACCTCGTCGAAGATGGCTTCGAGGTGTTTCAGTCGGTTAGCATCCATGGCGTCTCATAGGAACAGTTCGCAAAGCAGGTCGGAAAACCATCATTCGGAGTTGTCGTGCATTTCGTCCCTGAGCTGTGTGTAGAGCAGGGTCCGGGTAAATCGCCACTCGCGTTCGACCGTCGGCAAGGAGACCCCGATGGCGTCAGCGGTGTCTTTCAACGTCAGTCCGGCGAAGTGGTGAAGCATGACGATCCGGGCTTTCCGGGGGTCAGACTGTTCCAGTTGGGTGAGTGCGTTGTCGAGGGCGACCATATCTTCAGCCGGCATTTCAATCGCGAGATCGTCGAAATCCATGTTCACGCGTTTTCTGTCACCGCCGCGTTTCAGGCTTGACTTGCGTCTCGCACGGTCCACGAGAATGTTGCGCATCGCACGAGCGGCTGCTCCGAAAAAGTGCGCTCGACTGCTCCAGCCGGGATCGTCGTCGCCGACAAGGCGAAGATAGACATCGTGCACGAGTGCGGTGGGCTGAATCGTCGTGCCCGGAGGCAGCTTGGCCAATCGTGACCGGGCCAGCTTGCGCAATTCCTCGTATACCAACGGCAGCAGTTGCTCAGCCGCGTGAGCATCGCCGTTGCCGGCTGCGTCGAGCGTCTGCATGAATTGTCCCGTTTCCTGGTCTGCCATCCACATGCCACGAATGCGAGAAAGGCGCGAAAAAACCTCGCGTTGATTGGCCCGTCCGATAAACGCGTAACCACGCGATCTTCCTCGCTTCACAGTGTACCAGCACCGGCAGCACGAAACCACAATTCTCGCCACAATCGGACAATCGGCGATGTGCCCCCATAAAACGCAGAGAGAAAGACCGTCCCAGCCCTCGTGAAATCCTACTACGTCGGCGGATTCTTCTGATAAATGTGAACGTCCTGCTGCGGGAATGGAATGGATATCCCCTCGGCGTCGAATCGGTCCTTGACTAATCGCGTCACATCCCAGTACACGGTCCAATAATCCGCCGTTTTCGCCCACGGACGGACGATGAAATTGACGCTGCTGTCCGCCAATTCGTTCATGTTGATGACCGGTGCGGGATCCTTCAAAACCAACTCATGTCCGTCAACGATGCTCGCAAGCGCCGCTTTCGCCTTGTCACAATTATCCCCGTAGCCAATACCAAACACCATATCCACGCGACGGGTTGGGTTCCCCGTGATGTTCGTGATTGTATCCCCCCAAACCGTGTTGTTGGGCACGATGACCCGCTGATTGTCAAACGTATGAATGGTCGTGGAAACGAGATTCATCGACTTTACAGAACCTGATACGCCGCTGACGCTTACCCCGTCCCCAACATCAAATGGCTTGTAAATCAGGATCAGTATTCCGCTCGCGAAGTTGCTTAGCGTCCCCTGCAACGCAAGACCAACGACCAGCCCCGCCGCCCCAATCGCCGCCACGAATGGTCCGACGGGCACCTCCATCGCCGTCAATGCGACCACGAATCCGATCAGCAACACCATTCGTCGTGCAAGATTGACGAGAAATGCCCGAAGAAGCTCAGACGGCTGCCTCGTGAACGAAAGCGCTTTGCTGATCGTCCGCCCCGTGATACGGCTGAGAATCCAGAAAATGACCAGCGTCACCAGGAACAACGCCGAGTTCGTCGCCCATCGAATACCACCTTCCCCGGACCGCAGCCAGCCCGAAATGATGGTGTACGCCGCCGACGTGTCAGTCACATCCACTCGAAGCCCCGACCACGCCGCCAAATAGCTCCGCCACGCCTCGCCATCCGCGCCACGAGATTCGTACGCGTCCAGAACCAACTCAAGACGATCGACCAACGCGGTACGCTGCTCGTTGAGTTTCGTCACCTTCTCCAGGGATTTCTCCTTGGCAGACCCGCCTGTGTCTGTTTCTTCTGCTCTGTCACCGGCGGACGGTTGCCCTTCCATTCGCAGTTGAGCAATTTGTTCACGCGTGATTTCCGCAGACTTCGCGACCACCAAATCACTCCACGCATGCACCTCCTTTTCCAGTTCCTCCATCGTCAACGCTGCCAATGCAAGCTCGAGTTCATTTGTGGGCGTCTCAGGAGAACGATCAAACTCGATGATGGATCGGATTCCGGAAGCCGAGGCAAACGGCGCGAGAAAGGCCGACGTGATGATCCCGGACATGAGGGTTCGACGAATGCAGGACACCATGATCATGACGATTGAACTCCAGGTCGAAGCCTCGAAATCTGACGGCACGTTGCGCCAACATGCTTACAGCTGTAGTGTAATCCTCGGAGGCAAAATGTCGATAATGTCCCGAAAAGCCATGACAAACGTTGTCGCGGCAGATGCACATCGACGCCTCCAGCGATCCGATCTGATGGGTTCCGACTCATGATTTCGTACTGACCTGTTGAGCGCCCATGTGGCCGATTCCCGCCCACCGACACAAGCGGCATCCGGGGTGCTGGTGGTGGGCGTAGCGATCCGGGCCGGATTGAAACAGGAGCGATCGAAATGATAAATGGCAGACAAGCGGGAATTCGAGGTATTTGTTACCTCGTGCTGATCCAGGGCATTACATCGGTGACAGCACATGCTGACGTCGGGCCTCCGGTTTCCATTTCAATCCCGGCGAACACAGGTGAGGCAAGGGTAGGCGACCGATTCGAGAGCGCCTTCGATATCCACATTTACCGGGCAGGCGAGCTGGCCGACGTGCAGATTGATGCCGAAGGCTGGCACATCATCTCTGCCGAATTGCCCGAATCCCCGCTTCAGGTCAAGCCAGGAACGATCCGGGTGCCCTTCATTGCCATCCCCATCAACGCCAACAAACCCATCGGCATCAATCTTCGATTCAACGGTCGATTCGTCCGTCGGGTTTTTGAGGTAGGCCCCGCGTTTACCGTCAAGAGGGAACGTCAACGCGTCCTCCACCGCATTCCGAATACGCACGGCAAGCGACTTATGGATGAGGGTGGAATTCAGCCCAGCATGAATGACTTCAAGGGCGTTGGCCCTGTTGGTTGGTCCGATCCGATTGAGGTGGCGCATCAGGACGAACAAGACGCATCGCCATCTGCCGCTGGTGGGGCCATCCCGCTTCGTGCGATTGGCCGTATTGTGTATGACCGTCCCGGTATTGATCGATCAGATCCCGCCGACGGCGATTTCGACGATCCGGGCGATACGCCGCCCGTGACGGTTGGAGCTGAAGGTGTGCGGGTGCGATTCCTCGACCAGGACGCGCCCGGGTTTTTTGAAGAAATCTGGGAGGGGCTTACGGACGAGCAAGGGTATTTTGACACCGGGGTTGTGGCATGGGATGACTGTGACATTATTGGGTGTGATACGCCTGACCCGGTGTTGGGTGCCTTTACCTCAGTCAACACATTTCGAGTCAAGGATTCGCGCGACGATACCTACTTTGCCCTCGTGCCGGAGATGGAGGATTTCGAGGGAACGTTCATTGATTATGGCTGGGTCCGACCGGCAGCAAGCATCATGCCCGCATTCCACATCTATACAAACATTCTTCGGGCGGAACGAATCATCACGTCAGAAGTGGCATACCCAACAGCCAATCTGCAGGTGATTTGGCCGGATGATTCGCAAGGCGACTCGGCGTGGTATGTCCCTGGTGACGAAACCATCCACATCAGCACCGATCGTCAGTGGAAAGAAAGAACGATTATCCACGAGTACGGACATCACCATAACAGTTTCCATTATGAACCCGATTTGCCCGAACCGGATTATTGCGACCCGAACATGAACTGCGACGACAATCCGCCCGACGATTGTGGCCATTGCACATGGTGCAGCGAAAATCCCTTCGACGCGTGGGGTGAAGGTTGGCCTGACTGGCTTGCTGATGTGATCACTCGGGAATTCCCGAAGCGTTACACGTTTGAAGATGGGACGCCTTACACCGCGCTGTTCCCGCGTTCGCACGAATCACCCGGAACATGCGGCAATAATTTCAACAGCCCTGTTACGACAGAGGGATTCGTCGCCGCACTGCTGACCGACATTGATGACGAAACACAGGACGACCACGACGACGATCCGGGTGACGGTACATTTCGGGATGGTATTTTCGATCTCATGTGCCTTGGTATCGAGGAAATATTTTTCGTCACATACACCTACGAGCCGCAAACCGTCACCGAATTCATCAACGCATTCCGCCTGGAATACCCTTCGCATTCGGATGATTTGTGGGCCACCGCGTTCAACGTCGGTGCAGGTTTGTACACAGCCTCGTTTCCGAACGACACGGACCCGCCGGGGCTGGTGGGCAGCCTCACGTCCTCAACGCACCCGCTGGGTATCGGTGGATCACTTCCGTGCATCACGTTTGAATTCGATCCGGCAAACGATGACGTTCGCGGTGCCAATTTCTACAGTTACATCGTGACGCGCGACCCGCTCGGTGAGGAGCCCAACGAGATTTCCAACTTCGTCCGCCCAACCGACAATTGCAAACTGCAGGGGACGGTCGCCGCAGGCGGTCTCGGCGAATGGTTCATCTCCATCAAAGCGATGGACAACGCCAACCACTGGTCCGACGGATACCGCACCGTCGGTCCCTTCAAAATCACCGATTGCAACGGCAACGGTGTGCTTGACGTCTGCGATACGGATTGCGGCTTCTCAGCCATTCCCGGCGTTTGCGATTTTGGCGTCTCACCGTGCGTTGTCATTGATGATTGCATGGAAATATCTTCGGACTGCCAGCCCAATTTCAAACCTGACGAGTGTGATATCAACGAGGGCGAGAGTGAAGACTGCGACGTGAATGGCACGCCCGACGAGTGTCAGCTCATGAAGCATTTTGCCACCGAAGACGCCCCGCCCGAGGGCTTCGACTGGGGTTTGGCCAGCAACTGGGAGGAAGGCATCATTCCGCAGGACGGTGAGGCTGTTTGCATCCCCGTCGACGCCGGTGTTGTGACGGTTATTTATGAAGAAGACGACACCATACTTCAATCACTGGCATGCTATCAAAACTTCATCATGGAAGGGGCGGTTTTCCCCGCGCAATTTCCGAGGCCCGATCTTCAACTGAACGAGAATTCGTTCATTCTGGGCGATTTCCAGATGGAGGGTCGCTCGACGCTGACCGTCGATGATCGTCTATACATCGACGAAAAATTCCATTGGATGGACGGTCGGATTGACGGAGGTGGCGTGGTTGAAGTTGGCGACGGCGTTCGACTCACGCGAGGTTCCGTTGACCTGGTTGGCGCCACGCTCATGCTGACCAGCGGCGAATGCTTCTCAAACGGCCCCCGCATCACGCTTTCCAGCGGTGCTGATGTGATCATTCGCGATTCCGCCACTTATACTTATGAGGGAGACTCGGCCATCTTCCACGGCGGGAGCAGCGGACTCATCGACGTGGATGGCGTGCTGATCAGCGACGCGACGGACGACAGTGTGACTGTGGGGACGCCGATCGACAACTCCGGTTTGATTCACGCCCAGGCAGGCGAACTGGTCATGAGCAGTGGTGGTACACACACCGGTGAAGTGCGCGGTGACCTTGGCACAACGCTGACATTCGGCGGCCCGCACCAATTTCCGGATTCCTCAACACTGACGGCTGATTCGGTCGAGTTTGGTGCAAGTAACACCGAGAGCATGATTCACGGCACGGTCAACATCTCCGAACGAATCGATGGCACCGGCGGGACATGGACATTCGCCGACGATGCGAACATCATCAACTATGGGAATCACGTCTACGTCGAGCGAGGGCAAGCCAATTTCAACGCACCGCTTGACCAGCCGATCGACCTTCAAACCGTGACGATCACAACAACCGGCGAATCACAAGGAAGGATCGATTTCAATACCAGCCAGCCTGTAAACGTCGGTGACCTCAGTATGATCAAGGGATCACTCAACGGTCCAAGCCCGATCAATGTCAGCGGCACTTTCGCATGGACCAACGGTACTTTCAATCCGGGTGGCACCATTACTGCAAACGGCCCGGTCGTGTTCAACGCCACCAGCAGCAGTAGGAACATCCGCCGCGTCCTGAACATCACCGACCAGGCCGTGTTCAACTCCGGGTTTGGGATGACCGGCGCTGGACGGGTAAACATCTTCGACGGCGTCGTCGTCAACATGCAGTTCAACAGTGGCGGTATCGGCAGCGGGGTGTTCAACAACAACGGCGGAACGGTCTTGCGCACGTTCGGCGATGGCGAAATCAGTATCAGTGCAAAGGTCATCAACGACGGGTTGTTTCACAACCAGACGGGCACGCTTAGCTTCTCCACCAGCGCCTTGGCAGGAGGCAGCACCTACACGGGCGACATCATCTCTGACCCCGGTGCGATTCTCAAATTCGCAGGGGCAGGCCACGACCTTCAGACGCCGTCAACCATGACGGCGGAGTCGCTTGTACTCTGGGCGGGCAATAGCGCCTGCCACGGAAGCGTGAACGTCTCCGATTCCATTTTCTGCGATGGGTGCAATTGGACATTCGCCCCCGACGCCAACATCATCGACTATGGAAACGATGTGAGCATCAAGCGCGGCACGTTGCGCTTCGAGGCACCGACGGATCAGCCAATCAGCTTCGACACCGTCACGATTGAAGTGAACTTTAATGGCTCAAACCTGCATTTCGACACAGGACAGCCCGTCAACATCAACACGTTGAGTTTACTAAACGGAAACTCATCATTCCAGGGCTCGAGCCCGATCAACATCACCGACCAGTTCACCTGGAACAACGGGAACATCTTTGCCGGCGGAACCATGACTTGCGACGGCAACACCACAATCAACGTGACCAGCAGCGCCCGGACCCTCTCAAGACCGTTCATCAACAACGGAACCATGACCTTTATAGGCGGATTTTCATTGGGTGGTAACGGCAGAATCGACAATTCGTCGACCGGCGTGATCGACTTTCAATACGATTTCAGGACGCTTAGCAGCCGAACCCTTAACAACGATGGTATGGTCATGCGAACAGCCAACGACGGAACATCGCTGCTGCAGAACACGGACGTCAACAACACTGGAATCATCGACGTTCAGCAGGGAACGCTCGAAATCACCACCGCCGTCGTCACGCAAACGGCCGGTGAAACCATCATCAACGCCGGCACCACCCTCGACATGAGCACCAGCGACCCATTCGCACTGCAGGGCGGCGTCTTCAAGGGCACGGGAAACTACCTTGGCGATATCGATAACAGCGGCGGGGTGGTCGCACCAGGTTTGTCTGTTGGAGAACTACCGATTGATGGTGATTACGACCAGCCCGGTGGTACACTCGACATTGAGATCAACGGTGGTGGCAACGACCAGCTCACCGTCACCGGCACTGCCACGCTTGGCGGCGAACTGGTCATCACCAACATCGACGGTTTCGAGCCAATGCTCACCGATGAATTCGTCATCCTCGAAGCCGCCAACGTCACAGGCCAATTCGACACGCTGACGGTTCCGCCGCTCTACGAAGTCATCTACAACGCGACGAACGTCACCCTCGCCATCCGCGCAGTCACACCGGATCTCAACGGCGACGGTGTCGTCAATCTGCTCGACTTCCAACTGTTCCAGCAGTGCTTCAATGGCCCCAACAACAACGTCTCGCCAAACTGCGACATCGGTATCAACGCCGACCTCGATCAGGACGGTGACGTTGACCTCGATGACTTCCAGTTACTCACAAACGCAACGTTGCCGTAGCCAGCCGGGACAGGTTCATCGGGTAAGACGGGCTTTCAACAAGAACAGCCCCACAAACATGGCCATGAACGGTACGAATCCCAGGACGCCGCACGGTGCACCGACGAACAGGGTTACCGCATTATCTCGTGCAGAATCGACGCATTCGGTGAATCCTCCGTCAAGCAAATCCTGTTCACTAGGCCCAACGTCGTCGAGCCGGGCGATCGATATCGGATTGTCCGGATCGTCGATGTTGACGGTCTGAAACGACAGGTCCGACAGGAGCCACAGACGATTGTCGAGAATGTCGGCACGTTCTGCGAGTCCGCGGTGGTTGACCATGCCTCGTTGGGTCAGGGCAACACCGATCGTCAACAGACCCATCGCCTCGACACTTTGGTTTTCAGAATCGTCGAAAAACGACATCGGCACCAGTGCAAGCCGTCCGTCGTCCACAATCCGCAAACCTGCTACGTTGACCGTTGTGAATCCCGTCGTGTTGTCAGGTCCGTTCAGGAGAATTTGCGATAAACGGGTTGCGTTTTCAGGAACAGACACGTCATACAACGCAGCCAATGGTTGAAACGTACTGACCGCGAGCAGGCGATCACCACTCGGGAATAATAGAGGTCTACTGCCGGGCGAATCCAGTTCCGCCGCGATGGTCGGGTTTTGGGGATCAGACAAATCGACGACGTAGACAGGCCGATTGCCGCTGGTCGTCGCGATATAGGCGCGGTTTCCTTCAAATCGTGCGGTGTGAAGAAATGACCGTGCATCAATTGAAACCTGCGCCAATCGGTCAATGTCGTCCGGATTGGAAACGTCGTAGGCGAATACCGAGATGAGGTGTCTTTGGATATCTTCAACGAATTCGCTTGTGACAATGAACAGTGTATTATCAACGAAATGCGTGAAAAAGCGGTTGGCTATGATTCCCGGAACGCGGAACTGATCGCGGACCTCAATCTGCCCTTCCGGGTCACGGATGTCCACATAGGTCACGAGCGACGTGTCCTGGAGTGTGGGGTCGGGCTGCATCACAACCATGCGATTCGGTGTGGCTGCAATGTCGAGTTGATCGCCATCAAAGGTTTCCGAGTCGACGAACGCGGGTTGCGTGGGATCCGCGATACTGATCGAATCAATGAACGCGCCGGGGTCGAACCCGAAATCAACGTCGCCGAATGTCAGAATACCGGTCAGATACAGAATGTCGTCGATGCGGCGGGCTTGTCTCACGAAACCGTTGATATCGAGCTGGCTGACGATCGTCGGCGCGTCGGGGTCTGAAACGTCAACAATCCAGAGGCGACTGCCCTGAAAATCAGGGGTGATTTCCGCGGAGAATTGTCGAGACGAGAAGCCGACCGGTTCACCGGCGCAATCGAAGAAATCCGCCGAGGTGACGATGTAGGCAAGGTTGTCGCGAACGATCAGCTCGATCGCCCGGCCACCCAACTCGACGTTGCCCGCCAGCGCAGGCGCGTCGATGTTCCGCACGTCGATCACGCGAAGCCCGGTGAACGGATTGGCGACGTAGAGAAAACCGTTGTCCAGCTTGACGATGTCAGCCTCCTCAAGCTCGCGAGCAACCCGAACCCCGTCGGTATTGTCGCCCCCCTGATTAGACACCGTACATCCAAAAACCGTGATTGTGAGCGGGGCGGCGACCAGAAGGGTGAAGAACTGAAAGCCTGTGATCGATTGATTCATCGGAGTGCTCGCTTTCTGTTTGGCGTGAAATGGAGATGCGCATGCGGCCAATCCGTCATTGCGGACGAATCATACGAACGCGACAAGTGTCCATCAACATCAAGGCAGGACATCGTTGACGGATTCTGCACAGGATATGTGTCAGGATTCGGTCGTTGCACCGCCGTCGTTCGACGAAAGAAATGCCTTGCGAATGGACCGGACCTGATCGGCGTTGAGCCTGGAAATGCGATTCTGGACAGCCAGGCCGTCAGCCCGGCAGCGATCGATCAATTCTCTCGATGTGACGCCCAGTTCCTTCGCGAGATCCCTGACTTTTGTTCCCGGTTTCGGCATACGTTTGCAAATCCTCTGCATGTGACCTCGACGTCCGGCGATTGTCCAACAAACAGGAAAAACCCGCAAGAGTAACCGGGGAACGAAATGGGCGTATGGGCGTCGTCGACCGGGATTCCTCCCGATTCCCTCCGAAGTTTGCGACAATGTCCATTTCCTGTCAGACTGGTGTCCCGCGAAACTGCCCGATGGGGGATTTCTGAAAAACGCATTGGCCAAAACTGTGGTAACAGCCGGTTGCATTGGAACCCGGAGAAATGAAACACAACGCCCAAAAATGGTGTGCGTGCGTGTTCAAATTGCTGTTGGTCGCAGGTTGCCCGGTATACCCGGGCTGTCATCGTTGCCAGCCGCCGCACTTCGACACCAACCGACAGGGGCAGCGCATCGATTCTGCGAGGCCTGCCGACGATCTCCTTGGTAACGAACGCACCAGCATGGCGGTCGACGACCAACAACGCAGTGGCGACGCGGTGAATCGACCTTTGCCGACACCGAAGAGACGCGAACGCCCGATCGATCGTCCACGCGACACGCCTCGTTGAATTGAATCTCCGTCTATTGAAAAACAGCGGTCTGTTATCGCAACCGACGTCTCACCAGTGACAGTCCCGCGATCATCGAAAGAAGGGGCACGAATCCGATGGGGGCGCATCCACCGAGTGGAATGGCTGGGAATCCTTCGGGGGCGTCAATTTGCCCGTCGAGCGCGTTGTCCACAGCCGTACCATCCTCCGTGTCCGGTGCATCGACGATGCGAATACGATCGTCGAACGGTCTGGCCTCCAAACCATCGGCGTCGGCGATGGGAATCTCATTGCTGATGGTCAGGGTTCCGCTGGAAGTTCGAGCCAACCCGACGGTTGCAATTTCGCCGCCTTCGCGATCGGATCGGATGGCCGACGCGGAGATATTGGGGACGCCGACGAACCCGTCACCGTCAATATCGAATCCTGGCATTCGCCAGGAATAGAGAATCGACCAGACACGTCGATCGGGAATAAACTGGGTTTTTCCGGATGGTTCGAGCAGATTCTGCCATCCCAAACCAATCCCGCGACCACCGTACGGATCCCACGACGAATCGTTGAAGACCGCCTCCAGCTCTGCATAGGTCTGCGTTGCGAACAGATTCTGTCCATCGATGACAAAATCACTTTCCGCAGGGAGATTCTCCGGGTCGCTCGGATCGATCACCAGAGACCAGGTTCTAACGTCCGTGGTTCGCCACAATCCGTTGCCGTCCCAGTCAGCGCCCAGGAGGTCTTCAATAGCTGACTCGGGAACAACCGGTTCCGGTGTTTCCTGCAACAGATCGCGTCTGAAGAATGACAGCAGATCGGCAATATTTTCGGGGTTATCGATAGCTTGAAAATCCTCCGGAACGCCGGCACCGTCGGACATGACCAGATCGTTGCCCATGTCCATCCCGTTGCCCAGACCGTCCTTGTCGATGTCCTCGGCGTCGAACCGGGGGATGATCGTGATGTTGCTCCCGAACGCGCGTGGATTGATCAGCGGATCGTCATCGCTCCCGTCGCGCAGCGAGTCGCCATCCGTGTCGGCGTTGGTTGGATCGGTGAACACAAATCCATCAAAATCGTGCAGGAGTCGGAAGGCGTTTCCCGATTGCGAATTGTCCAGTGGAAATTCACCGGGACTCGGCAGTCCGTCGCCGTTCTTGTCATTCCACTCCAGGTCGTTATCGAGCCGACCGTTTCCGTTCTCGTCGATGAACATCAACCCGAAGACCTCGACAAAATCAGAGATGCCGTCATCGTCGGTGTCGGGATCGAGCGCGCTTGTCGCAATCGCCAGTCGCGTGAAGATCGGCGTGGGTGGCGTGCCCGGGACGATCGGTGTGGGAGCGGGAAAAAAGACCGTCCGGTCAACGCGAATCCCCGCTGCGGTCAGCGATTCGAATCCACCCGATTCCCAGTTGTCCGGCAGACCATCACCGTCGGTATCACGGGAATTGTCCGCCAACCCGTCGCCGTCGATGTCGAGACGATTTAGTATTCGAGCTGCCGCCAGATTCGGAACCGTCATACGTCGTCCCGTTGTGCCGACACGCGTCACCGTTCCGTCATCCTCGACGATTCGCGCGACAAAATCGAACACACCCTCCAACTCGTCATTGCTCAACGGAACCGTGCCAAAACGCGATTGTCCCCATGCCCTATCGGCTGAAAACAAAACCAACGTCAGGCAACAGAGCAGGACGGCCACCAGGGGTCTGCCGGCGTACCGATGTGCGTTCATGTTCAGATCCTTTCAAATACTACCGTACCACTGTTACCGAAGTCATGGACAAGCCACGCAGGGTGCGGATTGCACGAACAATTCAATCTCATCAGAAATGACGCTGCCGCATTGATTGGACACGACACAATGATATCGACCCGGGTGCTGGCCACTGTCGGCCGTCGTAAACTCCAATGTGTCGGTGATGACGGAATCCGGTTCGATGTTTTGAAGCGGCATGCCCATGTCATCGATGAAGTCCAGGATATTGACGAACAGGCCGGACGACACATCAAGTTTCTGCCATTGAAACAAGCGATTGTCACCACCACCGACGACAGAGATCGTCTGGTTCATCGATCCGGATTCAAAACAGGAGCACACGCTCGGCGTCATCACCGTCGGCGGATCGACCGGGCATTGAACCGTGAGTTCTGCCACCGAAGATGTGATGGCACCGGCGTCGCAGGTTCCATCAACAATGCACTGATAGGAACCCTCATCCGTGCTGTTGACCGGGTCAATTGTCAATGAACCCGTCGTCGTCCCGCTGATTCGACCACCATCGGTCAGATCAACAAAATCAACACCGTTTGAAGCGAATTGCCACTGGAGCGCCACCATGTCACCCGTCGCATCGAGCGTGATGGTCACACTGTCGCCGGTCTGCCCCATCACCATCGCCGGAGGCTGCATGGTAATGTTCGTTGACGGACGCACGTCGATACTCATCCCATCCTGATTGCGAGACGTACAGGTATTCGCGTCACTGGTAACCTGAACCGTGAAGTTGAACGGTTGTATGGCTGCACCATCGTTTACGGGCGCGGTGAAAACCGGGTTGGCGGCAGTGGTATCATCCAGGCTGGCACCGATCCATTGAATCGTTAAGGGAGCCGTTCCACCGGACACCGTTGGTGAACCACCAATCTGCTGCATGTCGCCCGGGCAAAGAGTGAAGTCCAACCCTGCGTTAACAACGGACGATGGAGAAATATCGACGCTGATCATGTCGGTGTCGATGCAAACGTTGGCATCGGTCACCGTCAACAACAGATCGCACATCGCCGACGTGTCGTCGGGTGGGGAGATCATCGGATTGGCGATGGCGGGATTGCTGACGAACCCCATATCCACGCATGTGCCGGTCCATGCAAAATCAAACGGACCGGTTCCACCCACCACGGCCGGCGAACCGCCGATCATCGGGTCTTCGTTATCACAAACACCGTTTGCACCGGTCAAATCCATACCCGCATCCGCCGTCGGATTCTCCCCAACTGTGATTGAAACCATGTCCTGATCACCACATCCGGTGCTGTCGGTCACGTCAAGCGTGAAGGTGCATGTTCCGACAAAACCGCTGGCTGACGTATCAAACGTCGGATTCTCGATCGTTGTCGAATCAAGCAACCCCACGCAACCCGGCGTGCTCGACCAGGTGATAACGTAAGGCGGCGTGCCTCCGGAGACTGCATCAACCCCGCCGAGCAACGTCACGTCGCCCGAGCAGATTGTTTCGTCCATCCCCGCGTCCGCCGTCGGAGACGGATCGATCTCAATCAGAACCAGGCCCGAGGTGGCATCACAATTGTCCGCGTCGGTCACCGTCAGGAACAGCGTACACGTCAGATCCTTGTTATTAAGCGGTTCAAAAAACGGATTCTCCGCAGTCACGTCGTCGAGGAACGACGCACAGGTACCGGTCCACTCATAGGTATAGGGCGGTGTGCCACCGGTGGCTGACGGACTGCCGCCGATTTGCCTCCCCGGGGCGGCACAAACCGAGTTTGGCCCGATCATGCTCATGCCCGGATCGGGAACGGGAACCGAATTGACCGTGATGGTGACGTCGTCTGTCGCGATACATCCGTTCAAATCCGTCGCGCTCAACGTGAAATCGCAGACCATCTCCGTGTCGTCGGGCGGATCGATGGTCGGATTGGGCAGTGTCGGGTCATCAAGGAATCCGACGCAGGGACCAGCCCACTCGAACGCGTATCCGCCGACACCACCGGTCGCTGCGGGGAAACCGCCCAACATCAGAGGCTCATCCGCACAAACGGACATGTCCCCTCCCGCAAACGCGGTCGGTACCGGGAACACGTCGATTTCAATGGTCTCAGCCGCACTCCCGCACATCGTCGAGGAACTGTCGGTGACCGTCAGCGTCAAGGCGTATCGCACGGTCATGAAATCTTCGTCCTGCGGATCGAACAGAGGGTCACATGCGTTGGTGTCGCTCAGGAACGGAGCGCCGCTTCCAACCCACGCGCAGTCGAACGGAGGCGTACCGCCCATCGCCGGCATCGGCGCGCCAACCGTGATTGGCTCATTTCCGCAAATCCCATTCGCCCCCAGCAGGTCCATACCCGGGTCCGCGACCGGGACCTCATTGACTACGACATCGGTCGTGGCGGTGTCAAGACACCCATCTGCGGTAACAATCGTCAGCGAGTATGTCCCACCGACGGCAGGCGAAAGCAATCGGTCCGTATCAAGCCCGTCGACGTCGACCGCAACGCTCGCAGGATCACGCCATTGATATTCGGTCTGACCCGCGGGACCGCCAAAAAGCGTGACGTCCCGCCCATCGCAAACCGCACCGCTGTTATTCGCCACGGCTGCGAAGTGCAACCTCACGGTTTTGGTGATGCTGTCACCCGATCCGATGATGCGTGTGTCAACGATTTCGCCCGTAAAATCCACGGTTGCGTCTGCGGCGAACGGAAGATCGGGGTACCAGGTCGCCGCCGTGACCGATCGGATTTCAATCATATCCACGTCGCTGTCGTCGGGATCAAAACTCCCAAGGTCGTTCCGGCTCGTCGTCCATTTGATGTCAAACGGGCCAATCCCGCCAGTGAACATCATGTCCAACGCAACCGTTTCAACCGGGCTTCCCGTACCATCGTCGCCGACACGAAGACAATCCTCGCTCGCATCGTCGGTGGGATCGCCGTCCGTGTGGGCATCAACAATCAGATCTGTAATGCTTACCTGGCCGGTGCCGGAAAATCGGCTGACGTCGATACTGACGAACTGCGTCGATGCATCGCCGACGGCGTCCTCCGCCTGTACCCGGACCGTGACGAATCCTTCATTACCACCAGCCGTGATGAGTCGCGTCGCCGGTGCCGGTGAGTTCGCGTCGGGACGCATCAATCCGCACGAACAGTTGGTCAGGCTACCGATTCCCGAACACCCCGCACCGCCCGCGTCCGTGCTCAACGTCATGCCGTCGATCGAACCCGGTTCGATCTCGAAGCAGACCTGATAAGGCTCCGTCCCGCCAGCGACGTTTGCGGTCAACGTCCCCATTCCACCCGAGAAGAAAATAACCGGCGGAGCAGCCGTCACGCTCAGCGACAGGGTCTGCGCAGAGGCGACCGTCAGTGGAATCGTCGTTGAAATCTCGTCGCCGACCGCGTCAATCGCCGTGATCCGAATCAGATCGTTGCCGGTTTTGTCTGCCAACGCGGCATAGATCGCCTCGCATGTGGAACCGCCGGTCAGATTGGTACAACCCGTGCTCGCAGAAGCCGCTCCGCTGCCGATTCGCAGGTCCCCAATCCGCTCCGATGCGGTATTGGCCAGCTCAATGGTCACGTCGTACGGTGCGGTGCCTCCCTCAGGTTCAACGATGATATTGGTCATGTCACCGGGGGCGATCCGCGTTGCTTCAATCGATGCCTGCGCAAACGTCAACGCTTCCGGCGAACCAACAACGATCGACAGCGACGCCGTCGATCGATTACCACGCGCATCCACAACCGCGATCGAAGCCAACACGTTGCCCGTCACGTTCGGAGCGGTGTACAATCCACGCGTCTCGGTCACACCGTCACCCAATTCGAGACAATCGACCTCGAACAACGCATCAGAACCGACACTGTCCGGATCAAGAAGGACGTCACTGACCGTCAGATTCCAGTCAACCTCGTACGGTGTGCCGCTGTTGCCAGGGCGAAGCCCCGCACGAAGACCATCGCAGGGAAACGGATCGTCCAGAAACGGTCGACCACCACTGATCACCGCAGACAATTCCAGCGTCTCGCCGGGTGCAACCCGGCTGCCACCCGCAGATGACAGCGTAACCGTCAGCGGACCTCCACGGCGGGTAACGAACAACGTCAGTTCACGCGTGACCACCTCGTTCACAGCCTCCGCGGGCGTGCAGTTTTCCCCCGCATCAGCCGTCGATCGAATGGTCACCGTGGCAATAATCTCGGTTCCGTCAGCCCCGGGGTCGGAAAGCACGTCGAGAATCCTGGCGACACTCTGCGCCGATATCTGATCGATTCCGGGAAGAACCACATCAAGAAACGGGCGACTCAAAGACGCCAGCGGTGTGCGCGAGACAATCCTGCCGCTGTCGTCACGCTCAATCACCTCGAGCACCCACTCGAACGTCGCGCAAACCGAAGACTCCACCGCCAACTCGCCGCGACCTTCATCCACGTCCCCGCGAATGATCAGGCTCCGCTCAGCCGAGACGAACGCTTCCAGGAATTGTGCCAACGGCGGTACAATTCCCGCCACGGGTTCGACTGGAGGATCAAGATTCGTCCCCTCAACCTGACAACCGACGATCGCGGTGCAGGCGAAAAACAACGCCAACACCAGAATTCCGATACGCTTACCGTACATCACGGATGTTCTACCAAACATGCTCACCTCACAATCGCCGCCTTGCGACGGCTACCCCTCCCACATCCATCCCTGAATCGTTCCACATCTCGTTGTGACAGCCAGCCTACCCAGCCGACACCACCTCATCTACCCGTTTTCCCCTACCGCACACTTCCCGACAGGCGAATCAACTGCTCCGCGTTGGGATTAAATCGCAACCCCGACACGCCCGTCGTTCCGGGATTTCCAATAATACGCGACCGCCTCAACCGCTGTCCGACCACCACGTTCGACGGGATTCCGGACGCAATCAGCGCATTGGCGGGATTCGAATTCGCCGCGGTCACCGTACGAATCGATGTCGTTGGTGCCGGTGCTACAACCTGACTTCGTGGCTGATCAAACGCCGACTGCGACACACCAACCTGAGCACTAAACGCCTCCGCAGCCGCACGCGACGACCCGCGAACCGGTGTGAAATCACCCTGTTCCGCTTGTCGCACCCATTGGCTGCCCTGGTCCAGTCCAAACGCATACATCGTGTCCACGACCCCGGAATACGCGAGCGACACCGAATCCACATCCTGCGAAATGCGATCGTCCACTCGTTGAGCAACCACGCGCGACCCCTGCGGAATAGCCAGACCTCCCTGTGGTACAACAGCCCCCGAAGCATTGATCAACGGACCCGCCGGAGGCGCACCGTCAAACCAGATGGCTTCGCCGGCAAGAGCAAGACACGAGATGTCGCTGCGATCAACTGTCAATGTTACCGATCCGTTCCGAACCAACACAAATCCCGCATTTCGTGCGTTTCGTCGATGCTGTCCCACGAGCAACATCCAACGATCAGCATCCCCTCGGCGGAGCACCGATACGGTCCCGGACGAGATCGTCATTGTCGCCGGGAAACCCAACCCGCCCAGCCGATCCTCCGTCAATTCAAATTCAGTGGAGCCGCCTAACTGAACAATAGCCCCGTAATCCGGCAGAGTCACCACGGCAGTCGAATCGCGATACGTCGCGACGCCGTCGCCGACAGAAAGGCCGTTGGACACGTCCGAAAATGAATCCGCTCGTGTGTCAAAAGGATCGCCGTCCAGTCCGCGGGTCGCTCCCCTGCCGGTTTGAGCGGTCACAAACCCAAGGCTTTCGGACCCGTCGATTTGACCGGAAGCGAGACCGAATAACGTCAAAACGACCAAGGCTGTCAACGTCCTGTGTCTCAACGACGCACCGACATGACCACCCATTCGCTCAATCCTAGTTGAAACTGAATGCGACATTGATTCCATAAGCAACCCGATCATATTCAAAAATCGCCTGCCCGGAGCGATCCAGGACGTTACTGTCGTCAAGCGTCCACGCAGCAAAACCCCGGACCGTCATCACCGTCCGGTCGATCCCCGCATTGTACCGGTTCGCTCGCGTTCCTTCACGCAAAACATACGTCCGGGACAGACCAATCTCATACCGCTGGATAAAATCCTCTCGACCACGACGGTGAAAATCAACAAGACTGCCGTCAGCCAGGTAGTCCTCCCATGTGAAATCGACCGTCGTGTCCAGTTGCAAGCCATAGGCAAGCGGAACGATCGCACCGAGCGTGAATTTGTACTGCCGAAGATCGAACTCATCCCCAGCCGTCGAATCCCAACCATACTCAAATCCCACAAACGGCGTGAGATACCGGGCCGGATAATCCCCGTCTTCCTGCGCGATTGCGTCATCGTTCTCATGACCCCAAACCGGCATCCCCCAACCCTCGATAATCGGCGTCATATCAAGCATTTTGTGGCTGTGAAAAAAACCAAGGCGAAAATAGTGACCGTCCCGATTGAACCTGCCGTCGAAAAGCGGTTCGCTGTAATCACGAATCTCGAACCGGAAATAGACATCTGAACTTCCGCGACGTTCGTCCCGGTAGGAACGAATCCGCCACGAAAGTGCGTTGGTCGACACAAACGGCTGTCGACCGAGCAGCGTGTAATCAAAATCGTATTGAAACTGAGCGAATACAGGCCCCCGCCCGTCCTCTTCACCGACGAGTTCGTATTGCAAAGCGATACTGCCACCGTAGTCCTGCTCGTCAAACGTATCAATCTGGACATGCCACAATTGAGACGTCCGCCCGCGCAGACCCAACGTCCATTTCTTCAGGTCCGGATCAAGAAGACCAAGGTCCAGCGTATGGTCAACAACAAAACCCAACCGAAATCCATAGTCATCCTTGTCACCGATCCCGCGTGGCAGGTCCGTCCGCTCTCCGAGCAGGACAACGTTTGAATCGCGATGAACCCCAGCCGAAAGCGTAAAACGCAAATCGTTCACAAACCGAGGGGCAGCCACAGGTTGCTCGCGCGCTTCCTCGATGACCTGCCGCTGACGACTCACGACCAGTGGAATACCATCGCTGTAGGAATACGGCTCGCTACCATCATCAGGCCGGACAATATTCAACGCAGCCGCCTGGGTCAGTCTGCTCAGCGCCTCATCAAACGCCTCATCACGGGCAGCCTCTGTCGATTCGGACACCGCCCGAATCGGAATGATCAAACCGAGGTACAACGCGGCGTAACTCTTCCACGTCTGACTCGCCGGATCATCCTCCACGATGTCCGTCATGATCCGCTCCGCGATGTCGAGCAGCTTCATGTCACGCTCGACCGGTTCCTTCTTCGGCTGACGCGGAACCGCCTGTCGAAATCGAATAACACCCAGAAAAAATTTCGAACGGATGGCGTCTTCTTCCGTCAGCTGATCGGACCGGATCGATTCGAGTATGTCCGCTGCCTCCCCCAACGCAACTCCTGACGCTTCCCGCAGTGCTTCCGGCGGACCGCTCGCGTTAGCGGCGGATATCTCACCGTCCAGTAATCCAATGGCCTCCTCTTCATCGAGCCTCGCCGCCTTCGTCTTCGCGACAACCTCCAGCAACCGGATCACCGGTTCAGGCTCGTCAACAACCGTCAGAATCCGCTCAAGATCATCCAGCATCGCGATGTACATCCGGCGCTCTCGACGTGCAATTTCCGCAATCCTGACCTTCGCCTCAGCAATCTCAGACCTCAACAGATCGATCGGCGCATCCTCTCGACGCTTGTCAAAGAACAGAAGCGTCTCCAGCGTATTATGCTCAAGCGTAACAATGCTCCGGCTGGATGCTTCCAGCGTCGGGTCAGCCAGCATCTTTCCAAACTCGGCCTTCTCCTGTTCGTATTGATCGCGCAGGTCGGGATTCTCGCGGATTTCAATGATGCCTTCGATTCGCGTGACTTCCCTGTCCCCGACCTTCAAACGCGATTCCCGATGTGCCAACCCGATGCGCCCCTGGCAAAGCGCTCGAAAGAGCAACGCTGTCGGATTTCCGGGATCACGCTCAAGCACGGACGTGAACAATTCGACAGCTTCGCCGTAGTGGGAAAACTCCTCGACGTCCTGATGCCCCTGCAAATAATTGAAAATACCCGTATGCAAATCGACAAGAACGTCGGGATCAGGCAGGTCAGCCTGATCCTCCTGCCCCGACAAACGAGCCGACAGTCCTCCGACCATCATCCCCGCCAACGCAATCGTCACGATGCTCGCTCGGTGTCGCATTGTTAATCCCACTCGCCCCTGTGTCGGCCTCGCCGCACGCACGAAATGGCAAAACCAATCCACGCCCGCCACCGGACCAGGCTAACCGGCTGCCTGTGCAAGGGTGGCTGCCTCAAGGATCGAAAAAAAAGTGCTCGTCGCCGTGCGAATCGCGGTCGATTCCACGAATTCACGAAATTGCAATGTCGTGATTCCGCACGGACCGGCCAACAGGCACACACCCGCCAACACCGAAAGCAACGTCCCACGGCGCATCATTCGCATGTTCATTCCCATTTCCAAAATTCCGTCTCGCTACCGCAAACCAACGCCGACGACATCTAAATCGAGGCAAAAAGATTTTCCAGGAGAAAAACGGTCAGGTCCGACCCGACAGAAAGCCCCGCCCGAAGCAAAATGTCCGGATCCAGCAAGCACCCGCTCATCTGACCCAGAAAACCCCCGGCGACAAGCCAGGCAACCACACGCATGCGTCTTTTGTTCGCCATGAATCCGCCGTCCGAATTGACCATCGCCCGTGCAAAATCGCCGAATCGCCCACGCGATCGACAGGTCACAGGTCGCCGCCTCAGATTCAATCGTCACTGTAAGTGATTGTCAAGTTAGCTGAAACCAACCACCAACACCCTTCGGCGGGAGAGAGCATATCGGGTCTCGGGGAATTCGACCGGACGGCTCGGGGTTGCATCTGGTGAGGCGTCGTCGGTCTTGAAGCTCAGCCTGGCATGCCTAGAATGGTCGAAACATATGGAATGGTGGATTGTTGCAGTTGGGCATCGTTGAGCATCGGCAGCATCGAGGATCAAAGGAAAGCACGTGAGCGAATCAGAAAAGAAGTCTTCCGGGAAAAAATCAAGGCCTAAAATTTGTCGTTATTTTGATGCGATGTCGCAGATGGGCGCGTCGGACATTCATTTCAAGGCGGACGCGAACCCCCGTGTTCGAGTCAAGGGGAAACTGCGCCCCCTGACCGGTGATCCGCTGACCAATGAGAAGATCGAGAAGATGATCTTCGATATCATGAGTGACAAACAGCGTCAGCAATATGCGGACCGCGGGTCCACGGACTTTTCGTACCAGCTTGACCGGGAGAACCGTTTTCGCATCAACATTTTTCGCCAGCGGGGCATGACGTCGATCGCGGCGCGGCATATTCCACGCGACATTCTGAAATATGAGGATTTACACCTTCCGGAGATTCTCAAGGAAATCGCATCGGTCCAGCAGGGTCTGGTTCTCGTGGCCGGCATCACCGGCAGCGGAAAGAGCACGACGATCGCGTCCATGATCGAGCAGATCAACTGCACGCGGATGTGCCACATTGTCACGCTGGAGGATCCGATCGAGTTCATGTTTGAGGACAAGCAGGCGTTTGTGAACCAGCGTGAGATCGGGATGGACGTGACAGATTTTCACGACGCGTTGAAATATCTGATGCGTGAAGACCCCGATGTGGTGCTGATCGGCGAGATGCGTGACAGGGAATCATTTGAAGCAGCCCTTCACGCGGCGGAATCCGGGCACCTCGCGTTTGGAACGGTTCACGCGTCGAATGCAGCCAGTACGGTGACGCGTGTTCTGGAGTTGTTTCCCCCCGAGGCCCGCGAGCTGGCTCGGACGTCGCTGGTGTTCAATCTGCAGGCGGTGGTCGTTTTGAAGCTTTTGAAGTGCGTTCGTCCTGATATCCCGCGAATTCCCGCGGTGGAGATCATGCTTGCGAATCCGAGTGTTCGGAAGATGATCAAGGAAAAGCGTGATACAGAGCTGTTGAGCGTGATTCGCGGGTCGTTTCAGGAGGGTATGCAGGATTTCACCGAATCCCTTCGCTATCTGGTCGAAAACGAGTATATTTCCGCCCAGGCGGCGTATGAGGCTGCCCCGAATCCCGAGGAGTTGAAAATGCGTCTGAAGGGCATTTCGGTTTCCAGTGGCGGGATCATAGGCTAGGTTTCGCGTCGGGACGTTTGAAATCGGTGAACCATCGCGCGGTGCGGATGGGTTGAGATTGGCTTCTTTTCGGAAATTTTTCCCTCGAAAACTGATATGAATCTGACCATTCTGCTGCAGGTCTCCGGGCCTGCGGAATATTTCAGCCTCATCAAACTCGGTGTCGTTGCGGTTTTGTTTGTGGGTATCTGCTTCGCTTATCAATGGGTCGACATTGATACGGATCGGGTCAAGACGCGTCGTGAGCGATGGAACCTCATCGTTCTTGTCGGCGGCCTTGGCGGATTGGCGATCATGTTTCTGATCCCCTGGGCGGGCAGCGCGTATTTTCTTGGATTAGCGTTTTACATCGTTATGGCTGGCGGGTCGGTGCTGCTTTACGTCATGCATCGAAACGGGCGGGTGATTCCGGATCAAAAGGTCCTGACGATTGCTCATTTGAAGCGAATTGTCGCGGGCGGAGAAAAGGACGAGACCGCCAAAATCGACAAGGGCCAGCGAATTCAGCTCGCGGACCATACGCAAAAAGACATTGGCCGACCGACCGACCGCGAGGCGTTTGAACATTATGCAGCGGTACAGGATCTAATGTTCGACATTTTGTGGCGGCGGTCGTCGGATGCGGAGATTCTCGTTGGGAAGGAGGAGCTTCGTCTCGTCTACAAGATCGACGGGGTGACGAGTTCCCGGGAGGACGTGGTCTCGCGGGAGGAGGGTGAGCGTGCGTTGACGTTCATCAAAAAGCTCGCGGGCCTCAATCCGGATGAAATCCGCCGTCCGCAGGAGGGCGCGTTTTTTGCGGGTCTTCTCGGTGATGCGGAAATGAGTCGAATCGGCGTGGTAACTTCGGGTTCGACACTTGGCGAGCGGGTTCGGATTCGTGTGCAGCAGTCAGCCAGCAAAAGACGACTTGGCGAGATTGGGTTGGCATCGTCAAGACTGGAGTTGGTCAGGACGTTTATCAAGCGGGACGGCGGGTTGTTCGTGGTCAGCGGACCGAATCAGAGCGGGGTGACGACGACGCTTTATTCCATTCTGCGCGAGCATGACGCGTTCATGGAGAACATCCACACACTGGAGTCCAGGCCTCTATACGAACTTGATAACATTACACAGGCGGAACACAAGGGGGCGTCGAGCGATGTCAGCTTTGCCCGTCAGTTGCAGAGCGTGCTCCGTCGCGAGCCTGACATTGTCGGCGTTGGTCATTGTGAGGACCGCGAGACCGCTCAAATCGCACTTCGGGCGGCGGAGGGTGGTCGAAAGGTTTACATGGCCATCGAAGCGAAGAGCACGTTTGACGCATTGTCGCGATTGATGAACTTCGCGGAGGATAACAAACTCGTTGCCAACAGCGTGATCGGAGTGATCAATCAGCGACTTGTTCGCCTGCTTTGCGGTTCCTGTCGGCAGTCGTTCAAACCCGATGAGAGTCTGCTGAGAAAAGCAAATCTGCCTGTCAACAAAATTGAGAATTTTCACCGCCCGCCAACCGAGGCTGTTTTTGACAAGAAGGGTCGCGAGATCATCTGTCAGTCCTGCCAGGGCAGCGGATACGTTGGCCGAACCGCGGTTTTTGAGCTGCTGGAAATTGATGAAAAAGTGAGGAAACTGATCGCGGGCGGGGCACCGATCAAGCAGATCAAGGCTCAGGCGCGGGCGCATAAAATGTATTATCTTCAGGAGGCTGGCTTGTTGAAGGTTATCAATGGTTCGACAAGCCTCGACGAAATCATTCGCGGATTACGAGACAGCGCGAAGAAGTAACGGAATTTATCATGTGGCTTTCGCTGTTCCTGTTGGCGATGTTGGTGGCGGTTGCGTATTTGCAGCTCATTCAGGGTCTGGTCAGCGCGATGATCGCGTGCGTGCTGGCGATTTTGTGTGCGGTGTTTGCGTTCGCGACCTACGAGTGGGTGGCGATCGAGGTTTTGATGGGCCCGCTGGGAGACCTTGCGTTGCCCGCCGCATTCATCGGGACGTTTGTTACGCCCTTGATTGTGTTGCGATTGGTGCTGGATCACTATGTCGGCAGATCGAACCTCATACCTGCGCTGATCGATCGGGTGTTGGGTACGGGGTGCGCTATCGTGGCTGCCTTTGTCGTAACGGGCATGTTGGGGATCACCATTCGCATGACACCGTTTGGTAACTCTTTTCTCGGTTTCCAGAGCCTCGATGTCGAATCCGGCGAGGTGAACAGTCTATGGATGGGTCCGGATCAGTTCGCGGTACACATGGCGTCCTTCCTTTCGGACGGGATGTTCGGCGGGAATCGGCCATTTTCCGAGGATCATCCCGACTTCATCGAGGAAATATCCTGGAGTCAGTCAGCCCACTACGACACGCGTCACCTCGTGCCTCCCGAATCAATCAGATTCGTGAGAATAGAACGAGGCCAGGGGGAATTGCCGTACATATTCCGGAAAAAAAAGAAACGTGGTGAATCCCCGGATCGGGTCAATCCGGCAGATGGACACGAATACCTGCTCGTGCGGATCGCGCTGCTGTCTGAGGCGAAGGACGAGGACGACAAGCATCGTTTCGCTCGTCGACAAATCCGCCTTGTCGGCACGGACAACGAGAGCGGGCCAAACGTAAACAAGTCGCCGGTGGCGATTCAGGACGACGAGGATCCTCAGCAGTCACCCTACACAATTGTGGATGAAAAACTCTACGCTCCATACAACGATGGCGAGGTGTCGGTTGTGTTTGAGGTACCCGAATCGTTTGTTCCGGAGTTTGTGGAGTACAAGATCGGGGCGAGGGTGAAGATTCCCAAGACCTCCGGGCAAGGATCGGGAGACGCCCCGCCTGCACCGAAGTCGACGCCATCGACCACGGCGTCGTCATTATCGTCGGGCTTTCTTTCTTCAAAACCGTCGTCGCCCAACAACAGCGGGCGGGTCTCCGGGGTCCGTTTGGGCAGTCAAGGCCATCGATTCTCCAATGAGATTCCGATGGCGCTGACCAGTTATCAAGCCACCGGTGCCGACGGTCGCGGGAGCGATCTTTCGACCGGACATGTTTACGGAAAAGTCGCGGACCAGTCGAGCGGATCAAGCCGCAGGATTTCGACGTTCACGATTCCGAGCGACAAGCGAATGTTCCAACTGGACGTTCGCAAATTGCAGGCGGGCAGCACACTCGGCAAGGCTTTGCAATTCGCCGTCACGAGCGTGAAGAACTACACACTGACCGATGAGCAGGGAAATCGGATTCCGGTCTACGGTCAGTTTGTGGTGGCAGACGTTGACGGTGAGCAGGTGATCGAGGTTCAGTACTATCCCGAAGCGGTTTCGGGGAGCAATCGAGGTGGAATTCGTGATTTTCGCCTCGTCAAAAAACGTCATTTCGACCGTGGCGACTATCAGCTTGTCTACCTGTTTCTCGTCGACCCGGGCGTGAAGCTGACCAAATTCAGCACCGGGCGAAAATCGATGGACTTGTCCTTCCTCAACCTTGTCGCCCCGAATTGACTTGTCATCGGGACGTAACTCCCGTTACAATCACCACTTACATAGCTTGGGTTGGTTTGAAGCGATGTCAGGTTACGCATCCGGGCCGGGTGACGCTCTGATATTGGAGGTTTGTACGATGACGAAGCGCGCTGCTCGGCTCCTGCAACTGTCAACCTGTGTATCTGCCTGTCTCGTGGCGGCTTGCATGATCACGGTCAATCCCGGCGAATCGATCATGATTTCGAATCAGGTCTTCAGCGTGACGCTCGATGCGAACGGGGTTTTCGATCTTCGTATCGGGTCCGGACCCGTGCAGCGACAGATTCTGATCAACCTGTTTGCGGAAGCGCCAGCCGACATGCCGCGGAGTGCAGCCATCTCGCTGGACAGGTCCGCGGTACGCGTCATCTCGCTGGATAACCCAAAAACCCGTCCCGCATTGCAGGCGTTGAGTGGGACGGCTGATTTGTCGATCGCGATCGCGCCGGCGACCTCGACAGCCCCTTGCACCGACGGCATCGACATTGGCACAATCACGATCAATGTGGCGAACGACATCGTGACCAATATCAGTGCCGATCTTGATGTGCCGGCACAGCTCCTGGCTGATTTGGTTTCCGGAAATTTCGCGATGTGCCTGGAGATGTCCGCAAACTTCGACGCGACGATTGTCATCGACAGTATTGACGTTGATTTCGGCCCGCCGACAGATGATCCCGGTCCGGGCGACGGGCCTGACGACACACCTCCGCCAGACGATACGCCGCCGGGCGGGATGGATGACCCGCCCTCCGGTTGCCAAAACGATACGGACTGTCCCGCGGGTCAGTTTTGCCTGCTCGGTGATTGCCTGGAGGAGATCAACGCCTGTCTCACCTCGAACGACTGTCCATCAGGTCAGGTTTGCGTAAATGACGCGTGTGAACCCGCGCCGACCGGATGCGTCACCAACGGTGATTGTGCAGCCGGGCAAACGTGCAACAACGGGACGTGTGAAGAGGATGCGACGCCCGACACACTTCAGGTGCCGATCAACAGCAGCGGAACTGCGATGGCTGCCAACGACACGATTGGCGAGATCGATTACTGGGTTGGGACTGCCGACGAAAACGCAGGGATTATGGAGGTCTTGACACCCGATTCCCCTGCCGCACGCTGGCCTGGTTCGATTGCAATTGATCTCGGCGCGCTCGGGTTTTCGTCGGTGGACGCCCTCCACTACGGCACATTCAGCTCATTCGCACCGGACGTCCCGGGTGGCGTGACGGCTGCGACGCTGACGTGCGAATACGCCGAGGGCGGCGACCCAACGACGATCGATTTTGTCATGGGGTTGAACACGGCGGAGTGGTCCTTCGGTCGCGAGGAGCACACGACCCTTTTCGGCGGTGTCGCACACCCCGCTCCCCCCGCGCTTTATTCATACACCGCCACGATCGGCTCGGCGTCGGCGTACATGGCCAACTCCTACGCGGGGATGCTCGAACTCGACAGCAACCGTACGCTGACGTGTATCAAGCTCGCCCTCGATCCGGCGGCTCCGTTCGTGTCGCTGCGTGATCCCACGAATCCGTCGCCAACTCTGTTCGCCCAATCGATGTCAGCCATCACGCTGGTTGGAACCGCGGGCACACCGTCGGCGACACCCCTGGCTTGTACCGCAGATGAACCCGTCAACGCGGGATTCACGACGGCGACGATCGTGCATGAAGGGGCGGAGCACATCGTGGCGGGTGCGAACGTCGATGCGACAGTCAGCACGGTCACGCCGGCGGGGTATGGAACCGCGGGCTACAAACGCATGGCCATCAGCGGCGACGGTTCCAAGGTATGGTTCTCCCTTTTCGACCAATTCCCCGACGTCGAGGGTGATCCGCAGACGCAGTTGTGGAGCGTGGACGCCGACGGATCGAACGGATCGCGATCGACCTTGCCGGCCGACACGCTCAACGCTGCATTGGGCGTCGAGACAACCGACAACGGTATGATCTGCTACGCCGACAATCGTGGCGAGGGCGTCATGTACCGCGCCACACCCGGCGGGGCAGCAACCACCGCGTTTGCCTACTTCACAGATGCCGATGGCTTTGTATTCGGCGATATCCGGGGCGAATTCAGGATCGACGACAATGCGACGACGATGGTCTATCGGAGCTTCGTGGACACGAAGATTTACACGGTCAACCTCGCGACCAACGTGCCACAGGAAATCTCAACCGGGTCGTCCTTGCAATTCATGGGCATCGGTTCGCGCAGCCTGGGCACGAACATCGACATGTCGGCGGACGGTTCGCGTTGGGTTTTCGGCTCATCCGTGTTCAGCTCGTCTCTAACCCCGAACAGCAATCAACCAATTTGGATCGGCTCGGGTGGTGGATCGACGTTGGAGGTGAATTTCACCAATCCGTTCATCAGTTCGCTGACCCTTAATCTTTCGGGCGACGGAACGAGTTATGCTTATTGCGAGGCAGCCACCGGGATCAACTCGCCGACGCCCTGCTTTGTCCAACCCGTGGGAGGTGCAACCGCGACGCAATTCGGCGACGGGCGCACGACCAACGTTGCATTGCAACTGGCTGACGATGGCGGCGTTGCATTTTATCGGACCGATGGCTGCTGCGGTGGCGGAACAGGGGTTTTCGAAACGCTCGCTACCAACGGAAAAATCGCAGCGGGAACGCAGAAATTCATACCTGACTGGAGCAATCCGCGACTCAATGACGACGGCTCGATTTTGGTTGCGGGCAGTCCGTTCGGCGTGTACGTCCTGCATCACGGCAACGCGAATCTGTCGAATTTCCCGACGATCAGCGATATTTCGTACCGAATGGACGACGCGGAATGCAAGCTCGTCGTTCGCGTGACAGCCTCCTCACCACGGGGAATCGAACGGATATTCGTCAATCCGTACATTGACGGCGTCGATCCAACGATCTTCGTTGACGGCATGGAAAATCCGACGTTCTCGATACGCGGCGGCGGTGGCGTGAATCTGAGCACCACGTTTACTGCAATCGGCGGCGATGTATGGGAGCGTGACATCGCTCTGACGAACAGTTTCGGGGTTTGTGCCTCGGAGTTCTTGACGAATGCTTTCACCTTGCGGATCATCGTTGTGGACCAGAATGATTCGATGACCGTGTTCAAGGATTTTGCTCCTGCACCATAGCGGATATCACGGATTGTTTGTCCACCAATTCATGGGTAACCGTCGTCGTTGACGAACGTTTGAAACATCCGTCAACGACGATTGACCATGCGATATCGGCCCGCTATCGTCCAGCCATGTCTATCCAGTTTGCATGTCCATCGTGCGGAAACCCGATCGAGATCGACGATATATGGGGCAGAAAACCCGTGGCCTGCCCGTATTGTCACAACACAGTGACTGCCCCCGCGATGTCGACCTATCTGCCTTCGGAGGGAATTCCGATGGCCCAACCGATGGGACAACCCGCCTCCTCTCTGCCGCCACAGGATTTCCCCGCTCGGTCAGGCAACGCACTCGCAGTCTATGCCATTGTGCTGTCAATTAGCTGGCTGGTAATTTCATTTGCAGCTTCCGCCATCGCCGTTCCGGGGATGACCAGGGACATGGGCAACGCCCAACCAAGCACGCCGGAGATGCTGACTTTCCTGCAGGACAAAATCGATGCGGGCGACATCCCACCGTGGTTTCTGGTCCTGATGCTGGGGGGATGCCTGTCGTTGCTGGTTTGGATTGCCGGCCTGGTTTGCGCAATACTCGCGGTCCGAATCCCTGTTCGACGCCGTCTCACGATCGCCGCCTTTGTCCTCCTTGCCCTGCTACCGATTCAGATGGTTTTGGGCTTGATTCTGGGTGGGTAAGGCTTGGCATATCGAGGTTTCCCAGCCATAGCATTGGGCGTAAAAACGGTTTCCGACCAGGCCTATCGGGGTGGCGGAAAAATCTTCAAAATCCGCAAAAAAAGGCTCGTGGCGGGTTGACGGGTTTCGAGCCTCTGGTATTCTACGCGTCGCACCTGAGGGGCGTGAGTCACTCGGGTGCTGCTCTTTGACAAGTGAACAGCGATTGTCGTCGTGGGAATGTGAGGCGACGTTGATTTGGAGCGTGAAGCAGTCCTTGTGGCTGCTTCGGGTCAGCGTTGTCGATTTGATGTGAATCGAAAGATGAGCATCATTCTCAGTCTGCCATGCCAATGGTGGATTGATGTTACATTTCTTACGAACGCCAGTAAGCGAATGTAGCCCCTTTTTTCGTATCCAATCGTGATCGCCCTTCGGGGTGGTGACGCGGAAACGATTTTAACTGAAGAGTTTGATCCTGGCTCAGAACGAACGCTGGCGGCGTGGCTAAGGCATGCAAGTCGAACGAGACTGGTTTTTGGGTAACCGAGTTCCAGTCTAGTGGCGAACGGGTGAGGAATGCATGGGTAACGTGCCCCGGACTCAGGAATAGCGACGAGAGCTTGCTCTCTTTGCGAAAGTGTCGGTAATACCTGATGATCTCATAAAACCGCATGGTTTTGTGAGCAAAGGTCAGCCGGTCTGGGATCGACCCATGTCCTATCAGCTTGTTGGTGGGGTAATGGCCTACCAAGGCAACGACGGGTAGCGGGCGTGAGAGCGCGATCCGCCACATCGGGACTGAGACACTGCCCGGACACCTACGGGTGGCTGCAGCAACGAATATTCCGCAATGGGCGCAAGCCTGACGGAGCGACGCCGCGTGCAGGATGAAGTCTTTCGGGATGTAAACTGCTGTCAGAGACTAGGAAGATCTGACCAATCTCAAAGGAAGCACCGGCTAATTCCGTGCCAGCAGCCGCGGTAATACGGAAGGTGCAAGCGTTGTTCGGAATCACTGGGCTTAAAGCGCGTGTAGGCGGAATGGTAGGTGTCTTGTGAAATCCCTCGGCTCAACCGGGGAACTGCTTGGCAAACCATCATTCTTGAGGCAGGTAGAGGCGACTGGAACGTTTGGTGGAGCGGTGAAATGCGTAGAGATCAAACGGAACACCGGTGGCGAAAGCGAGTCGCTGGGCCTGTTCTGACGCTGAGACGCGAAAGCGTGGGTAGCAAACAGGATTAGATACCCTGGTAGTCCACGCCGTAAACGATGCGCACGTGGTTCGGGAGTCTCTGACGACATCCGAGCCGAAGCTAAAGCGATGAGTGCGCCGCCTGGGGAGTACGGCCGCAAGGCTAAAACTCAAAGGAATTGACGGGGGCTCACACAAGCGGTGGAGCATGTGGATTAATTCGAAGCAACGCGCAGAACCTTACCTGGGTTTGACATGTACGGATGCCCTCTTGGAAACAGGAGTAAGCTGCCTTCGGGTGAAACGTACACAGGTGCTGCATGGCTGTCGTCAGCTCGTGCTGTGAAGTGTCGGGTTAAGTCCCTTAACGAGCGAAACCCCTATCGTTAGTTGCCAGCGGGTAATGCCGGGAACTCTAGCGAGACTGCCGGCGTCAAGCCGGAGGAAGGTGGGGATGACGTCAAGTCCTCATGGCCTTTATGCCCAGGGCGTCACACGTGCTACAATGGCCTGTACAGAGCGACGCGAGACCGCGAGGTGGAGCAAATCGCACAAAGCAGGCCTCAGTTCGGATTGGAGTCTGCAATTCGACTCCATGAAGTTGGAATCGCTAGTAATCGCGTATCAGCCACGACGCGGTGAATGTGTTCCTGAGCCTTGTACACACCGCCCGTCAAGTCATGGAAGCTGGGAGCACCCGAAGTCCGATCAGCCAACCTGCAAGGGAGGCGTCGGCCGACGGTGAGTTCGGTGACTGGGACTAAGTCGTAACAAGGTAGCCGTAGGGGAACCTGCGGCTGGATCACCTCCTTTCTAGAGGATAATCTAGACCTTTCCAGCCAATTTGGTTGAGAAGGAAGATGTCAGCATATTCTCCATGGGTGTTACGCCCATGAGCTGTGGAGAAATTCGCAGCCCGACGACAATCCTGTTTCTTGATATTCAAGAAAGCCCGACGGCGCATGCCGTTGGGCTTTTCTTTGCGCGCAACCAGACACCTCCCCTCCTACCACCAATCACCTGTTCTCAACCGAGATACCGCGTATCAGGGCGCTTTCATCTGCCCACAGTCCCCCATACAAAATTGGGTAGACACTTCAATCCCATAACGAGGTTTGTTAGAATGGACGGCGGTTTCGACTTCCAGGATCGCAGACTTTGGCGAGCTGTTCTCCGGTGGTCTATAGTTGCAAGAGGTGATTCGATGGTCTTTTCGAACCCGGCCAATGCGCCGGTACGTCGCGCGATCGTCCTGGCGATCGTCATTTGTGCCGCAACCATCCCACCAACGGCTGTCGCGGAGCATGAGCAGGTTGTCAACACAGCCACCGCGTCCATCACGCATGCAGATGGAAAGCTCTATTGGAGTGTCCAGCCCGGTCCGGATTGCTTCACGGGACTGGGGCCCGGACGGATTGACAAAAAATCGGCAGGCACAACAGGATTCACGTCGACGATCCTGCCTGGGTCATTTTGCTCACCACGCGCCAGACTGCTCCGCAACGACGGCGCTTATGTCTATTTTGTAGACGCGGAACCTACCCCCGATGTGATCAGGCGATTGTGGATTGGCGGTGGCGACGTTGAAACGCTGGCGACCGCCAACGGTTCGGTAACTGACCTCGAAGTGGATGAAACGCGCATCTGGTGGGTCGATGACGACGGGATCCAGTACGCGCCGAAGGCGGGTGGCGTTGCAAGCCTGTATCAGGGAAACTCGATCTTTGCCGAGATCAGCGAGATCGCCATCACCCAATACCGCACCGGAAGCGTGTTCTGGCTCGTCGGGCTTCCAGGCAACTCCCAGCTCATCAGTCGCAGAGACAAGACCTCCTCAGCCATCCCCGACGATATCACGCCGGTGCTCAACGCGCCAGTCCATCTGTCGGTCAACACCGCCGGTTTCCATGACGAGGAATTCGTATTCTGGGCGGAGGGGGATGGCGACATCCGACGTGTCCGCAGTAACGGGACTGGTCTGCAAACACTGGTTAACAATAATGGCAACCCGGACGTACTTGGTATCGTGGTCGATGATGAGAACGTCTATTGGACACAATCGACAGGTAGTTCAAACGGTCTGGTTCAGCGTGTTCCACGATCCGGTGGCGCTACCACGCCCATGGTCGCGAATCTCAATTTCCCGACATCGCCGGTCCAGAACGATGCCCACATCTATTTCGCCGATTCACGCGTTTTCAGGGTCCGAAAGGACGCTGCCAAGGTGTTGCCCGACTTGAGTTGGGTGGGTCTTGAAATCACTCAGGTGCTCCAGACGATTCCGACCGATCCGAACATCACGTTGATCGAGGGCAAGTCTACCGTTGTCCGGGCATTTCCAACGAGTACACAGGACCGACCGGCTGTTTTCGCGGAGTTGCGCGGCACGCGCTCCGGCGCTCCGCTTCCCGGATCACCGTTGCGAGCAAGGCGTGAGCTGGTTTTCGTCGGAGCCGGCGTTGGTGTGGACCGGGACGGACGCGATCTGTTTGAATTTCGCCTGCCGCCGGAGTGGCGATCGGGGACCGTGTCGTTGCAGGTGGTCATCAACCCAAACCGAGCCTCTCCCGAAACAAACATTGCAAACAACATGACGAGTCGCACGGTAACGTTTACGCCCGGCGGACCGACCTGTGTCTTCGCTGTCCCGATTTCAACCGATGGCGGTATCTACCGAGCTTCGGACCCGGGTTTCTGGGACATCATAGACCGCTTCGAAACGGTGTGGCCTGTCGCCGAAGTTCGCGTAAACGCCACCGACTTCGTGCTCGAGGAACTCGAATGCTGCGAATTCTTCGGCCCATTTCCCGTACTGTTTCTGGATTCCTTCGAATATGACGACGATGAGGACGTCATTCTGTTCACCATATTGGCGTTTCAATGGTTCACGCAATTCCCGTTCGCCTGCGGGTTGAACGAATTCTACATGGGAATGATTGATCCGAGCGCACCGGGCGGACCGGGCGGGATGGCGTATCGACCGGGAAGAACCTCGTTCGTGAAAATGCAAAGCACCGGTTGGGGACCGGCCTACAATCGACCCCGCGCCGGGGGCGTGATGGCCCAGGAAATTGCACACAACAAGGGGCGACAACACGTCAGTTGCGGCTGCCCAGCCAGCGTCGATTTCGGATATCCGTATTGCAGCGGGACCGAATGCTGCGAAGACCCCTGCGAATCCGATCCCCCGCCATTGTGCAACGCGATCGGTCCACCGGAAACTGAAACCGGGCTTTGGGGCTACGACCTGACCAGCAACACCGCTATCTCACCGACGGCTTCGCGCGACTTTCTCTCCTATTGCGGTCCGCGATGGGTCTCTGATTACACATGGGGCGCGCTTCAGAGCGTGTTCGCCGCGTCCGCACCCGTTGTCACCCGTTCCACCAGACCATCGAGCGACACCAAACCGACAAGATCATCGAACAGCACCGGACCGACCAGATCATCGGACATCTCCGATTCAGCCGTGACTGGTGCAGACTGCACGTTGGGTTCGGGTGACTGCTGCGCAGACAACGGAACCCCGGGATGCAACGAAAGCACCTGTTGCGAGGCTGTTTGCAGCGTCGATTCGTTCTGCTGCGAAAAAGAATGGGACAGCATCTGCGCCGCACGCGCCGAGGACCAGTGCACCGATTGCGCGCCCACCGGTTGCGGTGACGGTGGTGATTGCTGCGCCGACAACGGAACCCCGGGTTGTGACGATGGTGAATGCTGTGCAGCCGTTTGCGCGTGCGATCCGTTTTGCTGCGAAACGGGATGGGATGAATTCTGCGCGGGAACGGGATTTCAAGGAAACGGTTGCGGTGCGGAATTGCTCTGCAACACCTGTTTCCAAAGCGACTCGGACATGCTGACCATCGCGGGATTGGCCAGACCGGACGAAGGCACCGCCGAAATCGTGCTGGCCTATCGCGCACCGGATGGATTTCTCCATGTCGACGATTTCGATTTATCCCCAACCGAATCCGATAGTGATGCAGCCGGACACGACGGTTACAGCGTAGCACTTGTTGACGAATCAGGCGGACTGATCACCTCTCAGCCCGTCCGGATACGCGAGAATTCCGCCCATGATGTGACACGCACCGAGACGTTCACTGTCCACCTTCCCTTCGATTCTCAAACGAGGAGACTCCGCATTCTGGAAAACGAACGAATCGTCGCCGAAAGATTCGTAACCGCCAACGCACCGTCAGTGAACATCACCGCACCCGAATTAGGAACGCTTCAATCCCCAAACCTCACCATCCAGTGGAATGGCTCTGATGACGACGCGGACGCGATCATCTATTCAATCCAGTACAGCCCCGACAACGGCAGCACATGGCACCCGATCAACCCGGTTTACCCTGATAACGGAACAGGGACGAACACGCTGACAATCGCCGGTGTCGACGGACTGAACATTCCAGGATCGCAGTCGCTGATTTTTCCCGGTTCGTCCAGAATTCGCGTGATCGCAAGCGATGGAATCAACACGTCAATAGCCCTCAGCAAACGGTTCCGACTCCCCCGACACGCACCGTCGGCAATCATTACCAGTCCGGGTGACGGCGCATCATTTTTTCACAACGACACAATCCTCCTCCGCGGACGCGGATACGATGCCGAAGACGGACCCGTAAACACTGCGAATCTGACATGGACGGTCAACGGCCGGGGGATTGTCGGCACCGGACGGGAAACCACCATTGAGGGGCTGCCCCCCGGTCCGTATACCGTGACGCTCACTGCCGAAGACGCCGATCAGCAAACAGGATCCACGTCGATCAACATCAACGTCGGCACCGCCCCGATCGAAACCAGCAACTGCTGTGAGGGCAACGGTTCACCAGGCTGCGACGATGCCGCCTGCCGATCAGCCGTCTGTGCCTGCGATCCGTTTTGCTGCGACAACGAATGGGACGCCGCCTGCGCGGGTACCGGATTCGTTACTGACTGCGGCGCGGAGGTCTTGTGCCACGACATATGCACCGGAGGCCCCCCCGCCGATGCGGACAACGACGGCACCCCCGACTCCATCGACAACTGCACCAATGACAGCAACAGCGCACAGACAGACAGCGATGGTGACGGGGTCGGCAACAGTTGTGACAACTGTCCCGACGACGACAACCCGACCCAGGACGATTTCGACGGCGACAACGTCGGCGATGCCTGTGACCTGTGCCCAACGTCCGCCAACGACGAGAACGATCCCGACGGCGACGGCATCTGCCTCCACGACAACTGTCCGGAGAAATCCAACCTCGACCAGGCCGACAACGACATGGACGGCGTGGGCGACGCCTGCGACAACTGTGTCGGTGAACCGAACCCTGGTCAGGGCGATTGCAACGACGACGGGTTGGGAGATGCCTGCGAAATCGCATCCACACCGGACATCGATTGCAACCAAAACACCGTACCGGACGACTGCGACATCGCATTCCAGACGTCGCGGGATGCAAACAGGAACGCCGTTCCCGACGAATGCGAATGTCCCGGAAATTTCGGCATCCCGGTGAATCTGTCCGCTTTCGCAACCTTCAACGGATGTGTTTCAGGACCCGCCGGCGGAACCGCCATCGGGTGCGACTGCTCTGATTTCGATAACGACGACGATATCGATCTCAACGACTACAGCCTGCTGCAAAGGTTGTTCACGCCCTGAGAACCCGATCGCCTTGTTCCAGGCCACATGTTCAACAGTCCGTTTTAGCGGCTTGGAACAGGTTGAGTTTCCCTGCCACATCGGCCGTCTGTTCGGTTATCATGGTCTGCGGGATGGGACCGTTCCATTCAGGCGATGCCAAACGGAAACACTTATCGGACGCGAATTGCCCCGAAAGGGAGTTGTTGCATGTATTGGTCTCGCTTGAATTCGGTGGTTATTATCGGTCTGCTTTGTTCTTTTACCTCGTCGACGGTCCTCGCCGTTGAAGGGATGATATGTAACTATTCGTCGGTTAAAGACGGCAGTTGGTCGTCGCCGTCGACCTGGGGAAACGTTTCTCCCGATTGCGAGCCGCAGAAACCCGGCGATTGCGCCTGCACGCCGAGGTCAAGCCAGCGGGACATCGTCGAAATCCACTCCAACGTGACTGGGGGGGCTGTCGGTGGGTTTTCCGTAGACGTATTCCCCGGTGCCAATCTCAACGTCAAAACCGTCATCGGTGCCATAGACGGATTCTCCATCGGTGGCACAATGGATGTCGAATTCGGGATGATTTCCAATGGCGTGATTGTTCGCCCAGGTGGGTTGCTCAGCGTAGGCGAAACGTTGAATGCGTCCGACTTGCTTGTGGGCAACCCCCCCGTGAACTGTTGCAAAAATGGACATCTCCCGGACGAGGGGGTGGCGACCGCTTTTGTCACCAGGTTCACAGGAAACAGCATAACTGTTGGTACCGGCGCGACAGCCAGGGTGTGTTTCCCCACCGTGGGTCGTGTTGATGTGTGTGGTGGGACATTCAAGACGTCGACCAGTGCGATTATCGGCACACTGGCTATGTGCGGTGAAACGGCCAGGGTCGCCACCGATTGCTCATCAGGCCCAACGCCGATCCAACCGCTTGTTGTCGAGGTTTTCGGTGGCGCCACATTGACGATACCCGGGGATCGTGTTCAACCAAGCGCCCATTTGAACCTCGGGCGCATATCTGATAATCCTCTTGTTGAAATTACAGAGTTTTTTACCAATGGTACGCTGCAACTCGACGGTGACATGACGAATCCGGAGTTTTCGACGATCCGCGTGCTCGAAGGATCGCGTATCGTACCCTACAGTCTTTCAAAAACCGATGCGCCCGTGCTTCTCAACGAAGGAATACTGCAATTCGAACAGTTCAATTGCGACGGTTGCGAGGATGGCAGCTTCACCCCATCAGCCGACCTCGAGGTTCGTGTCACCAACACGGGTGTTTTTGAGGCGAAGACTGGTGTTGTGCGCATTGCACGCACGCTCACGCAGCCGCGCGGTGGTGATATTCGCCTTGGGGACAGTGGGCAGAACTTGATCGGCGGCGACATCAGGCTCGACGGTGACGAAGTGAGCATACTCTCCGAGAACGGCTCGATCACTGGTTTTGGTACCATCAGATCCTTCAATGAGGACAAGGATTTTCCCGACCGCTTCCAATTCGTCGACTTCCAGGGCAGGAAGGGCACGATTCACGCGGTACAACTTCCAAGCGGCCCATTCGGCATGCAAGGCGATAAGCTGTTCTTCGACGTGCCTGTGATACATGCCCAGAACATCACTCTCCGGCATTTTCTGAACAATGAAGTTGTTTTCAGCGAGTTCCATTTCCTGAAAGGATTCTCATACGTTTATGACGTGGAGATTGAGTGTGCTGATACATTTGAGATATCCCCATTCTTCATCGAAACGATTTTCGATTATGTAGGCAGTGACTCTGCACTCATTCCGCAACAGGTGACTGTCGCTGGGGCGCGATGCGAGCCTTGTGGCGTCTTGAGCTTCATGCTCTCGTCCTCCCCTGACCTTTGGGTTATCGGCATGAGAAAATTCCGAAACAATCCCCCCTGTGTTGTCGACCTGGACTGTGACGGAGACGGCGTGCCGCCAGGCAGTGAGCCTGACGCGGATGGCAATCAAATTCCCGATGACTGCGACGCCGACAGCGACGGTGATGGCCTGCCCGATGGGGCGGAGTCCAATGCTGATGGCGACAACATCCCGGACGATACCGAGATCGGATCCGGTCTTTCCGAGGACTGCAATCTGAACGGTCTGCCGGATCATGTCGAAACGGACTGCGACGGTGATGGCGTGATTGACGACTGCGAAACGGACTCAGACGGAAACGGTATTCCGGACGACTGCGAGATTGATTGCAATGGCGATGGAATTCCCAATGAGGAGGAGCCGGACTGCGACGGAAACGGCTTGCCCGACGATTGCGAAGTGGACATTGACGATGACGGAATTCCCGACGCTTGCGACAACTGCCGGTTGGTGTTCAATCCCCTCCAGGACGTTGAGCCAAACGACGACGGGTTTCTGAACGGGCAGCTCTGCGAACCTCGTTGCGTCCCAACCGACAATCCCGAATTGCTGACCGTGTTAAGCCCACTTCCGGGCGAAACATTCATGGCTGGCGAATCGATCGACCTGGCTTGGGAGAGCGATCTGCCCGGGCTGGTGTGCCTGTCATTGCACCGCGATTGCGGAGCTGTCGTGGGGCTGACCTGCAACCCCATTGCAGACGGGTCAGCCACCGTGACACTCTGCCCCGAGCTTCGTGCCGACGATGGCTATCGCATTCGACTCCAGCACGTCAACTCCCCAAGGCCACTGTCCATCAATGTGACCCCGACATTTTCGATAAGCGGTGCGGGGAGCGGTGATTTGCCGGTGATCGTCATGACAGGACCGGATGAGAATTCCGAGGTGAAGATCGGTTCGACGGTCCAGTTTACATGGGATCACTTCCACGCAAGCGGGCAATTGCAATTCTCGGTGTTTCGTCGCGTCGGCCCAGGCTTTGAATTCGCGGCAAACCTGGGACCTGTCGACATGACCGACGGCACCGTCGCATGGCCCATCGCGGCGGATTTGGAACCTGGTACCTATGCGGTGTTCGTGAGAGACCTGTCCAACTGCGGCGTGAGCGCGGACGTAGACCCGTTGATCCTCATCGCCGCGAATGATCCCAGTGGCGACATCGACGGCGATGGTGATACGGACCTGGGTGATTTTGATCTTCTCACCGACTGCGTCGGCATGGACCCCAGCGTCGGCGGTACCTGCGCTACAGCCGACATCGACGGCAGCGGTGCCGTAGACGTGCTCGACTTCGCCCGGTTCCAGGCCATGTTTACCGGACCAATGTAGGGGCGCGGGCAGGATAATTTTTCCGACACGCGGACCGTTTTTTCGATTATTGTGAATTGCGGGATGGGACCGTTCCATTCAGGCGATGCCAAACGGAAACACTTATCGGACGCAAATTGCCCCGAAAGGGAGTTGTTGCATGTATTGGGTACGTTTGAATTCGGCTGTAATTATCGGTCTGATCTGTCTCGGCACTGGAAAATCGGTTCTCGCCGACAGTGCGCCACCAGGATGCATGTACACGTCACAGCAAGACGGCAGTTGGTCATCACCTGCTACGTGGGGAAACGTCTTACCTGATTGTTTGCCGAAAACACCGAACGAATGCGCCTGCATACCCAGTCCTGGACAAGTCGACCGAGTTTTCATCAGACACAACGTCACAGGCGGTGCGGTCAGGGCATCTCTCCTTCAGGTGCTTGGTGGTGGCACGCTGAACGTACTCTCGCTGTCAGGTAGTGCCAACCCGTGGGTGTTCGGAACGCTTGAGGTCGCTGGAGACGCCACCGTCAGTGGGTTGTGGGTTGCGCCAAGCGGGACGGCCGAGATCGGCGGGGAGATAGATACGGCTGGAGTGGGTGCCATCGTGGTCGGCAATTTTACGCAACAGCAACTCGATCATTGCTGCCATTTTCCTGAGATTCCGGAGGCGATGCCTGCGACATTAACTGCCCAAAGCATGACCGCGAGCCGTATGTATGTGGCCACGGGCGCCACCGCGACAGTCTGCTCTCCGTTCGTCAGTCGCGTTGACGCTTGTGGAGGAACATTTCGCACTTCGACAGAAGACCAAATCGGCACGTTGGTCATCTGCGGCGAAACGGCGAAAATCGAGGTGGGTTGCTCGGATGACCAAACGCCAATCCAGCCAGGAATCGTCCAGGTGTATGGCGGGGCGAAGCTGACACTTCCACAGGATCGCGTTTTGCCTGACCACTATCTGTTTCTCGGGCGCGATCTGCAGGGTAATGAGGGGATTGGTCCTGAGTTCTTCACCAATGGGACGCTGCGACTTGACGGTGACATAACGAATCGGGAATCTTCGACGATCCAGGTGCTCGAAGGATCGCGTATCATACCGGACAGCCCCTCGAAATTCGATCCGCCCGTGCTTCTCAACGAAGGCACAATGCGATTTGAACAGTACCTTTGCGACGATTGTGGGGATGTCGACATCTCGCCAACGGCCGACCTGGAGGTTCGTGTCACCACCTCGGGCAGATTCGAGGCCAAGACCGGTGTTGTGCGCATCGCGCGCACGCTCTCACAAACGCGAGGTGGTGATATCAGTCTTGGCGATGCTGATCAGAACATGGTCGGTGGCGACATCAGGCTCGACGGTGACGGAGTGAGCATTCTTTCCGAGAATGGCTCGATCACCGGATTCGGTACCATCAGATCCTTCAATGAGGACAATGGATCCCCCGACCTCTTTCAATACGTCGACTTTCAGGGCCAAAAGGGTGCGATTCACGCGGTCCAGATACCAAATCACCAGATCGGTGACAAGCTGTTCTTCGACGTACCGGTGATTCATGCGCAACGTGTCACTCTTCGTCATTTCCTGAACAACGAAATTGTTTTCAGTGAGTTCCATTTCCTGAAAGGAATCTCATTTGTCCAGGACCTGGATATCCGGTGCAATGACACGTTTGAGATCTCCCCATTTTTCATCAATACGATTTTCGATTACCTCAACCCTGACCCTGCCGTCAGCCCGCAACAGGTGGTTGTTTCTGCGGCCAGATGCGAACCTTGTGGTGTCATGGGATTCAGGCTATTGTCCGATCCCGACATGTTCGTTATTGGCATGAGAAAATTCCGCAACAATCCACCCTGTGTCATCGACGAGGACTGTGATGAAGACGGTGTGCCGCCAGGCAGCGAGCCTGACGCAGACCACAATCGGATTCCCGATGACTGCGACGCCGACAGTGACGGCGATGGCCTGCCCAACGGCGCGGAGTCCGATGCCGATGGCGACGGTATCCCGGACGAGCTCGAGATCGAACTGGGTTTGTCCGAAGACTGCAACGTGAATGGTGTTCCGGATCATGTCGAAACGGACTGCGACGGCGACGGCTCGATTGACGACTGCGAATCGGATTCAGACGGCAACGGCATCCCGGACGACTGCGAGATTGATTGCGATGGCGACGGGGTTCCCAATGAGGAGGAGCCGGACTGCGACGGAAACGGCTTGCCCGACGATTGCGAGGTGGACATCGACGGCGATGGAGTCGCGGACGCTTGTGATAACTGCCCGTTGGTGTTCAATCCCCTCCAGGACGTCGAGCCATACGACGGGTCTTTGAACGGGCAACCGTGCGCTCCGTGTGGCGTCCCAACGGACAACCCGGAATTGATTACGGTCCTAAGCCCCAACACGCCCGGCGAAGCGTTCATGGCTGGTGACTCGATTGAGATCGCCTGGGACACCGAAATAGAGGGGACCATTTGCACAAGTCTGTATCGCGATTGCGGTCGTATCGGCCTGGGGCGCTGCCGCCCGATCACTGACGGGTCCATGACATTGACGCTTTGTCCGGCGCTGCGAGCCGACGATGGCTATCGATATCAACTGACCCATGCTGAATACACACCACCTTCGGTGTCCGTTTCTCCACCCTTCTCGATCCTGGGTGAGGGGAGCGGCGACCTGCCGGTGATCGCACTGACGGAACCCAAAACGGGCATGGAAGTGGAGATCGGAACAACGGTACAGTTCAAATGGGACTATTTTCACCCGATCGGACAGTTTCGATTTAACATCTTTCGTGTTAAACAGGGATTCGAGTTGATTGAGACGCTGGAGTTGGTGGACATGGATGCGGGGGCCATCGCATGGCATATTGATAAGTCGCTGGAACCGGGAATGTATCGGGGCATCGCCAACGATACCTTGTTCTGCGGTGCTCGCATTGACGTCGAGTTGACCCTGATCGCCGGCAAGGAACCAAGCGGCGACATCGACGGAGATGGTGATACCGACCTGGGCGACTTCGATCTCTTCACCAACTGCGTCGGTATGGACCCGGACGCCAATGAAGGCGATTGTGCCAGTGCCGACATCGATGGCAGCGGCGCTATTGACGTGCTCGATTACGGCGATTTTCAGCAATTGTTCGGGAGTCCGGACGCCGGCTGAAAAACATGGCGGTTGTGGCTTGATTTGATCCGCGCGGATCGCCGCGGGCCTTGGAACCCTCAAAATGCCTGTTTCAACTCCTGGGGAGCGGGTCACTGGAATGCAAACGGATACTGGAAGATTCAAGGTAGAACATGAAACCCTTCGCGCATACGACCAATAACAAACCACCCCACCTCCGCCCGGACGCTATCGCGAATTTTTTTCCCACCTTGAGATAAAAGCGTTTCCCATCCCAGGGACCCAAATCGTAACTTCCATGTGTATCGGTGACGGGTGACGGGTGACAGTCTCCCGCCGAATGGAGCCTTCATGATGAAAAGTTTGCCCCTGCCCCGACAAACGAATGCGCCCGGAGCCCCGATGGGGGTTCGCCAGAAACCCGGAAAAGAAATGGTCCGAAATGCAAAACAAATTGCTCAACAAGTGCACCGCCAACGTGCACTCGCGATCCTCAAAGACGACCCACACTCGCAATGGCTGGCCAACAAACCAGACGTTCTCGACGAATTGGGTCGTATCGACAGTGACCATGCCCTTAAAGTCATTGCGCGCAGGATCTGCCAACTCAAACCATCTCCACCCCAGGCCATCGAGATGATCCGTCGTCATCGCGAGTTCAACAAACTCGCAGACGAGCTGGTCTCAACCATCGAACGATACGTCGAAAGGCAACCCGCCACCACGCGCACCGAAATCCTCGAAGCCATCGACACCGTCAAAGGCGTGCTCGGACAATTCGGTCAACCCACCGAAGCAGGCAGCCACCAGTTTCTCAAAAAACAGGCACCCGCCCCACCACAAAAACCAACCGACCCGCAATTCGTGGACAAGCTATTCTGACCCGCCACCGGACACCGCCCCCCGGCGATCCAGCAACCCGATCACACCCGCCACAATATCAGGCTCCGTCGGCATCACCAACCGGGCAGCCGGTCCCAGCGGAACATAAGTGTCACGTCCCGCCACACGCGTCACCGGTGGAACAGGATCACACCGCTCCGCCACACAAGCCACAATCGCCTCACCAATCCCACCCGTCCGACGACCCTCATCAACCACAACCACCGCCCCACACTCAGACACCTGCTCAACAATCGCCTCCTCATTCAACGGATTCAACCAACGCAAATCCACCACCCGCGCGCTCACCCCATGCTCACGCGCCAACTCCGCCGCCGCACGCAGCGAAAAATAAACCCCGTTCGCATAGGTGATAATACAAACATCCGTCGCGTCCTCATGATAAACCCGCGGCGCTCCAATCTCAGCCACAACCCCCGGCGCGGGATATTCTGTACACCATTTCCCGTCCCCCTCCTCATACAAATCCCGCGTCATGTACAACGCAATCGGCTCCAAAAACGCAATCACCCGACCGCTCACCCGCGCCATCGCCGTCGCCGTCCGCAACAACGCCACCGCATCATCCCCTCGCGACGGCGCTATCACGATCAAACTCGGAATATCCCGAAGCGCCGCAATCGAATTGTCATTGTGAAAATGCCCGCCAAACCCCTTCTGATATCCAAACGCCCCCACCCGAACCACCATCGGATTGCGAAACTGATCCGTCGAGAAAAACTGCAACGAACAAGCCTCACCGCGAATCTGATCCTCCGCATTATGGTAATACGCCAAATACTGAATCTCCGGAAACGGCAACATTCCCATCAACCCAAAACCCTGCGCCAACCCCAGAATCGACGTCTCATCCAACAGCGTATTAAACACACGCCCATTCCCAAACGCCTTGTACAAATCCTTCGTCAGCCCGTAAACCCCACCCTTCTGCGCAACATCCTCACCAAACACCACCATGTCCGAATGCATCGCCATCAAATCATACAACCCCCGGTTGATCTGCCGAGCCATATGCTCAGGCGGCGCATCTTCCGGCAACTTCTCACCAAACGCCTTCACCCGCGCACCCTTCCCCGCCGACCGCTTCGCCTCCTCCATCACCGCCTGCACATCCAGCGGTGCCAACGGCTTCATCACTTCTTCCGCCGTCAACAGCTTCGGACGACTTACCGCATGATCTGCCGCCTCCCGACAACGACGACGAACATCCTCATACAGCGCACCAACTTCCACCACCGACATCAACCCCGACTCAACCACCCGCTTCGCCGTCGCCAACACCGGATCGCGCGCCTCCGCCGCCTCCACCCGTTTCGCCGAATGATACGAAAGCTCCACATCCGTCCCCGCATGCCCCAACAACCGCACCACCTTCAAATGCAGGAACACCGGCACTCGTTTGTCGCGACACATCGAAACCGCACGCTCCGCAGCCTCAAACGCTTCCACCGCATCCAAACCATCAACAGCCACATACCGCATCGCAGGACGACCACCATAATTCGTCGCGATCCAACCGTCCGCCGTATGCACCGAAATCCCGATCCCGTTGTCCTCACACACAAACAGCACCGGCAACGGCAAACGCTGATAGGCTGCATAACTTGCCATGTTGAACGCACTCTGTGCCGTCGCATGATTCGTCGTCGCATCCCCAAAATTGCAAACGACGATGCTGTCCGACGGCACCGGCAAATCCACTCCCAGCTTCACCCCACGCTGCAACGCCATCGCAGTCCCCACCGCCTTCGGCAAATGGCTCGCAATCGTGCTCGTCTGCGGCGGAACCCACAGTGGCTTCGATCCCCAAACCTTGTGACGCCCACCCGATATCGGCTCATCAATACACGCAACCTGCGACAACACCGTGTCGCGAACCATGTCGATCGACGGCACCTTCCGCGAACGCTCCGCCATGAACCCCCCACTGCGATAATGCAGGAACGCCGGATCCGTATGCCGCGCCACCCGACCGACCACGGAGTTACACTCATGCCCACTGCTGCCGATCGTGTAGAAAGATTTATTTTCAGTCCGCATTTCCCGAGCAATCAAATCCAGATGCCGCGAGACAATCATCGACTCCAACAACTCGATCAAATCCCCGCCGGTCAGCGACGACGCACCATCCACCACCGACGACCGATCCAGACGATCGACAACCGCCCCGTCCCAATTCTGAACGAATCGCACGAAATTCTCATCGACAACCCTGGCCCGATTAAATACCGACATGACTATCCCGTAACATCCGCGCGACCGCGCGTTGTAATGTAGCGTCACCCCTTGTGGGTGACGAGAATACCAACGGCGCTGTTCGCAGGAACCAATCCCCGTTTACCACCGGCGCTCCCTCTGTAGCGTCACCCCTTGCGGGTGGCGTTATTCCTAAAACGCCGCATACCCCGTCAACTCACGACCCACAATCAACTCATGAATCGTCTCCGTCCCCTCATAGGTAATCACGCTCTCCAGATTCAACATATGACGAATCGGACAACACTCCACACAAATCCCCGACGCTCCCAACAAATCACGAGCATCCCGCGCCACATCAATCGCCGTCCGACAATTGTTCCACTTCGCCATCGACACCTGCGTGTGATGCATCTTCCCATCATCCTTCAAACGACCGAGTTGCAATGCCATCAACTGACCCAACGTGATCCGCCGCGATATGTCCGCCAATCGACGCTGCACCGTCTGCGTATGCGCAAGAGGCTTGCCGAACAACACACGCACTTTCGAATACTCGAGCGCCTCCTGATAACAAGCAATCGCCGCCCCCATCACACCCCAGCAAATCCCATAACGCGCCTGCGTCAGACAACTCAACGGACCAGCCAATCCCTCCGCACCAGGCAACCGGCTCGAATCCGGCACCCGAACGTTGTCAAGAAACAACTCGCTTGTGATCGACGCACGCAGCGACATTTTCCGCTTGATCTCACGCGTCGAAAAACCGGGCATGTCCTTCTCAACCAGAAACCCGCGCACACCGTCCTCAGTCTCCGCCCAGACCACCGCCACATCCGCGATGCACCCGTTCGTGATCCACATCTTCGCACCACTGATCAACCAGTCACCACCGTCGCGCTTCGCATGCGTCTTCATCATCCCCGGATCGCTGCCACCATCAGGCTCCGTCAATCCGAAACAACCGATCTTCTCCCCCCGCGCCATCGCAGGCAACCAACGCTGCTTCTGCTCCTCACTGCCCATCGCGTAAATCGGGTACATCACCAGACTACCCTGCACCGAAACGAAACTCCGCAACCCGCTGTCACCACGCTCCAGTTCCTGACAAACCAAACCATAGCAAACGTTGTTCAACCCCGCGCAGTCATACCCCTCATAGTTGCAACCCAACAACCCCAACCCAGCCACCTCAGCGATCAACTCCTGCGGAAACCGATGCGCCTCAAACGCCTCATCCACAATCGGAATCACCCGGTCATCCACAAACCGCGCCACAGTTTCCTGAACCTGACGTTCATCGTCACTCAGGGAATCCCTCAAGCCAAAAAAATCAAACGGATCCATCGATGCCATACGTCCTCTCCAGAAAAAAAAGCCGTCACCCAACCCGAGCGCAGCCAATACAATGTAGCGTCACCCCTTGTGGGTGGCGAGAAAACCAGCGACCCCATCCGCAGGAACCCAATCTCCAACCGCCTAACCGCCGCCAAACCCGCCCCGCCTTCCGGTCTCCGCCGGATTGTACGGTCGCTATCCCCACCCACGCAACCGCACAACAACACCCACGACTTGCGTCACCCACATCAACGGCGCATCCTTCCCCCATGAACCCCGATCAATCGCTCCTGCCCCCACCAAAATCCTTCGCCCAACACTCCGGAAATCTCCCCGAACCAACATTCACCCCCAATCTCCCCGACGCCTGCAAACACATGATCCCCCTGTTTCCCGACCTGTTCACCACATCACCTCGATCACTACCCCTCCACGCCACCATCTCGAATCATGAGCCCAACAACGCCCACACCATCATCGCCGAAACCAACAACCTCACCATCAACGCCGCCGACAACACAGGACTGTTCCACGCACTCCAGACGCTCCGCCAAATCACACGCAACCGCAAAACCCCCACCCCCTGCTTCACCATCCACGACGCGCCCGACCTGCCCATCCGCGGACTCTCCCTCGACGTCTCCCGAGGCAGGGTCCCCAAGCTCCAAACCCTCCTCCGTCTCACCAACCGCCTCGCCCAGCTCAAGATCAACCACCTCCAACTCTACGTCGAACACACCTTCGCCTTCTCCTTCGATCCCGACATAAGCCACAACTGCTCACCCCTCACCGCCAACGACATCCGCACCCTCGACAAATATTGCCGCGACCGCTTCATCGACCTCGTCCCCTCCCTCGCAACATTCGGACACATGGGCCGCATCCTCTCCCTCCCCCAATACCAACACCTCGCCGAAATCCCAACAAACACACCGTGGGAAAACCAAACCTGGCTCCAACGCCAACGCGGACTCACCATCGACGTCACCAACCCCGATTCTCAAGAACTCCTGACCAAAATGCTCGACGAATTTCTCCCACTATTCTCCAGCAAACTTGCCAACGTCTGCGCCGACGAAACCCACGACCTGGGCCAGGGCAGGAACAAATCCCTCGCCGAAAAGGTCGGAACAGGACGACTCTACGTCGATCACCTCAAATTTCTCGCCGATTCCTGCCGCCGTCACGGCAAACGCATGATGTTCTGGGGCGACATCATCCGAAACCACCCCGAACTGCTCTGCGAACTCCCCGAAGACGCCATCCTCCTCGATTGGGGATACGAACCCGACTCCGAATTCCCCGCTCTCACATCCCCCCACCGCCGCAACCGCGACGTCATCGCCTGCCCCGGAACCAGTGGCTGGAAACGCGTTATCAACGATTTCACCGCAGCCCAGACCAACATCTCCAAAGCAGCCAACGCAGCGCACACTCAACACGCCACAGGTCTGATCGTGACCGATTGGGGCGACGATGGACACTTCAATCTCCCCGCCTGCTCCCTGCCCGCCATTGCACTCACCGCAAGCCTCGCATGGAATCAAAACGCCCTTCAATCACCAACCCTCGACCACGCCATCAACAACTGGCTGTTCCCCAAAGGACCGGGCGACATGTTCGCCGCACTCAAAAACGTCTCCAGACCCCTGGCCGGCTCGTTGTCCTGGCCTACCCTCCAACAGCTCGACAATACCGACCCCCTGCCACTGGAACACGCACAAACCCTGCAAACCGCAGCCCAAATCGCCCTCCAACGACTACACCAGTGCGACCCTTCAAACCCCGAAATCGAGGAATGGCTCCTCGCCTGCCACGCAGCCGGACTCATTGCCGACCGACCACTCATTTCAAGCTCCCAATGGTCCCGGGAACTCGGCACATTGATCACCGACTACGAAACCTGCTGGCTTCAAAACAACAAGCCCGACCGACTTCACGACATCACCCACGCACTGAAAAACGCCCGAATCCAATGAATCCCACCACCACAAGCCAACACAGGGAGCAACCAGACGTATCCGATTCCACCAGTCGTAATTTTTCTTGAAACGGTGAACCACCCAAACCACACCACCAATACCGCCCCCGCAGATCACCACCACCACATCTTGAGGTGAACGCATTTTCGATGGACGAAACCCAAAGATTTCACAAACAATTCACTGTTTTGGGCTGGACTATTACCAGTAATTTGCGGTAAGCTACGCATTCCAGAAATGGGCTGACAGGGACTCGTGACGAACAATGGTTCGTCGATTAGATCACCGTCGCGTCAGCCAAACGAGCGCGTACCCGCCAAAGGATTGGCCCGTCGCTACCTGTGAGTGGCTTGTTCAACAAGGACGATCGACACGCCACAGAGGCCAATGGTCTCAAGAGTTAACAAGAGGAGCCATCTTCGGACGCCGCGTCCTGCAACGCGTGTCGTCCGCGGGCCGCCGGACCACGCGGCGGCCCCTTTTTTCAAAAGTAGCGGTAAGTAAGCCGTATACATTTACGTCGTTCGTACTGAGGTGCCCAGGAGGAACGAACATGTATCTCGATGCCATTGATCAGCTACACACGCGGACTGTCCCAATGAACACTGAAACCGAAAACGAAAGCCAGCCTCAATCCTGCGAGGAATCCCTCGAGCACTCCATCGAGCAGCTCGTCGAGGGCGAAACAAGGCTCTATGGACTGTCCGACGAGGGAGTCATCTTCGAGACCGACTACATCAATCCCGACGATGCACAAAGGGCGTTTACCGTCCTTTGGAAAAACCGCGATGCGTCAGGATTCCTGAAAAGCCACAAAGGAGACCAGATCGTCGGAATACGCTACTGACAACCGACGGCAAACAAAAAAAATCCTGCGGCAGACGGGACAAGATTTTCTGCTTTCCCCCCCCCACCAACGCGACGGGCCGTGCGACATATTCGCACGGCCCGTCGTTATTTTACAACTTGTTAACAGTTCAGCTTATGGCTGAGCCGGCAACGAAGCATCGGCCCATGGGTCTTCGCCAACACCGTTCAACCCCTGACGGAGACGGAACAGGTCGAGCGGAGAAACCGTACCACTGCGATCGGTATCAATGAAATCCTCCAGCGTACCAAACGTAGGCGCTGAAACACCGTTGATGAACTGACGGAAGCGGAACAGGTCGATCGGATTGACACCACCACTCTGATCGATATCACCAGGCAGGAAACCGATGTCGATGCAGTCATCGCCCGGCGAAATGTCGTTGCCCGAGCAGGCAGCACGAGCGGCAACACAAATCGTGACCCAGTTATCAACCGGCAGCGGACCATCGAGATTGATCGTCACAACCCGACCATCCTCGGTCGCGATGCCAGCTAGTGCAACCGCATTGCCACCCGTCTGGGAAACAGTGAACGCCGACATATCCAGCGAGCTGCCATCTGTGTTCTCGGCAGGCGTTGTGAAGACGATGTCGAACGAGTCAAGACCGACCGGGTTCCCACCCGTGGTATCAGCACGCGGATCGATGTAACCATCGAACATACGCCCTTCAGCCGAGATGTCAGCCGCACCTTCGGAAAACGCAAGGGCAGCACATTCCTGGTGAGAAACCGTGACAGCACCACCAGCAACGCCCGTGGCTGCTTCAACAGGATAAATCGCGAACGAACCGGCTGCGGCACCGCTGGAGATGACATTCGCCAAAACGTTGCTGACGCGAATTTCGTAATCACCAAAAGGATCGCCGGCAGAGAACGTCAGCGTACCTTCAAAAACGACCTGACCACCCTGGCCAACGTTGATGCTGATGAATTCCGCTGACGGAAACGCCAGGAACGGATCAGCACCGGGGTTGTTACCGATGGTATTCTGTGCACCACCAGCCTGAACGATGTCGTTGCCAACGGCTGTACCACCGTAGTTGGCGTCGTAACCAAGCGGCTGAACAAAGTTGTCCATCGTGCCGTCACCAGGGGCAGCCAATGTCATGGCCGTTCCAAGCTCGACGGGTGTGCTGTTGTCTGCGAGACTGACAAGCGAGAAGTCCATGCTGATAAACGCGAGACCGTCGTTGCCGGGATCGTCACTGGTCAACGAACCAACGACGCGGAACGGAATCGCCTCGCCTGTACCCGCCGAGTCAGCCCCGAGCAATTCCACCTGAGCCGTCAACGTATCCGCCGACGCAACGCCGGCGATCGTCAGGGCGATCAATACTGTTGCAAAACTTTTCATTTTCGTAACTCCAATCCTGTATGAGTGAACCATCTTATTGTCCACGCCGGCAGAACCGACGCGACGTGCTTTCCAAAACGATTATCCGTTCGACATGGCTGACGCTCGCTGCATCAAACCAAAGTCGGCGAAATCAACATCACCATCACGATCAAAATCGACACACCTGCAATCGCTCGTCAAACCATCGATCGACGGGCCCGTGAAACAGGTGTTGAACAACGTAAAATCACTGCTGCACCGCTCAACCGAATCCACCAACATTGTGGCACCGGTACTCTGCGACAGGTTGGCGACATGCGACGACTGACCACCACCCGCCGGCCAAATCTGCGAAATTCCAACCGCAATCACCAGACAAGCCGCCAACGAGCCTGCCAAACGCCCCAAACGGAGCACCAACCTGTGACCTGCGAAACCGGATTCCGATTCCCGCGTCGCCTGACGGCTCGCATCGTCCCGCGTCGCGTTCCGATGCGGATCGGACATGATCGCGGCAGGGTCAGCCGGTGTCGGGCGAAAAACGCCCGCCTGCTCAGCCTCAACCGCCATCCTCAGCAGATCCTCAAAATCGCGGGTTGTTTCATGTTCTGACTGCATTGTTTCGCCTCGGATTGCAAACCGGCACACGCCGATCGCTGACCCAATACACCGCAGTTGTCGTAGCCAACCCCCTACCGCGCGAGATTTTCCGGATTTTCACGCAGTTTTTTTTCCACGCAGCGTCGCAGGCGATCCAACACCTTTTTCCAGCGCGAACGCAGGGTGGATTCCGGGATATCCAGTGCCTGAGCAGCTTCCCGCCATCGCGAGTTGAGGAGTAACTCCATTTCCTGCAACAGGTTACGGTCATCACCGGCCAGGTCAGCCATGCAGTCGCGAACGAAATCGACCCGCTCGGCATCCATTATCACTGACATTGGATCAGCATCACTAACTACCAAATCGCCCAGGTCCCCGCCATCGGCCTTGGGTCGCCGGCTTTCCCTGCGGAGAAAATCGGTGGCTTTGTTTCGCGCGATGGTCACGAGGTAGGCACGGATGGAACCGTCGGGAACGCCTTTGCGGTTGATGGACGCGACGAATCCGGTCCAGACTTCGGAGGCGACGGCGTCGATGAGGTGGGGGTCGCGGGTGCAGGCGTCCTTGAGGGTCCGATAAATCGTGAAGCGTACGAGCCTGTCCTGATGGTGCATCAGCCGGCGGAGTGCTTCGGTGTCGCCTGCCTGGACACCGCGGGCGAGCTTGGCGTCCCGACGGTTGATTTCCTCGCGCGCCGGATCGTCGGGGGATGGGTTGAATTGTGGGGGTCGCCCTTTTGCACTCATGCCGTTATTTTCCCGACAGTCTATTGCTGGTCAAAGCGCGGATGTATGGCAGCCACGGGATACCTGATTTCCTTGAAAACAAGACTTTCGATTGGTGGTTCTCTTTCAACGGGTCGTTTCGGTCTTTTTTGGGTGACGGCCTGTTTTCTTTTCACTGCGGGATGCACGACCCTGATGCCCTCCGAACAACTGCGGCAAACGGTCAGGCTTCCCATCCCTGCGTCGATCGTGTCGGAACCAAGCGAGGACCGACTCTCGCCGCTGCGGAAAGACGATGTCTTCGACGTGTCGCCTCGCACGTTGATCGACCTTGCATTTGACCTGCAACCGAATGTCAAGTCGAGCTATCAAGCCTTCAAATCCGAGGAGGCTCGTTATGATTTTTTCGTCGTGTCGCGAGATTCGCTGACGCCGCAGCTTCGCATCCGGAACGATTTTTCCGAAGGTCGAGCCACGGAAACGGTGACACGACGATACCAGAACAGCGTGGAACTGTCCGTTGAGAAGCTGTTTTTCGATACGACGGAATTGAACGTCGGTGTCGGCTATTCGTCGGCGGACGTGGACGACGACATCGGAAATCAGCCCTTTGTCTTCGCGGATCTTCGTTACCCACTGTTCGCCTCGCGGGAACGACTGGAGCGATCGAGCGAGGAGATATTTCGGCGTAATCTGATGAACGACGCGCAGCTTGCGTATATTCAGCAGGTTCGGCGTCGACTTCGCAACGCGATGTTTCAGTTTTACGAAGTGGTGCATTATGACAGGCGGATGGACAACGCGCAGCGGTGGCTGACCACCCTGGAACGGTTGCTCGAGAAGCTTGGTGCGATTGAAGGGCGGGACACGTCGGCGGATGTCGAGCGTCTTCGTGCCGAGCGAACGCGGGTTGCGTCTGAGTTGCGGATCGTGCATGGGCGTTATGACGTGGAGATGGGTCGGTTGAAGGCGTCGATCGGGGTTCCGATGTATGCGCAACTGGTGCTTGAGAACGCGGAATTCAACCCGTTTGAGGGAATCCCGCATCATGAGCTTCTGAGAATCAGCATTGAGACCGATCCCGAGATCGCGACGCTTCGCAATGAGGTGGACAACGCCACCGTGCAGCTCAATCTCGCGAGGCGGGGGACGTGGGATGTGTCGCTTCTGATTTCGGGGGCGGGGAATCTCGAGGGACGTGGTTCGGATGAAGGTGTGTCGGACTGGAGCGCGTCGGTCGGCCTGGATGTTGGCCACGTCGATCCGCGGGTGACGACAAGCCTTGCGAGACAAGCGCAGGCGCGAATCAACCGATTCACCGAGGCGATCGTTGCGCGGGAGAATCAGATTTTCGTCGATCTTCTGGAGCCTGTCATTCGGATCGACACGCTTGGCGCGAGTCAGAAGCAGTTGTTGGAGAATCTTCCACGATTCAGGACGAGTTTCGAGGAGGGCGAGGCGACGTACACAGTGGGGAAGATGAGCATTGATGACTTGTTGCAGCGTCGGGAGAATGTTTTTGATCAGGAAGAGGAAATCTCGAATCTGACGTTTCTGATCGGTGCGAACGTGGCGGAGCTTTGTGCCGCCACCGGGAAATTTTTCGAGTTCCTTGAAGACAACAAGAACCTCAAGACTGAATAATCGACCGCGATTGGGAGCGAGTTGACGCCGATTCAATCGACGCTCCCTGTCGCAAAGCCCGTCCAACGTGGTCTTGCCTGGAAACGTGCGTGGGTCGTCGACACAGACGGGCCGGTTGGCGTTTGGTTTTCGTCTCTTTCCACGCGTCGCGTGCCGGAGAGGATACGACGTTTGGGTGAATGGTGTTGGTGAGATGCGGAGAATGAAACGGGTTGTCCTTGCGGGTGGATGGCGTGGCTGGATTGCGTCCGTGGACGAACAGGACGGGTTGCGCGCGGGGCTGGAGACGTTGGTTGCGAATCCTGCGGGTGTTTCGGGGCGGGTGGTTTTTAAGACTTCCGGGACGGTGGAGGTTTTTGGTTGTCGGCTGGGGGATGGGGAGAATGGGTTGGATGTGGTTTGCAAGCGGAGTTTGGCCTCCGGGTGGCGGGCGCGGTTGGCGGGGGTTTTGCGGGGGTCGCGGGAGCGGCGGAACTGGGATCGGGCGAACGCGTTGGTGGCGGATGGGATTCCGACGGCAGGTCCGATAGCGTATCTGGAGCGTGGGTGGTGGAAACGTGAGGGTTGGCTGATCACTGAAGCGATTGATGGTGTGGTGGATCTGGATCGTGTGCTGGGTGGATTGGTTGTGGGGGTGGGGCGTGATCGTCGGCGGGTGGTCGTGGACGGCGTGGTGCGATGTTTGGCTGATTTGTTTGAGAGATTGGTAGAGAAAGGGTGGCGACATCGGGATTTCAAGGCGTCGAATGTTTTGTTGACGGGTTGGGATGCTGGGGCGGAGGGTTGTCGGGCCTGGTTGGTGGATTTGGATGGGTTGGAAAAAGTTGGGCGGGTTTCGGTGGCGGATGAGCGTCGGATGGTGGTTCGGTTGGCGGCGAGTTTGAGTGGGGCTGTCGGGTTGAGTCGGGCGGATCGGTGTCGGTTTTTGCGGCGGGTTTGTGGTGGGGGTGATTGGAAGAGTGTTTGGCGAGAGGTGCAGGCGGCGGTTGGGGTGTACAATGCGAAGGCGAAACTGCGGAAGCGCGGGAAGATTGATTCGTATTAAGGTTGGGCGGTGGGGATGCGGGTAGAGGGGTCATTTCGCTTGAATCCTGGGGTTCGATTGGGTACGATTGCGGTTTGAGGTCTATTGGCTGGGGTTGTCCGATTCTGTTGTTCTGATTTATTGCGTGCGAGCCTGTGCGTATTTGCCCCGTTCTGTGTTGTCCCGGGCTGTCCAGTGGTGTTGGGTAGCCGGGATTTTTTGTGTGGAGCGTTTTATGGTGATTCAAAGGCTCGCCGTACCCGTCTTGTTTGTTGTGGCTTCCTCGATGCTGAATGCGGCGGACGATTTTTCAATTCGCCAGCCATTTCCCGGCGCCGGCGTTGTGGACGAATCGACGTTTGATGCGGCGTCATTACGCGGTGACGCGGGTGCGGTGGAATTCGAGGGCATTCTGACTTCATCGGCGTATCGGCTTCTTGCGTTTGGCGGGTTTGACGCGTGCGCTTCGGATGCATCGACGGCTGAGTGTCTGCGTCAATACGATTACGATCGGAGCGAGGCTGTCGACCTTTTGGATTTCGCTATCTTTCAGGTTGGTCTCCCGATTCGGACGGACTTCTGGCGGACCGAGGCTGACGCTGCGACGATTGATCTGTCGGAGGCCCCCCTTGCGGCGGGGTTCTTTGATTTTGGTGGTCACACATGCAGTGCGTTTTCGGGTACGGCATCGTTTGTGGGCGTTGCGTTGGGGGGTGAAGACGAGCCGGCTGACACGATTGTGCTTCGTGCTGCGGACCCGATTGTACCGGCTGATCCTGTCGGTACGACGCGAATGGTTGATGTCGAACTCGTGGCATTGAGTCTTGTGTCCACGGCTCCGATCACGGTCATGTGCGACGGGGCGCCGACGGAGTGGGATGTGGCTGTCGATGTTGCGACGACGCATCTTGGATTTCTAATGGCGACCAAGCTGACGCCTGAGGGTGGGACGGTTGAGAGTCGCGTGGTCGTCCAACCCAGACTCACGTTCACAAATCGATTAAACCCCGAAGTTGTCCGCATACTGGACGATGAGCTGGTTCAGACGGAGTTTGTGAGCGAGTTCGTGTGGCGACACGATGCGGTGCACGACTTCGTGCTCGGAGGTGAGGCGCCGCTTGAAGCGGGTTGCAAAACCTGCTTTTCGGTTGTGGCTCACATCGCGATCATGGGCGACCCCGATGCCATTGGGTTTTGCTCGAACCACATGGTGTGCTTTATTGACTCCGATTGTGATGGGGTGCTTGACGGGGTGGACAATTGCCGATTCGTGCCCAACTCGGATCAGGCGGACGACGACAGCGATGGACTCGGGGACGCTTGCGATCCGTGCCCACTCGTTCCAATCGTCGGGCAGGTGGACTCGGACGGCGACGGGTTTGGCGACGTGTGTGATAATTGTCCGGAGGTTGGGAATCCCGGGCAGCTTGATGGTGACGGCGATGAGGTCGGCGATGTTTGCGACAACTGCCCGATGAGATCGAATCCCAGTCAATCGGACAGTGACGGGGACGAGCTTGGCAATCGTTGTGACAACTGCCCGAACGATGCCAATCCCGGGCAGTTCGACAACGACGGCGACCTGGTGGGCGACGTCTGCGATAACTGTCCGTCTCTTCCCAATCCGGGGCAGGAGGATTGCGACGAGGACGAGATCGGTGATGTGTGTGATGCCGAGAATTGCAAGTTTTTTTTCAGTGGTACGGGAGAACTTTGTGTGAATTGCCCGACGATACCAGCAGTTTGCACCCCGTTCGACGTTACCTACTCTGTCGGCGTCTCTGGCGGTCTGATCTCGCTAAGCGCTCTCCTAGATACAGGGGAACTACTCCCTGTCTTTGAAGGCACGCTGGGCCCTGATGGTGAATTCAACGGTCCGTTCATTGGTGGCTGCAGCGATATCGCGCCGCAGTGGACTATCTGCACAGTCGCTGGACAATTCGACGGCGACGCGGTGCCGCGTCATTTCGACGTCACATGGACGGCCACTGGAGCCCCCGGCGGCTGCATCGCCACATGGGAGTACAGCCTTGTCGAAGTCCCCGCGCCGTAGACGGAACACGGAGTGGTTATTGCGATTGAGCAAAGACTCAATGATTCGGGTTTGTCGGGGCTAACGATTCGGCTCCCCCAGGGAGCTTCCCGCTGACGCGATGGTGCACCCGGTTGAAGCATGGGAAGATTGATTCGTATTGAAGAGTTCCTGAGGGGAATGTCATGTTGTGGCTGTTTCGGGGTTGGTTGGTATTCCCGTCACCCAACGGGGATGACGCTACATCTGGGATTGCGCAGTATTGAGATTGTCCCGTCTCCCAAAGTCCGGATTCCGGTTGGTGGTCGTACACCGCGGCTTCCGGGCCTCTGAATCTTCATGAGGTTGCGTCGGCACACTTGCGAAAAACGGGCGCTTTCGGTATCTCTGTGCCGATGTTGTGGACAAAATTTTTCATACCAACGGTGAAGGAAACGCCCTCCGATGCGGTGGTGCCTTCGCATGTGCTGATGATTCGGTCGGGGATGATGCGTCAGACGGTGGCGGGAGCGTACTCGTATCTGCCACTGGGTTACCGCGTGTTGCAGAAGGTGACGGCGATCATCCGCGAGGAGATGAACCGAGCCGGTGCGATCGAGCTGAACATGCCGGCGATGCATCCGGTGGAGCTGTGGGAGGAAACCGGGCGGGTCGAGGCGATGGGGGCGACGCTGATCCATCTACCGGATCAGCCTTGGCGTAAGGGGACGGTGCTGGGTCCGACGCATGAGGAGATCGTTACGGAAATCGCACGGGCGTACATCAACAGCTACAAGCAACTGCCGATCAATTTGTACCAGATTCAGACGAAATTTCGCGATGAGCAGAGACCCAAGAGCGGTGTGTTGCGGACGCGCGAGTTTCTGATGAAGGACGCGTATTCGTTCGACGTGGACAAGGCTGGTCTCGATGCGAGCTACGAGAAGATGTATGCGGCTTATTGCCGTATTTTCGAGCGGTGCGGGTTGCCATACACGCCGGTGGAGGCGGAGTCGGGTGCGATCGGGGGTGATGCGTCGCACGAGTTCATGGTCGTGACCGATGCGGGGGAGGATTATCTCGTTCGGGCGGAAGACGGCTCGTATGCTGCCAACCTCGAGCGAGCAGCCATGATGCCCGTGGCGGACGCGGGTTGTGACGCGATGTCGGAGGTGGCGGAGGTGCACACGCCCGGGATGGCGACCATCGAGCAGGTAAGCGGGTTTCTGAAATGTCGTCCACAGGAGATGATCAAGACGATCATTTTTCAGCATTCTGACGGGATTTTGGTGGCGCTGGTGCGCGGGGATCATGAGGTCAACGAGATGAAGCTGTCTCGTGTTGCGGGCGTGTCGGGGTTGGCGGCTGCGACGCCTGAGCAGATTGAGAAGCTGACTGGTGCGGGTGTCGGATTTGCGGGGCCGGTTGGACTTGACGGGGCGCGGGTGATTGCGGATCAGGCTGTGACTGTGATGCACAATGCCGTGACCGGTGCGAACAAGACCGAATATCACATCACGGGTGTGAATCCGGGGCGTGATTTTGAGATCAGGGAGTCGGGCGACATTCGCTATGCGGTCGAGGGCGACAGATCGCCGAACGGGTCGCCTCTGGTTTTTGAAAAGTGCATCGAGGCTGGTCATGTTTTCAAGCTGGGGACGAAATATTCAGACGCGATGAAGGCGCATTTCCTCGACGAAAACGGCAGGAGTCAGCCATTTGTCATGGGGTGTTACGGGATGGGTGCCAATCGCGTGCTGGCGGCGGCGATTGAGTCGTTCCATGATGACGGGGGGATTTGTTGGCCTGTCAATATCGCGCCGTTTTCGGTGCATATCTGCGCACTGGACGTTCGGGAAGAGGCTGTCATGACGGTGGCGACCAGGCTGCATGATGATCTGGAGGCGGCTGGGGTGGAGACGCTGCTGGATGATCGCGATGTCCGCCCGGGGCACAAGTTCAAGGACGCCGATCTGGTCGGCGTGCCCATTCGCGTGACGGTTGGCAGGCGCGGTTTGAGTGATGGTGTGGTGGAGGTGAAACAACGCACAGGCGGCGATGCTGACAGGATCACGCCCGAAAACGCCGTTGAGACCATTCAGGGGCTGATCGGAAAACTGCGACCGAAGGTTTCGCCCCTGTATCTGGAACGGCCGGTCAACATTCCGCTCGCGCGGAACAACGACCTGCCCTGCGGTTTCCTGTAGCCACCGATCTTGTCATGCCCCCCTGGAGGGTCCGAATATGTTCCCACTGTTCACCGAGAGACTGATTTTGTACAATGAGTGGTCAGGGGTTGGGGATGACCGTTCGGTCTTGAGGAGCACTTGTGATGTTGGCCAGTCGATTGTTTTTGGTGGTGTGTCTTGCTGTTGGACTTGCGAGTCCGTGTTTGTCTCAGGTGCTGTTTCAGGAGCGGGCGTCTGCTGCCAACGTGAATCAGTTCCACGCACCGGGTCCGAATTATATCGCCGTGAACGGCGCCATGGCACCTGTCGCCTTCGTGACCGTGGGTGGAGCCGTCGGCGATTTCAATCGTGACGGGAAGCAGGACCTGTTCGTCATATCGGGAGGGACCACGCCGGACCATTTGTACATTAATCAGGGTAACGGACAATTCGTCGATGAGGCTGACGCGTGGGGGTTGAATGATTTGCACATGGGAGCGGCGGCGGCGGTGGGCGACATCAACGGTGACGGTTGGCTGGACATCTTCGTGACGAGCAACGGCGATGCGTCAGGACTTATGAGTCCAAACAGCAACAAATTGTACAAGAACGTCGGTGGAACGGGTTTTGTTGAGCTTGTCAATGCGGGCGTGAGTTGGAACGACGATGTTCCCAACGCCTACGGTGCTGCGTTTGGTGATTACGATCTCGACGGGGATCTGGATCTGATGGTGGCTGGTTGGGAAATCGGTGCCGGCAGCGTTGGTGGGAATCGCCTGTTTCGCAACAACGGCGATGAGACTTTCACGGATGTCACCGCGGCGGCCAACCTTCTTGAACTCGGGGTTTACGGGTTCGCACCTCGATTTGTGGATATGGACGGCGATCGGTATCCTGAACTCCTCCTGACAGCAGATTTTGAAACCGCCCGGTATTACGTCAATAACGGCGACGGAACCTTTACCGATTCCACCGTCACATCGGGAACCGGCCTGGACTGCAACGCGATGGGACAGACCGTCGGGGATTTCAACAACGACGGCATGATGGACTGGTACGTCAGCAATATTTTCCTTGAACTGGAGCCTGTTCGACGGTGTGGCAACATGCTCTACATCAATCAGGGCGGACACACCTATTCTGAGACGGCGGATGCTTCGGGCGTCATCGACGGTCGCTGGGGCTGGGGTACGGTGGCTGTCGATATTGACCACGACGGATTTCTGGACATCGTCGAGGTGAATGGGTGGACCGATGCCGTTGGTGGTCCGCAGTTCTTTTCAAACCAGCCCGCGAGGGTGTTCATGAATCAGGGCGACAGCACGTTTGCGGACGTGGCTGCTGGCGCGGGATTTACCCACACGGGTCAGGGACGGGGGCTAGCCAATTTTGACTATGACAACGACGGCGATCAGGATTTCGTGATATTCTCCACCTCCGAACGGCTCGAGCTTTATCGCAACGACTCGGTCAATTCAAATCATTGGCTGCGTGTTTTTCTTGACACATCCAACAATCCCGCCATCGCCCCGGATGGTTTCGGAACGAGGCTTGTCGCAAAATGTGGTGTCGAGGAATATGTTCGCATCATTGACGGCGGCTCGAACTATATGAGCCAAAGCGAACTGAGCGCGCATTTCGGTATCGGAGCCTGTACCAGCATCGACGAACTTCGGGTCGAATGGCCCAACGACGTCGTGACGATTTACGATGGCATACCACACGACCGAACCGTCACCCTGGACGCACCGCCTCCCGGCACTCCGGCTGGAACGACGTTGATGCTGACCTTTACACTTGGCGTCCCTACTGTTTCAACGTGGGGGCAGGTCATTTTTTGCTGCCTGATTCTCACCTGCGGGACGATCATTTTTCGGCGGCAACCACAAAACGACGACACCCTTGCTCGCGCATGATGTGGGTCAGGTGTTGCTGCGCGGCGTACAGGATGATTGGTGATCGAAAAGGGTAACCCGCGCCTTGCCGGCACGCTTGCCGGTGTACAACGCTGCGTCGGCAAACGACAGCAGTTCCTTTCCGTCGGCGGGCTGATGTTCGTTCAACGAGGCCACCCCGACGCTCATCGAGACCTTCGGTGTCACGCCCAGGGTGGACGCTCTCTGGGAAAAGAGTTTCATGATACGGGTCACGAGTCGGACAGCGTCTTCCGCCGACGTGTCCAGGAGAATGGTGACGAATTCGTCACCGCCATAACGCAATCCGAGGTCGGTCGATCGCAGACAGCTTCGGAGCAGTTCCCCGACGAATCGGAGAATGTCGTCGCCGGCGGCGTGTCCTTTCTGATCGTTGAGTGGCTTGAAATTGTCCAGATCGAAAATGGCGATGGCAAGGTCCTGTCCCGTGGCTCGTTGCTCGTCGACCAGTGTTTCAAGGCGATCCTCCAGGAGTCGTCTGTTGCCCAGACCGGTCAACGGATCGATCCATGCCTCACGCTCGGCTTTGGTCAGCAGGTTTTCGATCCTCCGCGTCTGGTCTGCCACCCTTTGGTCGAGTGTTCGTTCCATGCGTCCCACCCGGGATCGCATCGTGTGCCAGTCGCGAAGAATCCGATCGATGTTGGTGGCGAGTCTTCCGAATTCGTCGTTGCAACGGGACACGGGTGACAACTTCCCCTCGGCTCCCGCAGCGGTCGCAGCCAGGAGTTGATTTAGTGGTCGTTGGATCAATCGCCTTTGCGCCAGGTACAACAGTCCTGTACCCGCACACGTCAGGAGCAGCGTCAGCGGAATCACTATTTTGGCGTCCCCGGTCAGGTCTGCCCACGCATCCCGTGGCGAGATCAACAGACACAAATGCGATCCTGACTGGCCCGTTGACCAGACGAGTCTTGATTCTGACGACGTTGTTGTGGGCCGGTCGATTTCAACAGATCGTGGTACGGTCGGCGCGTCGATGATGAACCTCGTTGGTACGTCATGGGTTGCGACGAGGTTGGGCGGTTCGTATGCGATGACCTTGCCATCAGGGTCCAATAACAGGCAGCCGTGTACCGTTCCAGTGTGGATGGCAGCCGTCGACCAGTATTTGAAAAAAAGCGTTCCAGCGGGGTCATTTGGTTTGGTGGAATGGGCTGTCGCGAGGTTAACGCCGAGGTCGGCTAACAGATGCGTTTTTTCGTCATAGGCCTGTGCGCGAATGGATTGCAGCGAGAACAACCCGATGGTGCCCAGGATTGTTGCCACACCAAGAACGTGGAAAAATGTGCACCTCGCCAGCGCGGTGTTGATCGCGTTTTTTTGTGACACGCGTGTTCCCATCGGGGTGTTATCGGACTGCTCGCGAACCTGAAGGCAACCCCCGCCGCGGCAGGACGGGTGCCAGCCAACCGTTAGGGTTATCGACGCTGAGCGATGAGTGGTTCGACATTTTTGTACATCTTTGACGGCCTGTTGTCCGGATATGTGATTTTTGGCGTAACCCCGGTTTTTACAGAAAGATACGGCGTTTTGAGGTGGTATAACAGGTGGTTGCAGGCTGTCACGCCGGTGGAAAAAGATTGCTCAACCGTTGCGGGCGGGTAGTGTATACGGTTTGGCGTGGACCCCGGCGCATTCCATTGGGAATCCCGGGCGGAATTTGACAGACGGCTTCGAGTTGATGGTGGATTTGATTCATGGTTATGCAGACGGTTAACAGCCCTGATCGGGGCCTGACGACGGCTCCGATTCAATATCTGGAATTTGAGCAGCCCCTGTCGCGAATTGAAAACGACATTGCCCTGCTCAAGGTTGAGAAAGAGGAAACCGGTCGCGACCTGACGGCGGAAATTGCTCAGCAGGAGTCGCGATATCAGGCGAGACTGAAGCGTCTGTATCAGCACCTTACGCCGTGGGAGACGGTGCTTGTTGCGCGTCACCCTCAGCGTCCGTTGATTACGGATCATATCAACCATCTCGTGTCTGATTTTTGCGAATTGAGCGGTGACCGAACCTTCGGGGACGATCGGGCGATGGTGACTGGTTTTGGGCGTATCGGTGGCCACAAGATCATGATCGTCGGACACAACAAGGGCAAGGATACGCCGGGACGTGTTGCGTGCAATTTTGGTTGTGCGCATCCGGAAGGATATCGCAAGGCGCTGTTGAAGATGAAGCTCGCTGAGAAATTCAAACTGCCGATCGTGTGCATGATCGACACACAGGGTGCGTTTCCTGGGGTTGGCTCGGAAGAACGCGGTATTTCGCACGCGATCGCGGTGAACATGATGGAGATGTCGCGGCTTCGGACGCCGATTGTCTGCGTGGTGATTGGTGAGGGTGGCAGCGGTGGCGCGTTGGGCATCGGTGTTGGTGATCGGGTGGCGGTGATGGAGCACGGGTTCTATTCGGTGATTTCCGCGGAAGGTTGCGCTGCGATTTTGTGGAAAACGCACGAGCAGAAATCGCGTGCGGCTGAGGCGTTGAAATTTACGGCGAAGCACTTGAAGAAGCTCGATTTGATTGATGACATTATCGCTGAGCCTGTCGGTGGTGCGCACCGCGATCCGGTTCAGGCGTCGGCGAATCTGGAAAAATATCTGATCAACACGTTGCGTGAATTGAAGCGTCCCAGGATCGAAACGGTGCTCAGGCGTCGCTATGAGCGATTTCGCAACATCGCGAGCTTTTTCGATGCCCCGTCCGACGTTGCCCAAAAACCGAAACCCCGGAATCCGAAGCGCACGCCCGCGACTACGCGCATTGCCAACGGCGGTGGTGGACGAAATGTGAAGGATCCGGCGACGCCTTCCAAAGACGCTGCGAGTTAGAGCTGACTTTCAATTAGCTGCTTCCCCCCTCTTTCGCCGACTTCGGTCGGGCATCCGGACGAACGTCCGCATTGAAACGGTCCTGGCGGAACGTTACACTTGGGGCCTGTTTCGGTTTGAAGTCAAATCAGCCCGGCTGGCGAGCCACGACAATCGGGAGTCTTTGAAAACCGGGTGGGCGATTCGGTCTGCGCGGGGGTTCCTGTATCAGGCGTTGTGGAGGTTTTCGAGTGATGATCATTTTGAAATTGCGCGAGTTGTCCTTGTCGGCGTTCGTGATCCTGGTGCTGTTATCGCCGGTGGTTTCGGCACAGTGTATGCACGGCGATCCGGACGGGAGCGGGACGGTGGACCTGGGCGACCTTGCGGGGTTCACTGACTGCGTCACCGGCCCTGCGGGCGGTCCATTGCCGGCGGGTTGTGGTCCTGTTGATCGGGACACGGACGGCGACGTTGACCTGCTTGACTTCGGCGAGGTGCAACGTGTGTTCGGTGTGGCCCTCGGGGCATCGCTTCTCGAATTGTCCGCACCCCAACTACAGCTTGGAGTGGTGGACATACCTCAATACATTCGTATTGGCGATCTGGACGGTGATGGCGATCTCGATTTGGCAGTTTCGCAATTCAGCGGCGACTATTTTTCGATTGTTCTGAACAACGGGGATGGGACGTTCGCGGACGACGTGCAATACGAGTTGGTGGGTACCGGGTTTGTAGCCATAGGCGACTTGGACAACGACGATGATCTCGACCTAGCCTTTGCTCATCGCATCGGTGACTCTGTCTCGGTCATGTTAAACAAGGGCGACGGGAGTTTTTCGGACGCTGCGAACTACGAAGTTGGTATTGAACCCGCTTCGTTGGCTATGGGCGATCTGGACGGCGACGGCGATCTCGATTTAGCTGTGTCCAACTTTGTTGATGACGACGTCTCGGTTCTCCTGAATAACGGCAATGCGACATTCTTGGACGATGTGTCTTACGCGGTGGGAGTCAATCCTATTGGAGTTGCCGTGGGCGACCTGGACGGTGACGGCGATCTCGATTTGGCAGTAGCTAACTCACTAAGCAGAGACGTCTCTGTTCTTCTGAATAACGGTGATGCAACATTCTCGGCCAACTTGCGCTACCCAGTGGGTATGCGCCCCTGGACGGTGTCGATTGGTGATCTCGATGGTGATGGAGATCTCGATTTGGCAGCGGGGTTATTCGGTACCAACGTCGGCGCCAGCGTCGGGAGCATATCGGTCCACCTGAATGATGGCACCGGGGCATTTCCAAGCTTTGAGACTTACGAAACGGGCAACTTGTCTTGGGATGCGACCATGGGTGATCTGGACGGAGATGGCGATCTCGACTTGGCAGTGGCAAACAACGGAGACGACAACGTTTCGCTACTCCTTAACAACGGGGACGCGACTTTCGCAGACGACGTGCTCTACACGGTAGATGACGGCCCTAGATCTGTGGCTATGGGTGACCTCGACAGTGACGGCGATCTCGACCTGGCCGTGGCTAACTACGGAAGCGACAACGTCTCGGTCCTCGCAAGCAACGGCGACGGAACATTTGTGGGCGAAGTGCGTTTTGGAGTAGGTTCTTGCCCTCAGTCCGCGGCAATTGGCGACCTGGACGGCGATGGCGATATGGACTTGGCCGTCGCTAACAGTGAAAGCCAAGACGTCTCGATTCTCGAAGGCAACGGCGACGGGACTTTCTCAGGTGAGGCTCGCTTCTTCAGAGGTGGCCGCCCTAATGCAGTGGCTGCGGGCGACCTGGATGGCGACGGAGATGTCGACTTGGCAGTTGTCGACAACGCATTCAGGAGGGTATGGATTTTCCTAAACGATGGCGAAGGTTCATTTATGCGCCACTGTAAGTACGTAACGGGTGCCTCTCCTACCGCGGTGACCATGAGTGATCTTGACGGTGACGGGGATCTCGACTTGGCCGTGGCTAATTACGGAAGTGACAACGTCTCGATATTCCTGAATTATGGCAACGCGGAATTCCTGTATAGCTTTCGCTACAGGGCCGGTGAAGGCCCCTCATCGGTGACGACTGGCGACCTGGACGGTGACGGCGATCTCGACTTGGCCGTGACAAACTACGATAGCGGCAATGTTTCGATACTCCTGAATAACGGCAATGGGGCATTCGCGATCGACGTTCCCTACGCGGTCGGTGTTAACCCTTGGTCTGTGGTTATGGGCGACCTGGACGGTGATAGCGATCTCGACTTGGCTGTGGCTAACTACGGAAGTGACAATGTTTCGATACTCCTGAATAACGGCGACGGGACATTCGCCGTTGATGTGCGTTACACGGTGGATGTTGACCCTAGAGCTGTGGCTATTGGCGACCTGGACGGTGACGGGGATATCGATTTGGCGGTGGCAAATTTCAGAAGTGACAACGTCTCGATACTACTGAATAGTGGTGACGCGACATTCGCCGTCTTCGATCGCTATGATGTTGGCGATGGGCCCAACTTTGTATCCATATGCGACATGGACGGCGACGGTGATCTCGACCTGACCGTCGTCAATAGTCGCGACGACAACGTCTCTGTTCTGCTGGGCGAGTGTATTCCGTGATACCGACGCAGGGTCAGGGTGAGATCGCGAGACTTGCGGCGTGTGGCGTTGGCGTTGAGGGGGTTTGATCCGGGACGCGAATCGAGTTCCCCACCTCTGAAGAGGTGGGCCACCCGTGTCTGGAGAGGTGGGGGACGCGTGGCTGAAGATGCGGGGGGGGACGCGTGGCGGTTGCGGGCACCGTTTGGTCTTCCCGCCACCCACAAGGGGTGGCGCTACATTGGGGTTGAGATTTCCAGGCCCCCACAAGAGGTGGCGCTACATTGGTGTTGAGATTTCCCGCCACCCATGTGGGGTGACGTTACATTGGGGTTGAGATTTCCCGCGACCCATTTGGGGTGACGTTGCATTGGGATCGAACGTGGTCCGGATGCAGGCTTCGGTTTCATGGGGCGATGATTTTATAATCGTGACTACCGCAACTTTTCAAGTATCGCGAATTCAGTCGGGAATCATTGGTGACTGCGACGGGTCATCTTCGGTGGTGATTCTTGCGGGCGTGCATGGTGATGAGCCTAAAAGCGTGGACCTGGTGAGGCGGTTTCTGGACTGGGCGGCGACGCGCGCGTCGGCGAATCGGATTGTTGTGGTGCCGGTGGTGAATCTGCAAGGATACGCGGTTCGACGGCGGGTGAATGGTCGGGGGGTTGATCTGAATCGAAATTTTCCGACGCGGGACTGGTGCGGTGGTCGGAAGCGGTCGCGGTATTATCCTGGGCCGTCGGCTGGTTCGGAGCGTGAGACGCGGGCGGTGATGCGACTGATCGAGCGGGAGAGGCCGACGCGTATCGTGACGATTCATTCGATCGACAAGCACCGGTATTGCAATAATTATGATGGGCCTGGAAAGCGGTTGGCGACTATGATGTCGCGGCGGAACGGTTATCCGGTGCGGGCGACGATCGGTTATCCGACGCCGGGGAGTCTGGGGACGTGGGCAGGGGTTGAGCGTGGTATTGCGACGGTGACGCTGGAGCTGCCGTCGCATCACTCGCCGAAGCGATGCTGGGAGGATAACCGGGCTGCGTTGGCGGTTGCGTGTGGGTTTTCGGAGTCGACAGGTTTGATATCGAAAGGACTGATCAAATGAATGTGAGTGCGAAGGAAGCGGGTCTGGCAGCCATGACGTTTTCGCGTCAGGCGTTGACGGGTTTTCTGGATACGATCCCGGAGGACAAGTGGTGTCATCAGGCCGTCGACGGGTGTAACCATCCGATGTGGATCGTGGGACATTTGGCGTGGACGGATGATTATTTTCTCCAGAAGCTCGGTGGTAAGCTGTCGGCGTTGCCGGCGGACTGGGGTGAGAAATTTGGGATGGGGTCTGCACCGTCGTCGGATGCCGGTTCGTACCCGCCTGTTTCGCAGATTCGGGAACAGTTCAACAATCTGCGCGAGACGGTGCTGACGTGGTACGGTGGTTTGAGCGAAGAACAGTTGTCGGCTTCGTTGCCGGAGGAGTTGGCCGGTTTTGCACCGAATCATGCGTCGTGGGCAGGGACGGTTGCGTGGCATGAAGGGATGCACGCGGGACAGTTGACGTTTGCGCGGAAGTCGTTGGGCATGACGCCGGTGTTTGCGTAGCGGTGGTGCCATGGACAATTCCGTCCCACCAAACCCTGACACCGTGGGCTATTGTCGCGGCTTGAAGTCGAAGCGACTGGTTTGTGCGAAGAAGGTGCGCGGGTTGTCGTAGACGATTTTGCGGATGGTGGATTCGTTGTGTCCGCGCATGCGCAATTCGTGGATGAACTTGGGGACGGCGGTGGGGTCGCTGGGGCCCCAGTCTCCGGCGGAATTGACCATGATACGTTCGGTGCCGTGTCTTTCGATGATGTCGGCTGATCTTGCTGGCGTGCATTTCGTGATTGGGTACAGTGTCATGCCACACCAGAAGCCGTTGTCGAGAGCGAGCCTGACGGTGTGTTCCTCGACGTGATCGATGAGGACGCGGTCGGGGCGGATGCGCGAGTCGTGTTTGAGCATGTCGATAATCATGCGCGTGCCCTGGTACTTGTCCTCGAGGTGTGGGGTGTGGACGAGGATCAACTCGTCGTGTCTGGCGGCGAGTTCGACCTGTTCCAGGAAAATGGTGGATTCGTTCCTGGTGTTCTTGTTGAGACCGATTTCACCGATGCCGAGCACGCCTGGCGAATCGAGGAATTCGGGAATCATGCTGATGACTTCGCGGCTGAGTTCGACGTTTTCGGCTTCCTTGGCGTTGATGCACAACCAGCAGAAATGCTGGATGCCGTATTGTGCGGCGCGGCTGCGTTCAAAGTCGATCAACTGTTTGAAGTAGTCGCGAAATGCGTCGGCGGATCCGCGGTCGAATCCCGCCCAGAAGGCAGGTTCGGAGATGGCGACGCAACCCGCGCGGGCGAGTCTTTCGTAGTCGTCAGTGATTCGCGAGACCATGTGGATGTGTGGGTCGATGTAGTCCAACGGGTGTATCTCCCTGGGGTGCTGCTGTGTGACGTTTAGCTGGTTTGCCACTCGGGGTCGTAGGGGTTCGAGAAGGTCATCTGGACACGAACGGATTTTTCGCGGTCCGGGTCGGTAAGAACGTTTAAGGCCTGGAGAATCCGGGCGACGCGTGGGTCGGTGCGGAGGGCGTCGTGGTCGTCGGTGGCACCGATGCGGTCGATGGCGGCGGCGATGCTGAGGATGTCCCGTCGGATTTCAAGAAAATCACGGTTGAGGACGTCGATGGCTTGTCGGGTGTCGGTCATGATTATTCCTGATCCGGAGCAAACTCGCTGAAAACGTTGCGTCCGATCCGTGCGCTCACATGGTCTGGTTATCTCGTCACCCACAAGGGGTGACGCTACATTTCAGTCAGGTCGTTGTCAGGAGGTACGATACGACGAACGGGATGGTGGGGTCAAGTGAGGGTGACGATTCGACTCCCCCACCGCTAAAGCGATGGGCCACCCGGCACGCACCCATGGCGATTGGTGGTTCTTGATCCAATCAATTCTGTCAGGTGAATGTGATGTTGTCGGTGGCGTGGCGGTCGTTGCGGCGAAATGCGCGGATGCCTTCGATGATGATGCCGAGGCCTATGAGCAGGAGAACGGAGCCTACGGCGAACAGCAGGTGCTGATCGTTTTTCCAGAAACCCTTGAGTTTTTCAAAAATGGCGGTGAAGGTGCTGATGAGCATGAACGCCATGGGTAGGCCTGTGTAGAACGGGTTTCGTCGTCGCTGGTGTAAATAAAGGGTGACGACGAGGAGGGTGAGTCCCGCCAGAAGTTGGTTGGTGATTCCGAAGAGTTCCCAGAGTGCGAGGCCTGCGGGTTTGCTGTCGATCTTGTAAAAGGCGAAAAAGCAGATGGCTGCGACGGCGATGGTGGTGGCGAGGTAGCGGTTGTCGAGGAAGTTGAGTTTCAGGGAAGTGCCGATTTCGGAGACGTTGAAACGCAGGAGTCTTGTGGCGGAGTCGAGGGTGGTCAGGGCGAATGAGACGACGATGACGGCGATGAATGCGGCGGCGAGTTCCTGCGGGACGCCGAGGGCGCAGATGAAGGCGGAGGTTCCCTTGATGAAGACGCCGAGCTTGGCGGACAGGCCTGCTTCGATGGTGGACCAATCGAGGTAGGCGGTTTGCCAGAGGTCGGCGGATTCAAAACCGGCCGAGCAGGCGAGGACCGCGAGCAATCCGAGGAGTGATTCGCCGATCATGCCACCATAGGCGATGAATCGGGCGTTGGATTCGGTGTCGATTTGTTTGGCGGTGGTGCCTGACGAGACGAGGCCATGGAAACCGGAAGCTGCTCCGCAGGCGATGATGATGAAGACGAAGGGAAAGAGCGACGGTGCGCCGGGCGGGTTTGGGTTGATGGTCGGGGCTGCGAAGGTTGGTTGGAGGATGAAGAAGCCGACGTAGGCGGCGGCGAGTCCGAGGTAGAGAAGCAGAGAGTTGAGGAAGTCGCGGGCTTGAAGAAGGCTCCAGACGGGCAGGACGGAGGCGGCAAATGCGTAGGCGAGGAGGATCCATGTCCATGATTTTTGGGTTGGCCAAGATTCGTGGGAGAGGCCCAACGTGGGGTAGATCGTTCCGAGCCAGACGGCGAGCAGCATGAGAACGAATCCGACGACGGTGGTCGGCGCGAGCGGGAAGTTTTTCTTGTATAGCAGGAATCCCATGACGATGGCCATGATCATGAGGGCGGCGGATGGCAAAACGGCGGACGGGAAGGAGTCGGTCGCAGCCGCGAGGTTTTGGGGATCGAAATCGGGGCCTATGGCGAAAAGTTTGGCGATGATGAAGACGAAGACGCCCATGGCGAGTGCGACGCCGAAGAAGATGATGGCGAGAAAGAGCATTTTGGCGCGGCTTCCGATGACACCCTCTGCCACCTTTCCGACCGATTGCCCCTGCGCACGCATCGAGACGACCAACGCGCCGAAGTCGTGGACGCATCCGACGAGGATGGCGCCGAGGACGACCCATATCATGGCGGGAAGCCAACCCCAGATAACCGCGACGGCCGGTCCGAGCATCGGGGCGAGTCCCGTGATGGAGGCGTAGTGGTGGCCGAAGAGGATGAAACGATTTGTGGGGATGTAGTCGATCCCGTCGGTCATGGTGTGGGCGGGGGTGGGATTGCTGTCGTTGAGTTTGAAGATGCGTTTGGCGAGGTAGCGCGCGTAGATGCCGTATCCGAACGCGTAAAGCAAAAGAGCGATGACAGTGGCGACGAGCGGTGACATGGGTGCGAATTTTAGGGGGCGAGAGCGAGTGTGTCATCATCCCCGACGGGGGCAAGTGCTGCAGTTACCCTTCCTCAGACGAAGTCGATTCTTCTTGCTCTCTTGCGAACGAGAGTATCAGCAAGACATGCATAACGCGGTTGCTCAAAGCCGGACTGTCCACAGGTAGCGGTTCGAAGCCATGACACAATACGTTTCTCAGATTCCATCCCCTCGAATCGGTAAGTAGGACCTTGAAATACTTGACAGCATTCGGACCAAACACTTGTTCACATACAGTGTCATTCAAAAGAGCATGCAGAAGTTTGAGGCTAATTCCCCTACGAACCCCCTTCTTCGCGTTTGAAGGCTTGTAGATGCTTCTCCCAGTAGCAATCAGGAGGCGACGAAACGCGTTCTCAATTTGTGGCACCAGCAAGTGCACTGCGCTGAGATGATCTTTTGCAAAGTAAGCGGCAAGACCGCGCGTCAGCGTTTCACGACGGTCGTCGGTGAACAACGGAGATACCATCAAGCGATCAAGAAACGCATCATCAGTTAGTTTTGAACGATTGATCCACCCTTTCATCACCAAGTCCAACGACATCCCTTCAATCTGCATGTTTTGATTCATCATGAGCACGACACGGCCATCAAGGTCGTCTTCAACTGATCCGATGCTCGCGATTTCACGTCCGTCTGAGTCCTGAATGGAATGGGTAATCATGCTTGAGAGCGGCGACTGCTTTGCAAGTACCCTGACCTGCTTCTCGACTTCGTGAGGATTCGGGATGAAGTGTTGAGCAATCCGTGCGGCTATTTCGTCGTCATCCCCGCGAAGCATTTCATCAACGTAGCTTGTGATCTCGTCGTTTGAGATTTTCACTTTGTGGGTGATGGTTGTCATGTTCTTATGCGAATTTTCACCTAAATCGCGCATCATGACAGAGATTTTGTCGGCCTCGTCCGAAAGCTCAAAGTCAATGAATGTCTCGTACACCTCCGTTAGCCAAGCGACGACAATTATTGGCCATGCCTTTCCCGCCCACGACTGAACGGCAGCGGCGTATTGGGCCAGTACACGTTGAACGTCGTCGCGCATGCCTGACCGGCGATAATAGCTGGCTAATCGCATCGCGGCCTGCCGAGCCGCAAAATGGTTACGCGACGAGTCCGCTCCATCCGGAATCTGTACTGCTTCAGCGAGCTGTTCTTCGAGCCGACTGATTATCGTATCGCTTTGGTTTTGACTTAATTCGACGCGCTGATTCTCTATTAACAAGTCGTAGCTGAAGCCCCATGTGCCCAGCTTTCCCGCTTCTGCAATCGCTTTCTCGTACTCGATGATGGTATTGACCGCTCTTTCGGTACGATTCTTGTCCTTTACGCTCAACGCTAGAGAGAGCGCCCTGGAAACCCTGTTGCGGCCGTCGATCTGATCCGGGCAGTTCTGATTCTCCACCGCCGTCAAATATGAATCGATTGCTGTGAAAGCCGTGTTAACACCGTTGGCGGGCTCTTGAGTGACCTTTCGCGTCAAGTCCCATACAAGGTCTGCATACCGTGCCTTCAAGATTGGGTGCGTTGCTTCATTCGATCTGACCTCCCAGTAGGTAAGCATTTCAGAAGTCACCGAGCTTACGCTCGGGAGTTCGTACATTCCATCGCCTTGCGGGATCGCCAACACTGGCGCGAAAAATGTGTTCCAATGTGAATCCTCGTCAGCGTCACGCGTGCAAAAACGGAAGGCCATGAACTCGGCCTGAAGCTCCATCGGAATGTCTTTGCCGTTTGCCTCCTGACACTTAGCGACCTTCTCTATCTGAGAAGCCACCTCAAACTCATGGATGGGCTCGGTGCGATTCTCGATTTCCTCAAAAACAGTGCTAAGGATGTGGGGCAAACTGGTCATGATCACGCTCCTTGCAGCGTTGTGCCGATTCCTTCGGGGGATTGTATGGGGTTGTCAATTGGATGTCAGCAGTGGAGGATGTGCGGCCCGAATGGGCGACGGTTTATGAGCGGAGTGGCGAGGGTCGCGATGGCGATTGGTGACAAGCTTTTCTACTTTCCGACGCGGGCGGTTTATGGTCGGCCTGAGACGTATCAACTGCGATACGAATCGGTGCATTTCAACGCTCCCGATGGGCCTATGCTGCATGGGTGGTTTTTTCCGGCGGTTGGCGAGGTGAAGGGAACGGTTGTCCATTGTCATGGGAACAGTGGGAACGTTACGGGGCATTTTGAGTTTGTGAAATGGTTGCCGGAGCGGGCGTGGAGCGTGTTTTGTTTTGACTATCGCGGGTATGGGCAGTCGGAGGGTGAGCCGACGCGGCAGGGGACGGTTGATGATGCGCATGCGGCGTTGGATTGTGTGCTGGGGCGGGGCGATGTGGATGGGGAGCGGGTGGTGATGTTCGGACAGTCGCTCGGGGGGGCGATTGCGACGGTGGTAACGGGTCAGCGGGGAGGGGTTCGTGCGTTGGCGGTGGAGGGAGCGTTCAGTAACTATCGTCGGGAGGCGGGGTTTGTGACGAGCGGGAATGTGCTGACGCGCCCATTCGCGGGGTGGTTGGCGAGGCATTTGATTTCGGATGGGTTGGAGCCGATCGATTGGGTTGGCAAGATCGCACCACGGCCAACATTCTTTGTTTGCGGGACGAATGACCGGATTGTGGATTATCGGCAGACAGTAGCGTTGCACGATGCAGCCGGTGAGCCGAGAGAGTTGTGTGTGATTGAGGGTGGTGGGCATACGGATACGACGCGGGAGGAGCCGGGGCGGGAGCGACTTGTGGGGTTCTTTGAGCGGAGTTTGACGGGTTGAATAAACGGCGATTGGCTGGATTTTCTTCGCTATTGGATGCGATTGGGCGATAGAATGGGGGTCATGTCTGGTGGATTGGGCGACAACTTGTCAGCCGTTTGTCGGCGTTGCGGGTATCGGGCGGCGACGTTGTCGGTGTCGGCTTGTCCGAGTTGCGGCGGGACGGTCGTGGTGGACCGGGCTTCGGCGGCGCGGGCGCGCGTGGGCTGGTTTGATTTGCCGCCCATGCTGCATCAAGCGCAGTATGTCTGGTTTGTTTTTCTGTCGGCGTTGGACGTCGTGGTGACGTGGATGATTCTGAGGCTGGACGGAGTGGAGCTCAATGCGTTGGCGGACGCCGTGATTCAGCATCGGGGCGCGTGGGGGTTGATTGGATACAAATTTGCGCTGGTGCTGTTTGTAATCATCAACTGTGACGTGATCGGACGACGTCGGGCGCATCTGGGATTCAAGCTGTCGGAGTGGGCGGTGGCGTTGTCGGCCATCCCGGTGATCGTGGGATTGCTGCAGTTGGGCGTGTTCACATGGTGGCCCGAAAGGCTGGCTTGATTCACTTGGACGCGCGATCCGATGCACGAGTGGCGGCGAGACCGGCGGCTGAGTTGTTACGAGGGGATGATCGGTTGGGTCCACCAGAGCAGAATACCCATGGCGACGATCACAGCGGCGGCAGCGATCAGCAGCTTTTCCAACAGACGATGTTTTGTGTCCGCGGCGTTGTTATCGATCATCCTGTTGATCCGGTGCAGTTGATACTTCCTCTGATTCGGTTGGTCGGCGACACACCGAATTCCACATCAATTTGAGGCATCTCCCGATGACTGCCGGATCGGTGGACACCCTGCGGATGGCCGATCGTAACTGCACGATTGACGATAGAGAGCATATCACAGCGAGGTGCATACGCAAAACGAGAGACGAATCGTGAGGCACACCTCCCGGCATCCTTGTGCACGGGCAGGATTTGACAGAAGAGAATCCCACTGGATAGACTTTCGTGCGTGAATTCTCTCCTGATCTACTGTCGCGGCATTTTGACGCTGGTCGCATGTTCGTTTGCGGTTGCGGTTTCCGGTTGCCATGAATCGGAATCGGCCCCTGAGATGATCGAACAGGTTTCAGCGACATCGCAGGGATCAGCCCTTCCCGAGTCGATTGAGATCGCGGAGACGTTTTCATCGTGGTCGGATTTTGACGGGCTTGTGGGGATCGACGGTTTGACGGTTTACGTTCGTCCCCTGGACGCCGACGGGATTCCGACGCGTGCCGGGGGGTCGATTTATGTGGAGGTTTGGCTGAAGGGTCGGGCGTCCGGGTTGGCAGAGGGTGAGCGTGTCGGTATCTGGGATTTCCCTCTGGAGACAGAGGCTGACCTGGAGATGCGGTGGCGTCGATCGTTGGAGATGTTTGAACTGCCGGTGGCGATTTCGCTGGAGACTATATCGGTTTCCCCGGGTAGCGCGGTTCTGGTTTCGGTGACGTACCATAGTCCGCGGGGAGAGCACTTATCCGATCGGCTGGAGATGCGTTTGCCATTGGCGCGGGCGTCTCTGACGGGTCAATAGGACTGCTGTTCCTGATTCGGACTTGCTGGACAACGACGGGTGGGCTGGTTAGCTTACCCGGTCGCGGCGGCCCCATCGTCTAGTGGTTTAGGACACCGGCTTTTCATGCCGGCAACACGGGTTCGAATCCCGTTGGGGTCATTCCTCAAATCGTTTCGATTCACAGTGGTCAACCCATGATCAACGGCGAGATTGCGTCTGCTTTCAACCGGATTGCCGACCTGATGGAAATCAGCGGCGAGAGCGGTTTTCGCGTGAATTCGTATCGACGGGCTGCGCGGACGATCAAGGCACATGCGGAGGATTTGGCGGTCGTCGCGGCGGAGGGTCGGCTGACAACACTGGACGGGGTTGGCAAGTCGTCGGCGGAGAGAATCGTCGAGTTTGTTGAGACCGGGACGATCGGGGCGTTGGCGGCGCTTCAGGAGACGTTGCCGGCGGCGTTACCGGATTTGCTGCGCATTCAGGGGTTGGGGCCTAAGAAGATTGCGGTTTTGCATTCGGAATTGGGGATCGGCGGTGTTGATGACTTAAAGGCGGCGATCGAAGCGGGTGCGGTGGCTGGGTTGGCGGGGTTTGGTGTGCAAAGTGTGAAACGAATTTCGGAGGGGATTTCGTTTCTGGAGAAATCGGGGGGGCGGACGCCTTTGGGGATCGCCTGGCCAATTGCTGTGGCGATGGCGGAGTCGCTTCGAGGATGGCCTGGCGTGACACGGGTTGAGATTGCCGGTTCGTTGCGGCGTGGGGCGGAGACGATCGGGGATGTTGATTTACTGTGCGCGTGTGATGAGGCTGACCCGGTGATGGAGGCGTTTGTGTCGCAGGAAAACGTGCAGCGTGTGTTGGCGAAGGGTAGTACGAAGAGTTCGGTGACGGTGGCGATTGGGAATGGTCGGGAGTTGCAGGTGGATCTGCGGGTGGTGCCTGCGGGGTCGTTTGGTGCGGCGTTGCAATATTTCACGGGGTCGAAAGAGCACAACGTTCGTGTTCGCGAGTTGGCGGTGAAGCGAAATCTGAAGCTGAATGAATATGGGCTTTTCGATGGTGACGTACAGATTGGTGGCGAGACCGAGGCGGAGATTTACGAGTCGTTGGGGTTGTCGTGTTTCCCGCCGGAGATTCGGGAAGATCGGGGGGAGTTTGATGTCGATGTGACGCCGAGCCTGATCACGATTGACGATATCCGCGGTGATTTGCATATGCACACCGTCGCCAGCGACGGAAAGGGAACGATCGAAGAGATGGCTCGGGCGGCGATGGAGCGGGGTTATGAGTACATCGCCATTACGGACCACTCGAAAAGTTCCGTCGTTGCCGGCGGGCTTTCTGTCGAGCGGATGAAACAGCATATCAGCGACATTCGGGCGGCTGACGTTCGTATTCATGGAATTCGGATTCTGGTTGGCTGTGAATGCGACATTCTGATGGACGGTTCGATGGACTATCCGGATGACGTTTTGGCAGACTGTGATGTTGTGGTGGCCAGCATTCACACGGGCATGACCGGAGCGAAGGCGGACCCGACGGATCGGTTGCTGCGTGCGATTGACAATCGATATGTGACGATCATCGGTCACCCGACGGGACGATTGATCAATCGACGACCGGCGATGGATATTGACATGGGCAGGGTAATGTCCGCCGCGGCGGCGAGCCATACGGCGATGGAGATCAATGCGTCGTGGCGGCGGCTGGATTTGAAGGACCTGCATGTGCGTCAGGCGATCGAGACGGGTGTGATGCTGACGATCGACACGGATAGTCATCACATGTCGCAGTTCGATCAGATGGGGTATGGGATCAGAACAGCTCGCCGGGGCTGGACAACAGCGGACCATGTATTGAACACGCGGGAGATTACCGACGTTATTGATTGGATTGGCCAAAAACGGGGATAGCACGACGTGTACAGAAAATCCGGGCAACGAGGCGGTCTCGGTCGTCCGCCGAAAAAGACCGACGTTTTTTGTCCGCGAGTGTCACCCTTGTTTGTCGTCGCGACTCGGTGGACCGCCGGGTGTTGAGGTGTGCCCCAGATGTACCCTCCACTTTCCGGACGTTTGAACCTTCTCGACAAGCCAGGTGATCACGCCGCTGTATTCGTAATTGTCCTTTCCTGGAATCGTGAGCGTGGTCACGAAATTCGATCGCACGGATGCCAGAGATGCGGTAATGGGGACCACATGAATCCTTGAAATGTCCGTCCTGAAGCGGATACCAGCAAAACGATCCATGCCTGCAAGGACGTCGTCAGCGGAGGCGTAGGACTGTGCGCCGTCGGTATACCACGCGAAGCGATCGTCGGCGATGAAGAGCGATCGGATGTCCTCGCGTTCTCCACGCTCGAGCGTTGTGATGTAGTGTGAGATGAAGGCCTTCACTTCGATTTCGATTCGGGTGAAGCTGGTTTTTCCGGTGGACGAAGCACAGCCAACCGGCAGGACTGCTATTACTGCCAGTCCGAGGATCGTACAGAATTTTCCGAATGATCGAGCCGCGTTCATCGAACGCCCTCCAGGTATTGCATCGCCCCGGCGACATTGCCTTCGGTATCCTCGAACATGACGAGCGTTCCAACCCCTTCAATCTCGAAGGGCTTCATGGTCACCTTTCCACCGTTCGCCTCGATCGCCCCGGACACGGCGACAACGTCGTCGACCGCGACCGAACACTCGAACCCAATCATCCCCTGTCCGGTGACAGGTGTTCGCCGCTCCTGCAGAGCACCGTGAACCGCTCCCGGGCTGGTGTGGATGCGCCAGAAGTTTGGCGGTCCCCACGGTTCAAAGGTCCAGCCGAATACGTTTTCGTAGAAGGTCTTCGCGCGTTGGCAGTCATCAGCGTGAATGGCGAAGTGAGCGATATCGTTGGGCATGGTTATCTCCAAATATCCGAAGATTAGTGTTTCATTGCCTGCCTGTCTTGCGGTATCCTGTCATCATATGCCGAAAAAACGTCATACATCCGGGGGCGTTACCGAGAAGACCATCGCTGTCCGGTCTTTGGGCCTGCGCCTTCGGTCCGATCATCGGATCGATCCACATGCACACGGGTGGCATCAACTGGTCTATGCGACCGAGGGGGTGATGACGGTGGACACCCGGATCGGCCAATGGGTTGTTCCTCCCCACCGGGCGGTGTGGATACCTGCGGGCGTTGAGCATGCGGTGAGGATGACGGGGCAGGTGAGAATGCGGACGCTCTATTTTCGTCCGGACATTTCGGGCTGCCTGCCGGAGTCCTGTTGCGTGATCACCGTGACGCCGCTGTTGCGAGAGCTGATCCTGGAGACAATGCGTCTCCACATGCTCGACGAGAGTGTTCCAGAGCACGCGCGGTTGGCGGCGGTCCTGACAGACCAGATTGTGCGCACGCGCGAAGCAGCGCTTCAAATCAAACTGCCATCGGATTCGCGTGCACGCCGGGTCGCGCAGAACGCCCAGGCTGACCTGTCGAGGTCGCAACCGATTTCCGAACTCGTGGAAAACTGCGGAGCGAGCGTGCGAACGATCGAAAGACTCTTCCTTCGGGAAACCGGGATGACCTTTGGGCGGTGGTTGCAGCGGGTAAAGGCACTCCACGCACTCGAGCGACTTGCTGCCGGCGATTCGGTGACCTGCGCCGGGTTGTCCGTTGGTTACGACAGCACGAGCGCGTTCATCGCGATGTTCAAGCGGGTTCTGGGCACCACGCCGGGCGGTTATTTCGCGCTCGACCCGCCGAATTCCGCGTAGGGGCTGCGCGGTGCGCACCGCCACAGTTTGCTTCAGAAACCCGTAATTCCACATCTCGCATGGATTGAGCAAGACGGGTACGGTCCGTCAATCTCCGAAATATTCGTCCTGAAAAAAACGATACGGTTCCGGATGGTGGCCATCTGGCCGCGAGCGGAGAATTCATGAGCCGGGGATCCGCGCCGACCGGCGACGCAAGTCCGTTGTTTTGTAGTGGTTGGAAGAATCGGGGCGAGAGGATTCGAACCTCCGACCTCTTGACCCCCAGTATTGTCCAAGGCAGTGCCATGAATCGTTGCTAAGTCCAACACGCGCCAGCGCTTACGACACGCCCTCTTGTTGAGTCACGCCAACGATGTCTAGACAGAGCGTTGACAGAAAGTAGACGGCTGTGGACGTCGCGCCACGTCGCATGCCAACCGCAGTTCCAAAGGTCAGTTGTCATGACGTGATGGTCAAAGACGCGGATCGGCTGGTTCACTTTCCAGGGCTGGAACACCAAAAGCATATTCGTGGCCCCAGCGAAGCTGACCTGCCCCCCAAGTACGACTCCAGGCTGCGTGTAGAATCACGTGGTTTCTGGATGTGAAAGGGAGGTTGGTCAATAGTTGCCACTGGACCGTTTTCAAAGATACGCCATGGAGTACTCGCTGCCCGATTGGGCTCACAAGTCCATATCCTAGCGTCTCGCGTCGGGGTGGCCGAGTCCCGACTGCCAATCACGGAAGCAATCGGGATTTACTTCTACTGAGTTCGCAGTATGCTTGCGCCGGTTGCGTTGTTCAAGGAGGCGTGAACCTGACCTTGGTAAGCCAAGCTTGGGTTGCATTTCCGAGAGCGTCCTCGCTACCTACGAGGCTGGAACGGCAGTCACCTTCACATGCGACCCTGAAGGCAAAACGGGTCGGTCATGCCATTAAGCAGGAGATTAAAATGGGCAAAAAACTGTATGTCGGAAACCTGAACTATGATGTCAGCAATGCGGACCTGGAGGCGCTCGTGTCGCCGCACGGAACCGTCCAGAGTGCAGAAGTCATCATGGACAGGAGCACGGGGCAGAGCAAAGGGTTCGGGTTCGTGGAGATGAGTTCCGATGCGGAAGCGCAATCGGCGATTTCGGCCCTGGACGGCCAGGATCAAGGTGGTCGGGCTCTCAAGGTAAATGAAGCCAAGCCCCGCGAACCGCGCAGTGGTGGTGGTTACGGCGGAGGCGGAGGCGGAGGTCGCCGAGACCGTTACTAAACCACAGGAATGCAACGGAAATCACCGGGGCCACCATTTGGTGGCCCTCCTTTTTTGTGCTCGCTGATCTTGAACACGACCCTCCAGTCTCCGACTTCTTGACCACCCTATATCCGCTATCCACCGCCCAGCGGTCGCTTTGCGAGGGTGGCGCCGGGCGTATCAAAGAAACAACGACTCACGCCAACAAATGGCGTAAGTCCTTTTCTCACGATGTGTTACAAAATCGGGGCGAGAGGATTCGAACCTCCGACCTCTTGACCCCCAGTCAAGCACTCTAACCAGGCTGAGCTACGCCCCGATCCACACGCAATTGAACCATACACACCCAGACCCGTCAACCGATACGGGCTCCCGTTTGGTTGTCGCCTTTGGTCACAATTCCACGCCGATCGTGGGTGATCTTTTCCTATCCCAAAAACACGCGGGGCGATCGAAGAATAATCTTTAGGCGAGCGCCTACTTGCAAGGGCAGGGACAGATATTCCGGAGGCACGCCTGGCGATGCCGTGACATTACGAGATGGATTCGCAGATGAGTCAGCAAGACATCTTCTCATCATCAACTGCTGCCAATCCATTGTTTGTGTTGCCCTCGGACGGTTTGACGAGCGCCGATGCGAGTAGTCCCGACGGCACGGATACGATGCTTAACCCAAGGATCAAGATGATGAACGTAAAAAGACGACCTGCGAGGGTGACAGGATAAATGTCGCCATAGCCGACCGTGGACAGCGTCGCGACGGCCCACCACATTGAATGAAAAACGGAACGGAATGCCTCCGGTTGCACATCGTGCTCGCAGTAGTAGATACCGACCGACGAGAGGAAGATGAGAATAACTGTCATTCCGAAGTAGACGACAAGTTCGTCCTTGATTTCAGCCACCGCGTGACGCAGTCGCTGCCAAGCCGTTCCGTATCGCCGCAGTTTGGCCAATCGAAGCAACCTCGTCAGGCGAAGAATACGAAGTGAACGCGCATCTATTGTTCCGAGAGAGAAATAGAACGGAAGAATCGAAAGCAAATCCACTATGCCAAAGAAACTGAATAGATAGGCCGTCCGTTGGAGAGATAGCCGCACAATATATTCAAGGGTAAAAATTATAACGATGACGCGCTCTGACCATTCGAACCAGGACTTGAATCGTGCTGCCTCCGGTAAGGTCTCCACCGCGAAGAGACCAAGCGAGAGAACGATGAGCACCTGGATAAACCAGTCAAACCGTCTGCCAATTGCCGTGCGCGAGTCTATAAGAGGGTGTGTGAGAAGCAAGATCATCCTGGTTTTAGCCGGTGAATCATCAGATTGATCATGGTCAATAGCACCATGGCTTCGCTGCTGACGGGCAACATTTCGTAATCTTTGCTCATCCGACGGTAACGGCCAATCCA
>JAJDDT010000052.1 GCA_029260165.1 Phycisphaerae bacterium | reverse complement strand
CCCCAGGACAATTGCATCCTGATTTGGATCGCGATTGCCGGCCTGGGAACGTGGTTCAGCGCTGTCAGGCCGAGGGTGCCTGAACCGTCGCACCTGCGTTTCTGCGTCAGGAGCCGGGTTTTCACGATTCAGGTGCGATTGCCCTGGGGTGGTCGCGGGGGTTGATTTTTGGGTTTGACAGAATGTGGTGGGGGCCTATACTCACGGGGCTTTGAGTCTGTCGCACAGTTGGCGTGCGGCGGCTAAGTTGAGGATATAGCTGCACTTGTGTGCGTGTTGTAGGTCATGGTGGGTTGGACGGATTCACCAGCGGCAGCGAGTGTGCAGCTTTACAAGGGTCGTTTTTTCGGTTCTTGTACGCGAGGATTGAGCGTGATCGCGTTGCTGCTGTAGCTCAGTTGGTAGAGTGCGTCCTTGGTAAGGACGAGGTCACGGGTTCGAGTCCCGTCAGCAGCTTTGTCTTTCGGGACGAGGATCGCTCGGCGCGGATCGATTTTCGTGTGCGGAACAGGAAACAAGGATTCAAGGTCGGATGGGTATTGTGCGACATCCGGCTTTTTGATTGGAATTTGACGAGTACGAGCCGCCTGTCGCGTGTTGGTTGCGGGGCGCGCTGCGGATACACCAGAGTGGAGGATAGAACAGCAGATGGCTAAGGAAGAATTCAAGCGAACCAAGCCTCACGTCAATGTTGGCACGATTGGTCACGTTGATCATGGGAAAACGACGCTGACGGCCGCCATCACGATGACGCAAGCGGCTAAGGGAATGGCGAAGGGTATTGCCTACGACGATGTGGCGAAGGCATCGGAGTCGCAGGGTCGTCGCGATGCGACGAAGATCATGACGATTGCGACGTCGCATGTGGAGTATGAGACGGAGAAGCGTCACTACGCTCACATCGACTGTCCTGGTCACGCGGATTATGTGAAGAACATGATCACGGGTGCCGCTCAGATGGACGGTGCGATTCTGGTGGTTTCGGCGGCTGACGGTCCGATGCCTCAGACGCGTGAGCACATTCTTCTGGCCCGTCAGGTGAACGTTCCTTATCTGGTCGTGTTTTTGAACAAGTGCGACCTTGTTGATGATGAGGAGTTGTTGGACCTGGTTGAGCTTGAGGTCCGTGAGTTGCTGACGAAGTACGACTTCCCGGGTGATGATGCCCCGGTGATTCGCGGTCAGTCGTTGGCTGCCTTGAACAATCCGAAGGATCCTGAGGCGACGAAGTGCATTCAGGAGTTGTTGGATGCGATCGATGAGCATGTTCCCGAGCCTGCGCGTATAATGGATCAGCCGTTTTTGATGTCGATTGAGGATGTTTTCAGCATCAAGGGTCGTGGCACGGTTGGCACGGGTCGTATCGAGCGTGGTCAGATCAAGGTTGGTGAGGAAGTTGAAATTGTCGGTCTGGTCGAGTCGAAGAAGACGACGGTGACCGGGGTTGAGATGTTCAACAAGCTTCTTGGTGAGGGGATTGCGGGCGACAACGTTGGGTGTTTGCTCCGTGGTATCGGCAAGGAGGAGTTGAGTCGCGGTCAGGTGTTGGCCAAACCGGGAACGATCACGCCGCACACGAAGTTTGAGTGTGAGGTTTATGTTTTGACGAAGGAGGAGGGCGGTCGTCACACGCCGTTCTTTAACGGATATCGTCCGCAGTTTTTCTTTCGGACGACCGATGTGACTGGTTCGCTGAATCTGATGGGGGGTGCGGAGATGTGCATGCCCGGTGACAACATCACGATGATGGTCGAGTTGGGCAAGCCCGTTGCGATGGAGCAGGGGGTGCGTTTTGCTGTTCGTGAGGGTGGCAGGACGGTTGGTTCGGGTGTTGTGGCGAAGATTCTTGAGTAGATTTGCCGGCCTGTTTTTGGCTGGAGTGTTGATATGGCGAAATCGAAAAAACGGGAATATGTTTGGTTGCAGTGCACCGAGACGGGTGATTTGAACTACCGGACGTCTGTGAACGTGATGGGTGGTGTTCCGAAGCTGGAGTTGAAGAAGTACTGCTCCAGGTTGCGGAAGCGTACGGTGCACAAGGTCAAGCGAAAATAATTGGTGGGCCGTTTCCTGCAGGCGGTGTAAGGCCGGCCCGTTAGGAGCGTAGCTCAATTGGCAGAGCACCGGTTTCCAAAACCGGCGGTTGGGGGTTCGATTCCCTCCGCTCCTGGGTATTTTTTCCGCGTGGCTGGTGAGGTCGCGTGGTGGTGAACAAGTGTTGAAAGGACTCGGCGATGTCCGATTCTTCGCAACAAGATGTCGGTGGTGACAAGTCGCAGGGTGCGACCGCGACAGTTGACCGGTCGTCGTCGAAGGCCGGCCAAGCGGGAGATCATCGGGCCTCCGGTGGTGGTCGACCGGGCGGTGCTCCGGGCGGGCGGTCGTTCCTGGAGTTTTACAAGCCCGGCCAGGGGTACTACACGCGGATGTGTACTGCGATCGGTGCGGGTTTGCTTGCCTTGGGGGGTGGGAACTTCCTGTACGAGAAGATCGTATTTGGCAGCGACGCTCCGTGGACGCTTTGGGTTCGCATCGGCATCCCTTTTTTCCTTGTGGTGGCGTTGGGTGTGACGATCTGGTGGGTGGTCGGTGTTAATCGTAAGTCGTGCGATTTTTTCATCGCCACTGAGAGCGAGATGAAGAAGGTGAGCTGGTCGAACCGCAGTGAGCTGATCGGTTCGACGAAGGTTGTGATCATATTCACGCTGATGCTCGCCTTTCTGCTGTTTGTGGCGGATTTTGTCTTTATCTGGTTTTTCACTCTTATCGACGTGCTTGGGAGCAGTGGGACATGACCACGGACGAAGTGGCTCCTGAGAATATCAGCGCGACCGCTCCGGGCATGAAGTGGTATGTGCTTCGTGTGGCATCGAACAAGGAGAACCGGGTGCGTGACGGTCTTGATCGCAAGATCAAGGTCGAGGGTCTTGAACACCGGATTGGCCGTGTGCTCGTGCCGACGCTGAAAGAGCGTCGTATGAAGGCAGGTCAGGTGCGGATTTCCGAGCGGAAGCTCTACCCCGGGTATGTGTTCGTTGAGATGTGCACGGAGGATGACGGTTCGATTCCTGAGGATGTGTGGTTCACGATCAAGGAATCGTCGGGCGTTGGTGATTTTATTGCGTCGGCGGGCAAACCCATACCGATGCCTGAGCACGACGTTGTTCAGATGTTGGCTGCGTGCGAGAAATCGGAGGAGGCTCCCGGTCTTTCGGGGATGGACCTGAAGAAAGGTGAGCTGGTCAAGATTACCGAGGGTAGTTTTGAGAGTTATGAGGGTGAGGTCGAGTCCCTGGATGAGCGTCGCGGTATGGTGACGGTTGTTCTACAGGTGTTCGGACGTGCGACGCCGGTTGAGGTTGAGTATTGGCAGCTTGAGAAGGCCGGCTGATTTCCGTTGGTGGTCTGATGGCAGGTCTGGGGCGGAACGGGAACGGAAAAAAAACGAAGACGTTGAGAAGACATTGATACGAGGTAGTTGATTGTGGCAAAGAAGGAAGTAACCGGGATAATCAAGTTGCAGGCACCGGGCGGTCAGGCGACTCCGGCTCCGCCGATTGGTCCCGCGCTGGGTGCTCAGGGCGTGAACATCGGTCAGTTTGTGCAGCAGTTCAATGCGTCCACGACGGAATTGAACGGGATGCCTGTGACGGTGGTGATCACTGTTTATGCAGATCGCTCGTTCACCTACGAGGTGAAAAGCCCGCCCGCGTCCGTGCTGTTGAAGCAGGCGGCTGGTGTTGCCAAGGGCAGCGGAGTTCCGCATCGTGAGAAAGTTGGATCGGTGACGGCGGCTCAGGTTCGCGAGATTGCCGAGAGAAAATATCCTGATTTGAATGCCAACAGTGTGGATGCCGCCTGCCGTATTGTTGCGGGCAGTGCGCGTTCGATGGGCATCACGGTTCTTGATTAGTTCAATAAGGCCGGCGAGGGGTCGGCGGAGTTTTGAGATATGCCAAATCCAAGTGTCCGATATCGCAAGCAGCTCGAAGCGGGCGGCGGATCGAAGGAAACTGTTGACGTCGATGCGGGCATCGAGACGGTGAAGCGTCTGGCGGGTGTCGGGTCTGACCGGGGCTACAAGAACGGTCGCAAGCGGAAGGGTTTTGACCAGACGGTCGAGCTTTGCATGCATCTGGGCATCGATCCGAAACAGGCGGATCAGATGTTGCGGGGTGCGATGTCGTTGCCGAAGGGGATCGGCAAAACCAAGCGGGTGATCGCGTTTTGCGATGACGATATGGTTGACGATGCGAAGGCGGCTGGTGCGATCGAGGCTGGCTCTGGTGAGTTGGTCGACAAAATCACGAAGGGTTGGATGGATTTTGATGTGGCGATTGCTCATCCTTCGATGATGGGCAAGGTGGGGCGTCTTGGAAAGGTGCTCGGTCCGCAGGGGAAGATGCCGTCTCCCAAGGCTGGCACGGTGACACCTGAGGTGGTGACTGCGGTGAAGGAATTCGCGGCGGGCAAGCTTGAGTATCGCAATGACGCGGGTGGGAACATTCATCTGCCGGTCGGGAAGGTGAGTTTCCCGACACCGGACCTTAGAGAGAATATTGAGGCGGTTGTTCATCATGTGCAGAAAATCAAGCCGGCGGCGGCGAAGGGCACTTATGTTAAGAGGATTTCCCTGTCCGCGACGATGACACCGTCGGTGCAGTTGACGGTAGAGCAGGCGTAACAAGTTTGGTGATCATCCGCAGCCGGTATTGGCTGTTTTGAATAGAGTCTCAGGAAGCAGGTTATGAGCAAGGTATTGAAGGAAATGGTGACCGACGTCCTCCGCGGTCGTTACGACGGTGTGGAGGAAGCGTGCGTTGTCGATATCACGGCGTTGAATGTGGCACAGACACAGGATGTTCGCAGGAAGCTGATTGAGAAGTCGATTAGTTGCCGGGTTGTTAAGAACAGTCTTGCTCGGCGTGCGTTTGCGGAAGGTCCGCTGAAGCCATTGGGTTCGAGGTTGGCTGGTCCTTGTGCGTTGCTGACGGGTGGTGACTCGATCGTCGAGGTGGCCAAGACCGTCGCGTCGCTTGCCAGGTTGTATCCGAAGATCGTTTTGAAGGATGGTCTCTTAAAGGGCGAGCTGGAGACGATTTCGGTCGAAGACATGTCGCGAATGAAGAGCCGGTTGGAGCTTCTGGGAGACATTGCCGGATTGGTCAGTGGTCCGGGTCGCGCGTTGGCGGGTGCTATGTCCTCGCCGCAAGGTAAGATCGCCGGTTGTTTGAAGGCGATGGCTGACAAGGAATAGAGCTCGTTTGGTTTTCGAAGTTGGCTGTCCGCGAAAGTATTGGGCGGCGATTGTGTGAGAGTTTCGGGGATTGAGGTTCTCGGGGCGTTGGACAACAGGAATACGCCTGGATTGGCAGGTCCCGGGTTTTCGGGATGAAATGGTGTCGCGTTGGCGCTGCCTATCGGTCCGGCGAAGCAATTGCAGATAAGGAGTTTGTTAGAGATGGCTGAGGCACCCGCGAAGGAATTCAGCGCCGAGATTAGCGATCTGGCGGAGAAGTTGGTTGGGATGACGGTGAAGGATGCACAGAGTCTGGTGGATTGCCTGAAGGATGTCCACGGGATCGAGCCTGCCGGCGGTGGTGTGGTGATGGCTGCCGGTGGTGGTGGCGGTGCGGAAGAGCCTGAGGAGAAGTCGTCGTTTGACGTGATTCTTGCGGCGGCTGGTGACAAGAAGATTCAGGTGATCAAGGCGGTTCGTGCTGCGACGGGTCTTGGTTTGAAGGAAGCCAAGGCGTTGGTGGATAGTGCACCGAAGGCTGTGAAGGAAGGTTTGTCGAAGGAAGATGCCGACAAGCTCAAGAAAGACCTGGAAGAGGCGGGCGGCGCCGTCGAGATCAAGTAGTTTTCCCGTTTCCGGCGGGAGTAATTGTTCCCGCCGGTGACGTTTTTTCGATAGTCGTTGGGTAGCGAGACAGGCTGAGTGGCGGATGCCAGCCGGCGGTATTGTTTTGATGCTGTCGGTGGGACTCTCGGTCGAACAGATGCTTTCCTGGCGATGATATGTCCCGGAATGAAAAAAATGAGCACTCTGCGGTGTGACGGTGGTCCGTGCGCGCCTGCGTTTGCGCGCGGCTGATCCCGGTGGGGTCGTCGCGTGGATGGGTCTTGTCGGCGGGATTGTGCCCGCGGGCTTTTGTCGGCAGGTTGCCTGGTTTGGTGGCTGGTTGCGCTCGCGTTGGTTTGTCGGGTTCGCCGTTTGTGTTGCGGTTCTGATGGTTCGCCCCGCGGGTTCGGTTCGTGGCGACAGGCTGTTGGCGACGGGTTCGCGGCGTTGACGGTGCGAGTGCGGATGGTGTCGGTTTTGGTCCTTGCGTGGCTTTCGGAAGTTGTTTGATGGCTGCTGTTGTGGCCTGGTGAAAGGGAAGATGAGCAGATGATCGGTTCGTTGCCTGTTCGGAATTTTGGAAAGCTTGGGGACGCGGTGGCGATCCCTGACCTGATTCGCATTCAGACAGAATCGTACGCCCGTTTTTTGCAGGCGGAACATGAGCCTCCCAATCGCGCCGCGATGGGTATGGAGGGTTTGCTGCGCGAGGCATTTCCGATCGAGAGTTACGACGGAACCATGTCTCTGATGTACATCAACTACGAGCTTGGCAAGCCTCGGTACACGCCTGATGAGTGTCGGCAGTTGCGGTTGACGTATGGGCGGCCTCTTCGGATTCGCCTGCGTTTGCTTCGGAAGGACAACGATGAGATTCAGGAGGACCTGATCTACATCGGTGAGCTTCCGATCATGATTGGCGGCGGGGAGTTCATCATCAACGGGGCGGAGCGTGTGATTGTGTCGCAATTGCACCGTTCTCCGGGGGTTGATTTTGTAAAGGATCAGAGCGAGGGTGATCGGGCGTTTCATGCGTGCCGTATCATCCCGGAGCGTGGCAGCTGGATTGAGGTCAACGTCACCAAGAAGGATCTTTTGGCAGTTCGGATCGATCAGTCGAGCAAGATAGCAGCCACCACGTTCGTTCGGGCGATGGACGAGAAATACAGTTCGGACGAGGCTGTTGTTCGCGAGTTCCACAAGACCAAAATGGTCAAATCCTCGGCACTCAAGCCTGAGATGTACAGCGTCTCGACGATTGTGGATGACGAAACCGAGGATGAGATCGTTCGGTCTGGGTGTCAGTTGGGCGATGCGGTCACGCGTATCCAGAATTCCGCCTTGAAGCAGATCGAAGTGATTACGGATGTTACCGATCCGTTGATGTTGAATACGTTGGCGGATGACAGCACGCGGTCGCACGAAGAGGCGTTGTTGAAAATCTACAGTCGTCTCCGTCCCGGGAATCCGCCGCAGGTTGATAAAGCCCGCAAGTTGTTCCAGGAAAAGTTTTTCGATGACAACCGGTACCGTCTCGGCAAGGTTGGGCGATTCCGTCTGAATCGCAAGCTGGAAACCAACGTCGATGACTCGATCATGGTTCTTCGGGTCGAGGACGTGGTGGCGTGCGTGAAGTATTTGCTGTTGTTGCGAACGGGGGAATCGCGTTTTGAGGTGGACGATATTGACCATCTGGGTAATCGTCGTCTGCGGACGATTGATGAATTGGCTTCTGACGAGATTCGGAAGGGATTTTTGAAGCTTCGCCGGACCGTTCAGGAGCGGATGAGTCTGAAAGACCCTGAGAACATCGGTCGAATTGCCGAGTTGATTAACACCAAATCGATCAGTTCGAGCATCGATTTCTTCTTCGGTCGCAGCGAGCTGTCGCAGGTCGTGGATCAGACGAATCCGCTGTCGCAGTTGACGCATGAACGTCGCTTGTCCGCGTTGGGACCTGGTGGGTTGAATCGGAAGCGCGCTGGTTTTGAGGTGCGTGACGTTCACATCAGTCACTATGGCAGAATCTGTCCGATCGAGACGCCTGAGGGGACGAACATTGGTTTGATTGCATCGCTGAGCATCTATAGCGATGTTGATGATTATGGTTTTCTGATTACGCCCTACCGCAAGGTTGGCAAGAGCAACAAGGTGGCAGACGAGGTGACCTACCTGCGGGCTGACGAGGAAATGCGTCACATTCTCGCACCGCCCGAGGCGATCGATTCTGAAACGGGCAAGCTTCGTGAGGGCAATCTGATTGTTCGTGCACACGGTGAGTTGAGCACGGCGGACCACACCGAGGTGAGTTATGTGGACATGTCGCCCAAGCAGACGATTGGTGTGTCGGCTGCGTTGATTCCGTTTCTGGAGCATGACGACGCCAACCGTGCGTTGATGGGCTCGAACATGCAGCGGCAGGCTGTTCCCTTGCTGAAGGTGGAACCGCCGATTGTGGGTACGGGTGTTGAGCGTCCGGTGGCTGAAAACAGCGGGATGGTCGTTCGTGCCGTGAACGCGGGCAAGGTGACCTATGTTGATGCCGAGCGGATCGTGGTCAACGAGACGGACGAATATGTTCTCCGCAAGTTCCAGGGTTTGAACGAGCGGACGTGCCTGAACCAGGTTCCGTTGGTCCATGTTGGTGATCGTGTCAGTGAAAAACAAATCATCGCTGATGGACCTGCCACGCGTCACGGGGAGTTGGCGTTGGGTAAGAACGTTTTGGTCGGATTCATGACGTTCGACGGTTACAACTTCGAGGACGCGATTCTGATCAGCGAGCGCTTGGTGCGCGACGACGTGTTTACGAGCATTCACATTGATGAATATGACGTCGAGATACGTGAAACCAAGCTTGGTCGCGAGGAGTTTACGGCGGACATTCCGAATGTCAGCGAAAAGGCATTGCGCAACCTCGACGAGAATGGTGTGGTGCAGGTCGGGACGCGAGTCAGAGCCGGCGACATTCTGGTCGGCAAGGTCAGTCCGAAGTCCAAGAGCGAGTTGACTCCCGAAGAGAAGCTGTTGCACGCCATTTTTGGCCGCGCGGGTGAGGATGTCAAAAACGATTCACTCGAATTGTCGTCGGGTGAGGCGGGCATCGTGATCGACACGAAGCGGTTCAGCAAGGGCGGGAACATGACGGACCCGCAGAAGAAGGCGCTGGATCGGGAGATTAAGGAATACGAGGTTCAGTCGAACAAATCCCTGATCGCGTTGTTCAAGACGATGTGCGACGAGTTGGCCTCCGATCTGGATCAGGAGATGGTCGATCCAACGACACGTCAGATCGTCGGCAAGAGTGATCTGGACGAGGTTATCCTGGAGCAGATCGAGAGTTTCTCTGCTCATGTGGCTGCCCGTGAGTTGAAATGGATCAAGCCGGCGTCGGCGAGGCCTGCTGCTTTGGCGGTTGTCGATCGGTATTGGCCTCGGATTTCGGCGATTGTTGAGGAGCGTGACCGCAAGGTTGCACACATGAAGCGCGGCGATGAGTTGCCATCGGGTGTGCTTGAGATGGTGAAGATTTACATCGCGACGAAACGGCAACTGTCGGTTGGTGACAAGATGGCGGGTCGTCACGGAAACAAGGGTGTGATTGCCCGAATTCTTCCGGAAGAGGACATGCCGTTTCTGGACGACGGAACGCCGGTGGAGATTCTTTTGAATCCGTTGGGCGTGCCGTCGCGTATGAATGTTGGCCAGATTCTCGAGACCCATCTCGGTTGGGCTGCAAAGATTCTCGGGTTCCAGGCGATTACGCCGGTGTTTGACGGTGCCAAAGAGCAGGAGATTCACGATGCGGTGGCAGAGGCCAATGCTCAGTGTCGAAAAGTTCGGGAGGAGTTGGACTATCGTGATCCTTCAAAGTCGCGGCGAATCTTCGCTGAGATGCCCTATGGTGGCAAGGTTCAGTTGTATGATGGTCGCACGGGTGATCCACTCCACGAGACGGTGACGGTTGGCTACATCTATATGTTGAAGCTGCACCATCTGGTGGATGACAAGATTCACGCACGGGCGACCGGGCCTTACAGTCTGATCACGCAGCAACCTCTTGGTGGCAAGGCGCGAACGGGTGGGCAGCGCTTCGGTGAGATGGAGGTTTGGGGTCTGGAAGCTTATGGAGCTGCCCATATCCTGCAGGAGCTGTTGACGGTCAAGAGTGATGACGTCGAGGGCCGCACGAAGCTTTACGAATCAATGGTCAAGGGCACGAACACGCTGGAGGCGGGCACACCGGTGTCGTTCGACGTGTTGTGCAATGAAATACGCGGGCTGGGAATGAATATCCAGTTGGAAAAACGCCGGATCATTTGATCGGCATGGACCTTTCGGGAGGTCGCACGATGTCTGAAATTACGTTTGAAACGGTTGAATCGTTGGGAGTCGATGAATTGGCGGAGTTTTATGACCGCCAGAATCATCACACAACGGGTTCTCACGAGAAGCTGTCGCGGATGATCGAGCAGAGCCTGTGTTTCGTTGCGGCGCGGACGAACGGTCGGTTGATCGGTATCGCCCGGGGCACGACGGACGGTGTTCACGGTCACCTGGCGGAGTGCAAGCTTGATCCGTCGTTTCAGGGGCCTGGCGCGGTGACACGTGTCGATGGTCGGGTGGAACACGATCACAACGGGATCGCGCGCGAGATGGCTGTTCGGGTTATCGAGGCGTTGCGTGAATACGGTGTTGAGGAAATCCATGTGCTTGCCTATGGCACGGAAATGGATTTCTGTGAGGAGATTGGGTTCAGGAAGGTCGGTGGCGTGGTGGCGATGAAGTTGGAGGTCGGCACGCCGGCGATCGCCGAAACCGTGGCGCTCTCCTAGGTCAGTCGCAAGCTGTTTCGCGTCGTGAAGTCAGTCACACAAACGCAGCAAGAAGGATAGAACTGGATGTTGGGTAACATTTACGACCGCATCAACGATTATGGCAACGTCAAAGTCGGGTTGGCGTCGCCGAACGATATCAGGGCATGGTCATTCGGGGAGGTCAAGAAACCCGAAACGATCAACTACCGCACCTATCGAGCAGAGAAGGACGGCCTGTTCTGCGAGCGCATCTTCGGCCCGGAGCGCGACTGGGAATGTGCGTGTGGCAAGTTCAAGGGGACCAAACACAAGGGCATCATTTGCGATCGATGCGGCGTCAAGGTGACGCACTCGCGCGTCCGTCGTAAGCGCATGGGGCATATCAACCTGGCTGCCCCGGTGGTGCACATCTGGTTTTTCAAGTCGATGCCGTCCAGGCTTGGGGCGCTTCTGGGTCTCAAGACAGCCGACCTGGAAAAGATCGTGTATTTCCAGGACTATATCGTGACCGAACCGGGTGACACGCCGTTGGAGCGGTGCTCCATGCTCACCGAGGAGGAGTATCGAGCGGCCCACGAGAAGTATGGGATGTCGTTTGGCGCGATGATGGGGGCTGAAGCGATCAAGGAGCTGCTCACCAATCTCAACCTGAGCGAGCTTTCGGATTCGCTGCGTGACGCGCTGACCAAGACCAACAGCCAGCAAAAAATAAAGGAACTCAGCAAGCGTCTCAAGATTGTCGAGGCGTTGCGCAAGTCGGACAACGAGTCGACGTGGATGATTCTGGACGTTATCCCTGTTATTCCGCCGGATTTGAGGCCGCTGGTTTTGCTTGACAGTGGTAATTTTGCAACGAGCGACCTGAACGACCTGTATCGGCGTATCATCAATCGAAACAACCGGCTTAAGAAGCTTGTCGATCTCAATGCGCCCGAGGTGATCATCCAGAACGAAAAGCGGATGTTGCAGCAGGCGGTCGATGCTCTGTTTGACAACGGTCGCTGTCGCCGGCCTGTGCTGGGATCGAGCAACAGGCCTCTCAAGTCTCTGACGGACATGATCAAGGGCAAGCAGGGACGGTTCCGTGAGAACCTTCTCGGCAAACGTGTTGATTACTCCGCTCGCTCGGTCATCGTTGTAGGTCCGGAATTGAAGCTGAATGAGTGTGGATTGCCCAAGCCCATCGCGCTTGAGTTGTTCCAGCCATTTATCATCCGCAAGTTGAAGGATCGCGGACTGGCTGACACGATCAAGAGTGCCAAGAAGATGCTCGAACGTCGCGATCAGGAGATTTGGGACATTCTCGAGGAGGTCATTCGCCATCACCCGGTCATGTTGAATCGCGCGCCGACGCTTCACCGGATGAGTATTCAGGCGTTCCAGCCCGTGCTTGTCGAGGGCAACGCGATCAAGGTTCACCCGTTGGTGTGCAAGGGATTCAATGCTGATTTTGACGGTGATCAGATGGCCGTCCATCTGCCCTTGTCGATCGAAGCGCAGGCAGAAGCGCATGTGCTGGTCATGTCGACCAACAATATTTTCAGTCCCGCCAACGGCTCGCCGATCATGTCGCCGTCGCAGGATATCGTGCTCGGTATTTTCTTTCTGACGACCGATCACGTCAGCCCCGGGATCGAGGAGAAGCAGATGCCTCGCTTTATGAATGCACATGAAGCGATGCTCGCCTTTGATCTTGGAAAAATCGGTATTCACGACAGGATTCGATGTCGTACTGCCCGGAAGACGGTGATCGAGGACCAGAAGGAAGACCCGCGAGAGATCAAAGAGGGCGAGTTGCTTGTGACGACCGCGGGGCGTTTGATATTCAACGATATTCTTCCTGACGGGATGAGTTTTTACAACTATTCGCTTTCGCAAAAAGGGGCTGCCCGCGTCATCGCCGACTGCCACGTCGTGCAGGGTCGCGGAGATACGATTGACCTTCTCGACGCCATCAAGCGCATCGGGTTCCGGTGGAGCACGTTGGCGGGATTGTCGTTCGGCGTGACCGACATGCGCATCCCGGCAGCCAAGAGTAAGATCATTGGGGCCGCTCAGAAGCGTGTTGATCGTATTGAGCGTGATTTCACCAACGGTGCGCTGACGCCGCTGGAGCGTTACAATCAGTTGATCGACGTCTGGATTCACGCGCGTGAGCTGGTCACCGCAGAGATGATGATCGAGCTTCGCACCGACTATCGAGACGAGAAGGGCATGTACGTCAAGCCCGATGCCAAAAACGGCAAAGCCTACCTGAACCCGATTTTTCTGATGACCGAATCCGGTGCTCGAGGCAGTGTTGACCAGATTCGTCAGTTGTCGGGCATGCGTGCTCTGATGGCCAAGCCTTCCGGCGAGATCATCGAGACGCCGATCACCGCCAACTTCCGCGAAGGGCTGTCGGTGCTCCAGTACTTCAGTTCGACCCACGGCGCGCGCAAGGGGTTGGCGGATACCGCGCTCAAGACGGCTGACTCGGGTTACCTGACACGCAAGCTGGCGGATGTTGCGCAAAACGTGATCATCAACGAAAACGACTGCGGAACGATCAAGGGCATCACCAAGTCGGCGACCTACAAGGGCGAAGAGGTCGACATCTCGCTGCAGCAGCGGATTATCGGTCGCGTCGCGCGCGACAGCATTCGCAATCCGATCACTGATGAGATGATTGTCAGGGAGAGCGAGGTTATCACCCGGGAGACCGCCATCAAGATCGAGGCTTTGGGACTGGACAAGATTCGCGTTCGCAGTGGACTGACGTGTGAAAGCCCGGTCGGCATCTGTGCCAGGTGCTATGGCTGGGACATGTCGACGAGCGACCTCGTCGAGGAGGGGATGGCTGTCGGTATCATCGCAGCCCAGTCGATCGGCGAGCCGGGCACGCAGCTCACAATGCGTACGTTCCACACAGGTGGTGTTGCGTCGCACTCGGTGGTCGACAACGAGATTCGCACGACCCAGGCGGGTACCGTGTTTTACGTCGATCCATCGTTTGTTGTTGATGTGCCTGCACACGCCGGTCGGGAAGCCCGCGCCGTCGCTCTAAAACGAAATGCGGAGATTGCGGTTCACGACGACAAGGGTCGCGAGCTTGAACGTCACAAGGTCGGTTACGGCTCTGAAATCCTTGCCAAAAACGGCGAGAAGGTTAAGGCTGGAGCGGCGATCGTCACCTGGGACACGCACCTGACGCCCATTCTGGCGGAGGTGGGTGGATTTGTACGATTCCAGGACATCGCCGAGGGCGAAACCGTCCGGCTGGAACAGGAGCGTGCCGGCTCGAAGTACATCGTGATCGAGCACAAGGGTGAAAAACATCCGCAAATCGTCATCGAGGACAAGGAAGGCCACGTCCTGGATTACCATTATCTTCCCGCCAAGGCTCGCATTGAGGTCGAAGAGGGGCAGGATGTCCACCCGGGCATGTTGCTCGCCCGCCAGCCTCGTGCGATGAGTGGTACCCAGGACATTACCGGTGGTCTGCCGCGTGTGACGGAGATTTTTGAAGCACGCAAGCCGAAAGAGCCTTCGGTCATGGCTGAAATCTCCGGCATCGTCGAGATTCGTCCCGACAAGCGTCGCGGTAAGATGACGATTATCGTCAAGAGCGAAAGCGGTATCGAAAAAGAGCACCATGTACCCCAGGACCGTCAACTGCTCGTGCACGCGGGTGACGAGGTCGAAGCGGGCGATCCGCTCATCGAGGGTCCGCTCGTGCCGCACGACATCCTTCGAATCAAGGGTGACGAAGCCCTCCAGAATTACCTCATGGCTGGTATCCAGTCGGTCTATCGTTCGCAAAACGTGGGTATCAACGACAAGCACGTTGAGATCATCATCGCCCAGATGCTCCGCAAGGTTCGCGTCGAGAATGCGGGGGATTCGCTCTTCCTGCCGATGGAAATCGTCGACAGGTTCCGCTTCCGCGACGAAAACGAACGGTTGGCACGGAGCATGAGAATCATCGATCCGGGCGACACCGAATTGAAAATCGGCGACATCGTGCTCAAGAGCGAATTCAGCGAGCACAACGAAAACGCCGAGGAGGAAGGTGGTGAGCCAGCCAAGGGCAAACGTCCGAAGCAGGCCACCGCATCGACCATCCTGCTCGGAATCACCAAAGCCAGTCTCCAGAGCGAGTCGTTTATCTCGGCTGCGTCGTTCCAGGAAACGACCAAGGTGCTCACCGAAGCGGCGTTGGCCAGCGCCAACGACCAGTTGCTCGGCCTGAAGGAAAACGTGATTCTCGGTCACCTGATCCCAGCCGGTACCGGATTCAAGCGACATCTCGAAATCGGAGCCAGACAGATCGGCGAGCCGATTCCGCTTCCCGAGCCTGTCGCGGGCGAGGTCTCTCTGGGCGGTGAACCTGCCGAGGAGTTGCTGGCTGGTTTGACTGCGGGCAGCACGCTGGGTGATGCGTCGGCTCCGTCAGCTTTCGGGCAACCGGGGGGCACGTCAGCAGTCCTCGAGGCACCACCGGACACCAGTACCGGCACGGTGGATGGGGGCGATGGCCTGGTGCCCCCGGAAAACGGATGAAACCGCCCGCGTCAGGGTATTGTCAATCCCCCTGACTCCGGGCTATACTGCATGGCTCGCAGCCGATAGCTGCGGCGTGATGTGACGCAACATTGACCTTAGGATTTGAGAACGGTTTATGCCAACGATTAATCAGCTCGTGCGAAAGCCTCGGCGAATATCGCACAAAAAGTCAAAGGTCCGTGACCTGAATCAATGCCCGCAGCGGCAGGGCGTCTGCCTCATCGTCAAGACGCAGACACCCAAGAAGCCGAACTCCGCCCTGCGAAAGGTGGCCCGTGTTCGCCTGACCAATGGCAAGGAAGTGACCGCCTACATCGGCGGAATCGACCACAACCTGCAGGAGCACTCGATTGTGCTTGTTCGCGGTGGTCGTGTTCGTGACCTTCCCGGTGTGCGTTACCACATCGTTCGTGGCACGCTCGACTGCTCCGGCGTTGAGGGTGACAAGGAAAACAGACCTCGAAACCAGGCCCGCAGCAAGTACGGCGTGAAGCGTCGCAAGAAATAAATGCACGAGGTTCAGGTGACATCCTCGCGCGTTGCTGGTGTGGTTGGGTCGGCTCATCGGTCCGGGCTGCGTGAGTTGGCCTGGATTTTGGGGATTTGCCTCCTGACGGTGCTCTGTGCAAACGCAAGGGTCGTGACCCCGTTGACACCGGTGCCCATGACCCTGCATCTTGTTCCTGTTCTTCTCGCCGGACTGATCCTGCGACCGGTTTCTGCCGCTGCTGCCATGGTTCTGTACCTCGGACTGGGAACGGTGGGTCAGTCGCAAAACCTGCCGATATTCTCACCAGGCTCGCTTGGATTGTTCGGAATAACGGCGGGCTATCTGGTCGGTTTTGTTTTCGCCGCGTACCTCACAGCTGTGATCGCCCGCGAAGCAAAAGGCGTTGGGCGACGGTTTGTAGCCGTGACGGTTGGCGCGTTGTGCGTCCTGATTTTCGGCACGCTCTGGATGGCGATGGTTCTGGAGGTGTCTGTGCAGAACGCACTTGATCTTGCGTTCAAGCCTTTTGTTTTCAAGGCAGCCGTTGAGGCTGCCATCGCCGTCGCTGCGTGCGAGGCATTTGGATTTTTGGCATCAATGATCGACGGCAGATCAACTGCCGGTGATAAACGAGTATCGGACTAAACGAGGGTTTTCGAGAGTATGGCATACAAACGATTCACCGCATCCGCTGAACAGCTTCGACCTGACCCGCGCTTCGACAGCAAACTGGTCGCCAAGTTTATCAATTGCTTCATGTATGATGGCAAGAAAAGCGTCGCCCGACGTGTTGTCTATGACGCCATGGACATCATCGAAAAACGCATCAAGGACACACCACCGCTCGAGGTGTTTGAAACGGCGATCAACAACGTTAAGCCAAACATTGAGGTGCGCTCGAAGCGCGTCGGTGGTTCAAATTACCAGGTGCCGATGCAGGTGAACCGCAAACGTCAGATGTCGCTTGCGATGCGGTGGATCCTGCAGTCGATTCGTGGCCGATCGGGTAAGCCGATGTGCGAATTCCTCGCCCAGGAGATTGCAGACGCCTTTCGCGGTGAGGGGTCTGCCATGACGACACGTGACAACGTGCACCGAATGGCCGACGCGAACAAAGCCTTCGCCCACTTTGCGTGGTAAACAAGCTCGACGTATTCTACAAGGCCCGACGTGCAGAACGCATCGGGCCTTTTCATGCGCGGATTGCCTGGCTATAGTGCGGTTGGCACGCCGGGATTGACCCGTCGATTTTCGTGACGGGAAATCGACGAAATCCGATCAGAGAGTCAGAATCCAGCAGAGAAAAACAGGCGTTTTCCAAAGAGAAGTGTGATGAGCCTCGACCTCGAAAAGGTCCGAAATATCGGTATCACAGCCCACATTGACGCGGGCAAGACAACCACGACCGAGCGTGTGTTGTTCTATACGGGTATGACCCACCGCATGGGCGAGGTCGACGATGGTACGACCACGACCGATTTCGACGAACAGGAGCAGGAGCGGGGAATCACGATCTATTCAGCCGCGGTTACCTGCACCTGGAAAAGCCATTCCATCAATCTGATCGACACACCCGGGCATGTGGATTTCACCGCCGAGGTTGAGCGATCGCTTCGTGTTCTGGACGGCGTCATTTCCGTGTTTGATGCCAAGGAAGGCGTGGAAGCGCAGAGCGAGACTGTTTGGCAACAGGCCGACAAATACAACGTGCCGAGAATCTGTTTCATCAACAAAATGGACAAGGTCGGTGCGGATTTCCAGGAGGCGATCAGTTCGATCCGTAAACGCCTCGGTGGCAATCCGGTCCCGGTGCAACTGCCGATCGGTGCGGAAATTCACTTTGAAGGACTGATCGACCTGCTCACCATGAAGGCGGTGTACTACAAGCCCGACACGCAGGGCGTGAAATTCACCGAATCCGGGATACCGGAGGCGTTGGTCGAGCAAGCCCGCCTGGCCCGAAAAGAGCTGGAGGAAAAAGCGGCGGAGTTCTCCGATGCGCTGATGGACAAATACATCCATGACGAGCCAATCACGGAAGATGAGCTGATCGCCAGCCTGCGGGCGGGGACGATTTCCGGGGTGTTGCAGCCAACGTTTTGCGGGTCCTCGCTCAAGCACGTTGGCGTGCAAAGATTGCTGGACGGGGTGTGCCGTTACCTTCCGTCACCGCTGGACGTTCCGCCGGTTGTTGCACACGATCCCACTGGGGGGGGGCGTGATGTGGAATTGCAGCCTGACCCGAAAGGCCCGCTGGCTGCGTTGGTTTTCAAGATCGTCGCGGAAAAACCGGTTGATTTGTGTTATTTGAGAATTTATTCAGGCACACTGAAAACGTCGTCTCGTCTGTTGAATTCAGCCTTGAATCGCAAGGAAAACATTTCCCGCGTGTTCCGCGTTTTTGCGAAAAAGCGAGAGCAAATCGATTTTGCAGAGGCAGGAGATATCGTGGCGGTGATTGGTTTGAAGGAATCGCTGACAAGCCACACGTTGTGCGACCCCAAGAATCCACTGTTGCTTGAAAAAATAGAGTTCGCCGAGACGGTCATCGCGCAATCGGTTGAGCCGGTGTCGTCGAAGGATCGTGACAAACTGATCGGGGTTTTGAAAGCATTGGCGAGGCAGGATCCTTCGTTTCGGGCGGACGTTAACGAAGAGACGGGGCAGATGTTGGTTTCGGGGATGGGCGAATTGCATCTGGATGTGTTGGTTCGCCGGATTCGCGACGATTTCGGGGTGCCGGTCAACGTTGGGCAACCGCGGGTCTCTTTCAGGGAGACTGTAACAAAGGTGGCGGAAGCTGAAGGGCGTTTTGTTCGTGAGTTTGCGGGCAGGGGGCATTTTGCGGTCGTGACGTTGCGTTTGGAGCCTTTGAAACGGGAAGAGGGGGCGGAAAGTTGGGAATTTGAGGATGCGACTCCGGCGGGGACGTTGAGGCCTGAATATCTGGCGGCGGTTCGTCAGGGGGTGGAGGATGCGGCGGTGAGCGGCATTGTCCACGGCAGTCCGGTGATCGAGTGGAAAGCAACGCTTGTTTCTGCTCAGATGAGCGAGGAGGAGAGTTCCGAGCTGGCGTTTGAGAACGCGGCGAGGATTGCGTTTGAGAATGCGATGCGTGAGGGTGAGGCGGTGCTGCTTGAGCCTATGATGAAAGTGCAGATCGTCACACCGGATGAATCGTTCGGGGCGGTGAACAGCGACCTGGGTGTGCGTCATGCGGTCATCACGGGGACGGATATTCGCGGTCATTTCCGCGTGATCGACGCCCATGTTTCGCTTCGGGAGTTGTTTGGATACACGACGGCGCTTCGGAGTCTGACGCAGGGTCGGGCATCTGCGACGATGGAGATGTCTCATTTTGCCCCGGTTTCGGGAAAAGATCGCTTTTAGAAAAAAGTAAGTGAATTGTCGGCCCTGATGCGGTTGACAACCCGTCAAAAATTCGTATCTTCACCGGACTCGGGAGAAGTTGAATTTTGACCGGGCGAAGAGGAAGTAATGTCAGCAAACGAACGAATAAGAATTCGGATGGAATCCTACGATCCCAAGTCGCTGGAGTTGTCAGCCAAGGAGATCGTGGAGCACGCCAAGCGGACGAGTGCGAGGGTATTGGGTCCGATTCCGCTTCCGACGCGTATCGAGCGGTTTACCGTGTTGCGGGGTCCGCACATCGACAAGAAGTCGCGAGAGCAGTTTGAGATTCGCACGCACAAGCGAATTGTTGACATTTATGAGCCGACGGCGCGGACGATCGAGTCGCTCAACCGTCTGGTGGTTCCTGCGGGCGTTTTTGTGAAAATCAAGGCTTGACGTCGTCGAAGGCGGATTGGCTTTCGAGGCGGGATGACGTTGGATTATGACACCGGCATTGATTGGTAAGAAAATCGGGATGACGCGCATTCACGGCGACAAGGGCGTTGTGGTGTCTGTGACGGTGGTGCAGGCTGGTCCCTGCACGGTGTTGCAGGTCAAGAATCCCGACACGGATGGATACCATGCGGTTCAGTTGGGTTTTGGCGATTCCAAGCCTCATCGAACGACCCTGCCGTTGATTGGTCATGCTGCCAAAGCGGGGACCGGTCCGAAGCGAGTGGCCAGGGAAATGCGTTTGAAAAATGCGGCGGAGGTGTCTGCCGGTGATGTGTTGACGGTGGATCAGTTCAACGAGGATGTTGCCTACGTTGATGTGGCTGCGACGACGAAGGGGTGCGGATTTGCCGGTGTGATGAAACGCTGGGGTTTTGGCGGTCAGCCTGCGACGCACGGTGTTGAGCGAAAGCATCGGTCGCCTGGTAGTATCGGTGGGCACTCGGATGTTGCTCGCGGATGCGGTATTCGCAAGGGCAAGCATATGTCCGGCCATATGGGCAACGTGCGGCGTACGGTTTGCAGTTTGAAACTGGTGGGCGTCGACGTTGAGAATAATTTATTGTTAATCAAAGGCAGCGTCCCCGGTCCGAACGGCGGTGTTGTTTTTGTACAGAAGGCAAAGACCAGGGCGTAATCGGTCATGTTGCAAATACCTTTATACGACAGCAGTGGAAAGTCATCGGGAACGGTGGAGATCGACCCCGCCATTCTGGGCGAGCGTGTTCGGCCCGAGCTTCTGAAGCAGGCGATCGTGCGGGCACAGGCGAATGCCCGGCAGAACACGAGTGCGACGAAGAGCCGTGGGATGGTGAAGGGTTCGACGCGTAAGCTGTACCGTCAGAAGGGTACGGGCAACGCCCGGATGGGTGCGCGGCGTACCAATATCCGCAAGGGTGGTGGTGTGGCGTTTGCCAAGGGCAATCAGAATTATGATCAGCGGATGAACCGCAAGATGCGGCGTTTGTCGCGGAACAGTGCGATTCTGGCGAAGATTCTGAGCGAGACGGTTGTGGTGGTCGAAGACGTGAGTTTCGACGTGCCGAGCACGAAGGGTCTCTTGTCGGTGTTGAACGGCGTCGGTGTGACGAAGGGTTGTACCGTGGCGTTGGGCGGTGCGAATGACACGATTTACCGCTCGGGTCGCAACCTTGCCAGGACAGAGTTGAAGCCGATCAACGAGTTGACTGCTTTTGAGATTTTGCGGCGCGATCGATTTGTGATGATGCGATCAGCGTTCGATTTGTTGGTGAAGGATCCTGTGGCGTTGAACGCCGGTTCGGAGAATTAGTCCACGGAACCAGGTGGGCAGGACGAGACGATGGATATTTACCACGTTATCAAAAGACCGATTGTGACAGAGAAGGGGACGCACCTTTCGACGACGTCACACGACGCGACGAAGCATAAGGCGGCGCGTGGGGGTGCGTATACCTTTGAGGTGCATCCTGATGCGTCCAAGTCGGTGATTCGCGGCGCGATTGAGAAGATTTACAAGGTGAGGGTGTTGACGGTTCGTACCGCCAACCGCCGTGGGAAACAGCGTCGTGTGCGACTGCGTGTTGGCAAGACGGCTGCTTGGAAGAAGGCGGTCGTGGTGCTTGACGCCGACAGCCACATTGATTTGTTCTGATGAGCAGCTGAGACATGGGACTACGACGAATAAAACCAACATCACCGGGTCGCCGGGGACTCGTTTACAACGATTTCTCCGAGCTGACGGACAAGAAGACCCGGCCTAGAAAATCGCTGACCCAGCGTATTTCGCGTAAGGGCGGCAGAAATCATCATGGTAAGATTACGGCGTGGCATCGCGGTGGTGGTGCTCGCAAGTTGTACCGTCGGATCGATTTCAAGCGAAGCAAGGACGATGTGTCAGCCACGGTCGAGCGGATCGAGTATGATCCGAACCGTTCGTGCCACATTGCGTTGCTTAAATACGAGGATGACGAGTATCGCTACATCCTGGCTCCGCTGGGTTTGAGCGTGGGCGATCAGGTGGAGAGTGGTACCAAAATTGAACCGAAGGTGGGCAATGCTGCCCCGTTGAAGAATATTCCCATTGGTCTGGATGTTCATAATGTTGAGATGAATCCAGGCCAGGGCGGCAAGCTCGCCCGGAGTGCTGGTACGGTGATTCGGTTGCTGGCCCGTGAGGGCGACTGGGCGACGTTGGTGATGCCTTCCGGCGAAATGCGACAGGTTCGCGTTGAGTGTCGGGCGACGATCGGTCAGATCGGCAATCTGGATCACCAGAACCGTAGTCTGGGTAAGGCTGGTGTCAAGCGTCACATGGGTCGTCGTCCCCATGTTCGCGGTACCGCACAGAACCCTGTGTCACACCCGTTGGGTGGTGGTGAGGGTCGCAGCGGAGGTGGGCGTCACCCGTGTAGTCCGTGGGGAACGCTTGCCAAGGGTGGCAGGACGCGAAGTCCCAAGAAAGTATCCAACGCTCGTATTTTGCGTCGTCGCAAGAGCAAGCGTTACGGTCAGTTGACGATACCGAAGAAGTAGAATTGCAGGCTTATGTGATCGCAGGCGATTCATGGAATCGAACCGCGGTTTCTTGGCAAGTGTTTTGGCGCTTGACAGGGCAGGATTATGACTCGTTCGCAAAAGAAAGGTCCGTTCGTCCACGAGAAGCTGTATCGCAAGGTGATGCAGGCGAAGGATACGGGTGTGAACACGCCGATCAGGACGTGGGCGCGTCGGTGTACCATCGTTCCGGAATTCGTGGGCCGGAAGTTTGAGATTCACAACGGCAACAGGTTCATTCCGTTGTTCGTCACCGAGGATATGGTGGGGCACAAGCTGGGTGAGTTTGCCTTGTCGCGTACGTTCCGCGGGCATTCCGGCGGTCGCAAGAGGTAGGCAGGCAGGTGGGTGATGGCTGAGGCAACGACACAAGAAGGTACATGGATCGCCAAACATCGGTTTGCCCGTATCGCGCCTCGAAAGGCCCGGTTGGTGATGGGTCTTGTGCGCGAGATGCATTGTCAGCAGGCGTTGGATGTTTTGAAGTTCAATCCGAGGCGGGCGTCGGGCATGATTTCGCAGGTGATCAAGTCTGCGATGGCCAATGCCAACGAGAAGGAGGCGGACATGCGTCGTCTCTATGTGGTGGAAGCCCGGGTTGACGAAGGTCCATCGATGATGCGGTGGCGTCCGAAGGATCGTGGCAGAGCTCATCCGATTGAGAAGCGTACGAGTCACCTTATCGTGAGGGTGGCGCAGAGATAGGCGCGTTGTTTTCGGCTGACATGGTGTCGGCGGACGGAGTGCATCGTGGGACAGAAAATAAATCCGCATGGTTTTCGCGTAGGCATCACCGAGGACTGGTCCTCGCGTTGGTATGCCCCGAAGGCTGCGTACGCGGAGTTTCTGATCGAGGACTGGAGGATCCGCAAGTTCGTCGACAGGCAGTTGAACCGCAGGCCACCTTACGCAGCCGTCGCGCGTGTCGAGATTGAGCGAACGCGTGATGAGGTCAAGGTGTTGCTTCACACGGCTCGTCCGGGATTGGTGATTGGTCCGAAGGGCGCGGAGGTTGACAAGCTTCGTGAAGCGTTGGAGGACCTGGTTGAGCGTAAGATCAGTATCAACATTATTGAGATCAAGGCGCCGGATCTGGATGCTCAGTTGGTTGCGGAGTCGATAGCTGAGCAGTTGAAAAAGCGTGGTAGTTTCCGTCGGGTGCTCAAGCAGCGATGTGATTCCGCCATGGGGGCTGGTGCCAAGGGGATTAAGATCAAGGTTTCGGGTCGTCTTGGTGGGGCAGAGATGGCCCGCAAGGAGACCCAAATTCGGGGATCGATTCCGTTGCACACGTTGCAGGCACGGGTGGACTACGGATTTGCAGAGTCGTTTACGACGTATGGTGCGATTGGCATCAAGGTCTGGCTTTACACCGGCAGATATGGTGAGGAGCTTCCCGAGGAGGGAATGACGTCGTCGAAGCGTTATCAGGGTAAGAGGATGAAACGCGCGTAGCGCGGTTTTGAAGTTGCGGAGGGCCTGATCATGGCCATGATGCCCAAACGGGTGAAGTTTCGGAAATCCCAGCGCGGACGTATCCGCCCGCAGGCGACCAGTGGGAACACGGTGGCGTATGGCGAATACGGTTTGCAGGCGCTGGAGCCTGGTTGGATAACAGCCCGGCAGATTGAGGCGGGACGTGTGGCAGCGACGCATTTCCTGCAGCGTGAGGGCAAGGTTTATATTCGTATTTTTCCGCACAAGCCCGTGTCTGCCAAGCCGTTGGAAACACGAATGGGCAAGGGCAAGGGTGAGCCTGCACGATGGGTTGCGTGTGTTCGTGCCGGTACGATGTTGTACGAAATCGGCGGGGTTGAGATGGATATTGCCCGCGAGGCGATGAGGCGGATGTCCGCCAAGATGCCCTGCAGGTGTCGGTTTGTGCTCAGGCGTCACGGGTTGTAGTCATTGGTGAGGGTGCTGCGGTGAAGATCAGCGAGATTCGTGAAATGAGCACCGAAGAGTTGCACGGTGAGTTGGAGCGTTTGCGTCGTCATCTGTTTGACCTTCGGTCGCAGGCGGTGACGGAGAAGCTTGCGAACCCGAATCTTTTGACGGGTGCTCGAAGAGACATCGCTCGTGTGTTTACGGTGTTACGCGAGCGGGATGTAACAGGAATTGAAGAGCACCAGGCCCACATGGAAGCGGTGGCTGCTCGTCAGAAATAGTTTTGTGGTGTTGTTTGCGTACCGGTGTATAGGTCTGACAAGGTTAAGAACAGAGATATGAGCGAGACAGGCACAACAGCAACAGCCACGAGGAACAAGCGTCGGTTGCGTCAGGGCGTGGTTGCGTCGGATAAGGGCGACAAGACGATCAGGGTCGTCTGCCAGTATCAGGTGCGTCATCCCAAGTATGGGAAGTATCTTCGTCGGCGAATTGTGATTCATGCCCACGATGAGAACAACCAGGCCAAAGAGGGCGATCGCGTCGAAGTGATGGTTTGTCGCCCGGTTTCAAAGACGAAGGCCTGGCGGCTGGTGCGTGTGTTGGGAAATGTCTAGGTCATCAGGTTTTTTTGATGTTTGCGGAGTGATCTGATGATTCAGATGCAAACGAGAGTGGCTGTTGCCGACAACACCGGTGCCAAAGAGGCGATGGTGATTTCGGTTCTGGGCGGGAGTACCGCGAGGACTGGAAAGAAGCGTCTCAGGACGGCTGGTGTGGGTGATATTGTCGTCGTGACGGTGAAGAAGGCGTTGCCGAACAGTGATTTCTCTGGTGGATCGAGTCGGGCGGATCGCTCGAAACGTCGGTTGGCCAAGGCGGTTGTTGTTCGGACCTCGCAGCCTACGCGACGGCCTGACGGGAGCTATGTTCGTTTTGACAGCAACGCCGTGGTGTTGCTGGATGCGAATCAGGAGCCTCGTGGGACGCGTATTTTTGGTGCGGTTGCGCGAGAGCTTCGCGAATGCGGATTTATGAAGATTGTTTCGCTTGCAGATGAGGTGGTTTGACCGATGGCTTGCAAGATCCGACGTGAAGATACGGTTCAGGTGATTCGCGGAGACCACCGCGGTGCGGTTGGCAAGGTTTTGCGGGTGGATACGAACCGCGAAATTGTCTTTGTCGAAGGTGTGAATCTGGTTTATCGCCATGTCAGGCCGACGCGTCGTAATCCACAGGGTGGGCGGATTCAGAAGGAAGCGGGTATTCACGTTTCGAATGTGCTGGCGTATGACCCGAAGGCGGGTCGCGGTCTTCGGGTTCATTTTGAGCTGGAGGTTGATGGCAACGGAAAAGTAACCGGCAAGAAACGTGTGACCAGTGCGGGGACGGTTTTAAGCGTGGTGTCAGAACAAGGTTGACCGCGTCGTATTTTGAAGTGGATGTCGTCGTTGTTTGAGGCGGCGGGAATCAGCAGCAACAGGATGCTTGAGTGATGGCCCTTTTGGCGGAGAAGTACAAAAAAGAGATTGCCCCGGCTCTGAAAGATGAGTTGGACATCGGGAATCCGATGGCGGTTCCGAAGTTGAGCAAGGTCGTCATTTCGATGGGTCTTGGTCGGGCGATACAGGAGAAGAAGCTGCTTGAGTCAGCCTCCAGGGATCTTGGTCTGATCGCCGGTCAGAAGCCGGTCATCTGTCGTGCCAAGAAGAGTGTCTCCAATTTCAAGCTTCGCAAGGGCTACGATATTGGTTGCATGGTGACGCTTCGCGGTCGTCGGATGTATGAGTTTGTGGAGCGGTTTGTCAATGTGGCTGTCCCTCGTACACGCGACTTTCGCGGATTGAGCACGACCAGTTTTGATGGTCGGGGGAACTATACGGTTGGTATCGCGGACCAGACGATTTTCCCGGAGGTTGATGTGGACCGGGTGGATTTCGTTCAGGGAATGAATATTACGTTTGTGACCACGGCAGAAAAGGATACGGACGCTCGAGCGCTGCTTGGCAAACTGGGCATGCCGTTCCGCCGGAAAGATTCGGAAGATAACTAATGGCGACCACCGCATGGATCAATAAAAGCCAAAAGGAACCGAAGTTCATGACGCGTAAGGTCCGCCGCTGTTTGCGTTGCGGCAGATCGCGTGCGGTGTATCGCAAGTTCCGTCTTTGCAGGATTTGTTTTCGAGAGATGGCTCACGCGGGGATGGTGCCCGGCGTGAAAAAAGCAAGCTGGTAGTGGATTAAGTGAGGCCAAGCGAGGTTCGACCCAATGTGGAGTGATCCGATCGCCGACATGTTGACGCGTATTCGCAATGCAACCCGTGTTCAAAAGAACGAGGTGTTCATTCCTTCATCGAAGGTGAAGGTTGGGATCGCCGACGTGCTTAAGAAGGAAGGTTATATTTGCGACTTCGACGTTATTGAAGATAACAAACAAGGCCAGCTTCGGGTTCATCTCAAGTATGGCAAGCGGGGCGAAAAGCTGATCCGATCGATCAAGCGTGAATCGAAGCCCGGCTGTCGCAGGTACGTTGGTATTGAGGATATGCCAAGGGTGCTGGACGGACTGGGGATTGCGATTGTTTCAACGAGCAAGGGTGTTCTCAGTGATCGGACATGCCGTGCGGAGCACATTGGCGGTGAATTGCTGTGTACGGTGTACTAGGTCGGTATTGGCAAGGGTAAGGCTGATATGTCACGAATCGGAAAAAAACCTGTAGCGATTCCCGGCGGTGTTACTGTCACCGTGAGCGGGAGGAATGTGGCGGTCAGGGGTTCGCTTGGATCGCTTGACTGGACGGTGCCTGAGCATATCTCGGCGGCGGTTGAGGGCAGTGAGGTTCGTGTCGAGCGCGCTGACGATCGCAAGCAGTCCAAAGCGCTTCACGGTCTGAGTCGGTCACTGATCGCCAACATGGTCGAGGGTGTCAGCAAGGGATATCAGCAACGTCTCGAGGTTTACGGCACCGGGTACAACTGTGCGGTAAAGGGAAAGAACCTTGAGTTGAACGTTGGTTTTATGGGTCGGGGCACGAAGGAAAAGGCGCAGTTTTCCGTTCCGATTCCCAACGGGTTGGAGGTGACGGTTGAGACGCCTGCCGCCCGTGGAGACAGTGATCCCGCCAAGTTCCTGATCAAGGGCTGTGACAAGCAGATGGTTGGTCATTTTGCGGCATCGGTTCGCAAGATTCGTCCACCGGAGCCATACAAGGGCAAGGGAATTCGTTACGAAGGTGAGCATGTGCGTCGTAAGCAGGGCAAGGCCCTTGCTGGTGGACGTTAACAAGGTACCTGTAATCTGAGATTCTGTGATGAGTGCAAGCAAAGCCAAGTATATCCGACGACAACGACGCAAGCGTGGTATTCGCAAGCGTGCTTTTGGTACGCCTGAATGTCCTCGTTTGTCAGTGAGTCGTTCGCTAAAGAACATCAGTGCTCAGATCGTTGACGATCTCAAGGGCGTCACGATTTGTCAGGCCTCGTCGCTGAACAAGGATCTGGCAGGCCAGGTCAAAGGGGGTGGGAACAAAGAGGCAGCCAAGGCTGTCGGAGCTGTCCTCGCCCAGCGTGCGACGGCGGCGGGAGTGACGTCGGTTGTATTTGATCGCAACGGGTACAGGTATCATGGTCGCGTGAAGGAACTGGCAGAGGCGGCTCGCGAGTCGGGTCTGAAGTTCTGATCGGAATTGGGTTTCGAGGCAGAGTACGCAGAGGCTGCAGGCAATGAGCAGAGCGAATACGAGAGCACCAAGGGGAGCACCAGCGCGCGAGGAAGGTGGGTTGGATGACAATGTCGTGCGAATCTACCGTTGTGCCACCGTGGTGAAAGGTGGTCGGCGATTTAGTTTCGCGGCGTTGGTGATTGTCGGCGATCGAAAAGGACGCGTCGGTATTGGATATGGCAAGGCACCTGAGGTTCCGATGGCGGTTGAGAAAGGCCGAAAGCTGGCGACGCGCAATCTTTCGACCATCAATCTTCTGGGATCGACCCTGCCTCACCGGATTATCGGCAGGTTTAGTGCGTCCCAGGTCGTGATGGTGCCAGCCAGTCCTGGTACGGGTGTTATCGCCGGTGCGAGTGTTCGGGCTGTTCTGGAGCTGGCGGGTGTGCACGATTGTCTGACGAAGAGCTACGGTTCGCGGAATCCCAAGAACCTTGTTCGAGCAACATTTAACGCATTGGAGTCGTTGCGTGATCCGAAGGCCGTGAGTGAACTCCGCGGCGTGTCGCTTTTACGCTGAATCGGAAGCTGCCCGAAGCTATCGGAAGCTGATCGGAATTCGTTATGAATATTACTGAAATTACAAAACTGGCAGGTGCTCACCGGAAGCGGAAGCGTATTGGTCGCGGAACCGGGAGTGGTAGTGGCAAGACGGCTGGTCGGGGTCACAAGGGTGCCGGTCAGCGAGCGGGTTGGAAGAGACGTGGGTTGTCCGAGGGTGGGCAGATGCCGTTGTTCAGGCGACTGCCCAAACGAGGGTTCAACAACGCGAACTTTGCAACGCGCTACAACATCGTCAATGTGAAGGATCTGGAGGAGCGGTTCGAGTCGGGTGGGCATGTGACCTATGCGTCGCTGACCGAAGCGGGGCTCATTCGACACAAGAGGCTCGGGATCAAGGTGCTGGGTTTCGGAAAATTGTCGAAGAAGCTCACCGTTGAAGCGAGCAGGTTCAGCAAGCAGGCCGCTGAAAAAATCAATGCCGCCGGCGGTGAAGCCAGGACGGTAAACACGCAGGCTGTCGCGAAATCATAGTGTGGGATCACGATGCTAAAGTCTTTCCTGAACATTTTTAAAATCCCGGAACTTCGGAACAAACTGATGTTCACCGTGGGGATGTTGGCCATCTACCGGTTGGGGTTCTACGTCCCGATTCCCGGTGTGGATCAGGAGGCGATGGGACAGTCGCAGGGTCTGGGAGACCTGGGCCAGATTTTCTCGATGTTCACGGGTGGCGATCTGGGCCAGAGTACGATCTTCGGCCTGGGAATCATGCCGTACATCTCTGCGTCCATCATCTTTCAGTTGCTGGTCACGGTGGTGCCCGCGTTGGAAAAGCTTTCAAAAGAAGGCGAAGCGGGTCGAAAGAAGATCACGGAATACACGAGGTACGCAACGGTTCTGTTGTGTCTGGTGCAGGGTACGATCTGGATGCGCTACCTGCACAATAATCAGTTTATCTTCGCAGATTTTAACGGCTCGATTTTCTACTGGATGATGGGCCTGCTGTCGCTTACGACGGGGACAGTCTTTCTGATGTGGCTTGGTGAGCAGATCGATAAGTACGGTGTGGGCAACGGTGTGTCGTTGATCATCATGGCGGGGATCATTTCTCAGATGCCGCAGGCGCTGATCTATGTCGTCGATAACGCTGACCTCACAGTGTCCGGGGTCTCCAGCGACGCGCTGGGACCATCGAAGATCCTGTTCCTGATCGTTGCGTTCGTCAGCGTGGTGGCAGGGTCGATTCTCATCACCCAGGGCCAGCGACGGATTCCGATCCAGCAGGCCAAGCAAACACGAGGACGACGGGTTTACGGTGGTCAGCGTCAATACCTGCCTTTGCGTGTAAATCACGGCGGTGTGATGCCGATCATTTTTGCGAGTTCGCTTTTGATATTCCCGAGCGTCCTGTTCGCACAGCTTGCGGGTGGATTCCCCGGTGGACCATGGGGGTTTCTGGCCAGCGCTTTTTCCACGGGCGGCTATTTGTACATCATCACATATATAGGAATGGTGTTTTTCTTCGCGTATTTCTGGACGACCGTGCAGTTTCAGCCCAAGGAGATGGCCAACAACCTCCGGGATTACGGAAGTTTTATTCCGGGTCTTCGACCGGGAAAACGTACGGCAGACTATCTTGAAAAAGTGATGGGTCGAATTACCTACGTCGGTGCGGCGTTCCTCGCGTTGATCGCCATCATCCCGACGATGATTGCCTCCTGGTTGCAGATTCCGTTCTTTGTGTCGGCGTTTCTTGGTGGAACGGGTTTGCTTATTGTTGTCAGTGTCGCGCTTGACGTTGTCCAGCGGGTTGAAGCGAGCCTGATCATGCGAAACTACGAAGGTTTCCTGGGCGGTGAAGGCCCGATTCGTGGACGAATGTCCTAGAGAATGGGCGAACAGGCAGTGAAGAAGTCATTGAACAAGGACGAGAAGGAGAAGCGGTCAGCCATGGGGCAGCGTGGCATTATTCTCAAGAGTGCGCGCGAAATCGGGCTGATGAAGAAGGCCGGCCGGCTCGTGTATGATGTCCACGAAGAGGTCCGCGAAACCGTCAAGCCTGGTGTGACGACCGGCGAGTTGAACGAATTGGCGGAGAAACGGATCGCGGATGCGGGTGCGACGGCGCTGTTCAAGGGCGTGGTCAATCCTCAGGCGAGGATTGCGTTTCCGGCTGCGTTGTGCATCAGTGTGAATGAAGAGATTGTTCACGGTATTCCGGGTGATCGGGTGCTGCAGGACGGTGACGTTGTGAGTGTCGATTGTGGTGTGAGACTTGAAGGGTACTGCGGAGACGCTGCCAGAACGCTTCCGGTCGGCAAAATCGACGAAAATGCAAAAAAACTCCTTGACGTCACGGAAAACGTGCTGAAACTCGCAATAAATGAGATTGCTCCCGGGCGGATGTGGAGCGAGGTTGCGACTCAGATGCAGGAGTTCGTGGAGCGGAACGGGTTTTCCGTGGTTCGCGATTTTGTGGGTCATGGTATTGGCCGGCAGATGCATGAGGAGCCGAAGGTTCCGAATTATCACGATCGCAAGCAGGCGAAGTCGGATTTTTGTTTGCGCCCGAACATGGTGATTGCGGTTGAACCAATGGTGAATGCCGGTTCGTTCGAGGTGAGTTATCGTGATCCGGACCGCTGGGTGGTTGTCACGCGTGACGGCAGTTGGGCGGCCCATTTTGAGCACACGCTGGCGGTCACGGAGAGTGGCGTGGCTGTTTTGACCGGACCGTAGGTTTTTTGTTGATTGCGGTGAGTCTTGTTGACGGGGCCGAACAGGTTTTGTTGCGTTGATCAGACAGGTGGGATGTCCGCCTTGAACAGGAGTTGAAGGATGAAAGTCCGTGCCAGTGTCAGACGAATCTGTGAGAATTGCAAAATTGTAAAACGCAAGGGGGTCGTGCGTGTTGTGTGTACGTCGAACCCTCGTCACAAGCAGCGCCAAGGCTAAAGGAGCGATTGCATGCCTCGTATTTCGGGCGTCGATGTGCCGCCGAACAAACAAGTTCAATATTCGCTTCGCTACATTTATGGCGTTGGACCTCACCATGCGCGCGAGATTCTGAAGGAAGCGGGGATCGATTTTACCCTCAAGTCAAAGGATCTGAGCGAGGATGAGGTTTCGCGTATCGCTGGAATCATCGATCGTAACTACACGGTGGAGGGGCAGGCGAGGCGCCATGTCACAGCATGTATCGCGCGTCTTCGTGATATTGGCTGCTACCGGGGTATGCGTCATCGTGTCGGGTTACCGACGCGGGGTCAGCGAACCCGGTGCAACGCTCGAACGCGCAAGGGTCCGAAGAAAACAGTAGCCGGCAAGAAGGGTATCAAGGAGTTGCATCGTGGCTAAGGGTCCAGGTAAGAAGCGAACGCGTCGGAATGTTGCTCGTGGAATTGCCCACATCAAGGCGACGTTTAACAACACGATGGTGACCATCACGGATATCAACGGTGAGGTTCTTTCATGGTCATCCGCGGGCACTGTTGGTTTCAAGGGGACGCGAAAGAGTACGCCATTCGCGGCGCAGCGAGCAGCAGAACAGGCTGCCCACGCCGCCAAAAAGTATGGTGTGATGGAACTGGAAGTTCGTGTGAAGGGACCGGGTTCGGGTCGCGAGTCCGCCGTCACCGCTCTTCAGGCTGCGGGGATGAGAATCCAGTCGATTGAGGATGTGACGCCGATTCCGCACAATGGTTGTCGGCCTGCGAAAAAGAGGCGAGTTTAGAATCAGCGTTTTCGGAAGGTAGCAAGTATCATGGGTCGATACATCGGACCAGTCTGCAGGCTTTGTCGTCGCGAGGGCATCAAGCTGATGCTCAAGGGCATTCGCTGCGAGTCGGCAAAATGTCCCATGGAGCGTCAGTGGCGGAGCAATCCGCCCGGGATGCATCGGTGGCGTCGGGGCAAAGTCAGTAATTATGGCGTTCGTCTTCGCGAAAAGCAGAAGGTTAAACGATATTACGGATTGTTTGAAAAACAATTCCTGCACTATTTTGAGCGTGCGACAAAACTTTCCGGCAATACGGGTCAGGAGTTGCTCCAGCTTCTCGAACGTCGGCTTGACAATGCCGTGTGGAAGCTTGGTTTCGCCCCGTCCCATCGGGCGGCGCGCCAACTGATCGTTCACGGGCATCTCAAGGTCAATGGAAGAAAAGTTGACAGGCCCGGTTTCCAGATCGGTGCGGGGGATTCCATCACCGTGCGGGATAATGAGAAGAGCAAGAATTTTGTGAAAGCGTTGCTTGGTGAAAGCGGCGCTCCGGTTCAGCCCTGGTTGGAGTTGGACCCCGACAAGCTCGAGGGGCGGGTTGTGTCCTTACCGACGCGGGAGCATGTACAGATTCCGGTCGAAGAGTTGCTCATCGTCGAAATGTGCAGTCGCTAGATTATTGCGGCGGCTTGTGTGTGAGCGTGAGTCTTTTTGGGCTGCAGGAGAGGTGTTGAATGCGGATTAGATGGCGTGGTTTGGAGTTGCCGAGTGAGGTTGTTCGGGATGAATCCGTCAGCACGAGCACATACGGGTTGTTTCGGATCGAGCCTTTTGAGCGCGGTTTCGGCGTTACGGTCGGGAACTCTCTCCGTCGTGTGCTGTTGTCAAGCCTCGAAGGGTCGGCCGTCAGCTCGGTGAAGATCGCCGGAGCTCAGCACGAGTTCATGTCGATTCCGGGCGTGTTGGAGGATGTGACGAATATCATCCTGAACGTCAAGGGACTGATTGTGTCCTCCGAGTCCGACGAGCCCAAAACGATGAAGGTACAGAAGAATACCAAAGGCCCGGTGGTTGCGGGAGATATTGAAGCGGACGCCGCTATCGATATTCTTGACCCGGGTCATGTTCTGACCACGCTTACCGACGACGTTGATTTTCAGATGGAAATGGTTGTGTCGAGTGGTCGTGGATACGCCACGGCGGCGGACAATCGTGCGGCTGAGCAGGAAGTTGGTGTGATTGCGGTCGATTCGATCTATTCTCCCGTATCGCGTGTTCGGTATCGTACGGAGGATACCCGCGTGGGGCAGCGGACGAACTACGATCGCCTGCTCCTGGAAGTCTGGACCAACGGTACGGTCACTCCGGAGGACGCGGTTGTCGAAGCGTCGAAGATTCTGCGCAAGCATCTGAATCCATTCGTGCAGTACTACGACATCGGTTCGGACTACGTTCAGTCTTCCGCACCATCGCAGGTGCAGTCGCCGCAGGTCAACGATGAAATGCAGGAGGTTTTTCGCAAACCGATTTCGGAGTTGGAATTGTCCGTGCGTTCAAGCAATTGTCTTGAGGCGGCACGCATTGCAACGGTCGGCGAGTTGGCGAGCAAGACCGAAGCCGACCTGCTCAGGCTTCGTAGTTTTGGCAAGACATCGCTTCGCGAGGTGCGTCGGAAACTGGCTGATCTGGGCTTGTCGTTGGGCATCAATGTCGAGCGGGATGCACCCGGTGATGCGTCTCCTGCCCCGGTCGAGCATTACAGCTCGGACGCCTTCGCGTCATCAGAATCACCAGGTGAATCGTCAACTGGTACCACAGAAACTGAAATGTCCGTTCCTGCGGACCCATCATAAGAATCGCATTCCAGGTGACACATGAACCATCGCGTATCACAACGTAAACTGAACAGGACGACGTCGCACCGCAAGGCGTTGCGTCGAAACCTTGCCCAATCGCTTTTTGAGCATGGCAGGATTACCACCACGCTTCCCAAGGCGAAGGACGTGAAACCATTTGCTGAGCGTTTGATCACGTTGGCCAAGCGTGCGCGCGGTGGAGATTTGATCGCGCGTCGTCAGATTCATCGGTTGATGGGTGAGCGTTCGTTGATTCCCGCAGAGCACCGCAATGCTTATGAGCAAATGTCCGATGCTGCCCGCTCGCAGGTGATTGCTGCCAGGACCGGTCGGCGGCACCGCACGGGTCAGCCAAAGGGGCGGCTGGAGTTTACGGCTGAGTCCATTACGCACCGGTTGATTCAGCGTGTCGCCGGAGATTTTGCCGATCGCAATGGTGGATACACCCGGCTGATCAAGTTGGCCAAACGTCGCGTGGGTGATCAATCTTTTTTGGCGGTGCTCGAACTCGTCGGTAACGAGGAGCACCCCGGCAGTGTGACCAAGCCTGCCACAAGCGCTCGTCGTCGTCGTGCCGATGCCCGTTACGCTGCCGCCGTCAAGGCAGGAAAGTCGTTCGGGAAGGCTTCTCAAAAGGCGAAGTCTCCTGCTGCGGAAGCGCCAGCCGAGAATGTGACCGACCAGGCCGATGCGAAAGAGTCGGGTTCGCAGGAATAGTCGCGGGTGGTCGACCCTGGAATGACGACGAACACCGACTGTATTTTCTGCAAAATAGTCGCAGGCGAAATACCAGCCAATGTCGTACTCGACACGCCGGGCGCGTTGGCGTTCCTGGACGTTGCACCCCTCGCACCAGGCCACACATTGCTCGTTCCCAGGTCTCATCACAAGCAGATTTCCGATTTGTCGCCCGACGCGATGGCGGAGGTGACAAGGCACCTGCCGGAGCTTGCTCGCGCTGTGACGACAGCCGTTGGCGCAGAGGGCACCAATGTCCTTCAGAACAACGGCAGCGTCGCGGGTCAGGTCGTCAACCATGTGCATTTTCACATCATCCCCCGCTTCGACAAAGACGGATTGGGTTTTCGCTGGAGCGCGGGAACCTACGCAACCGGCGAAGCGGACGCGTTGATCGCGAAGATCAAGGAACAGCTCGCCTGACGTAGAAATCCAAAATTAAGAATCCATCTTGGAAGTGGTCGAACGCTACGCTATGATTCGTTCGTGGCTGATTCAGATTACGAATACAAAGCGGTTTTTCTGGATTTCTACGGAACGGTGGCTGCGGGCGATGTTGAAGCGGTCGAATCTGTCTGCCAGGACATCGTCGCCGATCTCGGTTTGGAGATGTCAGCCGGGGAACTGACCGTTGCGTGGGGAAATCGTTTTTTTCGGATGATTGAGACGTGCAATCACGACCGGTTCAAGACGCTTCACAATTGTGAGTGCCAAAGCCTTGTCGAGACCCTCAAGCCGGTCGTCGGCGAGATCGATCCCCATCCGTACGCCGATCGACTCTATGCCTATTGGTGCGATCCGTGTTTGCACAAGGAAGCTGAGTCTGCCATCATAGCGCTCGATTTGCCCGTCTGCTGTGTGTCCAATGCCGACACGGATCATCTCCTGGCCGCCATCGAAAAGCACAACCTCGAATTCGATGCTGTTCTGTCCAGTGAGCAAGCCCGGTGTTACAAGCCTGACGCGTCCATTTTTGAGCAGGCGTGCAACCTCATGGGTGTAAGCCCGCGCGATGTGTTGCACGTCGGCGATTCGTTGCACAGCGACATTGAAGGTGCCCGGAATTTTGGTATCGCAGCCGCCTGGATTTGCCGCGATCGCCGCATTCACGACATCGGAAACGCCCATCCTGATTACAAAATCAGCAGCCTGGACCAGATTTCCGAGTTGCTGCAGGCACCCGTCCCAGCCCGTTTTATTCCTTAACTGGTTGTCAAATAAGGGATTACGGAATATCGGCCGTTTCCTGGGAAGCCGATAATTCCCTTGCCCGTTTATCATCCGGGTGCTATTATTTAACAGTGAGAAACTATTGATCCGAAGTAACGAGGGAACGTCGGCGAGGCGGATTCAAATAAGGAGACACGGGACATGATCGCAAATCTACGAGCACGTCGGTGGTGGATCATTTCGTTGGCGTCGATTTTCGTGCTGACCGGCACGCCCGAGGTGTATTCGCAACGAGCGCGGCGCTCGGCGCGGAGTTCTCCATCGGCAAAGAGTCGTCCCCGGTCCTCGGGCGCGCGGTCGTCAAGGTCGTCCGGTGCTCGCTCGCGCGGTTCGCGTTCAAGTGCGAGGCGATCGGCGGGGCGATCGGTCACGAGAAGATCGAGCGCTACCAGGTCGAGGCCTACGAGGTCGAGTGCATCTGCCTCACGATCGCGCACGTCGCGTTCATCGGCGGGATCGTCCGCATCGCGTTCGCGCACCACGCGAACGCGTTCCAGCGGGGCGACGTCAAGGCGTTCGTCACGCTCGCCGATCATGTCCTCGCGTCCATCACAGCGATCAGCCGGCGTCGGCGTTTCAAGCCGTCGATCCTCGGTAGCCAGACGTCCGACAACATCCAATCGGAGTGCAACAACGAGGCGGTCGGTGGCACGCTCGTCCAACGGTTCAAATCTCGGTGGCGTAACCCGTTCGTTCTCCCGCAGCGGTCGATCGCCGAACACCTTGCAGCCATCGCGCAGCAGTCGTGCCGGGGTGTCACCGCGTTCAGCCATTGGAACCACGCGATCTTCCGTGGCAACTACACGATCGTCGTCGACCGGTTTGCGCCCGTCGAGCGGCTCGCCAGCCCGACGCAGGTCTGTCATAAACGAGTCAATCATTCCGCGATCAACGCGCCGCAGCGCGGGAATCTCGACACGATCCACCAACCGGATGTCCGGCAATTCGCCACGCACGTTTAGCCGAACGGGCAACAGTTTCTCGAACGGGATCAACACCAGCCCGAGCCAGAGGCTGTCAACAGGAATCGCGTCACGCTCGCGGGTTTCGCGGGGCGTTCCCGAGAGAAAGGCGTTCGTGGGTAGTTCGCGTCAAGGCCAATCGAGGACGCGTTTCGACACGCCCAGATACGACGGCTACCGGGGGCGAAGCCAGGCGAATTCGATCGGACTGTCGTACGCCAATCACGATCATGACAGTTCGCTGCGAACAGGATTGCACATCGGCGACGGTTCGCTGACCGCGTATTACCATCGTCGCGGGTTCGATGGCCATCACGGTGGTCACCACGACGATCACCATGGTCATCGCGGACACCATAATCGCCACGGCCTGGGATTCGGACGCCACGATTACCACACGGGCGTGTCGCATTATGGCCACTATTACGGTGGGTTGTACTATCCGTATGGATACGCAAGCGTCTTCGACAGCTATTTCCACCGCTATCCATACCGTTACGTTTCGGCGGGGTATTCTCCGCTATGGGAGGTCGATCCCTATCCTGATACGGTTTATGTCGAATCACCGACCACGGTGTACGTCGATTCCGCCGAGAACCGAACGGGTGGTTACCCTGATGTTGCTCCCCAGTCGGTCGGTCCGACCCGCCCGATCGAAATTGCTCCGCAGGACCGCATTCCGGTAAACAACAGCTTCCTCGCCGACGGCGTCGAAGCCTTTCGCAAGGGTGACTACAAAGCCGCGCGAAAATTATTCTCCTACTCCGTCCTGGACGCACCTCAGAACGGGTTTGGCGAGTTGTCCTATGCGTTGGCCTTGTTTGCCGAGGGGCAATACACCGCTTCTGCCGGCGCGATTCGCCGTGGAATTTCCCTGGTGCCCGACGTTATCGACAGGCCTGTCGATGCCGCACGAATGTATGGCGATCAGGACAGTCTTGAGTCGCACATCCAGCAGCTCCGGCTGCATGTTGCGGCCGAGCCGTCCGATGCGGACGCGTGGCTGGTGCTGGGTTACGTCCTTTATTCCAGCGGTGATCCGGAAGGAGCCGTTCGCGCGTTCGATCGATCCGCTCAGATTGATTCTGCGAATCCGGTCAGTGCGATTATGAGAGACGCAGCCAGGATTGTGGTGGATTCAGGGAACGAGCCTGTCGCGGACGAATAGCCGCCGGTGTCGTCATTGCGTTTCGGATGGGTCAAACCGTGGTGGTGATCCAGCGTCCACGCGTGAACCGTACGGTTGCGAGAATACCGCGCAGGACCATGTCGCCGCACATGCCGATCCACACGCCCATGAGACCGAGTTCGAGGTGGATACCAAGCAGGTATCCGAGCGGAAGCCGGACCACATACACGCTGACCAGCGTAATCAGAAGCGGATAGCGCGTGTCCCCTGCCCCACGCAGCGCATTGATGTAGATGATGGCCGTCGTGAGAAAAATTTGAAAAAACGCAGCCATTCGCAGTGCGGGCGGTCCTGCGATGCGCACCAGGTCGTCGGTTTTCTGCATCCAACAGTAGATGTCGTGGGCACCGAAATAGTAAAAGAAGCTCAACCCCAGTCCGAGCAGGCCACATTGAAGCACCGCCTCATGACCGACGCGCCGTGCACGGACCGCGTCTCCGGCACCCAACGCCTGTCCGACCATGGTGGCTGCTGCCGCACCGAACGCGACAGCGGGAAGATAGGTCAACGCCTCGATGCGGATTCCAATGATATGAGCCGCGTAGTAAACGCCGCGAAGCGATTCGGGTTTGAGACGTCCAATGATCATCAAAAATATGAAATGTCCCGACCACATCACGATCCCGTCGAGCGCCGCCGGCCCGCCGATGTTCAGGATTCGTCGCAGTGAGGACCATTGGGGTCGCATCCACGCCAGTCGAATTCTCAGCCCGCTGCGACCGCGTGCGAGGACCAGAATCATCAGGATGCCGCCGACGAATCGTCCGATCACCGTTCCAACGACGATGCCGTCGATCCCGATGGACGGAATGAATCCGAAACCGAAAACAAGCGAACAGGACGCGATGAGGTTGACGATGTTGACGACGGCGAGGATTTTCAGTGGGGTGCGCATGTCCGCTGCACCGCGAAGGGAAGCAGCTCCGACGAGCGTGAAACTTGTAAAAAGATGTCCGACCGCGTCGATGCGGAGATAGCGAACAACGACAAGGTAGGTGTCGCCCCGCATCGATTGCAATTCCGCCAGGGTGGGTGCGAGAACGTAGATGAAAACGCAGCCCGCGATGCCCATTCCCGCAGCCAATCCCAATGCCTGGTTGGCGAAATGGTTGGCCTGGTCAGGTTTCCCCGCGCCGATTGTTCGGGAGATCAAAGCGGTCGCGCCGATGCCCGCCAGCATGAAAATCATCGACATAAGCCAGCCAACGTAGGCAGCCAGCCCGATCGCGGAGGTGGCGTGGACGCTGATGGTGCCGGCCAGGAAGACGTCCGCCAGGCCGACGGTGGTGTTCAGAAGTTGCTCACCGAGGACCGGCATGGACAAAAGGAAAACGGTTTTACGCACGCTGCCGCGGTTGGCGATTGACAGTTTGGGTACGGTCTCTTCGCGGGCGGGGGTGGATGATCTGTCTGATTGGACCATTCGGGTTGCCGGTTGATTGATCGCGGTTATGTCGCGGTTATACTTTAGAAGAGGATTTGCCGACACCTGCCGGGACAATGGACGTACCATACGGCGATGGCGTCTTCGCGCACCGGTTTGGAGCCGAATTTGTGTTAATCATTCTGAGAGCCTTGTTCGTCCTCGCGCTGGGGGTCGTGGCCATCACGTTCATCGCCGGCGAAAACGAGCAGGCCAGCAAGATTTTCTGGTTTACCCAGTACGCGGATCTGCTGCTCATCAGTTGTCTGGGGATCGCGATGATTTTCATCGCGGTGGACATTTTCATTCCGCAAAAATCGCTCAAAGCCATCTCGGGCGTGTTTTTCGGATTGGTCGTGGGTATGGTGATCGCGTTTGGCTTGTCCATGATCGTTGATCTCGCGGTCAATTCGCTCTCGCGGACATTCCCCCAGTTGCGCAGTCCGGTTTACGCGGATGTTCCGATTGACGAGGAAATTATTGTCGAGGATCCGGTCACCGGTGTGCCGCGTCGCGAATCGGTGACCAAGCTTCGCAGTCGCCAGATTGGCTATCAGGACCATCCGTTCGTTTCCACGATCAAGCTCATGATCGGCGTGGTGTGCTGCTACCTGACGGTCAGTTTCATCGTACAGACCAAGGACGACATCCGGTTCGTCGTCCCCTATGTCGAGTTTACCAGGCAGCAAAAGGGTGGCAGGCCGCTGCTGATCGACACGTCGGTGATTATCGATGGCCGAATTGTTGACTTGGCGCAAACGAAGGTATTCGAGTCTGAATTCATCGTACCGCGATTCGTGCTGGCTGAATTGCAAATGGTGGCAGACAGCGCCGACAAATTGAAACGCAACCGGGGGCGACGGGGCTTGGACGTCCTCAACAAGCTGCAATCGACCAAGGGCGTGGAGATTGTTGTTCACGACGTCAAATCCGAGCTTGGCGATCCGGTCGCCGTGGATGAACGACTCGTGGACCTCGCCAAGAACCTCAATGGCCGGATTGTGACAAATGACTACAATCTGAACCAGGTGGCGCGGGTGCGTGGCGTCGATGTGATCAACATCAACGACATCGCCAACGCACTAAAGCCGGTGTTGCTGCCGGGTGAAGGTGTCGCGGTCAGGATCATCAAACCAGGCGAGGGTGATGGTCAGGGCATAGGCTACCTTGAGGATGGAACGATGGTCGTCGTGGAGGGTGGCAAGTCCCGCATCGGACAAACCGTGGATGTGGCGGTCACCAGTTCGTTGCAGACGTCGGCGGGGCGCATGATTTTCGGTCGGGCGGACGGTGTGAGCGTGCAGCAGGCGCGAAAGCCCGGGGCGACTCCGGGAGCGAAGGCATAGGTATTCAAACGCGTTTGATCAGGAGAGGTTTCCATGGCAGCCAGGTTCGCGGTCATCATTCCCGCCGCAGGCAAGGGTGAGCGGTTCGGCGGGGGTGAAAACAAGACCCTCGCCAAGATCGATGGCAGGGCGATTTTCCTGCGATCCGTCGAGCATTTCATGAACCGTGATGACGTCTGCGCGACGATTCTCGTGGTTTCCGGTCGCGATTTCGACGAGATCAAGTCCAAATACGCTCCCAATCTCGCGTTCATGGGTGTCAAACTCGTCGAAGGTGGGGCGTTTCGCATGGATTCCGTCGCGGCTGGGCTGAAGGAAGTTCCCGACGAAGCGGATTTTGTCGCAATCCATGACGCGGTCAGGCCCTGCGTGAGTCAGGACATGATCGACGCGGTCTTCGCAGAGGTGGCGAAAACCGGGGCAGCCATACTGGCTTCACCGTTGCATGGGACAATCAAAAAAGTGGGGGAATCCAGGGTTATTGACAAGACGATCGACCGGGCGGGGTTGTATGAGGCGCAAACGCCGCAGGTGTTTGATCGCAGGCTAATGGCCGAGTTGTACGAGAATCCGCCCGCCAAACCGGAAGATATCACCGACGATGCGCAATTGTTCGAATTGGCAGGCCATCCGGTGTCGATCGTGGTTTCGGACGCGACGAATCTGAAAATCACGCGAAAATCAGACATTTCGCTGGCCAACGCGATCATCAAGTCCCGTCCGCACAAGAAGGTGCCAAAGCTCGGTGCTTTTGAAGAGGCGCAGTGGTAGGTCGCCGAGGATCGCCATGTAGAAGGATGGTCGTCGCGATCCGTGTTTAGGAAGCTTCCCGATGCCGACCGTTCGCACTGCAATAATTCCACGACCCGACGCTGACGTCGAGGTCCGCGATGTCCCCGAGCCGGACCTCGAACCTGATTCCGCGCTGCTGGACGTCGAGCTGTCCGAGGTTTGCGGGACTGATATTTACCTTCAGCAGGGTCGGCTCGCCGGTGTGCCTTACCCCTTGATTCCTGGACACGTTTCGGTCGGCAGATTGGGCAGAATCCGTGGCACACTGCTCGACGTTGAGGGCCAGCCATTCGCCGAGGGCGATCGCGTCACGTTTCTCGACGTGCACAAGACGTGCAACGCGTGTTACCAATGTCTTGTCGCAAGGGCGAGCACGCGTTGTCCGCATCGTAAGGTTTACGGCATCACTTACGGCCTTGAAGACGGACTTTGCGGTGGCTGGTCGGAGAAAATCTACATCAAGCCCGGCACCCTGTGCATTCGTCTTGGCGATGTGGATTTTGAAACGTACATGGCTGGTGGTTGCGCGCTGCCGACGGCGTTGCACGCGGTCGATCGGGCTGGTATCGCGATCGGCGATACAGTCCTGGTACTCGGCAGTGGTCCGGTGGGATTGGCGTGTGTGGTTTTTGCCAAAATGGTTGGGGCACTACGCGTGTTGTGCATCGGAGCGCCTGAAAATCGCCTTGAAACCGCCCGGACGATGGGTGCCGACGCGACGTTGAACATCGAATCGCACGATGAGTCAGCCCGGGAGGATTGGGTGCGTCAACATACAAACGGACGTGGCGCTGACGTGACGATCGAAGCCACCGGCGCGCCGGTGGCGGTTGTGCAGGCGATGCGGTGCACGCGGGACGCGGGGCGAACAGTCGTCGTCGGACAATACACCGATCATGGCGAGGTTGCGTTCAATCCCCATGTCGATCTCAACAAAAAGCACCTGGATGTTCGTGGTTGTTGGGGCTCGGATTTTTCGCATTTTTATCGCGGGGCACAGATCATGATGGACCCCGTGCGTAGCAGGCCTTGGGGGTCGATGAAGCTCGACCGCTATGGCTTGTCGCAGGCGAATGATGCGTTGGCGGCGGTGGCAAGTGGCAGGGTCGTCAAAGCGCTGATCGATCCCAAACGATGACGCGTGTCACGTTTTACACGAAGGCGGGATGCAGGCTTTGTGAGTCGGCGTGGTTCGTCCTAAAGAAGCTGCAATCGCGATATGGATTTACGCTCGAGCGGGTGGATATTGCCAGTCCGGGTCAGGAGAAGGCGTACAATCTCTACTGCCACGACATTCCCGTCGTGTATGTCAATGGTTCTGAATTCTGCAGGCATCGCGTCAACGAACGTGCGCTACGGGAACACCTCGATGTCCTTGCGCAGGGGATTGAGAATACCTGAGAGGTCAGGCAGGTAGAAAACCGCCAAGGATCACGCTGAGAAACAGGTTGAGCAACTGGAACACCAGGTCGGTGAAGATTGTGTCGAAAAGCATCGCTTGCTCCTTGTTTGACTGATTATCGGTCCTGTGCCCGTTCGACGAACGTAGGTCTCGGCGTTGATTCCGGGCCGGCCATGACCCGGTTATCGGAGCAAAGTCGGGCGAGTCTGCACTTTTGATTCACCCGTTTCCAAGCTAGGATGGCGGGATGGGCGAAAAGATCGTGCGAGCCAAAGCGTACACATCCATTGCGAACCTGGGGTATGGGTTTGACGCGTTCGGGCTGTGTCTTGGCGCAGCCTGCGACGTGGTGACGTTGGGGTTTTCTGACGGATTTTCAGATATCGAGGTTGTCGGGAATTGCGGGAAGGGCATTCCGGGGGAGTGGGAGCGGAATACGGCGGGGTTGGCGGTGCGGGCGCTGATGGTCGATCAGAAGATTGACCGACCGGTGCGTATGCGGATCGAGAAGGGCATTCGCCCGGGGAGTGGGTTGGGTTCGAGTGCGGCCAGTGCGGCTGCGGGGGTGGTGGCTGCCAATGACCTGTTTGATCTGGATTTGTCGCAGACCGCGCTTGTCGGATACGCGGCTGAGGGGGAGAAGGCGGCTGCGGGAACCGCCCACGCGGACAACGTGGCTGCTGCGGTTTGCGGAGGGTTCACGATTGTTGACCAAAGCGATAGGCTGAGGCTGGTCTCGCTGCCGGTTGCGCGGGGGATTCGTTTTGTCGTCGCGACACCAGACGTGGAAGTGTCGACGGAAATGTCGCGGAAATCGTTGCCGACCGAGGTTGGATTGAATGTCTATGCGACCGGGTGCGCACGGGCGGGCATGATCGTGGCTGCGCTTTTGGCGGGTGATGCGGAAGCGTTGGGACGGGCGATTGAAGGCTCGTTTGTCGATCGTGCAAGGGCGGGTTTGATACCGGGATTCGACGAGGTATCGCGGTCGGCCAGGGAGGCTGGTGCGTTGGGGGTGACGATCAGTGGGGCGGGTCCAACGGTGGCGGCTGTGGTGGTTGATGATGGTGAGGATGTTGTGGTGGCGATGAAAAGAGGATTCAAGAAGGCTGGTTTGGAGAGCGAGGTGTGTGTGGCGTCTGTTGGGCCGCCGGCTTGTGTGATGGAGGAGGACGCGTGATTCAGCGCTGCATCCAATGTGATACGACGTACCCGCTGGATCAGGTGATCTTCACCTGTGAGCGGTGTCAATGCGTTTTGGAGATCGCGGTTGACGCTGCGTCGCTTTCCGGGGTGAAGTTGTCCGGACGCGGTGTTTGGCGATACGCGCCATTCCTGCCGGTCGATGTGAAGCATCGCGTTTCGCTGGACGAGGGTGGTACCGGATTCCACGATTGCCCCACGCTTGGAAAAGCGTTCGGGATTGATCGGCTTTTCGTTAAGAATGAAGGGGAGAATCCGACCTGTTCGTTCAAGGATCGCGGGATGACGGTTGGTGTGACCAAAGCGATCGAGATGAACGCGGTGGCGGTCGCGTGCGCGTCGACGGGAAACACGGCGGCTTCGTTGGCTGCGTACGCGGGACGGGCGGGGTTGAAGGCGATCGTGCTCGTTCCGGGCGGCAAGGTGGCGATGGGAAAGATCGCGCAATCGGTCGTTCACGGAGCGCAGATCGCGCAGATCGCGCAGGTCGAGGGGAATTTCGACGATGCCATGCGCGTGGTGCAGGAATTATCCGCCGATACCGGCAGCGTTTACCTGCTGAACTCGATCAACCCGTTTCGGCTGGAAGGGCAGAAAACGCTCGCGTTTGAGGTTTGCGAAGCCCTTGGCGATGCGCCGGATGCGTTGGTTCTGCCGATGGGCAACGCGGGGAATATCAGTGCCATCTGGAAGGGATTTCGTGAATTCAAGGAGGCGGGGTTTACAACGAAGCTGCCACGGATGATTGGTGTGCAGGCGGAGGGGGCGGCTCCGATCGCCAACGTTGTCAACGAGGGTGCGTCGGACTGTTACGTCGCCAACCCGGAGACGGTGGCGACCGCGATTCGCATCGGCGCGCCCGTTAATTGGCAAAAAGCGGTGGCTGCGATACGCGACTCCGGGGGATTGGCTGCGACGGTCAGTGATGACGAAATTCTGGCTGCCCAGCGTGAACTTGCCCAACGCGAAGGACTGTTCGTCGAACCCGCGTCGGCTGCCCCCATCGCGTATTTGAAAAAACACGGTATCGACGCGGGCACGGTCGTTTGCGTGACGACGGGTCATGGATTGAAAGACCCCGACGCCGTTCTTCGGGTCGCACCGCCCATTGTTCAGGTGAAACCGACCGTGTCGTCGTTGCGGGAGGCGTTGAAACTCTGATGCGAATTTTTGTCGTGGGTTTTGGCGTGGTGGCACGATCGTTTGTGGAGCTGTTGGAGTCACAGCAACCGATTCTCTACAGCCAACATGGTCTGTCGCCGCGACTGATCGGCGTGTGCGATTCCAAAGGTGCGGCTGTGTCGGAGCGCGGGTTGATCGTGGATGATCTCAAGGCTGCCAGGGAATCGACCGGCTCGGTTTCGGGTGTTGCGGGGCATGGTGTGCGAAATGCGAACGTCCCGCAGCTCATTGCCGAATGCGACGCGGATGTCGTCGTCGAGGCATCACCGAGTCAGATGTCCGCACCCGCCCGTGCGATCGAGAATCTCAAGGCGGCGTTTCGGACGGGCAAACATGCGATCAGCGTGAACAAAGCCCCGCTCGCGGCAGCCATGCCCGCCATGATGGAACTCGCGAGTTTCAACAACGTGCAGTTTCGTTTCAGCGGGACCGTTGGCGGTGGAACGCCGGTGTTGAACGTGGCGCGGGAGTGTGCACGGGGTGACAAGGTGAAAAGCGTTCGTGGTATTTTCAACGGGACGACCAATTTCATTCTGTGGAAAATGCACGAGGAGGGGCTTGATTTCGATACGGTTCTGGCTGAGGCGATCGATCTCGGATACGCCGAGACGGACCCGAGCGCCGATATTGACGGTATCGATGCAGCCTCCAAGGTCGTCATCCTCGCCAACTACGTTTTGGGAAGGCCTTGTACGATTGACGACGTCCGGGTCGAGGGTATCCGTGGGTTGCCGCGTGAGCGAATCGAGCAAGCCGCCGCTCGAGGCCATCGTCTGAAACTGATTGGTGAGATTGGTGAGACGCTGTCGGTTTCGCCTCAGGAGGTGCCTGCGGGTGATCCGTTGGACGTCCCATCCAGTTTGAACGCGATCACGCTGACGTTGAAGGCGAGTGCGGATGTTACGCTGATCGGTCGCGGCGCGGGCGGAATTGAAACGGCTACGTCGGTCATGCGGGATTTGTTGGACATTTGGAATGCGATCGGGGGTCAACCTTGAGATTCATCATGAAATTCGGTGGTTCGTCGGTGGCGGATGCGGAGCGCATTCGCCGCTGTGCGGGTGTTGTACGCGCTCAGCAGGAGCAACACGATGTTGTGACGGTCGTCTCCGCGATGGGTGGTGTGACGGACATGCTGCTCGAGTTGGCGGACGCAGCCGGTGCGGGCAATCGTTCGGTCAAGTACACGTTGTTCGCGGAAATCCGCAAGCGTCACGAAACCGCCGCCATTGAACTCGGCGCGTCGGAGAAGATCGACGCGCTGCTCACCAATCTTGAAACGCTCGTTGCGGGGATTGTGGCCGTGGGGGAACTGACCCCGCGATCGCGTGACGCCGTCGTTTCGCATGGTGAGCAATTGTCCGCCATTCTGACCGCGGCTGCGCTCGAAGGTGTTGCGATGACCGGGCAGGAAGTGGGTATCGTCACGGACGAGAATTACGGCGAAGCTGAACCGTTGATGAACCTGTCGCTGTACCAGATTCGTGAAACGCTCGAACCGCTCCTTGCCAGGAAAGAGCGGATCGTCGTCACGGGATTTCTGGCTGCAACGCAACATGGTGTGACCTCCACGATCGGTCGGGGCGGATCGGATTACACAGCCACCCTGCTCGGTGCCGCCATCAAGGCAGACGAGATATGGATTTGCAGCGATGTGGACGGGTTGATGACAGCAGACCCGCGCAACGTATCCAATGCGCGCCTTCTTGACCAAATCACGTTCGCCGAGTCGATTGAAATGGGGCAGTTCGGTGCCAAATCAATGCACCCGCGTGCGTTGGAACCTGCGGCGGAGCACAAAATTCCGGTTCGCGTCCGCAGCTCGTTCAACACCGATTGTGCGGGCACGCTGGTCACCGATTTCGCACCGACGTCGCAAACAATGCGCTCAGTGTTGTTGCTCAAGAACGTGTCGCTGATCAACGTGGCGGGGGCGGCGATGGTCGGCCGTCCCGGGACGGCTGCCAGGGTGTTCGCAGCGTTGGCGGAGGTGGATGTCAACGTTCAAATGATTTCGCAAACGGTCTCGGAGGCGGGCATTTCGTTGGTTGTGGCTGATTCGCAATTACCGCGCGCTCGAGCAGCCCTGGAGGGACAGCTTCTGCGTACCAACGCAGCCAAGCGCATCGAGGTGAACGAGGATGTGGCTGTCGTGGCCGCTGTTGGATCGGGGATGCGCGGTGCTGTCGGGGTGGCAGCTCGAATTTTCGGCGCGTTGTCAGCCAATAACATCAACATCGACGCCATCGCGCAGGGATCGAGCGAACTGAGCGTGTGTCTCGTCGTTGGCAGCGATGATGGTCCGGGCGCGGTTCGCGCGATTCACGACGAATTCGGTCTGGGCCAATCACCAACATAATCTCGCGGACAATTGATTCGTTGGAGAAACGTGCTCTTTTCGGTGGCTATTATTGTACATATACAACCAACGTTGTTGGCGACGACCCTGCACTCCACCCCGACGCGGATCGATGCATGAGCATGGCAGAACCCGGGACGACTGATCGAAGCTATCGGGTCTGCCTTGTTCTGGTTCTGATCGTCTCCGCCTGTTGGATTATCAGATACCCCACCGAGTTCGGTTTCTCTGATCAGGAAGCGCTGCTTCCGCACATCCACCGTCTGATGGACGCCGATTTTCTGCCAGACGACCCGTTTGTAGAGGGCGGGTCGCAGCACGTTGTCTTTGTTCATGCTGTCGCCGCGATCGGCAGACACATCGGAATTCAGAACGTGATGTATGGCGTCCGCGTTGTTTCAGTCCTTGCGGCAATGTCTGTTCTGCTCGTGGCGTGTCGCATTCTGACTGGACGCTCCGTCGTGATTTTCGTTCTATTGACGCTGCTGCTTGGCGAGCGGGTTTTTGCGTCTGCGAGCGGGTATCATTTTCTGTCGCCGTTTGGCACGCCCGTTGGTCTTGCCTGGCCGGCCTGTTTCCTTTCCTTGCTGCTTGTTGTCGATAATCGACCGAGGGCTGCTTCGGTGGCATTGACGGTTGGCACACTGTTTCATCCGATTGTTGCCTGTCATACGTTGTTTGGGGTATTTGCGATCGTCCTGTTCGATGGACGTGTGGGACATATCCATCGAAGGCTAATGCGGGTTCTGCCGCTGGTCGTCGCGTTTGTCGTCGGTGCGATTCCGTTAATGTGGTTCGCGATGTCACAGCCGTCGGGCGAGATGGGCGGTTCTGAATTCGTGGAAATATTCTGCAGGACGCGGCATCCTCATCACACGATGATCAGCACATGGGGGTTTTTGCGCGTGATGCGTTTGGTGCTGAACATCGTGCTCGGTGTGTCGGGAGCGGCCTGGTTGGCACTCAGCGGTGAGGTGAGATGCAGGGAAATCGGCAGGAAACTGCTCGTGTTTCTGGCGGCGCTGGCAGTTATCTCGATTGGTGGTTATGTGGGAATCGAGCACATGCAGCTCAGGTTGGCGGCGGTGACCTATCCCTACCGTTGTCTGGTTTTTTTCAATGTTATTGGCACGCTGTGTGTTGCCGCTGCATTCGCAGAGCTACTGGTTGGACGGCAATCTCCACTTGAGCTACGTCCGGCTCGACTCATCGCATTGACGGCGATGCTCGGGACCGCTGGTTTTCTCTGGATTGTTCATCCGGGCATCGCGTCGTTGGTGTGGCAGGTTGGGGGCGCGCTGGTCGCGTGGACGGGATTCAGCCTTGTTTCAGGCGTGACGCGTCGTGTGCGGTCATTGGCATTGATCGCTGCAATGGGTTGCGCCGCGCTGCTGTTCGTTTTCAACGACACGCTGCAGGTCGGACGACGGCTTACCGCAACTCAATGGACACCAATCGATTCTGAGCTCGACGAGGCGTATGACCATGTTCGGGACGTGGTTGACCCTGGCGACATGGTTCTCGTTTCGCCCACCGTTCGGGGTTTTCGTGCCCATGCACATCGGACTCCGTTCTTCGGATGGAAGTGTTTCCCGTTCAAATCTGTGGCTGCTCGCGAGTGGTACGCGCGATACTGTGAGCTGACAGAGCGTGCGACGACGCTGGGCAAAATTGCGTTGTTCTGTCGGGAACGGCAAATATCGTGGATTTTCATTGACATCACAGAGCACGCGCCCGAGGGCACGTCCGAAGCCCGGATTCACGCCGCACTTTCCGCCATCCGGCCAGTGTCGACCTGGTTCAACGGCAGGTATGCGTTGATCGAAATCGGGTAGTCAGGCGCCGCCGTATCCGTCAATCGGTCCGTTTGCTATACTCGACGCCATGACCATCAACGATTTGCAGGCTCTGATCGAAAAAATGTATTCTGCCAAAGACCGCGAACGGGGGTCAGCCAGGACGTTTCTCTGGCTGAGCGAGGAAATTGGTGAGTTGGCTGCCGCGATCGCAGGGGGCGACAAGGAAGAGCTGGAGGGGGAATTCGCGGACGTTCTTGCGTGGGTGGTCACACTCGCCAACGTCGAAGGCATCAACCTGACCGAAGCATTGCACAAGAAGTATGGAGAAGGGTGCCCGGGCTGCGGTCTTTACGCCTGTACATGCACCACGAAAACGTAGTGCCCCGGTTAGATGTCCAATACGCCGACGGTCGTTCTCAGCAGCACGTCATCAGTTCCGGTGCGCATGTCCTCGGGCGTGATCCCATGTGCGGTATTCTTCTCGACGATCCCAGCGCTTCGCGCCGACACGCCATGCTTCGATGCGACAACGGTCAGTTTTTTGTTCAGGACCTCGGCAGCAAGAATGGCACGCTGGTTAACGACCAGCGGGTGCAGTTCCACCAGCTTTCGCACATGGATCTGATTTCGATTGGCTCGGTCGAGGTTCGCTTCGTCGCCGACGATCAGACGGTCGATCGCAAGAGCACGGTCGTTGTTTCGGATGAACCCTTGAACACGGCTGCGAGCTATCGGTCGCAAAGCACGTCGCTGCAACTCAACGAGCGTCGTCTGCAGATGATTTACGACCTCAGCGAGCGACTCACCAGACTTCGGGATCGTCAGGAGTTGCTTGAAGACGCGATGGACATTTGTTTCGACATGCTCCGATTTGAACGCGGTGCGATCGGATTGCGACATCGCGACGGTCGGGGCGTGGAGTGGCCCGTCGTTCGCAACCTGCGTGCCACCACCGGTGAGTTGACGATCAGTCGTTCCATCCTCGGCAGGGCGATGGACCATGGTGAGAGGGCGGTCATCACCGACGTCGGCAACCAGAAAATCGACCCGACCGTCAGCATGGTGCAGCATGGAATTCGATCAGCCATGTGCGTTCCGCTCGAGCACGAGAAAAACATCCTGGGTGTTCTCTACGGCGATCGAACGACAACGGGCACGACCTACAGCAAGGAAGATGTCGATTTTCTGGCGGGAATCGCGCGGCAGGTCTCCATCGGACTGATCAACGCCAGGCTTCTCGAGGAGCAGAAAGCCAAACTGGAGTACGAGGCGGAACTCGCCGTCGCCCGGGAGATTCAACAGATGTTGTTTCCGCGTGATCTGCCGCAACGCGAGAATCTCCGGATTGCCGTGTTGAACGAGCCGGGGCGTGGGGTTAGTGGCGACTACTATGACGTGATTGAATTCGGGGACGGACGGATCGGATTCCTGATCGCCGATGTGACCGGCGAAGGGGTGGCTGCTTCGTTGCTCATGGCGAATCTCCAGGGCGCGGTGCGGCTGACCATGGGACAGAGCGATGATGTGAGCCGGTTACTGACCGAGTGGAACCGACTGCTGTACGACAATACCGATGCGTCAAAATTCGTGACCTGCCTGGTTGCGATCATTGATCCGAAGGCCTTGAAAATGTCCGTCGTGTTGGCGGGTCATCCGCCTGCTTATGGCGTCTTCCATAATTCGGGTGAAGTGAAACCCTTTTCGGCGGAAGCGTGGCTGCCGTTGGGGGTGGCGGATGACGCAACCTATCAAGCGGCTGACATCGATCTTTCCGACACGCCGGTGACGATTTTCGCGTACACCGACGGCGTGTACGAAGCCATGAACCCCGAGGAGGAATTGTTCGGTGAGGATCGGATGATCGACGTGCTCAAAGAGTGTTTGCAGGATGATCCCGCCATGGTCATCCGGCGGATGAGAAAAGCCGTCGCCGCCTACCGAGGCAATGCACCCGCGTCCGATGACCTGACGATGGTCGCGGTTCGCATCGGTCCACAGGCTCAAACTCACGCCGGTGATTAGAGCGTTTCCGATGCAGCCAATACGTCCGGCAGGAGCGTCACCGTCCAGTTTGGTTTCCGGACCCAGCCGGAGGTGCGTGCTACGCTCCAACGGGCATATTGACCGGACAATCGGGGCGGGCGTACGATATGGGAGGAAAATGTCGGGAGCGGTCTGCACCGGGGTTGGCCGGTTTTTCACCGACGCTTTGTCACCGGTCCGCAGGCCGTGTAAGATTCGGCTTCCAACCGCGACGTCTACCATGGAGACGTCACCGCGACCAAAGCGGTACTTTAATTTGTCTACGGAGGATCTGAATGCCCCTCAAACAGGCTGCCATTCGTCGCGTGACTCAAGTATCCATTTGTCTGTGCGCGCTGACCGCGATGCACTGCGACGTGAACCCGTTGTTGCCCATCCCAATCGAGGGTGGAAGAGTCTCCGGAAATGAGATTCCCACCTTGCGCGTGGTCAGGCCTGACTTGAATTTCTCAATCAGCCAGGGACAGGGCCTGGTGATCGAGTGGCTCGATACCGATCGGGACAACGACGCAACGATTTCGTACTCGCTTGTCAACGAGGACGACGCCACGTTGGTGATTCCGCTGGTGAGCGGTTTGGGCGAAAACAACGATGGCAGCAGCGACCGATTTACCGCCTCGACGACGTTTGTCCCCATCGGCACCTACACACTTCGTGGGCAAATCGCCGATGGTGTCAATCAGCCGGTTACCACCGTTGCCAACAATCGTACCAGTGGGTTGGGGCCTGTTTTGGTTACCATCGTCGAGCCTGGAACGACGGTGACGGTCAATCAACCACCGCTCGTCTTTGTTTCCGAACCGAGCTTCAATCGGTCGGTTTCGCAGGATGATACACTGGTCGTTCTGGTTCAGCCGACGCGCGTGGTGGACGCGTTTGTCGCCCCGGATCAAATGGATCAGACCCCGTTTGACCCCGACAGCACCACGACGCTGTATCTTGTGCTGGATCTCGACAACGATCCCCTGAATGACAACGTCGTCGCACCGGATCCGTCGCGCATTATCTCGGTGGCTGACCCACTCGAGATTCCGGTGGGCGATTTTGAACAAAAGACATTCCCGGTCGAAATCGACCTGGAGACTATCCCGATCCGTTCCGACGGAAAGCCGTATTTCATTCGGGCGACCATCACCGACGGTCAAAACCAGGAAGTACACGCTTACGCGACCGGCACGATCAATATTGTTCGCGCTGCCACGGGGTTTGTCGATCTTGGGCAGATCGGTCGGACCATCAGTGGTGTGACATTCCGCGGGTTCAACCCGGGTTCGCGACTGGGGACGACGATGTGCGGGATCGACGATTTCGATCAGGACGGCGTTGACGATTTTGTCCTGACCTCTCAGTTCGGAAACCCGAGAAACTTCGGAAACATCGGTGAGGCCTACGGGATATACGGGCAGGATGGTTTGCGGTTCGGCGGCGTGATCAATGTCAACAGCACCGCCCGAACGCTTCCCGGGTTCATCATGGAAGCCCCGCCCCTTCGCGGTCCGCAGCTTGGTATCGTCGAGCCGGTCACCATGGGGATCACGGATGTTTCGTCGATTCCCGACATCAGTGGTGACGGTCGTCCTGAGTTGCTGATTGGTCTCGCGCATTGCGAAGGACAGTTTCAGGCGCGTGATGACGATCCCGACGACAATCCCCCCGATACCGACGAAGAGGTGATGGTGCAGATCATGGTTCGTCAGGGGCCTGATGGTCTTGAGCTTGAGGTGAATGACGAGGGGTTGCCGGTTTCGAGTTATTTCGGCGTTGATGACACCATTATCTCAAGCGCGGATCCGAACGAGAATTTCCGATCATCCGACCTGGAATATGTGAGTCGGGACGCCAATGATCAGACCTTCATACTGATCAAGTTTTCTGACATTCTTCTTCAATTCCCCGCCATCGATACCCCCGAGCGCATCAACGGCACGGCGGGGGCGATCCGGTTAAACGTGTTGAACGGTGGTGGTCGGGCGACGATCCACGAGTTGTTTGAGGATTTCGACGCGAGCACCGTGACGTTCAATAATTTCATCGCGGGAGGCGGGGGTCCGGTCGCGGGCGAGCACTATGAAGAGGAAGAGCTTGCCAACGTCAATCCCAACAACGTTGGTGCCACAGTGACCATTCAGATTGATCAATTGCTTCAACGATTGTTGATCGGCGATCTCCCCGGAAATGAGTTGCGGTTCATCATCGTTCCTGATGCGGATGATGCGGACGCGGATGACAATGCCCGTTTTGCGTCGAGCGAGTTTTCCGATACGCGTCAGAGGCCTCGGATGACGATCAACTACAATCGTGAACTGGACGGCGGCCCGACGGGTTGCTATCCCGACGGTCTTCCGAACAACTTCTCGGACGACGGGAATACCTTCGGTGGTGTCAACGAGTCGAAATTTGAGGCGAATGGATTCGTTGCACTGATCAACAGCGAGACACGTGACAACCTTGGCGCGGTCAATCCGAATCGACTGGACAGCACCGTTGTCGCGTTGGAATTGGCCGGTCAGCGACCGACCCCCCCGTTGCCTGGAGGTGTTACCGCGTTGGCGGAGGGTGATGAGGCAAATCGCATTCCGGGCATGCGTTTTCAGGCGGGTTGGTACGATTCGATCGACCATCTTCAACTGGGTCAGCCTCCGCTCAATGGATTGTTTGGCTACAACGTTTCGTGGATGGAAGACCTCGCCCTTGATGGCGCGCCGGAGATTATTATTTCGGCACCCACGAACGAATTGGACAACATGAATTCGCAGTTGAATTTCGGTCTTAACTCGACGCATTTTGCTGCACGGGCCTTTACCGGCAGCATCGTTGTCATTCCTGGTGGGGACTATGATATCGACTTCTGGCGGGATCGCGCTGGAACGGATGGTACGTCATGTATTCCCGTGCCCGGCGATGAAACACCGGGCGGTTGCACCGACCCCGGAAGTTGCAATCCGCGGATGCCTGTTCCCCGCTGTGGGCCGCTGGTTCCGAATGCGGCGTTCGAGATTTTCGCCGAGGACATGACCGACTTCCTTGCGGGTGGGACTACCGCGGGTGACTTCAATCTCGATTCGGTTCCCGACATTCTCTGTGGTGCGAAGATGAATGACCGAACGGCGGCACTCGAGGACACCGGGGCTGTTTACATTGTCTATGGCCGATCACCGATCGGGGATATTGAATTAGCAAGCATGAACGACCCGTTGACCCGTCCTCCGTCACTTCGTATTCGTGGGGAGGTTCCGGGCGATCAGATCGGATTTCGGCAGGAATCAGTGCGGGATGTCAACGGCGATCGCATTGACGACGTCTTGATCAGTTCGCCGCACACCGATTTTATCGTCGCCAAACCCGAATGCGACATCGAGGTTCAGAGAGTCGGCCTGGATCGTGGTTCGTTCAACGCGTGTCGCGGGCGTGAGACCTTTTTCGACTTCGATGATCTTTGCAAACCATTCGACTTCAACAACGATCGAATCGTTGATGGTCAGGATGAGCTTGTGTTCGACTGTCTCGAAGAGGGCAATGGCAGCGATTGCTGTCCGGTCGACAACGGGTTCATCGCGGTTGTCTTCGGCGGGGTTGATCGGCAGGGGGACCGCACGATCAGCCAAATCGGCACGAGTGATCTGCCGGGCGTTATTTTCTACGGGACCTCTCCCGGTGATCTGGCTGGATTCGACATCACGTCCGCCGGAGATTTCGACCGCGACGGATTCGGGGATCTGCTGATCTCCGCGCCGGGCGAAGTTCGCGAAGACAGCAATGCTCGCGAGCGAATGGGTGTCACCTATCTCATTTTCGGCGGTCCGCACCTCCAGAATCAGGAAGCGCCAATCGAACTATCCGAGATTGGGGACCGGATCCCCGGTATCGTCTTTCTGACCCCGTATCCGACCGGTGCGCCCGATGAAGCCCCGACCGAGTTTGTCGGTTCACTGGGTGATATCAACAACGATGGGTTTGAGGACATCGCCATTGGCGTCACGCGGGCGGATCTCCTCGACGATACGTTCCCGCAGGGTGATGGTGATCCCAATTCGACCGGAAGAAGGCCGGATCAGGGTGATGCGTACGTCATCTATGGCAACAACATCGGTCGCTAACGCGTGTCCGGTGGGCAGTTGAAGATAGTGATTTTCTTTCCGGCGAACCGTCAGGATTCCCGAACCGTACCAATACCAGCGAACTGTAAAGCCGGTTCCGGCGCGGTGTTGCCGCGCGCGGTTGCCTGTGGTATGTCTTTGCAAGGAAACACTGGCGCCCCAGGGGTTTGGGGTGATTTTTGGAGATGATGATGGCTGCGGAAGTTGCACCTCGGGCGGTTCAGGAGACAGCCGAGACGGTCGAAGCCCAGACAGGGCGCGTCAGTTTTCTGCTGATTGCGACGCTGGTGGGCGGCACGTTGATTCTGGCGTCGTTTCTGGCGGAGATTTTCTTTGAACGGACGATCCGTGACAGCGCAGGCATCATGCGCAATCCACGGGCGGACGCGATTGCCCTGATTGGCGCGATCATGCTCGGTTTGCCACTGGTGTGGCAGTCGCTGGTGCATCTCTATCGCGGCGAAAGTCATATGGACGAGTTGGTTGCGTTGGCGGTTATTGCCGCCATCGCGCTGGAATACTACCAGATGGCGGGCATCGTTGCGTTTTTCATGATTGTTGCGAATCTGATCGAGACGCGGACCGCCCTCGGCGCTCGTCAGTCGATCGCTGGATTACTCCGATTTACTCCGCAGGAGGCGCATCGGATGTCGCCGGACGGTTCGGAGGAGTTGGTTCCGGTGTCAGCCTTGAAACCGGGCGACGTGATTCGCGTGCGTCCTGGTGACAATATTCCAGCCGACGGTGAGATTATCTCGGGCGAATCGTCGGTCAACCAGGCCAATGTGACCGGTGAATCGTTGGCGGTGGACAAAATCGTTGGTGAAGAGGTTTTCGGCGGCACAAGCAATTTGACAGGGGCACTTGATATTCGAGTGTTGAAGATCGGTGAGGACACGACGCTGGGTCGTGTTCAGAAGCTGATTTTCGAGGCGGAACGAACCAGGATTCCGCTGATGCGGTTGATTGATCGTTATGCGGGTTGGTACACGCCGACGATTTTGATGCTGGCTGCGATTGTGCTGTTCTTTGCGGAGGACCGGGGTGAGGGAATGAAGCGGGCGATCGCGATGTTGGTCGCGGGTTGTCCTTGTGCGCTGGTTCTGGCGACGCCGACGGCGATGGTGGCTGCGTTGAGTTGCGCTGCGCGGTTGGGGATTCTGGTGAAAAATGTGGTGAATCTGGAATACGCCCGGTCGCTGACCGCGATCGTGTTCGACAAGACCGGTACGCTGACGACGGGTGAATTGTCGGTGACGCAGATGAAGCCCGCGCCGGGTGTTGATGGGGCTGAACTGTTGCTGGCGGCTGCTTCTGCGGAGCAGTTGAGCAAGCATCCGGCGGCTCGCGCGATGGTCAATATTGCCCGGGATGCGAAGGTGGACCTTGTTCATCCGACGAATTTTGAGGAGGTGCTCGGGCGTGGTGTGAAGGCGAAGGTTGGATCGGATGATGTGATGGTCGGCCGGAGCAGTTGGCTGACGGATAACGGGGCGGACATGGGCCTGTTGGAGAATCCGGACTACCAGGAGGCTGAGGGCCTGAGCATGTTGTACGTCACGCGGAACGGGAAGTGTCTGGGGTGGATCGGTCTGGAGGACAAGACGCGTTCGGAAGCGCGCGAAGCCATTGATGCGTTGCGCGAACTTGGTATCAGGAATCTGACGATGGTGACCGGTGACAAATGGTCGGTCGCCAAGCGTGTAGCTTCGGAGATGGGTTGTACCGAGGTGCAGGCGGAGGTTCTTCCGGAAGAGAAGCTGCGTTTGGTTGAGGATTTGAAATCGCGTGGTCATCGGGTTTGTGTGATTGGTGACGGCGTGAATGACGCGCCGGCGCTGGCGGCGGGTGATCTTGGTATTGCGATGGGGGCTGCGGGTAGTGACGTAGCCATCAATTCCGCATCGATCGCGTTGATGAACAACGACCTGAATCGTTTGCCGTTTTTGGTGAAACTGTCGCGACAGGCGACGCGGGTCATTGCTCAGAATCTGATCTTCGGGGTGGTGTTCATTCTGGTGGTGATGCCGTTGACGGCTGCGGGGACATTGACGGCTATCCCGGCGGCGGTGTTGCATACGGTTGCGAGTGCGGTTGTGATTTTCAACAGTGCTCGACTGGTTCGCTTCGGTGAGGAAATGACGCCTCATGTGCCCGACGCGACCGGGCTTGCGTATGGGATGGTGGCTTCTCCTGCGTAACGCTTGTCATGACGCGGGAATGCTGTTGTAATTCCGCGTTATGAGCAACACATCACATATTGATACACAGGAATCCTTGTACGCCCAACCGATACGCTGGAGTGGCGTTGCGATCACCGCGTTTGTCACGGCGTTTCTGATCGCTCCGTTGGGCGTGTTGTTGGGTATCATCGGGATTTTTCACACGTCCGGTGGCAAGCGGAAGGGGATGGGGCTTTCTATCGCCGCTATTCCGATCGGGTTGGTTGTCAGTGTGGTGGTCGCGGGGATGGTTGGCGTCGGGTACATGTTTTACGCGGCGGGCCAAGCCAGTCGGCGATCGATGGCGGTGTTGAAGGCCAGCCAGGTTCGCGTGGCTGAGAGCACTGAGGCGTTTTACGAAACATATGCTTCACCGAGATTGCGGGTCAACGTGGATGAGGCTGCGTTTCGGGCGTGGCTTGAGGGTGTCGTCGAGACGCACGGACCGCTGCAACAGATTCGGCAGGCGAACCCCATGGTGGATCAGGCCGGTGATCGTTTCAAATTCAACTACGACGGCAAGTTTGTGAATGGCTCCGCCCGTGTGTCGGTGACCGTCGGATTCGATGGATCGTTCACGCCCGAGATTGACGACGTTGAGGTGGATGGGGTTTCGGTGATGGAATCCGTGTCGAAGACGTCCGGCGATGGGGGGCAGGAAAGTGAATGATCGAGCGTACGTTTGCGAAGTCCCTGCTTTGTGACCATGTTTGTTTTGCGTGTCAGCCGTACCCGAACTGGCCGAAGCTGACAACTTGGCGTTTGATCGTTCTTCCTTTAGCAATCTATTTATTTGTGTCCGGCGGATTGTCAGTTTTCTCCGTTGCGATGACTGCCTTTGCGGCCTGGACGTTCTACGGCCTCTTCAAAACCAAGGGTGAAAAGCGAAAACTTGCCGGACTGACGATTTCGACGTGCGGCGATGGTCGTCTCGTGTACGCGGGTACTCGTGATGAGATTGAATCGCTTGCGAATACGCCCGTCGAGTTGTTTGAGCCGTTCATTGTTCGGTGCTCGCCGTGGGCGAAGCGGATACCCCCGTTGATACTTGTTGGGATATTCCTTGCAGGTATGGTGTTGAGTTGGGCGGTACCGTTCGATATTCCGTTTATTGTGTATGCCATGCTTCTCGGATTCGCGTTGATTGCGATGTCGAAGGTTACGAACACCGTTTACTATCGGGTTCGCCCGGGGTTCGTCGACGTGTTGCGTCCACGATCTCCCTGGTCAGACAAGACATTTGTTGAGAGTACGCACCGCCTTGATCTTGCACAAATTGATGCAACATTGGACGCCTTTTTCGTGTATCTGTCAGCGGGGTACGACGAGAAGGCGATCGAACTTGCAGGTGCGCGTCAGAAACTCGAATTTTTGAGACGAGTGCTGACAGGTGCGGTGATCGGTCCGAACCATGTTCCAGTCCCTGAGGACGCACTCCTCGGTTAGTACCGGGCGGGCTGTCAGCCAGGCTTTTTGTCATCGGGAGGACGGCTGGCGATGGCGACAATGGTCGTCGTTGGTGTTCGCCGAGTTTGCGGTGGGGGGGGGATAGTGGCGGCAGGTGCGAGCACCTGCCCTACGATTTATTCGTGAAACGGGTGTTGGATCGTTCTTTCGGTGGCGGATTCCTTCTTTCTGATTAACTGCGTTCGCTGCGACGGACTGGTCGTTGCCGATTCGTGGTGTATACTCGCCGAGGTACCAATTCAACTCATTGGAGCGACAGATTATGTCTGAGCACGAGTCGTCAGCGTCGTCAGAGCCTACACCGGAGGAGCTTCGCAAGGCGCTTAAGGCGTTTAAGAAGCGGCTCAAGCTTGCCCGTCTTGATGACGAGTCCGGGCTTGGACACGGGGCGACTTCGGGTGGGAGGTCTTCGGGCATCGTGGCTATCATGGCGCCGAATCAGTATCGAAAAGCCATCTGGGACAAACTGGTGGAACAAGGCAGACTCGAGTACACGGGTCAGGGGCTTTATCGGCTTCCGACGACGTAGTGTTCCATGGTTGGCAATGATCTGCGTGGGTGTTGGAGCGCAGGTTGCTGCGATTGGCGGGAACGATGGGAACACTGGTGACATGTCGCGCGGTCTCGAAGCATTTTGGGACACGCACGCTTTTCGATGGCCTGTCCATCGGGTTCGTTGATGATGAGCGCGTGGGGTTCGTCGGCCCCAATGGGTCGGGGAAGACGACGTTTTTGAAGATACTGGCGGGTTTGGAGCAGGCTGACGGCGGCGAGGTGAATCGTCGTCGATCGGCGCGAATCGGTTTTCTCCCGCAGGAGGATCGGTTTTCGGATGGGGATACGGTTGCGTCGGTGTTGGGGGACGCGCTGGCGGATCATCCCATGGAGTCGTACGAGCGTGATACTCAGGTGGCGATCATCCTGAGCAGGTTTGGTTTCGAGCATCCCGATGGTGGGGTGGCTGAGTTGTCGGGTGGTTGGCGGAAGCGGTTGGCGGTCGCGCGCGAGATCATTCAACAGCCTGACCTGCTTCTGATGGATGAGCCGACGAACCACCTGGACCTTGAGGGGATTGCGTGGCTTGAGAAGATGCTTTCCGGGGTTTCGTTTGCGTTTGTTGCGGTGAGTCATGATCGGTATTTTCTGGAGAATGTGACCAATCGCGTGGTGGAGTTGAACCCGGTTTACCCGGATGGATACTTCAGTGTGAGCGGTAGCTACAGCGTGTTTCTGGAAAAGCGGTCGGATTTTCTGGAGGCACAGAAAGCTCAGCAGGCGACGCTGGCGAACATCGTCAGGCGTGAGGTTGCGTTTCTCAAGTCGAATTCAAAGGCGCAGCGGACGAAATCGAAATCGCGCATCGAGGACGCTTATCGCCTCAAGGATGAGCTTCGCGAACTGTCGCAGCGCAACGCTCGAACGACTGTGGCGGGTATCGATTTCGATAGCACGGGTCGCAGGTCGAAGAAGTTGCTGGACGCCGGGGGGCTGTCCAAAACGCTTGGCGGGAAGTTGTTGTTCGAGGATGTTTCGCTGCTGTTGTCTCCGGGTACGCGCGTCGGGTTGCTGGGTGCCAACGGAAGTGGAAAAACGACGTTGATTCGCGTTCTGACCGGCGCGTTGTCGCCTGATACGGGTTCGGTTGAGCTGGCAGAGGATTTGCAGATTGTTGTGTTCGATCAGAATCGCGAGGAACTGCCGCAGGATGTAACGCTTCGGTGGGCGCTTGCGGGAGACAATGAGAGTGTGGATTTTCGTGGTCGAAATATTCACATTAGTGCATGGGCTGGGCAGTTTTTGTTTTCGTCGCGTCAGCTTGAGTTGCCTGTGGGGGAATTATCGGGTGGCGAACAGGCGCGCGTTCTGATTGCTCGTTTGATGTTGCGACCGGCTGACGTTCTTGTTCTGGATGAGCCGACCAACGACCTGGACATCGCGTCTCTTGATGTTCTGGAGGACAGCCTGACTGATTTTGCGGGGGCGATTGTTCTGGTGACGCACGACCGGTTCATGCTGGATCGCGTTTGCACGGAGATATTGGGTCTGGATGGTTCCGGGCGTGTGGGTCGGTATGTCAATTGTGCTCAGTGGCAGGCTGCTCAGGCCCGTATCGCTTCCGGGAAAGAGGTTAAGCCCAGCCGCAACAAGTCGGGGAAATCGAAAACGAGGGTGGATGATGGTGGGTTGACTGCGAGTGAAAAAAAGGAACTCCAGGAAATGGAGGAGACGATTCTCGAAGCGGAGGACCGTGTGGAACAATGCGTCAAAGCTACGGAGGATCCGGAGGTGGCTGGGGACCATATCGAGGCCCAGAAACGTTGGGAAGAGCTTGAGTCCGCAAGGCAACATGTGGAAAGGCTCTACGCTCGTTGGGAACAGTTGGAGGAGAGGAAGAATTGAATCGCGGGCAGTGGTCCATTGGACCGGACGCAGGTCAGAAGAGTTCGGTGTGTTTTGACTGGATCCAGCCGGTGTTGTTGTCGGGGAGTTGGATGTGGAGCCAATTGCTGCGTTGTTCGAGGATGGCGAATTCGGTGCCTTCGTGGAGTGGCTGATCGAATTGCGGTGCGTAGGATTGCCCATTGCCCTTTCGGACGGTGACCTGGTTTGCGGTGATGACGCCGCCGGTGAGTCGTGACTGGTTTGGGATGGAGATGGAAAGTGAGATGGCGAGTGCGAGGGTGACGAGTCCCGTGATGGTGGCGGGGTAGGTGATGCGGGTTTTGGGGCGGATGGTTTTGGTGGCGAGGATGAGCCAGAATGAGGCGTAGAGGATGATGGCGAAGTTGCGTCGGGATTGGGCGGTGGTGTTGTAGTGCCAGAAGAGGAGTGTTTGTTTTAGTGCGTGGGTTCCTGTGGTTTTGAACTGATCTCGCGTGAGTGTTCTTGTGAAGTTGAGGTTGGCTTTTGCGCGTTCGTTGGCGGGGTTGATCTTGAGGGCGCGGCGGTAGTTGGCGATGGCGGGTCCGAGTTGCCCGAGTCTGAGGTGGGTGTTTGCGAGGTTGTAGTAGAGGTGGGTGTTTCGGTGTCCGTTGTCGATGAGGGATTGGAATTCCCTGGCGGCGTTGTTGAAGGCGGTTTGGGCTTTGTCGGGGTCGGTGCGCATCAGTTCGGTGGCGTTGTCGAATTGGGTGAGTGCGTTGGCGAGGGTTTGTTGGGGGTCGGGGGTGTTGGCGGACAGGTGGGTGGTGAAGAGCGTGAGGATGATGATTGATTGGATGACGGTCGTTGGTCGTGCGAATCCATACCCCACGTCTAAAGACGTGGGGCACCCAGGCCCTACGGGTTGGCTTTGATTGGCGTGGTTGGTTTTCTCGTCACCCACAAGGGGTGACGCTACAGAAGAGTGACGGGGTGGCGCGACATTGGGTTGGTGCGATCCTGGATGTATTGTTGATGGCGTCATTTGAGGTATTCCTTTTCGAGGCGGGTGATGCATTGTTGGGTGCGGGTGGTGATGTTTTGGGCGGCGGAAGTGGAGGGGGCGTACTGGATGTGTTCGCATTCTTCCAATAGCTGGTCGATGTCGGTGATGAGGGATTCGGTCACGAATCGGTTTTGGAGATGGGTGACGGCGTCGGTGCGGGTGAGGCCTGCGGCGGGGAGATTGCAGCGGTCGGCGATGTAGGTGGTGAGGGTGCTTGCGGCGAGGTTGGCTGCGGCGGTTGGGTCGGTGGTGTTGATTGCGTTAGCGAGTTTGTGGTTGGCGATTCGTTTGGCGGATTTTCTGCGGGCGAGGGCGATGTTGTTTTTGAGTTTTCGGCGGTTGGACTGGAAGAGGAGGGTGGCGGTGTAGAGGATGGGGAGGCTGCCGAGGATGGTGAGTGTGGTCGGGGTGATGGTGACGGTTTGGGTGGTTAGCAGGAGGCCTGGGTCGTCGATGTTGGCGAGAAGTCCGTCGGTTCTTGCGGTGAGGTTGGTGATGGAGGGGGTGAGTGATCCTTCGACCATTTGGGTGACGGGGAGTTGGGTTTGTTGTTTGATGGAGATGGGGATGGGGTCGGATTGTATGGTGACGTATTGTTCGATGTCAGGATCAAAGTAGGCGAATTTGATGGGCGGGATTTCGGTGATGTCGTCGCGGGTGGCGCGGATGGATTGGGTGAAGGTTTTGGTTTGTCCATTGACGACTCCGGCGAGCGGTTCGTCGGGGACTCGGAAGTCGTTGGTGAGGCTTGGTTGATCGGTGAGGGGTGGGGGTTGGAGGAGGTCTAGTCGGCCATTGCCGGTGATGCTCAGGGTGATGGTGATGGGGTCGCCGACGTTGGCGACGGTGGGTGTTGCGGTGGTTGCGATGGTGTAGTTTCCGACGGCGCTACGGAAGATGGCGGGTTGGTTTTGGGTGGGTGGTGATTTGACGGTGATGTCGGGGTCTTTGACGGTGGCGGAGACGGGTTTGGCGCGGTCGATGGAGAGTCTTCTCAGGATGGAGAAGCGGTTTCGTGAGACGCTCAGGGGGTAGTTGGCGACGATGGTGATGTTTCCACCTTCGAGTTTTCCGGGTCGTTCGGGCCAGAACTGGTTTTCGACCGAATAGACGAAGTAGGTGTGTTGTTGTCCGTTGGTGTTGCGTCTTGTGGTGCGGACTTTGATGTTGTTGTTTCTTGTGTTGACGAGGCTTGCGAACTGTCCCCATGTGCTGGCGTTTTGGTTGATGGTGGACCACATATCTCTGAAGTCGAGTTTGACGCGGTTTTTGTTGAATTGTTTGAGCCGGATTTCGAGTGTGACGTTGATGGATTCGCCGATGTAGACGGAGTTTTTCTGTCCTGTGAGTTCGACGGAGAGGAGGTCGTTGTTGTCGGATTTTTTGACGGTGATGGTTTGTGGCTGGGAGGTGTAGGTTGTCGTTGATTTTCGTTCCATTTGGCCATTGACGATGGTGGTCATGTGTGAGGATGAGGGGGGGGCCGTGCGGACGTCGGCGTTGGGGATGTCGGGGAAGGATGGTGGGGTGTGGTCTTCTGCGTTTTCGATGCTGATCTGGAGCTGGACGGGGACGCCGACGTAGGATTTCTTTTTCGAGATGGTGAAGGAGACATTGGCTGCCTGGGTGCAGGCGGTGAGCATTGTGGCGATGAGCAATGCGGTTTTGACGCACATGTGGCGGTTGGAGCTTGTTGGTATCGTCTGGTGTTCCCGCCACACACAAGGGGTGGCGCTACATTGGGGGTGTTTCGTTGATGGCGTTTGATGGTCGCGGCAGGCGCGAGCACCTGCCCTACCGTTTGCTCTGTTGCCTGATCTTGTCGTCCTGGTCATGGTTTGTCGCATTTTACCAATCCTTGAGGACCGGGCGACGGCCGACGCGTCTGAGTCTGGTTTTTTCGTCTTGGCGATTTCGTTCCTTGTCGCGGACAGCCTGGAGGAGTCTTTCGGCCTGTTCGGGGGTCATTTTGACTTCGCGGGGTTCTGCTTGTTGGGGTGGCTGATCCTGTTCTTCTGATGACTGCTGGTTTTGTTGGTCGCTTTGTTCCTGCTTTTTTCCTTCCTGGTCTTTTTGCTGGTCCTGGTTTTCCTGTTGTTGGTCTTGTTGTTTTTGATCCTGTTTCTCCTGGTCGCCGTCTTTTGATTGTTCCTGTTCCTGCTCGTCTTTTTGGTCTTGTTCCTGGTCTTTGTTTTGGTCTTGCTGCTGTTCCTGGTTTTGTTGCTGGATGAGTCTTTTGATGAGGGACTGGGCGGAGTTGATGTTGGCGAGGGCGTCCTCGTCGGTCGGGTTGATGTCGCGAGCGTCGCGGTAGCGGGTGATGGCGGTTTTGAGGTGGTTGATGGCTTGCTTGGGGTTTTCCTGGTTTTCCAGGGCCTGGGCGTAGGCGACATTTCCGAGGTTGTACTTGATTTTGGCTTCGAGGGATTTGTCGCGGGTGGAAAGGGCCTGGTTGAGGAGGTTGTTGGCCTGTGTGAGTTGGTTGAGTTTGTAATGGGCGAGTGCGCGGTTGTAGGCGATTTCCGGGGAATCGGGTTTGGCGAGGTTGGCTTGGTTGTAGGAATTGAGGGCGGATTGGTAGTCTTGGGTTTTGTAGAGTTGGTTGGCTTGTTTGACGAGGGTGTGTGGGTTTGGGGATTGGGCGATGGCCGGGTGGATGGAGATTGTCAGCGCGAGTATCGCGATGAGTGTTTGAATACGGCAGGTCGCGACCTGCCCTACATTCATTGCCTCATGTTGGGTTTGGTTGACCGGCGGTCTTGTTGCCTTCTCGTCACCCACAAGGGGTGACGCTACAGAAGAATGACGGGGTGACGCTACATTGGTCGCGACGTTTTCGAGGTCTTTCCTGCATTTCATGATGTTGTCTTTCGGTCGGTCATCAGGGTTTCGATCATGAGTAATGATAGTGCCAATGCGGCGAACCATTGGAATCGTGGGTAGCGGAGTTCCTTTCGTTGTGACTCGTAGGTTCGTTGCTGGATTTTGTCGGCGATGCGGTCGTAGACCTCTCGAAGGTCGGTGTGTGCGAAGTATCCGCCGTCTGCGGAGAAGGCAATTTCCTGAAGGAGCTGGGGATGGAGTTTGGTCCAGATTTCCCGGCCTTGGTGGGTGAGGTAGAGGCGTTGGTTGTTTTGGACGATGGGGATGCGTCCGCCTTGCCGGGCGTCGCCGGTGCCAATGGTGAACAGGCGGATGCCTTTTTCGTCGAAGGCGATGTGTGCGGCCTGGGCGGCGTAGCTGTCGTCGGTTTCTTCGCCGTCTGAGATGACGATGATGGCTTTGTGGTCTTTGACTTTGTCGGTGAAGCTGGCGGCGGCGAGTCGGATGGCGTCTCCGATTTGTGTTCCGCCTCTTTGTGATGATCGGGTGGTGACGTTTTGGAGGGCGATGCGGAAGGCGCTGTAGTTGATGGTGAGCGGGCAGGCGACGGCGGCTTGTCCGGCGAAGGTGACGAGTCCGACGCGGTCGCCTGGGAGGATGGTGATGAGGTCGGCGACGTCGAGCTTGGCGCGTTCGAGTCTTGAGGGAGCGACGTCTTCGGCGAGCATGGAATTGGAGACGTCGAGGACGAAGATGATGTCGATGCCTTTGCGTTCGAGTTTTTCCCAGTGTTTTCCCCATCGCGGTCCGGTGAGGGCGAAAATGAGGGCGATGGTTGCGAGGATGACGCAGATGGACCTGATTTTTTGGCGGGTGTGGCTGACGCGCGGGACGAGAGTGTTGAGCAGGTTGAGGGTGGCGAAGCGGTGGAGTGCTTTTCGTTTTTGGGCAAATCCGTGGAGGTAGAGACCCGCGAGGAGGGGCGTGAGCCAGAGGAGGTGGAGGAGGTTGGGATGGTCGAATGCGAGGTTCATGGTGTTTCGGGTGTCAGGGTATCTTTCTTAGTGCGGTGTTGGTGAGCAGAATTTCTGTTGCGAGCAATGATAACGCGATGGCGAGCAGGGGTGGTAGTTTGAAACCGTCGAGGGTGACGGCATGGGTGGCGAGTTCGGTGTATTGCATGAAACGTTTTTCTTCGGTTTTGGTTTTTTCGAGTTCGTTGATTTCCTTGTAGATGTTTTTGAGAGAGGCGGAGTCTTTGGCGCGGAAGTATTGGCCTCCGGTGACGGATGCGATGCTCTTGAGGGTTTCCTCGTCGATGAAGACGCGGGCTTGTCTTCTGAAGACGGAGCCGAACACGTCGCGGACGGGCATGTTTGCGTATCCGTCGGTTCCCGCGCCGATGGTGTAGACCTTGATGTCGAAAGCCTGGGCGATTTCGGCGGCTTTCTCGGGTTCGATGTCACCGCGGTTGTTTTCGCCGTCGGTGAGCAGGATGGCGATTCTGCTCTTGATGCGGTTGGCTTCTGAGACATCGCGTCTGCGGTCGAGGTCGCGGAGTTTTTCGACGGCGAGGGCGAGTGCGTCTCCGATGGCGGTTCCATCCTCTTCGCGGCCTTCTTCGGGTTGGACGATGTTTGTTTGCCGGAGGGTTTTTGCGAGGAATTCGTGGTCGAGAGTGAGGGGGCATTTGCTGTCGGCGAAACCGGCGAAGGAGACGAGTCCGACGAGGTCGTCGGGCCTGCCTTTGAGGTCGTCTGAGCCCAGGACGAATTCCTCGACGACGGATTTGACAACGGCGAGCCGGTTGATGGGTTGTCCCTGATTGTTGGTAAAATCTTCGGCGAGCATGCTGCTGGAGCGGTCGACGATGAGCTGGATGGCGATGCCTTCGGAGTAGATACGGGTTTCTTCGTTGCCCTTTTGCGGTCGGGCGATGCAGAGGATGAGGATGGCGACGGCGAGGGTGCGGAGCAGGGGGAGGAGGATACGGGCGGAGACTCGCAGGGATTGGTTGTTGCGTTTGAGCCAATCGATGGAGGAGAAGCGGATGGCAGCGTGTGGGTGACGTCGCAGCCATTGCCACCAGATGAGCGGCAGAAGGACGAGGAGGGTGAGCATCCATGGTGCGTGGAGGGTCATGCGGCTTCCCTTGATGATCGGTCGGTGGGTTGTGGGATGGTTTGGGTGACGAAATCCTCGGCGGCCGTGAAGGCGCTTTCGATTTCGTCGGATGGTGGTTCGTAGAGGGCGTACTTGACCCTGTCACAGGCAGCGAGGAATTGTTCGAGGGTGCGTTTGTGTTGTGGGGAGAGCTTGTCGGTGGTTCGCATTTCTTCGAGGAATTCTTCGGTGGTGCGTTCGGGGGCGTTTAAATCGAAGCGTCGTTCGATGTATTGGCGAAGGATCATGCTGAGTCGGAAGTAGAACTCGTGGGTCTGGTTTTGTTCGACGAGGCAGGCGTTGTTGAGTAGGCGGAGTTGTTTGAAGGCCCACTCGTGTGCGGGGATGGTTGGGGCGAGGTGGGGTTTGCGCTTGCGGTTGATGAGTTTGTAAAGAGCGAAAATGAGGATGGCGGCGATGGCGAGGCCTGCGAGCACATAGTAGAGGATTGTGAGGTTGATGGTCGTGGGAAGGTCCACGGGGTTCTTGACGTCGCGGAATTGGGTCGGGTCGGTGTCGGCTTCTGTGGGTGCGGTGACTTCGATGTCGAAGGGGACGGATGAGATGGAGGATTGGACGGGGTTGTCGGGGTCGCGGTTGTCGGTGAATTCGACGGTGACAGGTGGGATGGTGTGGGTGTCGGCGGTGAAGGTTTCGAGGGTGTGGGTTTGTGTGTAGACAGATTTGTTATTGTCGTCGGGTTCGGGTCGTTTTTTGAATTGGCTTTGGTGGTGGATGGTGAATGGTCCAACGTCGTTTCCGAGGGCGGGCGGATGGATGGTAACGTTGGGTTCGGTGGTGATAGTGAGGGTGAGGTCGAGTCTTTCGGCGACGGACATTTGGGATTTGTCGGTGGTGATGGTGAGGGTGGTGGGGCCTTTGGTTGTTGTTTTGGTGATGGGGTTGTTGTCGTCGGGTTGGGGCAGGGCGTTGTTGCAGGCGGGGAGGGTGCATAGCGTGAGGAGCAGCGTTGGAATGAAGAACATTTGATGGTGACGGCAGGTGCGAGCACCTGCCCTACCGTCTGTTCCCCACGTCTGAAGACGTGGGCCACCCGATGTGGCGAAATGGGTTGGCCTGCTTGTCATCGTTTGGCTTTTCTCTTTCGGAAGAATTTTTGGAGCGGGTCGATGAAGGATTGGCCTGCGGTGACGTCGATGGCGTCGATGTTGGATCGGCGGAACTGTTCGGTGCGGGTGTCGGCGGTGGTGATGGCCGCGGTGGTGAATTGTTCGCGGAGTCGTTTGTTGGCGGTGTCGACGACGACGGTTTTTCCGGTTTCTGCATCGACAAGTTCGATGATGCCCACGTTTGGCAGATTGACCTCGCGTGGATCGGTGATGGTGATGGGGATGACGTCGTGTCGTCTTCTGGCGATGCGCATGGGTTGTTCGTAGTTGGTGTCCTGGAAATCGCTGACGACGAAGACGACGCATTTTCGGGTGGTCACGCGGTCGAGGTGCTGGAAGGCGAGGCTTATGTCGGTGTGTTGGCCTTCGGGTTCGAAGTAGAGCAGGTCGCGGATGATACGGAGGACGTGTCGTGAGCCTTTCTTTGGTGGAACGAACTGTTCGATTTGGTCGGTGAAGGTGATCAGTCCGATGTTGTCGTTGTTTCGGATGGCGGAGAAGGCGAGGGTTGCGCAGATTTCGGCGGCGACTTCGCGTTTGAGTTGGTCGGCGGTTCCGAAGCTGTGCGATCGTGAGAGATCGACGAGCAGCATGACGGTGAGTTCGCGTTCTTCCTTGAAGATTTTAACGAAGGGATGTCCGTAGCGTGCGGAGACGTTCCATTCGATGGTTCGGACGTCGTCGCCTGGTTGGTAGGTGCGGACCTCCTCGAATTCCATTCCGCGACCCTTGAAGGCGGAGTGGTATTGACCGGCGAGCACGTCGTTGACCATGTGCGACGTGCGGATTTCGATGCGTCGTATTTTCTTGAGCAGTTCTTTGGGGATCATGGGTCTTGTGGAGCGTGTCCAAAATGTTGTCGGATTCTGTCTATGGTACGGGAACGTGATCGAGGATGGTCTGGACGACGTTTTCGGAGGTTTTTTCTTCGGCTTCTGCTTCGTAGGTGATGATGACGCGGTGCCTGAGGATGTCCATGGCGACGGTTTTCACGTCTTGCGGGGTGACGAATCCTCGACTCGCGAGGAAGGCGACCGCTTTGGCGGCGATGGTGAGGTTGATGGTGGCTCGTGGTGATGCTCCGTATTGGATGAGGTTTTCGATGGGGATGTTGGCGGCGGCGGGGTCGCGTGTGGCCTGGACAAGGTCGACGATGTAGTCCTTGATTTTGTCGTCGATGTAGATGTCGTCGACGAGTTTGCGGGCGGTGGCGATGTCGGCGGGTTGCATGGCGACGTCGATATCGATGTTGGTGGTGGTGTTGGCCATCCGGTCGAGGATTTGTCGTTCTTCGTCGCGCGTTGGGTAGTTGACGACGAGTTTGAGCATAAAGCGGTCGATTTGTGCTTCGGGGAGGGGATAGGTTCCTTCCTGTTCGATGGGGTTTTGGGTGGCGAGGACGAGGAAGGGTTCGTCGAGTTTGAAGGTGTCTTTTCCGATGGTGACCTGTCGTTCCTGCATGGCTTCGAGGAGTGCGGACTGGACCTTGGCGGGGGCGCGGTTGATTTCGTCGGCGAGGATGAAGTTGGCGAAGATGGGGCCTTTCTGAACGGTGAATTGTCCGTCCTGTGGTTTGTAGATGAGGGTTCCGATGAGGTCGGCTGGGAGGAGGTCCGGGGTGAACTGGATTCGCTGGAATTTGGCGTTGATGCCCTTGGCGAGGGATGAGACGGCGGTGGTTTTGGCGAGTCCGGGCACGCCTTCGATGAGGATGTGTCCGTTGGAGAGGAGACCGACGAGCATTTTATTGAGGAGGTCTTCCTGTCCGATGATGACGCGGTGCATTTGTTCGAGGAGGTTTCGGAAGGGTTCGCTTGCGGCGGTAACAGCTTCTGAGATTTGTTTGACGTCCAGTTGTGTGGTGGTCATTGGGTCTGTCTCTTTTTGGGATGTCGATATTGTCATTCGTCGGCCTACTCGCGTGCATCACCCATCGCTTTGGAGGCTGCCCAGCGGGAGACGCGACGACGGATATTCTGGCAATTGACGCGGGTGAGTGCAAGGGCGTGACGTGTGTTTTTGTGTCGATCGCGGGGAATTTTCATTGTTGTTTAACAGGCGTGTAACAATCGCCCTAACGTTTGTAGAAGGTTTGTCCGTGGTAGGCGTATTTTGTCAGGCGGTTTGAGACGTAGAGTGATTCGAGGACGAACTCGGCAGCGCTGGCGAGATTTGGGGGGTCGGTGGGACGTTCGAGGGCGATGCAGATGCGCTCTGCGACGGGTTTGAGTCCTTTGATGTTTTCGATGGCGGCAGCGAGGTCGCTTCCCGGAACGTCGTCGCCGATTTCGATGTGTGTTTTGCCGTCGGAGAATTGTTGGACGATGGTCTCGAGTTCGTCAGCGTCGGTGTAATTGGCCGCGACGTTTTGGACGGCTTCTCCGATGAGGGCGACGATGAGTTTGTCCTCTGATTTTTCATCGTCTGCCAGCATGAGTTCGAGTTTGCCTCGGCAGCTTGCCGCGATGTTGGGCAGGTCGCTGACGCGTGGTACGGCGCGGGGTTCACCGGCGACGATGGCGCGTCGTTCCGCGTTGGAGGCCATTGTTTCCGCGCACGAGATGGAGGCGCGGACGGAGACGCCTGATTGTTGGTTGATGTGGGTACTGGTGCGGGCGAGTCGGATGGTTTCCTCGATGATTTCGTGCATGTAGTGCGGGACGTCGATGGGGCAGTTGGGGTCACGGTCGAGTTTGGCGTTTTGGCGGGTGATGTTGACGGCGTCTTCGGTGCGCAGGGGATAGTGCGTGCGGATGACGGAGCCTATGCGGTCCTTGAGCGGGGTGACGATGCGTCCGCGGTTGGTGTAATCCTCCGGGTTGGCGCTGAAGACGACGCAGAGGTCGAGGTTGAGTCGGATGTTGAATCCTCGGATTTGCACATCGCGCTCTTCGAGGACGTTGAACAGGCCTACCTGGATGCGTGGGGCGAGGTCGGGTAGTTCGTTGATGGCGAAGATGCCTCGGTTTGTGCGTGGGATGAGTCCGTAGTGCAGGACGGATTCGTCGGCGAGGTGTCGTCCTTCGGCGTGTTTGACGAGGTCGATTTCGCCGATGAGGTCGGCGATGGTGACGTCGGGGGTGGCGAGTTTTTCGGCGAAGCGATCGTCGCGGTGGATCCAGTGGAGTTCGGTGTCGTCGCCTCGCTCGGCGAGGATCATTTTGGTTTGCCTGAATTGTGGGGCGACCGGGTCGTCGGGCAGGTCGACGCCTGCGACGGTTGGGATGTATTCGTCGAGGAGTTGCGGTAATGCTCGGATAATGCGGGTCTTGGCTTGTCCGCGGAGTCCGAGGAAGAGAATGTCGTGTTGGCTTAGGAGCGCGTTGGCGATTTGTGGGATGACGGTGTCGTCGAATCCGATGATGTCGGGGAACAGGGGTTGGTTGGTGCGGAGTCTGGCGATGGTGTTTTGGCGCAGTTCCTGCTTGACTGAGCGTGGTTTGTAACCTGTGGCTTTTAATTCTCCGACGGTGCCTGGTCTGCTCACGGTGTTGCTCTCCTGCGTGGTACGGGTTCGGGCGACGCTGATGGATGCTAGTTTTGTGGTTGGTGGTCGTCAAACTGTGGTGAGTCCTGGGGTTGTGATTGAGTCGGTGGGCATGACGCGAGCACAACGATTCGACTCCCCCACCGCTAAAGGCGATGGGGCACCCGACGTCACCCACAAGGGGTGACGCTACATTTCTGATGTTTGTCGTTCGATGATTTTGGCGGCGTCGAGGATATTTGGGACGTGGAAGTTGGGTTTGATGGGGGTGTGGCTGATTGCGGTGTTTGATGAGGTGATCAGGATGGTTCGGCAACCGGCGGCTTGGCCTGCCTGGATGTCGCGTGTCGCATCGCCGATCATCCATGATCGTGACAGGTCGAGGTTCAGGTCGGTGGCAGCGCTGAGCAACATACCTGGGGCGGGCTTGCGCAAGTCGCTGTTGCGTCGGTAGGCGTCGATCTTTGCTTCAGGTCCGTCGAGGTAGGGACAGTAGTAGATGGCGTCGATGGTTGCGTCGCCTTCGGCGAGGAGTTTGGTCAAGCGGTCGTGGATTCTGGCGAGTTGGTCTTCGTCGAAGAATCCGCGAGCGACGCCGGACTGATTTGAGGCGATCACGATTTTGAAGCCGGCTTTTCGGAATCGTTTAACGGCTTGGCAGGCATCGGGGACGAGTTGGACCTTGTCGGGGTGGTCGATGAACCCGGGATCGATCACCAGCGTTCCGTCGCGATCGAGAAAGATGGTTGGATGTCCCATGGTGAAACCGTTTGTTGATGGGGTGATGTTATTTTCCTGCGAAAGCGTTGGGTCGAACGTTCCTGGCTGACTGTATGTTCGCGTGCAAATGGTCGGAATTCAAGCTTCCAATGACCAGGCTTGTCACGTTCGGATTTTGAAGGACGAAGGTGGTGGCGGAATTGGCGTCGAGATTTCCCGAGGCGAGACCCTTCTTGACGATGACGGACAGGCTTCGTTTGCCTGCGTCGGCGATGACGGACGCGAGGGATCGGTCGTTGAGATGGTATTCGACCATGATGGCGTCTGCCCAATCGAGGGCGGATTGGAAGGCAGCTTCGGTGTATCCGGAGAACCCGATTTTTTTCGTTTTTCCCTCGTCGCGAAGTTTTTGCATTGTTTCGACGATGTCGGTCTGGGTGAGGGTCCGGAGGTCGTCACGCGGGGCGTGGATGAACAGGAGGTCGATCGTGTCGGTGCGAAGTCGTTTCAGGCTTTGCTCGACGGAACGGCGGACGGATTTTTGGTCGAATGCGTAGGCTGATTTTCCGTCGGAGAATGTCTCGCCGACTTTCGTCGCCAGGGTGAATTCACTGCGGCGATGTGACAGCGCCTGGCCTATGCGTTGTTCGCTGATTCCGTAGGCGGGGGCGGTGTCGATGAAATTGATGCCCATGTCGAGCACGGTGTTCAGAAGGTTGGTTGATGACTCATCGTCCGGGAGATCGAACGCGGTTGGGTACTTGATTTGTGCGTTGCGTCCGATTTTGAACGCGCCGAATCCGATGGGCGAGATGTTTAGTTGATCTGCCGCCACTGTTTGACCTCCTCCCATGGATAGCGTGCGACTTTGGGTTTGGACCAGTCGGCCAGTTCGTCGATCCAGGAGTCGTCGTGTTCGGGTTCCTGCTTGATGGTGCGCGTGATCATGTTGGACAATTCGGGGACGAGTGCGAGTTTCGTCGGCCAAGCGGTGATGATGGGGCCTTTTTGTCGGATCTCCGGTCCTGTTGGTCGGAATCCGGTGGTGGTTTTGGCTTCTGCGCGGTCGACGCGAAAGGTGGCCCATTCGAGTCCCTTGTTGCACCAGTTGGGGATGATTTCGGTTAGCTCGTTTCGGGCGTGCCGGACCAATTCGTCGGGCTTCATTTTGACGCCGTCTTCGGAAATCTGCCCGCCGATGTACCAGGTGTTTCGTCCGTTGGAATCGGTGGCGGACGTGATGGTGGCGCGGGTTTTGTCCCAGTCGACGCAATGTCCGTATAGTTCCGGCAGGTCTCCTCGAGCCATGACCATGTGGAGGGGGCGACGTTGCATGGTATGGGTTGAGAGACCGGGTTGATCGATGAGGGTTGCGTTGCCCGCGCCAGCGGTCAGAACGACGTGGTCGGCTTGGATGTTGATTGATCGGTTGGTTTGGGGTTCGGTAACGGTGTAGGTGATTGGCGCGTTTGTGGATTCGGGTGCGAATCGTATTTCGCCCAGGATGATGTGTCGTTTGTTTCGGATGGATAGGGTTTTCAGGAGGGACGCGACATCGAGCACTTGCTCAGCCACACTGAAAACATCACCGGGGCAGTCGCGAAGGATGGTCGGTCGGTCGGCGTTGGTCATTTTCGCGGCGGCGGAGCGCAGGCCTTTCTGCGCGCCCAACATTGCGACGCGTGAGCGGATCGATTGGGACCGCCACAGATAGCATTGCGGCGAGCGGACGACGGCGTCGCGGAGGTCAGGCTCGGATTGGCCTGCCAGACACTTTCGCCACAGTTCGGGCATGTCGCGAATGGCGCGGGCGGACGTGTTTAGCATTCCGGAAAGCGTGTATTTCAACCCACCATGGATGATCCCCTGGGACGCGATCGTCTGACCCGATCCGAGCGCGGTTTTTTCGACGAGCAGGGTTGAGAACCCGTGGCGACGGACGCGGTCGAGCAGCCACAGCCCGGCTCCTCCGCCCCCGACAATCAGTACATCTAATCGTCGTTCAATCATGGATAAATTGCATCAATACTCGATCAAGATGTTCGTTTAGCACGTTTTCGCCATTGTCCGGATAGGCGATGTCGATGGGCTGGACCAGAATGGGTGCGAGTCCGGACAAATCCAATTCCCCTATTTTTACCGCGTCTTTTTCGGTGGTTAGTAGCGCGTCGTGTTCGACTCCTGATGCCAGTCGGCGTAGTTCGGCGATGTCGCGACCATCATAGTTGTGATGATCGGGCCACCACCTGGTTTGCACAACATCGATGCCCGTGTTTCGGATGGTTTTTTCAAAGGAGGTCGGGTTTCCGATCGCGGCAAACAGGATTGCGCGCGTTGGTTTTTCTGCCTTCTCGCGCGTCTCCAACGTGTACAAACCCGTGGGTTGATGGACACAACGGATGATCGTTGAGGCTGGTGCCAATTGGGCGACATGATCAACGAGGGCACTTGTCGCATCGTTGTCGACGAGGTCCGATCGGGAAATCAGCACGAGATCTGCGCGGATCAATGACGTTTGGCGTTCGCGGAGCAACCCGCGTGGGAGCAGGTGCCCGAACCCGAACGGATTGGTCGCGTCGATGACGACGATGTTCAGGTCACGGGCGAGCTGCCGATGTTGAAACCCGTCGTCCAGAAGGATGACATTCGCGCCGGTTGCGATGGCGGCGTGTGCGCCGTCAGCCCGATTCGGATTGGCGATGCATTGTACGTTTGGCAGTCGCTGCGAGATCATGGTCAGTTCGTCACCGAGATGGTCGTGGGCAGATTTGTATCCGCGAGACACGATGGCGGGTCGCAGGTTGCGATCCGTCAGACGCCTGGCGAGGTTCATGACCAACGGTGTTTTGCCCGTTCCGCCGGTGGTGATGTTGCCGACACTGATGACCGGTACGGGGAGGTCGAAGATTTCGTGAGCACCGGAATCGAAACGCCGGTTTCGCCAATCGACGGCGATTCCGTAGGGTATCGACATCGCGGTGAGCGCGCCTCTTGCGGCTGACGCGAGCATTCCGCCACGACCGGCGATGATATTCAAATATACAGCGTGAAAATCCATCACGCAGGTATTGTGTACGCGATGGCAGAACACGTCACGCAGATCTGCTGCTCGTCGTCGAAGGCTTGATGATAACCAAGCAGTTCGGGTTTTGCGTCAGACAACGCTTCGGCCACGACGTACATGCACCCGGCGCTGCAGATTCGGGTTGGGTTTTCATCGCGGGCGACTGATTCGACGAACGACGTCGGCTCGCGATCGATGAGTCGTTCCAATGCTTTTCGGTCGCGTGATTCGACGGTCGATAGAAACTCTTCACCGATTTGAAACGCGTCGCCGAATTGTCCACCGATGTGACTCAGGTCCGCACCAGCCACCAACAGTGTATCTCCCCCACCCGCCCGTAAGGTGTCGCCGATGGCGTTGGCGAACGCGTCCAGATCCACGCCGTTTCCGTCATAGGGTTTCATCCCGGACGGTCCGCAGGGGTTTGGGCACAGGAACGGGACGATTTTGAAGCGGTCGGCTCCGAACAGGTGCTGCAGGCACATCACCTGTAATTCAACCGAATGCTCGCGTTTGTGGTCGAACTCGTGGGTGCACAGATTTTGCCCGCAGCGTTGCTCAACATCGCGAAGGAACGATTCGTCCACCGCGGTTGTTCCGAACGGTGTCTGGAACGCCCTGGTTGTTGCAACAACCGACGTCGCCTGCCCGAAATGGTTGGTACCGAGGATCACGACACGTTCGGGACAATCGCGTCCCGTCAACACGCCATACGCTTCCCGGTAGCATGGAAACCCTCGCGGAAAATCCAGATGGGGTGCGATCAATCCGACAACGCGATCTGTGGCAACTTGGCCATTGGTGTTCGGAAGCATGTTGGCCATGTAGTTGCGGGCTTCGTCGGCGCTTGTCCAAAGGTCGGCGCAGGTGGACTCGCGAACCGGGGCCTGTCGATACTCGTCGTGGAGTGATTTCAGAAAGGCGTCAAAAGTGGGACTGTCGAGGAGTCGCGATTGCTCAAGTCGTTCGACCAGTTCCAGAAGCGTCTCGTCGGCGACGGGTTGGCCATAGCGATTTTCAAACGCCTCCGCCATCGTCGCCAGCGTCCGTTCGCCGTCGAATTGCGACAGCAGGAACAACGCTGCTTCGGATACGGTCAACCCGTCGTTGGCCAATTCGCTCGGATCGCGCAAGGCGTACATTCCGGGCTGACCCTCTCCCAATGGAAAGGCTTCGACGAATCGGAGTTTTGGTTTTTGTTGCATGGCGTCGTTCATGGGATCAGGCTATCTGTGCGCTGCTTCCCTGGCGGCGGCGACGGCCATCCGGTCACATTCCTCGTTTTCGCGATGCCCAGCGTGTCCGAACACATGCTCGAACGTCACGTCGTGTTGTTCGCAAAGGGCGACGAGCTGTTTCCAAAGTTCCACGTTCTTGACGGGTTTGTTGCCGCGTTTCCATCCCTTGCGAATCCAGCCCGTCACCCACTCGGTCATCCCCTTGCTGACGTATTGGCTGTCGGTCACGACGTTGACACGGCATCGCTCGGTCAGCGATCGCAGTCCCTCGATGGCGGCCATCAGCTCCATCTTGTTGTTGGTTGTGTACGGATCGCCGCCGGAGCCTCTTTTTTCCTGCCCGGTGGACTCGTGCCGCAGCAGGTACGCCCAGCCTCCGGGTCCGGGGTTTCCGCTGCACGCACCGTCGGTGTATATCGTGATGTCTGTCTCATTGCTCATGGTCCGCACATCTTCGCGATTTGCGAGGTTCGATCAAGCGGTGGATGCGGCGGTGGCTTCGATGGTTGTTCCGCATTCCGGGCAAACCCCCGAAAGATTGCCGGTGAGGTTGTAGTCGCAGTTGGAGCAACAGTTCATATCGGATGCCGTCCTGATGTGCCTGAAGACGAACCACACCAATCCAGGGTACATCAAAATGGTTGCGTAGACCCTGGAGGAATTTACGAGGTTTTCAAAGCGGGGCACCAGAAATCGCCATGAGTTACCATGCAGCGCGTAGAAAAAAGCCATCCCTCTAACAATGGCGCAGGCCGCGATGACAGACGTCCAGAAAACCCCGCGATGCTGATTGAACAACAAGAGGATCGAGGCAAGGAAGATGGCAAACGCTAGTCCGACAATAAGGGTCGTGTGCAAGTTGGCATAGAGTCCCAGGCTGCTCGATCCTTCCAGAATCAGTCCCCTGGCCACATGGAATGTGATGCCGAAAACCACGCATCCCCAATCAGCGATCAGAAATATCGCGGTTAATTCGAGGAATCGTCGTCCCGACAAGTTGCGCCGCGCGACAACCAGCCCAACAGCCACGCAGGCGACAGGGATATGGATGCTTTGAAAAATGAAGGATTCAATCACCGCATTGACATAGGTGAGCGACAGTAGCCTGCTGTAGACGAGAAAAGCCAGCAGTTGCTTGACAGAATAAGACAAGCCTATCGCCGCGCATGCGATGATAATAATGTTCTTGGCATGTTGTCGATATATAAAAACCAGGATGCCAGGGATGAGCGTCAATACCGGCACGAAGATACTCAGTACGAATAGTAGTGTTTCGAGAGTGGCCCAATTCTCCGCCAACCACAGGTCCCCAAATACGGGTGACGAGTTCGCCCGTAACCAAAGAATTGTGATGATCAGATCATGCGTCCCGCGGACAATCAGAAACGCAGCTGCCAACCTGATCCACGGCTGTTCCTTCTTGAGCGTCCAATCCATGTGCACAGGGTAGCACAATCGCCGATGTTATACATGCACCTGTTTTGTCGCGTCTTTTGTAGCGTCGCCCCTTGTGGGCGGCGCGATCGCAGGCTGACGTCGTCTTGTGCTTTCGTCACCCACGAGGGGTGACGCTACATTGATCCCGCCGTGCCACAAGTGGCGACGTTTCATCGGACGGAGCATCCTGGTGCGCCATGACAGATGGTTTGACATTATCAGCACATGGGTGGCCCACCTCTTTAGAGGTGGGGGACTCGTTTCCGGGTTTGGATTCGACTCCCCCACGGCTAAAGCCATGGGCCACCCAAACCATCAAACGACGAGTGACGAAGCACTAAAACCGTTCGTTGGGTTTGGCTTCGCGGAGGATTTTTATCGCGCGGTGGTCTTTGTATTTTCCGTGTGAGCAGGCGTAGCCTTGTCTGCCGGCGACCTTCAACAGCAGCGGCGAGTTGGCGGGTTTGCTTGTTTGAATGATGTCGCCGACCTGCAGATTGAGCAGTTCCTGAACATTGATGTCCGTCTCTGCCAGGACTGCGGTCATGTCTACCTGTGTTTGAACGATTTCACCGGCGATTTCGTCGTTTTTGGCTTCAGCGCTCGCGCGACGCTTGTAGGCGAGCCAACCCTGGGTCGCCAATTTGCTCATCACGGGTTCGATGACGTTGAATGGTATGCAAAAACTCATCGTGCCGGAACGGTTGCCCATCTTGATCTCGAAACCAAGCACGACGACGACTTCATTCGGCGCGACGATTTGGACGAGGTGCGGGTTGTTCTCAACCTCTTCGAGCTTGAAATTCGCCTCGACGAGGGACGACCAGACCTCGGTGAGGTTGAGCAACGCGCGGTCGGTGATCCGACGCACCAGTCTCAACTCGATCATCGTCAAGGGTCGTTGAGGGACGAAGGTCTCATTGCTCGACCCTCCCAGAAGACGATCGATGATGGGGAAAATGATCAGCGGACTGAGTTCGAGGCACATCTGCCCTTCAAGCGGTTCGGCTGAGACGAGATTGAAGTTGGTCGGATTCGGTAGCGAGTGAATAAATTCGCTGTAGGTCAACTGCTCAGCCGTCGCGACGCGCACCTCGATGATGGTTCGCAGGAAACCCGACAAAGCTGCTCCAAAATTTCGTGCGAAGCTTTCGTGAAGACTTTCCAACGCCCGCATCTGGTCCTTGCTGACACGCTCGGGGCGCTTGAAATCGTAGGTCTGAATATCGCGGTGGCGCTCGTCTTCCAGTCGCGCAAAAGTTGCGGAATGGTCCTCCTCAAGCGTGCCGGCTTCGACCGCTTGCAGAAGGGAATCAACTTCGGATTGTTCCAGAACGTCAGCCACGATTCTCGCCGCCAGATATTACCATTGGAATGCAGGAACGCTCCTGTTTATCGGACAAACCCATCCCCGGGCTTGAACGCGTGCGGGGCAGAGACGTCCCAAACTACCTTACGATATCGACGATTGGCCGCGCACAAGTTGCGCCCACAGATCAAAAAAGCGGGGAAATGTCTTGGAAACGCACGCGGGATTCTCGATCGCGATATTCCCCGCCCCCAGTGTTGCCAACGCGAAGCTCATGGCCATTCGGTGATCGTCGTAGGTAGCCACGCTGGCAGGTAGAATATTATCGGGCGGTGTGATTGAGATGCCGTCCTCGCGTTCCACAACGTCAGCCCCGAGCTTCCTCAATTCGGTCGCCAGCGCAGCCAACCGGTCCGTCTCCTTCACCCGAAGATTGCCAACATTGCGGAGGTGCGTCGAACCGTCCGCGAACAGTGCGACGACCGCCAGCGTCTGAACCATGTCGGGCATGTCGTTCAGGTCGATGTCAATGCCTCTCGGTCGGGAATCACCGGCAGGACCGGTGACGGTCAGGCGATCGGCTGACCGCTCGATGGTGCACCCCATCCGTTCCAACGCGTCCACGAACCGCGCATCGCCTTGCAGGCTCCCGGTTCCGATCCCCACTGCGGTCACTCGCCCACCGACGATGGCGGGTGCAGCCAGAAAATACGACGCGTTCGACGCATCGGGTTCGATGGCGTATTCTCGCGCCTGATAATTCTGCGGTGCGGGGATGACGATCTTTGCATCCTCCCCGTCGATGTGCACGATCGCATCAACGCCGAATTGTTTCATCATGTTGGCTGTCATGGTCACATAGGGCTGACTCACAAGCCCTCCGACAACGTCGATATAGGTGTCCTGAAACGATGACGGCGCGACCATCATGATGGCTGAGACAAACTGACTCGATTCCGGTCGCGTGAATTGCGTCTCTCCGCCGGTCAGTCCTCGTCCATGAACGACAAGGGGGGGATACCCGTCGATATTCTCATACTCGAACAACCCGCCAAGACGTCGCAGCGCTTCCACCAAGGCACCGATCGGTCGTTGGCGCATCCGCGCGATACCATCGAGCCGTACATCACCATGACCAAGCGCTGCCAGGGCGGTGCAAAACCGAATCGTTGTTCCGGAATTCCCGCAATGGATGTTTCCCTCGGGTTTCGGGACGTGCCCACCATGTCCGGTGATTGAAATGATCGCGCGAGACGAGTCCGTCTCGATGGTGAACCCAAGCGTCGATAGCGCGTCGAGCATTCGCTCGGTATCTTCGGAAAACAACGCACCGGTCAGTCTGGATTTTCCTCGCGCCAGCGCAGCCAGGATCAACGCGCGGTTGGTCATGCTTTTTGACCCTGGAAGTCGCACCGTCGCATCCAGCGGCGTTCGCATCGGTTCAAACGTGATCGCCGACATTATATTGTCCCCGCTGGATTATTTGACATAGCCAAGCCCACGAAGACGATCAACTTGCTCATCCGTCAAGGTTCTTGTCCGCACACGTTTGTTGCTGCGTCTGACGAATTCCGGCCGATCCTTGATCGGCACCTCATACTCGGTCACAACAAACGGGAGCTTGTGCCTGCGAACGCGAGACACATGGTCCGCGAGGTCCGTTGTCAGTTGTTTCAACTCGCCGTGTCGTCCGTCCAGCGGCAGCGGGTGTTGCTCGTTCGGATCGTCGCGCAAATTGTACAACGCCTTCTGCTGCGTCGCGCCGGATTCAATATCCGTCACCATGATCAATTTATGCGTGGCGGTCCGGATCGCCCAGACATCCGGAAACGGATTGCGCGCCGGCGATGCGACGGATGGGAATTCCACAAACATGGATCGGGCTGGGACATCAACCCCTTTCATCAGCGGTGTTAGATCGACCCCGTCCATCCCGGTTGGCGGATCAATCCCGACCCATCCGCTACCATTGCCCAAAACCGTCGGCATCAGGTCCATCGGCGACACAGCCTCGGTCACACGCCTGCCTTCCATGGTCCAGTCTCCAGGCAGTTTGATCGCCAGCGGGACGCGGGTAGTTTCTTCCCAGACGTGAAAATGGTGTTCGAAGTACAGGCCATGCATCCCCAACGACTCACCATGGTCCGCCGTGAAAACGACAATCGAGTTTTCCCAGATTCCCTTTGATTTCAAACCGGCAACGACGCGTTCGATCGCATCGTTTGTATACCGAATCTCTGCGTCATACCGATCGATGAAATCGTACAGGTCCGCCCGTTCACCAGCCCTGGACTGATAATCCGGAATCACCCCGGGGTCCAACGATTTCGTTTTTCCGGATTGGAATTGTTTGCGATACTTGTCAGGCGGCAGGTAGGGGCCATGGGGATCGATGAAATTCGTGAACAGGAAAAACGGTTGCGGCGGATCGTTCTCCAGCCAGCTCAAAATCGCGTCCGCCGTCTGATTGGCCGACCGTTCGTAATTGGTGCGGAATAGCTCCTTGTCCGTCAGTCGATCGTCGTAGACATCAAACCCCTGATCGCACCCGCTCAATTCCGCAACCAGCACGAAATTGCTCACAAAGGCCCCCGTTCGATACCCGGCTGTTTTCAACACCTCCGCCAGCGTTCGATTGTCTTCGTGCAACACAAGTCGGTTGCTTCGAGCGCCGTGTCGATACGGATACAACCCGGTCAGCATCGACGCATAACTCGCCCGCGTAGACCCCCTGGGGACCACCGCGTTATCGAAAACAACGGCTTCTGTGGCAAACTCGTCCAGCCACGGCATCGTCGGGCGATCGTAGCCATACAGTCCCAGGTGATCCGCTCGCAGCGTGTCAACGGTTAGAAAAATCACGTTGGGGCGTTTGGCAGTTGTTGGAGTCGCGCCATGCGCATCGGTGTGGCCGCGGCGACAACCGCTGGCGCCAATCACCGCAATCAACCCAATCGTTAGCACGCCAGTCCGTTCCAACATGTCCCGTATCCTAAATGCGTTCGAATCGGCTGGAAACAAGTACCGTCCGCGGTCGGCAGCGCGAATATCAATCGATGTCGTGAAAACGTATGATTTCGTCGCTGCCCTCCTGGCGGACTCGATCAATCCCCGTCCTTTCGGCTAGACTACGCTCCTCAAGTGGAACCCCGCCGACCCGCCGGAACCGGGAAACCGGGTTGGACGATCGATGCGAAAGGAAACATCATGCTCAGGCAGCTTCTTGCTCTCACCATTCTTGGAATCCTGTTGTGCACGCCGGCATTGTTGGCTGAGACGGAGGTTGCCGACGAGGAATCCGTCGGTGGATTGAGCGCTGACACCCTCAGCGGGCTCAAATTTCGCTCCATAGGACCGGCCCTCATGTCCGGACGCATCTGCGATTTCGCGGTTAATCCGGGAAAGCCGTCGCAATACTATGTGGCTGTCTGCTCCGGCGGTGTCTGGAAAACGGACAACGCGGGGACGACCTACGAACCCGTTTTCGATGGCGAAGGCTCCTACTCCATCGGTTGCGTCACGCTCGACCCCAACAACCCAAACACCGTTTGGGTCGGTACCGGCGAGAACAACAGCCAGCGCAGCGTCTCCTTCGGCGATGGTGTCTACCGCTCGCGCGACGGTGGAAAATCCTGGAAAAACCTAGGCCTGAAGGAATCCGAGCACATCGGGATGATTGTTGTCGACCCGCGCGATTCAGACGTCGTTTATGTGGCTGCCCAGGGACCGCTGTGGCGATCCGGCGGTGACCGCGGCCTGTACAAGACCACCGATGGCGGACAAAACTGGGAACGCATCCTTCACATCAGTGACGACACCGGCGTCAACGAAATCCACATGGACCCGCGAAATCCCGACGTTCTCTACGCCTCCGCCTACCAGCGACGACGACACGTCTGGACGTTGATCAATGGTGGCCCGGAATCCGGAATCCACAAATCGACGGACGCCGGTGCAACGTGGCGAAAAGTCGAAAGTGGTTTGCCCAAGGTGGACAAGGGTCGCATAGGCCTGTGCGTTTCGCCCGCCAACCCGGATGTTGTCTACGCGATCGTCGAAGCCGCTCGGAAAAAAGGCGGCGTCTTCCGCTCCACCAACCGCGGCGAATCCTGGGAAAAACGTGGCGATTATGTGGCTGGCAGCCCGCAATACTACAACGAACTCGTCTGCGATCCGCAGGACGTTGATCGCGTCTACGCCCTCGACACGATCATGCACGTCACCAACGACGGCGGAAAGAATTTCAAACGCGCCCCGCGAAAATTCCGACACGTCGATGACCACGCGCTGTGGATCGACCCGAACGACACAAACCACCTGCTGGTTGGCTGCGATGGCGGAATCTATGAATCGTTCGACCTCGCAAGCAACTGGCACTACAAGGACAACCTCCCCGTGACGCAGTTCTACCGCGTCTCCGTGGACAACTCCGAACCCTTCTACTACGTCTACGGCGGTACCCAGGACAACAATTCGCAGGGTGGACCGTCGCGCACCACCAACCCCGGTGGCATCACCAACGCCGACTGGTTCGTCACCGTCGGTGGTGATGGTTACGAAACACGCGTCGATCCGACCGACCCCAACATCGTCTACAGCCAATGGCAGTATGGCGGGCTTGTCAGGCACGATCGTCGCAGTGGTGAAATCGTCGATATCAAGCCGCGCGAAGCACCCGGCGAGGAACCCTACGTCTGGAACTGGGACTCGCCGCTGATCCTAAGCCCGCATGATCATAAACGCGTCTATTTCGCCGCCAACAAACTGTTTCGTTCGGGCGATCGCGGCGACAGTTGGAAAGTCATCAGCCCCGATCTCACGCGGGGGCTCGACCGAAACGCCCTCGAGGTGATGGGCAAGATCCAAAGTGTGGACGCCGTCTCCAAAAACCGCTCCACATCCATCTACGGCAACGCCGTCTCGCTCGATGAATCCCCGCTCGTTGAGGGCTTGCTCTACGTCGGCACCGATGACGGCGTGGTCAGCATCACCGGGAATGGTGGGCAGGAATGGCACCGCGTCGAGTCGTTCCCGGACGTCCCCGAACGCACCTACGTCAGTTGCCTGACAGCCTCACAACTCGATCCGGATGTCGTTTTCGCCGCGTTCGACAACCACAAGATGGGCGATTTCAAGCCATACCTGTTGCGCAGCAACGACCGTGGCAAGACGTGGACATCCATCGCCGGTGATCTGCCCGACCGACAGATCATCTATTCGGTCCAGCAGGATCATCAGAACCCCGGGTTGCTGTTTGTCGGCACCGAATTCGGGGTGTTCTTTACCGTCGATGGTGGTCAGAAATGGGTGCAACTCAAGGGCGGACTCCCCGTCATCGCCGTTCGCGACCTGGCCATTCAGCGTCGCGAAAACGATCTCGTTCTTGGAACGTTTGGACGCGGGTTCTACATCCTTGACGACTATTCACCGCTTCGGGCTGTTTCCGAGGAACTGCTCGAGCACGCACAGCATCTTTTCCCGATCAAGCCCGCCCTGCGCTACATCCAGTACGATCGCCTTGGCGGCGTCACGGGCAAGGGTTCGCAAGGCGCGTCCTATTTCGTCGCTCCGAATCCACCGTTCGGTGCTATCTTCACATACTACCTCAGGGAAAAAATTCAAACCCGAATCGAAAAACGTCGGGCCGCCGAAAAAGAGGCGGGCAAGAACGATCAACCGTCTCCCTACCCGTCCATCGAAGAGCTTCGCGCCGAAGATGAGGAAAAGGAACCGCAGATCCTGCTCGTCGTCCGCAACGAAGCCGACGAGGTCATTCGTCGGATCACGGGATCACGCGAAAAAGGGATGCGCCGTGTCGCGTGGGATTTGCGAGATCCGTCCATGCTGCCGACCCGACTCACCGAACCCAAAGACCGAATGCCCTGGGACCTGCCACCCGTCGGACCGCTCGCGCTTCCGGGAAACTACACGGTCGCGCTCGCGACGGAGATTGATGGCCAAGTGACCGAAATCACCGGGCAGATTCCATTCGAGGTGACACCGCTCGAGTTGGCGACGTTTGCCGCTGCGGATCGCGAAGACGTCATGGGCTTCAACCGCAAGGTCGCTCGTCTACAGCGAGCGATCAAAGGTGCGGTCAAAATCACCGGCGAATTCCAGACCCGCCTCGACCACATCACCAAAGCCATCATCGACACCCCATCCATCGACCGCTCCACTCTGACGGAAGCGCGTGCATTGAAAAACCGTCTCCAACGCATCAAGACGGAGTTGAGCGGCGATCGTACGCGTTTGAAGCATCAGGAGCCGACACCGCTGTCCATCAATGCCCGCATCGGTGTCGCCGCGGACTGGCGCGTCACGTCAGCCCCAACCCGAACCCAACGCGATGCCTACCGCGACGCCGGACGACTGTTCGAGGACGAGCTTGCCAATCTCAAAAAACTGCGGTCCGAACTCATGGCTCTGGAATCCAGGCTCGAATCTGCAAACGCGCCCTGGACCCCGGGGCGATTGCCGATTTGGTCAATCGAGTAATCTCGCATCAAACACCGAATCCCTCGAACAGGAGGCGGCAAAGCCACATTCGGGTGCCCCCCGGGCATCAGCGATCCCTCGTAAGAGGAAGATTTTCTTGACGATAAGGGGGGACCCGGTAGGCTTACGCGCGGGTCGGGGACTATCATGGAACGGTGTCGTCACGCTTTGGCGCGCGTGCAGCCACCGTTCACCCGCCGCGTGTGGCGAAGCGCAACGATCTTTCTCTAACCACTGTGAGGCCGACTTGGAATTACCAATACGCAAACCAGACGACAAATATCTCGCAGACGGCGTCTACACCGCCGCGATCGAAAGACTTCGTACTCAGACGTCGGCCCATGACGTCCGTATCGGCATCGTCTACGCTTTCGACTACCGCACGCACATCATGCCGTTTTGGTACGCCGACAGCCGGATGGCCCCCTGCTCGGTTCGCACGCTCGCGGATGTTCTGCATGCGAGCGGTTTTGAGCACCTTCGCATCATCTTGCAACAGTGGAATCGCAACTTCCGACCGAGTCAGGCCGTTCTGGATGGTCGCCCGCTCGACGTCCTGCTCATTTCGTCGATGCAGGTCCACGCCGAAAAATCGTACGAATTGATTCGCGAAGCCTGCACGCTTGGTGAAAACCGACCGCTGATTCTCGTCGGCGGACCCAAGGCGATCTACGAACCAGCCGATTTTTTCGAACTCGGTCCCGAACCGGGTGTTGGAGCGGATTGCGTGGTCACGGGTGAATCCTTCGTGCTGCTCGATCTTCTCGAAACCATTGTGGCTGAACAACACGGTTCCGGTTCGATGCGCTCCGGGTTCGAGCGCTGCCGGTTCAATGGCGCACTCGACAAGACGCCGGGGCTTGTCTATCTCTCGCCGGACAGCGCGCCGGATCAACCGATCGCTGTCAACACCGGTATACAACGGCTATTGCGGGATCTCGACGAAGTGCCGATGCCCGATGCGGGCTATCGACTGTTGGAACCACCGCACAGTGGTCCGGGCTTGAAGCCTCATCCCCTGCCGGCCAAAAAGGTCGCGTGGCGGACGCCGATTGCGTCTGTCGTGACCACCCATGGCTGCAAATTCAATTGCTCGTTCTGTCCGATACCCGCTGCCAATCAACGAACATGGCGACACAAGAGTCCGGAGCGAATATCAGCTGAAATCAAGCATATTTTCGAGAATTTCGGTATTCGTCACTTTTTCAGCACAGACGACAACTTCTTCAACGATCGCCAAACCGTCATCGATCTCATGAGCGGGATGGCTCAAACGACGTCAAAGGGCAAACCGCTCGGCAAACAAATCAGCTTTTACACCGAAGCCACCGAATTCGACGTGCATGCCAACCAGGATATCCTGCCGCTTTGTCGCAAGGCAGGGTTGCAGGCGATTTGGTTCGGAATCGAGGATATCACCGCCGGTTTGATCAACAAGGGGCAGACACCTGGCAAGACAACCGAATTGTTCAAAACCATGCATGAAGTCGGCGTCCATCCGATGGTCATGATGATCCACAGCGACGAGCAACCGCTCAAATCTCCGGCAGGCGATCTTGCGGGATTGCTCAACCAGGCCGACCACCTGTTCGACCACGGAGCCGTCAGCTATCAATGCACCTATCTCGGACCTGCCGTCGGCACGCGCAATATCGAACCCGCCGCAAAGGACGGCGTCCTGTTTCGCAAGGTGGCAGGTGAGATGGTTCCCGAAGCCTATTTCGACGGAAACCATGTGGTAGCTTCCGTCAACGAATCGCCATGGGAACGGCAGGTCAATATTCTTCGCGCCTATGGGAGATTCTACAACCCACTGAAAACGCTGCGCATTCTCTTCGATCGCAAGGCGTTCAAGGTGCCACGGCTCATCTGCCAAATCGTCGGGCAAATCGGGCTTCTCATTACCATTCCGCATTTGTGGGCGTGGTCGAGAAAGCTCAAAAACGGTCCGATCGAACCATACGAAGGATTGGAGCGTGCCCGAATACCGATGATCAGCCTCGACACCGGCAGGGAAATCAGTTGGGCGATCGAAAAAGAACCCACGCCGGACCTGAACCTGCCGATCGTCCGTCTTCCGGTGCTCCAAAAGGTATAGAAAGCACCGAAAGCACAGGGGGTCACATGCCCGGTTGGCCTTTCATCGGGGACCCCCGCATCCGTGGTGCCGGGGACTGCAGCGGCACCCGGGGACGTGCGCTGCTCTGCACACCGCGTTGGCACGCGCAAACCCGTCCCCCTTGACGTCCACACGTCCCAAACCGATCATCACCGAATCAACAGATAACCCGTCACGAAAGCGGAGGCCCCACCATGAAACTCGACACCATCATCAAAGGCGGAAAGGTCGTAACCGCCAACGACACCACCCTCACCGACGTCGGCATCCGTGGCGAAAAGGTCGTCGCCATCGCCAAAAACCTCACCGCCGAAAACAAAAACGACGCAAAAATCATCGACGCCAAAGGCAGATACGTCATCCCGGGGGGCATCGACGTCCACGTCCACCTCGCCCTCCCATTCTGCGGAACAACCTCCTCCGACGACTACGACTCCGGAACCAGGGCAGCCGCCTGCGGTGGTGTCACAAGTCTCATCGATTTCGCCATCCCCTACGGCAACGAATCGCTCCAGCAAGCCGTCGACAACTGGCACGCAAAAGCCGAAGGAAAAGCCTGCATCGACTACGCCTTTCACGTTGCCATCACCAAATGGGAAAAGCACGGCAGGGACATCAAAAAATTCATCGACAAAGGGTACCCGACCTTCAAGCAATTCATGATCTATGAGAGCCAGGGCTGGCAGTCCGACGACGCAGCCATGTACGCCGCCCTCGAAACCCTCAAACAGCACGGCGGCATGCTCCTCGTCCACGCTGAGTCATCACGCGTCCTGGACCTGCTCATCGATCGACACCACAACAAACCCGATATGAAAAAACACGGCGCCTACCTCCACACCATCACCCGACCAAACTTCGTCGAAGCAGAAGCCATCGAACGCGTCATCCACTGGACAAGAGTCACCGGCGGCAAGACGTTCGTCGTCCACATGTCCACCGGAGAAGGCGCAGACCTCATCAAAAAAGCACAAGCCGACGGTGTCGACATCGTCGCAGAAACCTGCGCCCAATACCTCGTTCTCGACGATTCAAATTTCAGGAAAAAAGATGGCCACATGTACGCCACCTGCCCGCAACTCAAGCGCCCGAAAGACATCAACCGACTGTGGAAGGGAATTCAGGATGGCGAGGTCTGCAACGTCTCCACCGACACCTGCACCTTCACCACGAAGCAGAAATCTATGTGGAAAGGCGACTTCACCAAAATCCCGATGGGCATGCCGGGTCTCGAAACCCTTCTGCCCACCGTCTACACCCATGGCGTCCGCAAGCGTCGCATCACCATCAATCAGTTCGTCGACAAATGCTCCACCAACCCCGCCAAACTCATGGGCATGTTCCCGAAAAAAGGCACCATCCGCGTCGGCTCAGACGCCGACATCGCCATCATCCACCCAACCAAAACCAAAAAGGTCGATTGGCGAAAAATGGAAACCAACTGCGACTGGAGCCCGTTCCAGGGTTGGAGTCTCGCAGGATTCGCCGAACAAACCTTCTCACGTGGAACCCAAATCGTCAAAAACTACAATTTCGTCGGCCAAAACGGCCACGGCCAATGGATACCAAGGTCCCTGAACTAGAGCTTCATGACAGATGATATGACGCCTCACCCCCACTTGGGTGGCCCACCTCTTTAGAGGTGAGGGACTCGATTCCTGGTTTGGATTCGAGTCCCCCCAGGGCCAAATCCATAGGCCACCCAACCACCAAACGACAAGCAACAAAACACCAGGTTCACCCGGGTGGGGAAACCTGGCCAGCCACCTCTGCGATCGACCGGAAGTACTGTTCAGACAAGAGTTTGCGTTCCACGCATTTTTTTGCCGGAAAATCTACCCAGGCGCTCTTGACGCCCGTAGTGGCTGTGGTACCTTCCCCCACTCGCAGCAGGGTGGGCAACAAAGTGTCGCACACGTTGCTGCTGTGCTCTTTGACAAATGAATAGGCGGATGTGGCCTCGTTGCGTATCGTGCGTTCGCGTACGGTTGCGATGAGGTCTGTTAAGGTATCGTGGACAATGAGCGCTGGGTACGCGACGTGGACGGGCAACCGTTTGCGTAATGTATCCTGCAACGTGTCAGCAAGTAGAGTTTAACGTTTACGAGCGGCTTTGTCGCGTTGAAGAGCAGTGTGCAGAACCCGCGTTTTGGGTTTTGTCTCAGCTTCTCATTAATGTGGCTAAGCTCGTAAGGGTGCTTGGGGGATGCCTTGGCGTCGAGAGGCGACGAAGGACGTGGCAGGCTGCGATATGCCCCGGGGAGTGGTCAAACACGCTTTGATCCGGGGATCTCCGAATCGGGAAACCGGGCGTCACTGGGCAACCAGATGGCGTCATCTACGGATGAATGTATAGTCCGTAAGAAGCCAACGCAGGGAACTGAAACAGCTAAGTACCTGCCGGAAAGGAAATCAACCGAGACTCCGTTAGTAGCGGCGAGCGAAAGCGGATCCAGCCCAAACCAGGAAGCTTGCTTCCTGGGGTTGCGGGCCCTTGAGGAGTTACAAAGGCATCGCTAGGAGAACGGCATGGAAAGGCCGGGCACAGCGGGTGACACCCCCGTATCCGAAAGTGAGAGCCCTCCTGTGAGAGGTGTCCCAGAGTAGCACGGAGCTCGTGGAATTCCGTGTGAAGCAGGGTGGACCACCATCCAAGGCTAAGTACTACTCGACGACCGATAGTGAACCAGTAAGGCGACTGAATGGTGAAAAGTACCCCTTTAAGGGGAGTTAAAAGTACCTGAAACCAAGCACCTACAAGCTGTGGGAGCACTATGTTTACAAGTGTGACCGCGTGCCTTTTGCATAATGAACCGGCGAGTTACCGTTTGTGGCAAGGTTAATCTGTTCCGCAGAGTAGCCGAAGCGAAAGCGAGTCTGAATAGGGCGACGTGAGTCGCAGGCGGTAGACGCGAAACTGAGTGATCTACCCATGGCCAGGTTGAAGTGTCCGTAAAAGGACACGGAGGACCGAACGGGTTAACGTTGAAAAGTTATCCGATGAGCTGTGGGGAGGAGTAAAAGTCTAATCAAACTCAGAGATATCTCGTTCTCCCCGAAATAGCTTTAGGGCTAGCCTCAGGTAATACATGACGGGGGTAGAGCTACTGAATGAGACGAGGGGGCTACCCGCCTACCTCCCTCAATCAAACTCCGAATACCGTCATGCGTATCCTGGGAGTCAGACTACGGGAGCTAACTTCCGTGGTCAAAAGGGAAACAACCCAGACCGCCAGCTAAGGTCCCCAAATCACACTGAGTGAGTAAGGGAGTCCTTTTTCCGAGACAGCGGGGATGTTGGCTTAGAAGCAGCCACCATTTAAAAAGTGCGTAACAGCTTACCCGTCGAGAAATTGGGCACCGATGATGAACGGGACTAAGTGTGGTACCGAAGCTGCGGGTGAGGTCGTCTTTCGGGATGGCTTCGCGGTAGGGGAGCGTTGATAGGCAGTTACAGGCCGTACCGTAAGGAGCGGTGGTGGGCCTATCAAGTGATTATGCCGGTATGAGTAACGATAAAGAAGGTGAAAATCCTTCTCGCCGTAAACCTGAGGGTTCCTGGGGAAGGTAAATCCGCCCAGGGTTAGCCGGGACCTAAGGCGAGGCCGAAAGGCGTAGTCGATGGACAGCAGGTTAATATTCCTGCGCTCCGTTGGGCGATCAATCCGTAGTGCGTTTCTTTGAAGTGCAGCCCACTATAAGATGAGGGTTCCCGAAAGGGTGAGGCCAATTTGTTGCCGAAGTGCGTGGATAAGGAACCGAGAAAAGCTGCGGTGGCAATCAGCGGATCCGTACTAAAACTGACACAGGTAGGTGAGGCGCGTAGCCTAAGGCGCTCGAGAGAACCGTCCTTAAGGAACTAGGCAAATTCACCCCGTAACTTCGGGATAAGGGGTCCCGTCCCACTTCGGTGGGCGGGCGCAGTGAATCGGCTCTGGCGACTGTTTATCAAAAACACAGGTCCCTGCTAACTCGTACAGAGGACGTATAGGGACTGACACCTGCTCGGTGCGGGAATGTTAAGGAAGGCGGTTATCCCTTCGGGGAGAAGCTGGCAACCGAAGCACCCGTAAACGGCGGCCCTAACTATGAGGGTCCTAAGGTAGCGAAATTCCTTGTCGGGTAAGTTCCGACGCGCATGAATGG